>CANRJM010000001.1 GCA_947630925.1 uncultured Lachnospiraceae bacterium
AAATATCTGCAATTTTCAAGGTTCATTCGAGCCTTTTTTCTTTTGACTCGTTTTTTCATGGATCACTTGACACTATCCATAATTTATGGATTGCATAATTTTGCTACCATATTTGGCCAATTCGTTGTTGGACGTGATGGCTCTAAATTAAATTTACTTTTATAGAATGCAAAATACCAATGACACTCATACTGATCCTTCATACTTGTAGTATTTTTCCATTTCTTACTACTGCTAAATTTTGACTTTACAGCACTCCAACTATATTTTCTCATCGAAGATGAACCTGTTATCATACTCATTCTCAGCGTCGCATTAGGCTTTAATGATAAACTCACAACACCATTCCTTGTTATCCATTTTCCTGATTTAAAGCACGACTTAAATGAAATTACAGGATCTGCAACTATTGGATATTTAACATTTCTTCCTATATGCTTCACATGCTGTATAATTTTATCTCCATTTATTTCATAATATGTCTCAACCTCATTACCATCTGCATCCTTAGCCCATGGTATTCCAATTGCTCCAATTATTGTATCCGCATCCCTCATTATCAATATTGAACCATCCATTTTATTATCATTGTATTCATCTTTTGAGAATTCAAGATAGGAACCCTGCGGTAAATCCAATTCCACCTGAAAAGATTCCTCTTCACAATTTTTATCAATAATAAAACAATTTCTTAATCCTCCATCAAAAACCTCAGTTGTAATAAAATAATCTTCTAAATCATTCTCCATTACAATAACATCGTCAATTTCTTGGGTAGAGTCATCGTCTGCATCAATTTCATAACTTACACCTACTTCTACACTGTTATCAACACTTGATACAAATTCTATTTCATTGTTCTCACTCATTGTTACAGTCTGATTATCTAATTCGGCAATATATTCTCCATAATCATTTGTAATATTCTCGCATGGAATTTCCAATTCTGCTACATTTTTTAATGTTTCTACCGCCTTATAAGCAGATAATTCCTTATTTTCTTGTGTAGTTATTGCACCTACTTTTGTTGTTCCTATAGATACCGTCAATATTACCGATGCAAGTGCTATTATTCCAAACTTTCTTTTTATCATTTAAAATTTCCTCCATTTTATTAATTTGAGCTAAGCTCTTTCTGAAAGTGACGTTTTTCGGGTCTTGAGTTAGTCTTCGCTAATCTTTGTTGATATTACCTATCTTTTTCCTGTTTGTCAATGTTTTTTCAAAATTTTACCAATTTTTATATAAAGCCATTATATGTATATTTCTTCATAAAAGTTGGATTGTTCATTAAATAGTTACGAATTCCTCTTTGTTTTACTGCCATTTTTATCCTCCTGCGTCTTTATGTATTTTTTTATAGAAATAATATCATATTTCATAAAGAGTATTAGCGGAAGCGCCAACAGATGACAAGTGCTAATAGTGCTTTTCAGCTCCGTCTTGAAAAAAAGAGATAGGAACGATTGCCATTTATGGGAAAATATTGTATGATAAAAGAATGAGGGGAACACAAAAATAATTAGGCTATGGTTATAGTCTAATTATTTTTCTATATATGTTATTTATCAGGAAATAAAAATAGGTCGAGGTAGAAGTATGACATACGAAAAGGAGTTGCCTATCCCAAATGATAGGTTTGATTCAGATCAGACAATGGAAATCAATATGGGAATTGCGGACGGATTGGATGTATCTGTCTATGCAGATCCCCAGTATATGGCAATTCAGATGCGTCAGATCCGTCTTGGCATGCAGGAAGGGCTGGATGTCAGCGTCTATGCAAAACCGGAGTACGATTGGTTCCAGATGGAAGAAATACGCAAGGGAATGCTTCAAAAGATTAACTATATGATCTATGCGATGCCATCTGTGGAATACCGGACGATGCGCCAGATTCGTCTTGGACTGCAGGATGGGCTGGACCTTTCTTCTTACATTAAATTAGATGCGGGCATCTTGTGTGAGTTGAGAAAAGCGCTGCTGAGCAGAGCCAATATCATATCGTATATAAAAAAAGGATATCAGGTTGAACAACTGCGTGAAATCCGGCGGGCGATAGAAAAAAAACTGGATATTTCTAAATATCTGATTAAGGAGTTTCGGGGAGCAGCCATTCGCGAAATCTGTCAAGGGTTGGAAGACGGATTGGATCCCGCGATTTATGCTAAAATTGATTTTAGTTGGCGGCAGATGCGGGAGATTCGTCTCGGACTGGAAAAAAGGCTGAATGTAGAGATTTATGCGAATCCGTTATTTGACTGGAAGCAGATGAGGGAAATCCGTCTCGGGCTGGAAGCAGGCATTGACGTATCTTCCTACCGCAGTTTTATGTATACTGCTGCAGATATGAAAAGGATGCGCGAAGAGATTGTTTCTTCCTTTTTGGAGGGGATTCTTTCTCCGACAAAAGTAGAAACAGATTATGAAAGGTTTTCTATATTTACCAGTGCCGACCAGATGGAATCCATGATTGAGATAAAATGTTCTGAGTCGGAAACGGTATCCAGAGAAGAAGTAATGCATGCGCTGGAAAGACAGGGGATTACATATGGCATTCTGGAAGAAGCCGTTGACGAGCTTTTGGAAAAGAAGCGGTACAATGTTTCCGTTGTCATTGCCAAAGGAAAGCTTCCGACGAAGGGGGAAGATGGTTGGTATGAGTTTTTCTTTCATACAGAGAATAAGAAAAAGCCTAATATCCTGCCTGACGGTTCGGCAGATTATAAGAATATTCAATGGTTTGAAATGGTAGAAAAGGGTCAGAAGATTGCGGTTTATCATTCCGCGCAATCCGGGGAAGATGGTTATACGGTTACCGGGAAAAAGCTGCCGGCATTGTATGGACAGGAAAAGAATGTCTTAACAGGCGAGGGCTTTGAACTGCAGCCGGATCGGAAGACATATGTTGCGGCGGTGGATGGAAGGATAGAATTACTGGGAGAGAATCAAATTTATATCAGTAAAATGCTTGTATTGGATGAGGTGACGGCTACAAGTGGAAATATTGATTTCGACGGATGTATTTATGTAAAGGGAAATGTTGGCGCCGGCTCTGTAATCAAGGCGAGCCAGGATATTGTTATTTATGGCTTTGTCGAAGCCGCGACCATTCAATGCGAGGGCGACATAGTTATAGGTTCGGGCGCCAATGGCGGTGGCGAAGGTTTGATTAAAGCAGGCGGACGGATCAATGGGCAGTTCTTTGAGGCAATTCATGTAATATCAGGCGAGAATATCTATGCAAACTATTGTCTGAACTGCCTGCTGCAGGCAGGAGATTCCATTATGATCAATGGGAAAAAGGGAATGCTTGCAGGGGGATATGCACAGGCTGCATTCCAGTTAAAAGTGCATCAGCTTGGAAATCATATCGGCATAGAAACGAATGTTCAGTTGGGGATAGACAGTGTGGTTTTACAAAAAAAAGCCGCGTTGGAATCGCAGTTGGAGGAAGAACATAAGGAACTGAGCATTTTAGGAAATGCTTATATCAGATATCAGAAAAAATATCCGCCGGAAATCAGAAATACGATGGAGATTTATATTAAGGTAGAGCAGGCAATTTATACAATAGAAGAGGAAATAAAAAATCTGCAGGAACAACTAAAGGAGATCGAGGAAATAGTAATTAAAATGCAGGGAGCTAAAGCAGTGGTGGAAGGCGAGTTGTATGAAGGAACAACCATATATCTTCATAATAATAAATGGAAAGCATTTCAGGTAAGAAACGTAGAAGTGGTTTGCAAAAATGGAAGAGTTGTCGTACATTCCATGTAGAGAAAAAGAAAGGAATAAGTATGGAAAACATAATTTTAGTGGTAGATGACGTAGAGATAAACAGAGAAATGTTAGCGAATTTTCTAGAGTCGGAATATCATATTGTGACAGCAGAAAATGGCGAGGAGGCGCTGAAAGAGATCCGGAATCAAAAAGAGAACATTGAAGCAATCCTTCTGGACATACAGATGCCTGTTAAGGACGGATTCAGCGTGATTCATGAAATGCAGGAGATGTCTTTGATGGATAAAATCCCGATTTTAATTATCAGTGCAGAACATTCTGTTGAAATTGAAAACAAATGTTTTGAGATGGGAGTATCCGACTTTATCCATAAGCCCTTTGAGCCGTCCCTGGTTAAGCAGCGGGTAAAAAATATCGTAGAATTGTTTCGGTATAAAAAATCTTTAGAGGAAAAGGTTGGTAAGCAGACAGCAGCCCTGCGGAAGCAGTATCGGCTATTACAGCTTCAAGCGGCTAAGCTCAAGGAAAGCAATGAAAAGATCATAGATATTTTAGGTAATGTGGTTGAATACAGAAATCTGGAAAGCGGTGAACATATTAAACGGGTAAAAGGATTTACTCAAATTTTGGCAAATTCCCTTATGAAGGAATATCCGGAATATGGTCTTACGGATGAGCGGATTGAGATTATTGTTGCTGCCAGTTCATTGCACGATATTGGGAAAATTGCCATTCCGGACAGCATTCTCTTAAAACCGGCAAGGCTGACAGATGATGAGTTCGAATATATGAAGTCGCATACAACCAGGGGGTGTGATATCATTAACCAGATCAAAGGGATTTGGGATGAGGGATATCGTAAAACAAGCTATGAGATTTGCCGCCATCACCATGAGCGTTATGATGGAAAGGGATATCCGGATGGGCTTTCCGGGGAAGAAATCCCAATATCCGCACAGATAGTTTCTATAGCGGATGTGTATGATGCTTTGGTGTGTGAACGTGTTTATAAAGATGCATTTTCGCCGGAAAAGGCGTTTCATATGATTGTTTCAGGAGAATGCGGTGTATTTTCTCCCAAATTGCTGGAGTGTTTCCGTAAAGTCAGAAAAGACTTTGAAGAACTGATTGCAAAAACGCAATAGGAAAAACAAAAGGAGTGATATCTTATGCATATGACAGATGCACTGGTTGCGCCGGCGGTGGCCGGGACGATGTATGCCTGCTCCATTGCGGCGTTAGGTTTGTCTGTCAGACGGATCCGTCTGGAGGAGGATCAAAAGAAAATACCGGTAATGGGAGTGATGGGCGCTTTTGTCTTTGCGGCGCAGATGATTAATTTTACGATACCGGGAACCGGTTCGTCCGGTCATTTATGCGGAGGTATGCTGTTGTCAGCGTTGTTAGGGCCTTCGGCAGGCTTTCTGACCTTGTGCTGCGTGCTTCTCGTCCAATGCTTTCTTTTTGCGGACGGAGGCCTTCTGGCGTTGGGGTGCAATATCTGGAACATGGCGTTTTATGGCTGTTTTGTCGGTGGTATGCTTATTTGGAGGCAGATGATGAAAAGAGGCATGTCAAGGAAAAAGATTCTGGCTGCTTCGTTATTGGGCAGCATTCTGACACTACAGCTTGGCGCTTTTAGTATTACGTTGCAGACTCTGGCATCCGGCATTACAGAACTTCCGTTTATGGTCTTTTTATCGGTCATGCAGCCGATTCATCTGGCGATTGGCATAGTAGAGGGATTGATTACGGCGGCGGTCCTGCTTTTTCTATATGAAGCGCGTCCAGAGCTGCTTTGGGGATATCAGGAGTTTACGCGGGAAACCGTCGGGGGAAAACTAACTTTCCGGAAAACCATTGTAATCATAGCAGTTGCAGCGGTAATCCTGAGCGGCGGCATTTCTTTGCTGGCATCTTCTGATCCGGACGGCTTGGAGTGGTCAATGGAACAGGTTTTTGGAGCCGCAGAAATAAAACCTTCCGGATTTCCGCTTTACCAGGCGGCGCAGAAATTGCAGGAGAAAACAGCGCTCTTACCGGATTATGCATGGAAAAACAGTCATTCTATATTCGAGACTTCTTTTTCGGGGATAGTGGGAGTATTCGTTGTTCTTATATTATGTGCAGGCTGTTGTTATCTGCTTCGTTTCATGCGGAGGAAAAGAGACCGCGGCAGCGATGGAGGATGAAATGGATAAAATGCAGCGGGCGGTCCGTGATATTCATATAACGGATGCTTATCATATTCCAAAGAGCGGGAAAGCGGAGGTGCATCCGCTTTCCCGTCTGTTAGTGACAATTCTATATATTTTCATTGTTGTATCTTTTTCCAAATATGAAATTGCCGGTGTTTTGGGAATGGCTGTATATCTGGTTGTCATGGGAATATGGTATGAGATTTCATGGATAGAGTGTATTCGAAAAATTTGGATGATTCTTTTGCCGGTCAGTCTCGTGGGGATTGCCAATCCATTTTTTGACAGAGCGGCATTCTTTCAGATTGGCGGTATTACCATTATAAGTGGTATGATATCTCTTCTGACATTGCTGCTAAAGGGGATATTCTGTGTCCTGGCATCCTATTGTCTGATTGTCACAACCGGATTTTCTAAAATTTGTTATGCATTACGTTGTTTCCATCTTCCGAAGGAATTGATTACCATGTTGTTATTGATGGAACGTTATCTCGTGATTTTTTTAAAAGAACTGGAGAGAATGCTGCAGGCATACAAAGTGCGGGCTCCCCGGCAAAAGGGGATTCATATCAAAACATGGGGCGCATTTGTTGGTCAGCTTTTCCTTCGGACGATTGACCGTGCAGATATTGTCTATGACAGCATGCTGCTCCGCGGATATACCGGCGGGTTTGTGGGAGCAGCTCCTGTCTTTTCGTGGAAAAGCAGTATTTTATATGTCGTAATATGGGTTGGCGTTCTTGTGAGCTTTCGTCTGTATCCTGTTTTTTCAATGATAGGGAAGCTTTTTCTTTGACAGCAGATAATAGAAAAAATGTGATGTTTCATCAGGAAAGGAAGTCGGAAATGTATGATATAGAAATTCAAAAAGTATCATTTGCCTATCCGAATGGAAGAGAAGTGCTGCATGATATTGATTTTTCGATATCGGCGGGGGAGTGCGTAGGACTGATTGGCGCCAATGGCGCTGGAAAGTCAACGCTGTTAAAGCTCTTGGTAGGTTTGGCCGGCAACTATAGAGGGAAGCTCTTTGCCGCAGGAATGCCGGTTGTGAAAAAGAATGTTGCAGAGATTCGAAAACAGGTTGGATTTGTTTTTCAGGATTCTGACAGTCAGCTTTTTTTATCTACCGTCTATGAGGATGTTGCATTCGGACCGAGAAATTATGGTCTACCGGAAGAGGAAGTGGAGAAGAGAGTACTACATGCATTAGAAAAAGTACATATTGAGGAATTGAAGGACAGACAGATTTACCGGATGTCGGGCGGACAGAAAAAGTTAGCTTCCATAGCAACCATTTTGTCGTTGGAACCGAAGATGATACTTTTGGATGAACCTACGATTGCACTGGATCCCAAAAACAGACGGAACCTGATACAGGTGCTTCGTGAGATGAAGGGAACGAAATTGATTGCTTCTCATGATCTGGATATGATACTGGATACCTGTGCAAGGACAATTCTTTTGTCTGACGGCAGAGTGGTAAAAGATGGCCCTGCGGAAGAAATTTTAAGCAACAGAACATTGTTAGAGGAGAATGGACTGGAACTGCCATTGATTTTACAAAACAGGGAAGAACGGTTGATTTCCATGTATGAGATGTAAGCTATAGGAAACGGTATGTATTTTGCAGTGATCTGATCGTTGGTTAGTGAATGGGGAGTGAAGAAGGAATGGAAGTGCGAAAGGTATTAGAGCGGGTTCAGGCGGGAACGCTTTCGGTAGAGGAAGCAGAGAAGTATTTCAGGCGGCAGGCATTTGAGGAATTAGGTTATGCAAAGCTGGATTTGAACCGGGAAATCCGTTCCGGGTTTCCGGAAGTGATTTTTTGCAGTGGGAAGCCGGATGAATTTCTGGTATCTATTTTCCGAAAACTTTATGAAGAAAATGGGGAAGTGCTGGGTACGCGTGCAGATGAAAGACAGTATGATCTGATTAAAAAAGAATTGCCAAATGTAGTATATGATAAGATTTCCCATATTTTAAAGATAGAAAAAGAAGGGAAAAAAAGAACAGGGAAAATAGCTGTTTGTACGGCGGGAACAGCGGATATTCCAGTGGCAGAGGAGGCTGCGCAGACAGCGGAATTTTTTGGCGCGAACGTGGAGCGGGTTTTTGATGTGGGAGTCAGTGGCCTGCACCGTCTGCTGTCAAAATTGGAGATTATACAGGAGGCGAATTGCATTGTTGCAGTAGCGGGAATGGAGGGCGCGCTTGCCAGCGTGCTGGGAGGCATGGTCAGCAGGCCGGTCATTGCAGTGCCGACGTCTGTAGGATATGGCGCGGCTATGAAGGGGCTTTCGGCGCTCTTAACTATGATAAATTCCTGCGCAAACGGAGTAGCAGTCGTTAATATTGATAACGGTTATGGAGCCGGCTATATTGCGACGCAGATTAATCGGCTGGCGGGAGAACAGAGGCATATGGAAGGTGTTTGAACGCTTGCATTTGTCTAAAGTATTGTCAGACAGGGAGGAAGGAATACGATGAACAAAACGCTTTATTTTGAGTGTTATGCAGGGATTAGCGGTGATATGGCAGTAGCTGCCCTGTTAGATTTAGGGGCAGAGGAGAAAGTGCTGCTGCAGGCATTACAGAGTCTTCCGTTAGACGGATATCATATTGAAATTCGCAGAGTGAAAAAGGCGGGGTTGGATGCCTGCGATTTTTGCGTCAAATTGGACTCCGCTCATGAAAATCATGACCATGATATGAAATATCTGCATGGACATGAGCATGGGCTTCAGGAATCCGCAGAGGGGCATGGACACAGTCATGAACATAGAGGACTTCCGGAAATCATTGCGCTTATTGAGGAAAGTCGGATAACGGAGAATGCAAAGGCAATGGCGAAGCGGATATTTGAGATACTGGCACATGCTGAGGCAAAAGCACATGGCGTATCGGTTGAGCAGGTACATTTTCATGAGGTTGGCGCGGTAGATTCGATTGTGGATATTGTAGCAGTGGCAGTCTGCATTGATAATCTGGGGATTGAAAAGGTGATTATACCTGTGCTGTATGAAGGGACAGGTACGGTCAGGTGCCAGCATGGTATTCTGCCGGTGCCGGTACCGGCGGCAGCCAATATCATAAAGGAATATGATCTTCCCGTCAGGATGACAGAGGTGCACGGAGAATTGGTTACTCCGACGGGAGCAGCGATCGCAGCGGCTTTACGTACGGCTGACACGCTGCCGGAGCAATTTACGATTCAAAAAATAGGCATTGGCGCCGGAAAGCGTCAGTATGAGAGACCGAGTTTGCTGCGGGCGATGCTTATCTCCGGAGAATCAATCAGTACGGCGGCAGATACCATTTATAAGTTAGAGACGGATATCGACGACTGCACGGGAGAAGAGCTTGGGTATGTTTTGGAAAGACTTTTTGAGGCAGGCGCCAGGGATGTGCATTATATACCTGTCTTTATGAAGAAAAACCGTCCGGCATATCAACTGAATGTAATCTGCACGGAAAGTCAGATGGAACAGATGGAGAACATTATTTTTCAAGAGACAACGACGATTGGAATAAGACGAATCAGTATGGAACGGACAATTTTAGAACGAGAACCCACCTGTGTCCGGACAAAGTGGGGAGAAGTCGCAGTCAAGCGCTGTACTTTGCCGGACGGAAGCATCCGATGCTATCCGGAGTACGACAGCATATCGAAAATAGCAAAGGAGCAGGGCGTTTCGATTCGTGAAGTGATGGATTCGGTAGTTGCCTTTCTTAGTAAATAGGAGTAAAATAGAAAAGATACAATATATTTGCAAGCAAAGCAGATAGCACGGGATAGGAGAGAGACAGAATATGAATACAAATAGAGAATTGTTTGAAAAGGCATCTGTACCGAAAGCGGTAGCGGTAATGGCAGTACCGACGATTATTACCATGTTAGTTGTCGTAGTGTATAATATGGCAGATACTTTTTTTATTGGTCAGACAGGCGATGCGCTGCAGGTGGCGGCGGTATCTCTGGCAACTCCGG
The DNA here is from genome assembly GCA_947630925.1 of uncultured Lachnospiraceae bacterium. GTDB lineage: Bacteria > Bacillota > Clostridia > Lachnospirales > Lachnospiraceae > Butyribacter. Next base: position 9,934 of record CANRJM010000001.1, read on the forward strand.
TTTTTCTGGTATTTATGGCATTAGGAAATTTATTTGGAATTGGAGGCAGTTCAGCAATATCCCGAGCGCTCGGAGAGAACAGAGAAGAACGCGCCAAACATATTTCTGCGTTTTGCTGTTATGCATCTCTTGGTCTGGGTGTTATCATGGCAATTGTTTTTCTGACAGGCATGGATGGAATCCTGGTTATGGTAAATGCCAGTAAAAATACGATAGACCCTACGAGAGAGTACCTGACTTATGTAGCGCTTGGAGCGCCTTTTGTTATGTTTGCGACAGCATTTGGTAATATTGTGCGTGGCGAAGGCGCCGCCAAAGAGTCAATGATTGGTAATATGATAGGAACGGTCACAAACATTATTTTAGATCCGATTCTGATTCTGGTCCTGGATTGGGGCGTTGCAGGTGCAGCAATCGCAACTGTGGTTGGAAATATGGGCGCCTGCGTTTTCTACTTAAATTATTTACTGCGAAAGAAAACAGTACTTTCGATTCATCCAAAGTATTTTAAATATAAAGATAAGATTGCATCCGGTGTGTTTGCGATTGGTGTGCCGGCTTCTTTGAATAATATTTTAATGAGCTGCTCGAATATCATTTTAAATAATTTCTTGGGAGTATATGGGGATACTCCGGTTGCGGCAATGGGAGTAGCCATGAAGGCTAATATGCTTGTAATATTATTACAGATTGGTCTTTGTACGGGGATTCAACCGTTGATTGGCTATAATTATGGTGCGAAAAATGTAAAGCGTTTAAAAAAGGTGTTCCGTTTTACCGGCGTCTGTGCGGTTCTCATGGGTACCATACTGACATTGTTTATGGTTGTGGCAAGAGAGCCGATTATCCGGGCGTTTATCAATGACCGCGAAGTCATTCAACAGGGAATCAAAATGATGATTGCCCTGCAGATTTCCGGTCCGGTAATTGGTATACTTTTCCTGTGCATTAATACATTGCAGGGAATGGGTAAGGCGCTGCAGTCATTGATCTTAACCGTATGCAGACAGGGAATGGCCTTTATCCCGATGCTGTTTCTTCTGGACCGGCTTTTTGGCTTAAACGGTATTGTATATGCCCAGTCCAGCGCAGACTTTATTTCTATTGTTATTGCGGTTATTATCTGTACGTTTACCATACATAAACTGGATCGCGCATAAAAACGGCGTTTCGTTAAGAGGACAGGGGGGTTGCCTGCGGCATATGATTGGTGGGAGGAAGACAGGTATGATTTTTGCATACATAGTAGGTGGTTTTGTTGTGAAGCAGACGATACGCTTCCGTTTCGTGCTCTAGCAGAGTGATATCTGCATAAAGAGGCAGTTTTTTTAAGATGGCTTCAGCAGAGTCCGGTTTGGCAAGTACCACTGTAATTGTCTGCGGCGGATGGGTAAAAAAGAGCTGGGCAATAAGAAACAGGCTGTAACCTGCCGGATAATATGCTGCTTCCTGTGATAAAAAGGAGAGTTGTTTTTCTGCGTATTTTGCATAATGGATGCTCTGTGTGACCGCATGATTTTCTCCTATGGCCGTATTGCCGGCAGAGGGTTCTTCGGCATAAGCATCGGTCAATTGGGAAAGTCTTACAAGGCAATAAGCCATTACAGAATTTCCGCTTGGCAGAGCGCCATCATAGGTTTCCTTTGGACGGAAGACCAGATGGCTGCTTTTGTTACTGTACAAAAAGTAACCGCCGTTTGTCTCGTCCGCAAATTGATGATGTGCTTCGGCGCAAATTTCATCCGAACGTTTTAAATAGTAAGAATTGCCGGTTGCTTCATATAGACAAAGCAATGCGGCCGTGTAATAGGAAAAATCATCTAAAAATCCCTGTACGGAGCGCACGCCGTTCCGGTAACTGACATAGAGCGTATTTCCAACTGCGAGATTATTTTCAATGAATTGCTGCGCGTCTTCAGCCGCCGAGCGATAGAGTTCATTTTGGGTAATGCGGTACAGATATGACATGGCGCAGATCATGAGCGAATTCCATGAAGTCAGGACTTTGTCATCCAGATGGAGTTTGGCGCGGGATTTTCGGTATTCGTATAATTGTTTCCGTTCGTCTTCAAACTGTTCTGTGAAGGGATTTCCATTCAGGAGATTTGCAATATTTTTTCCTTCAAAATTTCCTTCCCTGGTAATGCCATAATAGTCGCAAAAGGTCTTTCCGCGTTCTTTCCCCAGGACCTGACAGATTTCTTCATAGTCCCACAGATAAAATTTTCCTTCTTTTCCTTCGCTGTCCGCATCTTGTGCAGAGAAAAACGCTCCATTTTTTCCCCGCATTTCCTGCAGGATATATTTTGCTGTTTGCTCTGCCGTATCTAACAGGAAAGCGCTGCCGGAAATCTTATATGCGATAGCATATGCTAAGATGAGCATCGCATTGTCATACAGCATTTTTTCAAAATGCGGTACAAGATAATAGCGATCGGTGGAATATCTTGAAAATCCGTAACCAATCTGGTCAAAAATACCTCCCCTGCGCATTTGCTCCAGTGTAAACAGGACGGGTTTGAGCGTATGTTGGTCCGCTGCATGGTTTTTTGCGTTTATTTGAGAATAGAGCATAAGAAAGATTAGATGATGTGGCGCGGGAAATTTTGGCGCAGTTCCAAATCCGCCGTATTCTGAATCAAAGCTTTCGAAAAATTGCTTTACTGCTGTTTCAGGAAGCGTATTATCTATTTGACCGTTTGCCGCTTTGTCCTGCTTTTGCAGCATTGAAACGACTGCATCTGCCGATTCGGAAAGCGTTATGGGATTTGTCTTCCATTGCTTGGCGATTGCCAGCAGAAGCTCTCGAAATCCTATGATACCCTGCTGTGCGGTTGGAGGGAAATAGGTACCTGCAAAAAAGGGCTTTTGTTTTGCCGTCATAAAAATACTCAATGGCCAGCCGCCATGTCCGGTCAGCGTCTGACAGACAGTCATATAAACGCTGTCAATATCCGGGCGTTCTTCCCGGTCTACTTTAATTGCGATAAAATACCGATTTAAAATTTCAGCAATTTCCGTATTTTCGAAACTTTCCTCTGCCATAACGTGGCACCAGTGGCAGGTACTGTAGCCGATGCTTAAAAAAACAGGCTTGTTTTCCTGTTCCGCTTTTTCAAATGCTTCTTCTCCCCAGGGGTACCAAGCGACGGGGTTTTCAGCGTGCTGTAAAAGATAGGGGCTGCTTTGTCCCAACAGGTGATTGCTCATATTGGATTCCTTTCTTGTATATCCTGTTAAAAGGGCGCTGCAAAACGCCCCGGATTGTTTTATGATGTTTTATGAACGTGTAGTCTTCAGATTGCCGTTTGCCGGATTATCTAACAGATACCCTCTGTGGTCAAATCGTGAGCCGTGGCAGGGACAGTCCCATGTGTGTTCAGCAGGATTCCACTTTAGGGCGCAGCCAAGATGAGGGCAGCGTCTGTTGGTTAGCGTCAGCAGATGAAAAGCTGCTTCCAGTCCATTTAACAGTAACTGCGGTTTTAGCATATTTCTGGAGGGTTGAAATACGGGGGAATAGGGGTTTTCTTTTCCGATGATGAAATCAGTCAGTATTTGGGCAGCCGTCATAGAGGAAGTCATTCCCCATTTATTAAAGCCTGACGCGACAAAACATTCTGACATACGGTTTGCATATCTGCCAATGTACGGGATATGATCCAGCGACATACAATCCTGTGCTGCCCAATAGGAAGTCTCTTTTGCATTGGGATAGTATGTTGAGGCAAACTTTCTAAGCCCTTTCCAGTTTTCACTTTTCGTTCCGGTTCGGTGCGAACCGGAACCGAGTAAGAGATAATCCTGATAATTTCGAAAGGAAATCCCCGCTTTGTCTTCGTCCATATACATTCCATCGAGCTGAGCGGCATGCTCCAGAGCAATGACATAGGAACGATCCTGATACATTTTCAGAAAATACATGCCGTGCTTATTGTCAATAGGGAAGTGTGTGGCAAAGATGAGCCTTTGAAACGTAATTTTTCCCTTTTCCGTAATGGCAGTATTCTCTGAAAGCTTTTTCACAAAGGTATGTTCGTATATTTTCAGTTTTGGCGCAAGCTGTGCAATCAATTTCAGGGGATGAAACTGTGCCTGTCCGGGCAATCCAATAGCGCCTGCCGTTGCAAAGGGCAGCTCGTCTGCGTCAGAAAAAGAGGGAGTAATCCCCAGTTTATCCAAGGCTGCCGCCTCCCTTTCCATTTTCGCCCTATTATTTTTTGAGTAGATATAAGAGGTTTTTTTCTCGAAATCGCAATCTAAATTTTGACATAGTTCATAATATTTTTTGACTGAGGCAAGATTGCTGTCCAGATACATTTTAGCTTTTTCTGTTCCCACGCTTTTTATCAGCTTATGATATATCAGACCGTGCTGTGCCGTGATTTTTGCAGTGGTATTCCGGGTGGTGCCGCTGCAGATATTTCTACCTTCGGCAAGGATATAGTCGATTCCTTTTTCCTGTAAAAAATATGCGCATAAAATGCCGGTAATACCGCCGCCAATAATCAAAACATCGGTTTTTGCGTTGTCTTCCAATGGTTGAAAACGTGGCATCTTAATATGCTTTGTCCAAATAGAATTCATAAATTACCTCCTGCTGCGGCTTCGTTTTCATATAATACAAGACAGTCATATTGCAAGAATATAGCTGTCTTGTACTATGTTTTGCAGTTTTTGGTAATTTATGCATGACATGGCTCGTTGTTCTTGAATCAAGAAAACGGTTCCATAAAGCTCTTAGCCCTACAGATCGGCTCCATGATCAATTACAATAATCTGTCCGGTAATGGCAGACGCCTCGTCGCTTGCAAGAAATAAAATTGCATTGGCAACTTCTTCGGGCGTGCATACCGGTAAAGAAAGGTCGGCATGTTTTGCCATGGCTCCCATCATATCAGGATCCAGATTCTCTTTTTTCATGCCCGCAGCCATCGGCGTTGCCACGCTTCCGGGACAAAGAGCATTACAGCGTACATTTGCAGCCGCACAGCGCATGGCGATATTCTTTGTCATGCCAATCAGAGCAGCCTTGCTTGCAACGTAAGCAACGCCGCCGCCTCCGGTATAACCTGCCACACTGGAGACATTGACAATAGAACCTGCTTTCTTTTTGACCATAATTCCGGACGCCTCCCGCGTCATATAAAGCGTTCCTTTTGTATTGATATCAATTAATGTGTCAATCGTCTGGTCTGATACTTTTTCGATTGCCTCGATGCCGGCGTCTACGACGCCTGCATTGTTCACCAGGATATCAATGGTGCCAAATGCTTCCACTGCCTTATTGATCACTTCTTTGCACTGCTCTTTATCAGAAATGTCACAAGGCACAGCCAAAGCTTCTCCGCCGGCAGCTTTGATTTTATCGGCTACGGCTTTTAATTGTTCTGCGCGCCTTGCGGAAATGACAACTTTAGCCCCCTCCTTTGCAAAAAGTTCTGCGGCGTAGGCTCCAATGCCGGAATTTCCTCCTGTAATTACTGCTACCTTTTGTTCAAGTCGTCCCATTCTATTACCTCCTTTTTTCATATAATGCAATCATTCTAAATTGTGCCGTTTGGAAACGGCAAATTGCAGTTATCTTTTCTGTTTCATCACAACATAATATTTTCCGAAGCGTTTTATTTGAGCTGCATACCGTCTTTAAAGGCGTCTCCGACCTTTTGTCCCAGTTTGTAGTAACCGTGATGGACGGGATCATAACTAATGATATCCAACTTAGACGGCTCAATTTCTCCGTCGTCGCCCAGAACCGTTTCCTCTGCGCAGACATTGACAATTTCCGCTACAATGCGAAGCGTTTCCTCATAACGGTTGATTTCTTCTACTTTACATTCTAAAGTAATTGGTAAATCTTCAATAACCGGCGCGTCTACAAATTCGCTTTTCCGCAGATGAAAGCCGGATTTTTCCATTTTCTGTGGTTCGTCATGACCGGAAACGATACCGACATAGTCGGATGCCGCCAGATTTTTTACGTCTGCGATTCCTACCGTAAAAGCGCCTTTGGCTTTGATATTATCCGTAGTCTTGTGTCGTACTCCGATATTAATCTGAATACGGTTTGAATTGACAATTCCACCATAAGCTACATTCATGGCGTCCGGCGCTCCGTCTTCCCCGTAGGTTGCTACGATTAAAACCGGCTGTGGAAACATATACGGTTTTGCTCCAAAATTTTTCTTCATAATGCAAAATCTCCTTTCTTGTCATAAATATGATAGGTAATTGCGAAACATAGCGAAAGCCCGCCTGTGTTGGTTTTGTGCAGATCACACATATAGACTATAGAAACGTTTCGCAATTGCCTACATCAATATGAAACTGCTTATATTTTATTTTACATAATACTATAGCGAAAGGCAATCATTATTATACCTCAGCAGACAAAAAAACAGCAGAGAAGATGGGAGCGTATCCTATCCTTTTATCAGGATGGCGTTGTATTTTTCTGTACGGAGTTTAGACAAGGGATAAAAAATTTGTAAAATGTGTGTATGAATCTCCATGAAATGGTAAAAATGATTAGCGTAAAATCTTTTGAAAGCCTTGAAATATGGGGAAAAGAAAAAAATTTAAAAAAATTAGCACTCGACCCTTGACGTGGCTAACAAAGTATGGTATAACATATTTGTACCAAGAAAAATCAATTGTTTTCATTGAAGGAGGAATGACTTATGTTAATGCCTAGTATTTTTAGAGAGAACCTGTTTGATGACTGGATGGATTTTTCATTTCCGGATATTGAGAAAACTCTTTATGGCAAGCATGCAAAACACGAGATGAAGACCGACGTTCGGGAGACCAAGCAGGGATATGAACTGGATATTGATTTACCGGGATTTAAGAAGGATGAGGTAAATGTACAGCTAGACAATGGCTATCTGATCATCCAGGCTGCCAAGAACCTGGATCGCGACGAGAAGGATGAGGAAGGAAAATATATTCGAAGAGAACGTTACGCAGGTACAATGAGCCGCAGCTTTTATGTAGGCGGAGAAATTGACAAAGAAGAGATTCATGCCAAATTTGAAGATGGAATTCTGAAACTGTCGATACCGAAAAAAGATGAAAAGGCGATAGAGGAAAGTAAATATATTGCAATTGAGGGATAATTTTCCGGCAATCATTGTATATGCAGCAGCGTTTCAAAATTCGATTGGATTTTGGAACGCTGTTTTTCAAACATATAGGAAGGAGACATTATGAATATCAGTCGTTTTACGCAAAAGTCACAGCAAGTACTGCAGGATACAGAGAAAATTGCTATGGACTACGGACATCAGGAAATAGGGCAGGAACATTTTCTGACAGCATTGATACAGGTAGAGGATAGCCTGATTAGTAAGCTCTTAGAAAAGATGGGAATTGAGCCGGAAGTTTTTCTGGCGCAGATAGAGGAATTGCTGCGGAAAAGGCCAAAAGTACAGGGCGGCAGTCTTTATATGGATTCCTATTTAAACAAAACATTAATTTATGCCGAGGATGAGGCAAAACGGATGGGGGATGAGTATGTTTCCGTAGAGCATCTTTTCTTAAGTTTGCTAGAGTATCCAAGCAAAGAGATAAAAACATTGTTAAAAAACTGCCAGATTACAAGAGATCGTTTTTTGCAGGCGCTTTCTGAGGTTCGCGGAAATCAGAGAGTAACCAGTGATAATCCGGAGGTCACATATGATACTTTAGAGAAATATGGTTCTGATCTGGTAGAGCGCGCCAAAAGCGGCAGTCTGGATCCTGTCATAGGACGCGATGAGGAAATCAGAAATATTATCCGTATTCTTTCCAGAAAAACGAAGAATAATCCGGTGTTGATCGGCGAACCCGGTGTTGGAAAAACGGCGGCAGTAGAAGGGCTTGCGCACCGTATTGTAAAGGGCGATGTACCAGAAGGCTTGAAGGATAAGAAGATATTTGCGCTGGATATGGGGGCGTTGGTTGCAGGCGCGAAATACCGCGGCGAGTTTGAAGAGAGGCTCAAGGCAGTTTTAGAGGAAGTCCGAAAAAGCGATGGACGGATTCTCTTGTTTATTGACGAACTGCATACCATTGTAGGAGCAGGCAAGACAGAGGGAGCTATGGATGCCGGAAATATGTTAAAGCCGATGCTTGCCCGGGGAGAACTCCATTGTATCGGCGCGACAACACTTGACGAATATCGTATGTATATAGAGAAGGATTCCGCATTGGAGCGGCGTTTTCAGCCGGTAATGGTAGAGGAGCCAACAGTAGAAGATACGATTTCCATTCTGCGTGGGTTAAAGGACCGTTATGAGGTGTTTCATGGGGTTAAAATTACCGATGCGTCATTAGTAGCGGCGGCAACGTTATCTAACCGTTATATTTCTGACCGTTTTTTACCAGATAAGGCAATCGACCTGATAGACGAGGCATGCGCAATGATTAAAACAGAACTGGACAGTATGCCAGCAGAATTAGATGAGATGCGCCGTAAAATTATGCAGATGGAAATTGAAGAGGCGGCTTTGAAAAAGGAGACAGACCATTTATCGGAGGAGCGTTTGAAGGAATTACAGAAAGCATTGGCGGAGCTTCGGGATGGATTTAATCTGCAGAAGGCACGATGGGACAGCGAAAAAGCTTCCGTTGACCAGGTTAATCAGTTAAAAGAACAGTTAGAGGATCTGCATACACAGATGGATGCAGCAAAACGGGAGTATGATCTGAATAAATTAGCGGAGCTGCAGTATGGAAAGCTGCCGGAACTGGAAAAACAGTTGGAGGTAGCGGAGCAAAGAACAAGGGAGGACGACCGTTTTTTGGTACAGGAAAGCGTAACAGAAGAAGAGGTCGCAAAGATTGTTTCACGCTGGACAGGGATTCCAATTGCAAAGCTGTCTGAAGGAGAACGGGAAAAGACGCTTCGATTAGAAGAAGAACTGCATAAACGTGTCATTGGTCAGGATAAAGGAGTGCAGTTAGTCGCAGAGGCGATACTCCGTTCCAGGGCGGGCATTAAGGATCCGACCAGGCCAATCGGCTCTTTTCTGTTTTTGGGCCCGACCGGCGTGGGGAAAACAGAGCTGGCAAAGACGCTTGCTTTCAGCCTTTTTGATGACGAAAATAGTATGATTCGAATTGACATGAGTGAATATATGGAAAAATATAGTGTGGCGCGCTTGATTGGAGCGCCTCCGGGCTATGTCGGCTATGAAGAGGGCGGTCAGTTGACAGAAGCAGTCCGTAGAAAACCATATTCCGTTGTACTTTTTGATGAAATAGAAAAGGCGCATCCGGATGTCTTTAATATACTGTTGCAGGTGCTGGATGATGGACGGATTACAGATTCACAGGGACGTACCGTAGATTTTAAAAATACGATTCTTATTTTAACTTCTAATATCGGTTCCATGCATTTGTTAGAGGGAGTGGACAGCGAAGGGAATATCAGTTCCCAGGCAGAACAGCAGACAATGGAAGAACTGCGCGCCAGTTTCCGTCCGGAATTTTTAAACCGTCTGGATGAGATTGTTCTTTTTCAGCCATTAACGAAAGAAAATATTTCCGGTATCCTGCAGCTTTTATTACAGGAGTTAAATGGCCGTCTCAGACAAAAAGAGATAACAGTGGAACTAACGCAGCGGGCAATTGATTTTATTGCCTCTCAGGCATATGATCCGGTATATGGAGCCAGACCGTTAAAACGTTATCTGCAAAAAAATGTAGAGACATTGCTGGCGAGAAAAATACTGGGAGATCAGCTCAATAGGGGAGAAGTGGTCAAAATTGATGAAGCAGGAGGAAGGCTATATACGATTGATGGGTAAACGTTTGACAGGTAAGAGTATCGCGTATTGCATTGCTTTTTGGCGTATGCTATAATAGCAAGGTTGTTAGTGAACTGTCGGCGGATTACCGTTCAGGTAATAATGCTGGGCAGACTGAAAAGGGAATGCAGTGAGAATCTGCAGCAGCCCCCGCTACTGTAAGAAGGATGATATTTTTATAGCTGAAAAGGCCGAAATACCACTGTAAGAAATTATGGGACAGGGTACGGAGACGAAAGCAAATGCAAAATAGTAAAATAAGAACATTTGCAGCCGGATGATATATAATATCTAAAGAAAAGCTTTTGATATCAGACGAATATTTTAGTATTATATTTTGGAAGGGGATAGTTCTGAAAGGATTTAGGATTGGATATGAAAATATATCAGAGATTCTTTTGTCTGCTGCTCTTTGGCAGTCTTCTGGCAATGGTAGGAGGCTGCAGCACGCAGAAGTCTGACCGGGAGGATGGCAGACTAAAAGTGGTTGCTACTGTTTATGCAGAATATGATTTCTTAAGAAATATCGCAGGCGATAACATTCGTTTAAGTATGCTGCTTTTGCCGGGGGCAGATGCGCATTCCTTTGATCCTACGCCAAAAGATATGGTATCGGTACAGGAGGCAGATCTCTTTGTGACAATTGGCGGAGAGTCAGATGCATGGGCGGAAAAAATCCTTGCTTCGACGGATCAAAAAGTAGAAACGATACGGTTGATGGATTGTGTGGACGAATTAAAGGAGGAGAAAATTACAGAAGGCATGCAGACGGAGGAAGAGCATTCGGAAACGCAGGAACAGAAGAATGGGTTTGACGAGCATGTCTGGACGTCGCCGGAGAATGCCATGCAGATTGTCCAGAAGCTGTGCGATAAGTTGTGTATTATGGATAGCAGACATGCAGAGGAGTATCAGAAAAATACAGCGTTTTATTTAAAAAAACTTTCAGAATTAGATAAACAGTTTAAAAATGTGATTGATGGTGCAAAGCGCAGGGAGATTATCGTGGCAGATAAATTTCCGTTCCGCTATTTTGCAGATGCCTATAACCTGACGTATTATGCAGCGTTTCCGGGATGCTCTATACAGACGGATGCAAGCGCGGAAACAATTGCCTTTTTGATACGGAAGGTAAAGGAAGATCGGATACCCGTTGTGTTTCATATGGAATTGTCAAGCGAGGCGATGTGTAATACAATATGCGATGAAACGGGAGCGAAAAAAGCACAATTAAATGCAGTCCACAATGTAAGCCGGCTGGACTTTGAAAAGGGTACCGGCTATGTGGAGCTGATGCAGGAAAATATTACGGTATTAAAGGAGGCGTTAAATGGAAGTCTCTAAAGCTTCGTTTAAGGCTTCTGTACCAGGCAGGACAAAGCGTCCGTTCTGAATTAGGGGGATGCTTTGTCCTGTTTTTGTATGCACACAGATATCTCCCAGTTCATCATACGGAATGGTAATATCGGTGTGGCAGTTAAAATATGCTTTCTTGCTGTCAGTATGACGAAGCATAGAAAAATCATTTTCTTTTGCGATCATTTTTTTCCCATCCGGATTACGGGTAAGCAGCTCCTCTTCATGGGAAAAACAGGTATCGCCTACTGCAAAGTGCGGACCGGTCTTTTCCGTGATTAGTATTGGGAGAAGATGTGAAATCTGATATTTTTTTCCCAAAGCATACGCCGTAGTATTTGTTCCAATGGCAAATTCTCCCATTGGAAGCGTTTCATGTTGAAACAGAATATTATCGCGTATATATTTTTTGTTTTCTTCCGGCGTATCAAAATTTCTACAGTTGTAGTCTTTGATGATGCCGTCCTCAAATGTCAGTTCAATGTCATGATATTCCAAGTCGTTTAAAAAGGTCTTTGTCACATGCAAAAGACCGTTGGTTCCATTCAGACGCGGGGAAGTGAAAACTTCTCCCAGAGGGATATTGACGTCTGCCAGACAGTTTTCAAATTTTGTTTCCTCCTCCGGATTGGTAAGCGGAGTCAGCGATACGGTAAGTTTGGTATGGTTTCCGTTTCTTCCGGTAATGGTCACAAATTCGCCCTGATCGAGCGCATCAATTAATTTAGTCTGTATTTCTAAATATTTTGACTGATCCAATGTATTGACGCATATGGTTTTTTCAAAAATTTCACGGTAGTTTTCGCCAATTTCCGGAAGGGGATAAGAGATAATGGAAAAACTGGTCTGGTCTCCCGGAATGTATTCGTTTAAGAGCATGCCGTTTGCCGCCTGAAATTCTATTTTCCATTTTTGCTGTTTTTTGGAATAGTGAAGCGCTTCTTCTTTTTCTATGGGATTAAATGGTATTTCTCCAAATGTTTCCATCACAGCCGGTCCCGCAAACTCCGCGCATAGCTCCTTCATGGATTCTAAAGCCTTTTCCTGTTCCTGGAGACGGTGTTCGGCATATGCTTTATCAAAGAAAAGCGCATCATCCATGCGGTGATCATAATCATATTGCTTATTGGGGGAAGCTCCATAGTAGCCGACCTTTCCGCGGGGGCTGCGACGGGCAAGGCTTACGCTGGCGCGATAGATACAAGGAGAAAGCCCAAGTTCCTCAAATTGCCGGATGACCTCACGGATCATCCGCTCAAAGCCAAGATGATAACGGATATTGACGCTCTTTTTTTTGCTTAAATCAATATTATACAGAGAGAACCCTCTGCGGTAACCGTCCGTAAATGTAAATGCCATATCGTGTATCTCCTGCTCCGAAAGCGTATTCAGATATTTTGCGGTTTCCAGTTCATTTTCCGTAATATATTCCCCAAAACGATACAGATAGCGCAGATCCGACAGATCGCAGTTACAGATAATATCGACAGCAAACTTACGGTTTGGATCAAAAGAATCGTGGAGGCTGTCTGCCACAGTGATTTCCGAATAGTCTAAGAAGTAATAATAAATGGCAGATTTTATTTCCTGCGCCGAGGCGTCTCCCTGCTCTAAGATGTTATATATTTCAATAAAAAGTTCGGCAAGTGCGGCAAGGAAAAAAGGACGGTTTTCATAAGCATAGACAATCATGCCTCTGAGCTCAGTATAGAGTGTGCAGAGAGCCGGTGCAAAGTCGTTGTTCAGCTTTTTCTGCGCGGTGGAAGGATTTGCCCAGCTTTCTTCATATTGCTTACCGGTAATATCATGATATAAGGAGGTGTTTAACGCCTGGAGTTTTTCCATAGAGTAATGTTCCAGCTCCCCGCTTGTTTTTTTGTTCCAGAGTTCTTCGATTTGCAGCAAAAAAGCGGATACCTGATGGAAATATTCTCCAACCGGTGCGCCGTGTATATTGACAGGACAGTCTTCCTGCGTAGTTTCTTCAAAAATGGAGTGGATTCGTCGGTTTGCAAAAATATAGCGTTGTAAATAATCTTCTTTTTCTTCCAAAATTTCATCCAGTTGCTTCATAAAAATTAACCCTTTCATGCATAATAATATAAATCGTAGTAATCCGTTTTTTGTATATCAAAAATGACAGAGCCGCATAAAGAGAACACGGATTAAAGCTACTGCAGATACGGATGAAGAATATCAAAAAAAGTTTTCATCCGATGCAGATAAGTGTGTTCTTTTTGTACCAGCTCATATCCCTGTTTTGCTATTTTTTGGCGCAGCGTATCATGCCCCAGATAAAATAGAATTTTATCAAACAGCTCTTCTCTGTCTTCGTAAATGTCCATGTGCGCGCCTGAGCGAAACGTCGTATCAAATTCCGGCTGATAGTTAGATAAAAGGAAGCCTCTGCTTCCTAGTATATCCCATACGCGCAAAGGAATACCAGTCTTAATATTGGGAATTGTCATGTTGAGATTCACACTGCTTTCATAAAAAATTTGCGGCATTTTTGTAAGATAATCCACAGGTTCGTAGAGTGTGACAAAGGGAAGCTGTTCGGTTTTGGAATTGGTAAAAAGATGCACCTGATTTCTTCCATAATCTGCCCGCTGTAAAAACTGCAGGGATAAAAAATTTAAATTTTCCAACCGTTCTAATGAAGCGGCTTTGAAGCCGAGAACCGTACTGGAAAAGAGAGTGCGGATATCCGCCAGGGAATGGGAAGATTTTTTATATTCTACAAGGTCTTCTAACTTCATACAAATATCTTCCGTTAATAGCGCTTCTAACAGGTTTCCGCCGGATATCAGAAGCTGCGCTTTCATGGCGCCTTCCAGATAGCCGCATAAGTAACTGGGAAGAGAAGCGGCAATCCTGTCATAGGAATTTTTTTCATAAAGGCTTCCGACAAAAGATACCGGATAATTCTGCGGCTGATCATATTGTATCTGGCGGGCAATGCGTTTTGTATGAACTGCGAGAGGAAGATGGTAAATATTTGTTACGCCCATTTGACGAAATTCACTGTAATTGGAATAGTCAAAAGTGAATACTACATTTGTAGAATAAAAAATGGAATCATGATACATAGCGAGCAAAGGACTATCACAATTCCAACTGACATATAGTGTATCGGTTTCGTGGCAGGCTTCTGCCAGTACCGGAAAAAAATTAATGGAAAAGAGAAAGTCATACCTCTTTTCCATGAGAAGCTGGGACAGCTTTTGCGTATAAGCCATGTCCTCTTCCGGATTTTCAATAGCGTCTGTCAGCAAGGTAACATTATGTTTTAATTGCTGAAAGGTTATCAGGATGTCATGCAGATTATAGGCATTCCATTGATAAAATAGTATATTCATGGCAGTTTCTCCGTTTATCCTATCATTCCCGTATCGGATAAATATTCAACAAGAGCGTCTTCCCAGTGTTTCATACGGTAAGAACCCTGTGAATTTAGTTTTTGGTTTTCCAGAACGGAATAGGCAGGTCTTTTTGCAACAGCGGCAGGATATTCATCGGTTGTAACAGGAAGGACGGTTACCTTTGTTTTTGTCAGTGAAAAAATTTTTCGGGCAAATTCATACCAACTGGTAACGCCTTCGCAGGTTCCGTGATAAATGCCATATTTTCCGGAATCGACGATATGAAGGATCATTCTGCCTAACTCCAGGGCTGAGGTAGGCGAACCAAACTGATCGTTCACAACGGTAATAGTGTCATGATCCCTGGCAAGACGAAGCATCGTTTTCACAAAGTTATGTCCGTCTCCGTACAGCCAAGCCGTTCGGATAATATAATAGCGTTCCAGTGTTTCCATAACAGCTTTTTCCCCTTCCGCCTTGGTAAGACCATAGACACTCTGCGGACAGGGAATGTCTGTTTCAAGGTAAGGCTTATCTGCTTTTCCGTCAAAAACATAGTCCGTAGATATCTGGACAAGCTGTGCGTCAATTTCCTTTGCTGCAGCGGCCAGATTCTTTGGGCCAAGTGCGTTGACGCGCCGCGCGTTTTCCTGATCCGTCTCGCATTGGTCAACGGCCGTATAGGCGGCGCAGTTTATGATAGTATCCGGCATTTTCTCCCGGACCAGGGTAAAAACCTGTTTTGTATCACAGATATCCAGCGTATCAAAATCTGTGTTAATCAAAATAATGTCTGTATTTTTTAAAAGCTGGTTCAAGGCCCTTCCTAATTGACCGTTACAGCCAGTAATGAGTACTTTTTTCATGGTAACTTTCCTTTCCTTCGTATGTGGAATTAGGCAATTGCGAAACGTTCCTTTTGATTGCTCAAAGGGCAATGTCTTCGGAAAAATTTGGAAGCAGCTTGTCCTTTTCAGAGATAAGAGGCGTTTCGTTTTCAGGAATCGGCCATTTTACCCCAATCGCTGCATCATTCCAAAAGATACCCGCCTCAGATGACGGATCATAAAAATCAGTACATTTATAAGAAAATTCTGCGGTGTCAGAAAGGACATAAAAGCCGTGTGCAAATCCTTCCGGGATATAAAACATATTTTTCTTTTCCGCGGATAAAGTTACGCCATACCACTGTCCATAGGTCTTTGAACCTTTTCGGATATCTACGGCAACATCATATACTTCGCCGTGGAGAACGCGGACTAATTTACCCTGTGTATGTTTTTTCTGATAATGCAGCCCCCGCAGGACACCTTTGGAAGAACCGGATTGGTTGTCCTGTACGAATACCATATCAAGTCCTGCTTCTTTAAAATCCCTGTAGTTATAGGTTTCCACAAAATAACCTCTGGCGTCTTCTGCTACCTTCGGTTGAATCAGATAAAGACCTTCGATATTTCCGCATGTCTCAATTTTTAATTTTCCCATACTCTTCTCCCTTTGAATTTTGCAGAGCAGTCCGGGAAAAATTCTGTCTGCCGTCGGACTGTCTGCCGTATATGATTTTTCTATAGAAGAGTATATCATTATCCATTAGACTTCGCAAATAGTTTCTTTTTTTGCTTCTTTTCCTTCTTTTTCTTGCGGGATTGAAGTGGTTTGACCTCTGTTTCTTCTGCTGCAGCGGCTTCCGGCAGTTCTTTTTTTACCTCGGAAAGAATTTTATTTAAAAGGGCGATCTGGCGTTCGTGAAGCTCTTCCCTTTGCCGTGTCAGGTAATCCATTTCTTTTATTAATTTGGTTGTTATCTTTTCGCAAATGCGCTCCTCGGATTCCCGCTCCATTTCCTTGACGGTAGTCTGTATCATTTTTCGCATCATGGCTTCAAAGTGACGGAGCTTTTCTTCCTGTGATACCCGTTCCACTGCCGGAGAAGCCGAAGTATAATTGGGATGAAGCGGTGTAACCTGTGCGGTACGTTGCATCGCAGGATGATACATTTCAGCGGCTTGTACCTGTTGGTTCAATTCTTCACGAAGGCGGTAAAGCTTTTGCGGCTCCATTGCATGAATTTTGTCAATGTCAGGGAGAATCATTTTAATCGCTTTCAACTGAAACCCCTGTTCCTTTAAATCCTTAATGTTTTTCAGGATAGAAATGTCCTTGGCGTCATAAAAGCGATGCCCCTGACTGTTTCGGCGGATATGCAGCCCTAACTCAACTTCCCAGTAGCGGAGGACATGTGTCTCCACGGATAATTGTTTGGCGGCATCTGATATACTATATTTCATTTCCATAATGAATCTTAACCTCCCAATACTATATATTTACAGATATTCCCTTATGATTTCTTCTACAAGTTGGTATTTTTCACGGGTTGCTGCCGCGGACAATTTTTCCTCGGTTTCTTTTAATTCTTTGGTAATTTTATTTTCCGCAAGGAGAGAATCCAGTAACTCCTGCATATCCGGTTCCAATTGCTGTGGTTCCTCCTTGGTTTGATGATGCGTGGCTGCTGCTTCCGGCTGCTGCCCGTTATCCGGCAGCATCTGCTTGTCCTCTGCCTTTTCTTTTTCCGGCTGTAACTGCTTGTCCTCTGTCTGAAAGTATTCCTGCTGGTACGCGGCTCTTTTTTCCGGATACAGATATTGTCCTTCCAGCCTGGAGCGCAGGTTATTTTCAAAATGATTTAATAACTGAAGCCGGAGCATCTTCTTTTTATAACGCACCTGAAAGATCAGTTCGCTCATTGGCAGAAAGATCAGAAAAAGAACTAACGTCATAGAGTGGATTAAAATCCAACGGTCCGGAAGACCATAATAGATGCCAAACATAATGCCAAAGAGAGTACAGCCGGACACGGTTAGACCGCAGAAATAATCAGATTTTTCCAGTGTGTTCATAGACAATCCAAACAAACGATACTGTTCCAGATAAGTGCGTATAAAGGTATCGGTATCGTATATGGGCATTTGCAGTTTGTAGCAGGCTTCATATTTTGTTATCATAGAGCGAAGCCATTTGTTTTTTGTAGAAGTTACATGTTCGGAATCACGCAGCAACATTTGATATACAATTGCGCAAATACACTTTAGAAGGATTGCAACAGCAGTCAGGATTGTCATTGCAAAAAGTAAGTTATAATGTTCCAGTAAATGTTTCACGTTGTATTACCCCCTGTTTTTAATATGCAGTGTTAAAATTACTGTCGCTTATATGATAATCTTTTGGAAAACCCGGTGGAAGAGATATCGCTTGTCATATTTATTGTTTCTTCGACAAAAAATGAAAAAAAGAAGCATAGAAAGAAAACAAATTGAAAAACTATAGATAAAATTGCATTTATCTGTTATGATACCATTGACAGGGAGAAAAAGGTAGTTTATGTTCAGGAGAAGATATAGGAGAGAAAAAAAGCATGTATGAGAGAGATCGTTATATTCCTCGGTTGACGATTATTATTGTGATTATCAATATTCTCATTTTTCTATATACGGATTTATCCTTTGAAAATGGGGAAGAAATTGTCCTGCAGGGAGCGCTTTCATGGTATGAGGCGCTGCGGGAAGGGGAATGGTACCGGTTGATTACCTCTATGTTTTTACATAGCGATATGGAGCATATTGGAAATAATATGTTTATCCTGGCATGTATCGGATATTATCTGGAACGGGGAATAGGAAGCCTGCGTTATGGGATTCTTTATTTTGGTTCAGGTATTCTTGCAGGGTGTACGTCAATGGTTTATAATATGATACAGAATAGCTACACGGTATCCATTGGCGCGTCCGGAGCGATTTTTGGAACCATCGGCGCCATGCTTTTTCTGGTTCTTTTTTTTCGGCAGAGGCTGTATCAGTATTCCGTCCAGCAGATTGCATTTATGGCGTTTTTGGGATTGTACAGCGGTTATGTGAATATGGAAGTGGATAATGCGGCTCATGTGGGCGGTTTTGTAAGCGGATTTGTGCTGATGGGATTTTTGTCGCTTGGTCTTAAAGGAAGACGGAACCAATAAATAGGAAAATCATAATGGATAGAAGGAACGAGGTGCAGGATGAAAGTAAATATATATTATGGGGGAAGAGGTTTGATTGATGACCCCACAATATTCGTGATGAATAAAATCATTACGGTTTTGGAAGAACTGAATATAAAAGTGGCAAAATATAATTTATATGAAGATAAGCGCGGTATTTCTATTTTGCCAAAGACTTTTAAAGATGCAGATGCTGTTATTTTGGCGGCTTCTGTCGAATGGATGGGGATTGGCGGCCTTTTATGGCAGTTTTTGGATGCCTGCTGGTTGTATGGCGATAAAGAAAAAATGAAATCTCTATATATGATGCCGGTGGTATTGGCGACAACCTATGGAGAAAAGGATGCGCAGTTTACCATGGTAAAGGCATGGGAGATGTTAGGAGGGATTCCGTGCGATGGAATCTGCGCATATGTCAGCGATCCGGTTGCATTTGAAACAGGCACGGAATATTCCTATTTAATTGAAAAAAAGACGGAAAACTTCTATCGCACCTTTTCAAAAAAACTGAGTTCGTTTCCTTCCAGCAGTATGGCAGTGCGTGAAAATGTGCAGCAGACCAAGACAATCAGCCTGACGCCGCAGGAAAGCGAACAGCTCTCTATGTATGTATCAGATGAGAGATATGTAAAGCAGCAGAAAGAAGATATCCAGGAATTGACGCAGATGTTCCGGGAAATGATGGGAGATTCTGTTGACAGCAGTGCAGAGGAGCCGTATATCGATGAATTTAGAAAGGCGTTCAGTCCGATACCGGATATTGCGCTGACTTTCTCCTGGGAAATTAAGGGATTTCAGAAGCCTTTGATTCTTTCAATCGATAATTCAAAACTGGAATGTTATTATGGACAGAAGGAAGAGGTAGATGTAGCGATCAAGTCTGACCGTCAGATACTGGAAAAGATTATTTATGGAGAATCGCCGCTCCAGACGGCGTTTATGGCAGGCGATCTGACTGCAAAAGGGAATTTCAGGGTATTGCATACCTTTGATACTTTATTCCGCTTTGGCAGATGATTATTATTAGAAAAAGGAGATTCACAGAGTATGAAACAGGTAGTTGATAACAATTGTATATTTTGTAAAATAGCGCATGGAAAGATTCCGGCCAATACAATTTATGAAGATGAGGATTTTAAGGTTATCATGGATGCGGCGCCGGCCTCTAAGGGGCACTGTATTATTTTGCCGAAAACCCATGCGGCAGACTTGTTTGAACTGCCGGAAGAATATTGTCAAAAGATTTTTCCGGTTGCCAGGAAGTGCGCTTCTGTTTTAAAGAAAGTACTGCATTGTGAAGGACTTAACGTACTGCAGAATAATGGAGAGCCGGCGGGACAGACGGTCTTTCATCTTCACGTGCATTTGATCCCGCGATATACGGGCGACGCTGTGCATATTAAATGGAAAGAGCATACAGATGAAACAGATATTGCAGAACTTGCAGGGGAAATCCGAAAAGGGTTTTAGTGTAGGAACGGGCTGAACGGAATCAGCGGAAGGAGGAAAAAATGGTTACAATTATCCCCGTGTTGGGAGCATTAGATCCATTGGCATTAGTAAGGGCATTGCCGGGAAACGTATCACAGGGAATGATCTGGGGCATCATGTCAATCGGAGTATATCTTACCTTTAAGATTTTGAATTTTGCAGACTTAACGGTAGACGGTACCATGGCAACAGGAGGCGCTGTTGCCGTTATGCTGATACTGGCAGGTTATCATCCGGTGGTTGCCGTCATAATGGCATGTATTGCGGGCATGGTAGCAGGTTTTATCACTGGTATTTTACATACTGTTTTTGGGATTCCCGATATTCTGGCGGGAATTTTGACGCAGATTGCTCTGTATTCTGTGAACCTGAACATTACCGGAGGGAAAGCAAACCAGGCAGTCAGCGTCGATCAATTTGATTTGATTGTTTCGCTCCGTTATATTACCAGCACGATTGTTGTTACCGCAATTTTGACGGCATTGATTATTGCTATTCTCTATTGGTTCTTTGGGACGGAAATGGGATTTACGATCCGTGCAACCGGCTGTAACCCGAATATGTCCCGGGCGCAGGGAATCAATACCTCTGTGGCGAAGGTAATCGCGTTGATTTTTTCGAATGGCCTGGTTGGGCTTGCCGGCGGCCTTCTGGCGCAGTACCAGGGAAACTGCGACGTTAACATGGGGCGTGGAGCGATTGTTATCGGATTGGCTTCTGTCATTATCGGAGAAGTACTTGGAGAAGCAATTTTCGGCAATAGGCTTAACTTCTGCGGAAGGCTTTTGTTTGTAGTATTCGGAAGCATTATTTATTATATTGTGATCAGTTTCGTTGTATGGCTGGGCTTACCTTCTATTGATATGAAGTTATTCTCAGCAATTGTCGTAGCGATATTCCTTGCCGTTCCATATTTGAAAGGAAAGACAAAGAATTCTTATCGGAGAGCAGCAAAGGGAGGTGTACGATAATGTTAGAATTGCGGGATGTTCATAAAACATTTAATATTGGTACGATTAATGAAAAAAAGGCGTTAAACGGCGTCGATTTGAAGTTGGAAGAGGGCGATTTTGTTACTGTGATTGGTGGCAATGGAGCCGGCAAATCAACGGTGTTGAATGCGATTGCAGGGGTATGGCCGATTGATAACGGGACGATTCTGATTGACGGGGAAAATGTCACGGGGCTTCCGGAACACAAAAGAGCCAGTTTTCTGGGACGCGTTTTTCAGGATCCTATGACAGGAACAACAGCTACCATGGAGATTCAGGAAAATCTTGCATTGGCTGCCAGACGTGGTCAGAGAAGAGGCTTGAAATGGGGCATTACAAAACGGGAAAAGATGCAGTTTCATGAACTTCTTGCCAAACTTGACTTGGGATTGGAAGACCGCATGACATCAAAGGTTGGTCTGTTGTCCGGCGGTCAGCGTCAGGCAATTACGCTTCTGATGGCGACATTGAAACGGCCGAGGATTCTTCTGCTGGATGAGCATACGGCGGCGTTGGATCCTAAGACGGCGGCAAAGGTGCTTGCTTTGTCCGATCAAATCATTGAAGAAAATCATTTGACGGCTATGATGGTAACACACAATATGCGCGACGCAATCGTGCATGGCAATCGTTTGATTATGATGAACGAAGGGAAAATCATTTTAGATATTCGGGGAGAAGAGAAAAAGAAGATTACGGTGGAAGATCTTTTAAGAAAATTTGAGGAAATCAGCGGCGAAGAATTTGCCAATGATAAGGCGCTGCTTGGATAGATATGAAACAGGGGGATTGCTTATGCATCCCCCTGTTTTATATCCGGAGAACTGCTATCCGTTGAGTTCGTCCAGTGTTAGTTGGTATAGCGGCAGAAACTCTTTTAGAAAGATATCCGCTTCCGGACAGCACATTGTTTTGATCGAATCTGTAATGGTCTGTTTGGCGCTGTGAAATTCCTTGTTTCCGGCTGCTTCTTCTTCCAGGCACTTAATCAGGGCTGAGATTTTATCGGCAGCTTTGACCAGACGGTAAGACTCTTTATCCTCTGTTTCTACGATAAAATATGGTTGATATGCTTCTCTTAAATCCTCCGGAAGCATATCAAGCAGCCGCAAGGCCGCTTCCTTTTCAATCTGTTTGTAAGCAGACTGAATGTCCGGATTTTTATATTTAACAGGGGTAGGCATATCGCCGGTAATGATTTCGGTACAGTCGTGATAGATACCGAGCAGGGCGACGTGCTCCGAATTATAGTTTTTGCCGAGGCGTTTGTTGCCCAAAATAGCAAGGGCATGCGCAATGACGGAAACTTCTAAAGAGTGTTCGCTGATATTTTCTGTAACAGAATTGCGCATCAGAGCCCAGCGCTCAATATATTTCATGCGCGCCAACATAGCAAAGAAGGAATATTTTTTTTGTTCCATAGCATCACCTTAATCTTTCTTTAACATTTTCTGAATATACTGTCCTGTATAGGATTTCTTACATTGAGCAATTTCTTCGGGAGTGCCCTGCGCTACAATCGTTCCGCCACGGTCGCCTCCTTCCGGACCGATATCAATAATATAGTCCGCTGTCTTGATTACATCCAAATTGTGTTCAATGACAATTACTGTATTACCGCTCTCCGAAAGTCTGTGTAAGATATCAATTAGTTTATGGACATCTGCAAAATGGAGGCCGGTGGTGGGTTCGTCCAGGACATAAATTGTTTTTCCGGTGCTTTTCCGGCTCAGTTCCGTGGCAAGTTTGATGCGCTGAGCCTCTCCGCCGGATAAAGTAGTGGACGGTTGTCCAAGTTTGATATAGGATAAGCCGACGTCATATAATGTTTCTATTTTTCGGCGGATTTTCGGTAAAGGGGCAAAAAACTGCAAGGCCTCTTCTACCGTCATATCAAGGACATCTGCAATTGTTTTCCCTTTATATTTTACATCCAATGTTTCACGGTTATATCTTGCTCCGTGGCAAACCTCGCAGGGGATATAGATATCCGGAAGGAAGTTCATTTCAATCTTGTTGATGCCGTCTCCGGAACACGCTTCGCAGCGGCCCCCTTTGGCGTTAAAGCTAAACCGGCCTTTTTTGTAGCCCCTGGCTTTTGCATCCGGTGTAGAGGCAAAAAGTTCGCGGATAAAATCAAATACCCCTGTGTAAGTTGCAGGATTGGAACGTGGTGTACGGCCAATCGGCGACTGGTCAATGGCGATAATCTTATCCAACTGTTCTGTACCTGTAATTTCCTTATGTTTTCCCGGAATGGTGCGCGCGCGGTTCAGCTTTTTTGCAAGGCTTTTATAAAGGATCTCGTTGACAAGGGAACTCTTGCCGGAACCGGACACGCCCGTTACACAGGTCATAACGCCAAGCGGAAAATCTACATTTATATTTTTCAGGTTATTTTCCGCGGCCTTTTTTACAGAGATATAGCCCGTTGGTTTTCTGCGCTTCTTCGGAACGGGGATTTGGAGACGTCCGCTTAAATAAGCGCCGGTAATGGAATTTTCGTTTTCCATGATTTCTTTGGCCGTTCCTTCTGCGACAACTTCGCCGCCGTGCACGCCGGCGCCGGGGCCGATATCTACAATGTAATCAGCGGCTAACATGGTGTCTTCATCATGTTCTACAACAAGCAGAGTATTTCCAAGGTTTTTTAATCGAATCAGGGTGCGCAGCAGTTTGTCGTTATCACGTTGATGCAGGCCGATGCTTGGCTCGTCCAGAATATAGGCAACGCCGACCAGACCGGAACCGATTTGGGTGGCAAGCCGGATGCGCTGTGCTTCGCCGCCTGATAAAGTGCCCGCGTTTCGTGCCAGAGAAAGGTAGCCTAAACCTACGTCCATTAGAAAGCCAAGACGCGCATTGATTTCTCTTAAAACAAGATCTCCAATGGCAATCTGGCGTTCGGTCAGTTCCAGATGTTTCATAAAATCCACCAAATCGCAGATTGGCATCCGTGTTATTTCGGTAATATTTTTATCGCTTACGGTAACGGCAAGAGCGCCCGGTTTTAGGCGTTCGCCTTTGCAGGCTTTGCATGGGATGATTTCCATAAAAGATTCATATTCTTTTTTGCTGATATCGGAAGCAGTTTCACGGTAACGCCGTTCTACGTTTCGGATAACACCCTCAAAAGGAATATCGTAGATTCCTGTGCCGCGCTGTCCTTTATATTTTACGCGTACTGTTTTACCGTTAGTGCCATGCATGATTAGCTGTCTGGCTTCCGCCGGCAGCTCCTGATACGGGAGGGTTAAATCGAAGCCGTATTCTGCGGCGATAGCGTCAAGGATACAACGCCCATAGCTGGTGGGGTTTGTTGCTGACTGCCATCCGGGAACGGCAAGGGCGCCTTCCGGAATACTCAGGGAGGGATCCGGAATGATCAGGTCTTCGGAAAACTCCATACGAAATCCCAGTCCGTGGCAGGTTTCACATGCGCCAAACGGGTTATTAAAAGAAAAATTCCGGGGTTCGATTTCTTCAATGCTGATACCGCAATCCGGACAGGAAAAACTCTGGCTGAAATTCTTCTGTCCAATATTTGGGATATCAACTGTCATAAGTCCATCTGCCAGTTTTAAAACATTTTCAATGGAATCAGAAAGTCTTTTTTCAATGCCCGGGCGTACGACCAACCGGTCTACCATAATCTCAATATTGTGTTTTTTATTCTTTTCCAATTTGATATCTTCAGAAAGTTCATAGAGATGCCCATCGACTACAACGCGGACATAGCCGCTTTTTCTGGCGGATTCAAATACTTTGGCATGCTCCCCTTTCCGTCCGCGCACGACAGGCGCCAGAAGCTGCAGTTTTGTGCCGGTTTCATAAGTCATGATTTCATCAACCATCTGGTCGACGGTCTGCTTCTTGATTTCTTTACCGCATTTAGGACAATGTGGGATTCCGATACGGGCAAAAAGCAAACGATAGTAGTCGTAAATTTCCGTAACGGTCCCTACGGTAGAACGCGGATTGCGGTTTGTAGATTTCTGGTCAATGGAAATTGCGGGAGATAACCCTTCAATACTTTCCACATTTGGCTTTTCCATACGCCCCAGGAACATACGGGCATAGGAAGAAAGGGATTCCATATAACGGCGCTGTCCTTCCGCATAGATAGTGTCAAATGCCAGAGAGGATTTGCCGGAACCGCTTAGTCCTGTCAGTACGATAAAAGAATCGCGCGGCAGATCGATGCTGATATTTTTTAAATTGTGCTCCTTAGCGCCCCGTATGCGGATATATTTTTTAGCTTCCTCATGTTTTTTCGGTGTTCTACTCATGCTGCGAGCCTCCTTCTCTTTATCTGCCCTTTTTTAAATAGTAACATGATTTTTATAACAAAGCAAGTACATATGTTCGACGGTCAATCCTCTTTTTTGGCAACGGACAATATCTTTCCTCCAATGTTCGAGAAATGCAGGATTTTACAGGAAAAATCACTTGAAAATAATATATGGATAAAGTATAATTATTATATATGTGGGTTTATCGGGTTTTTAAAGAAGGAGATTGCAAATACGATATAGGGGGTGTGTATTTTGCTGAATGAGGAAAAGAAAATCATAGCAATATGCACAGCGGGAATTAATTCAGAATATATTGATACAGTTTTGGCATCCTTACATTCCCTGGCAGATTCTTTTCAGTATAAGCTTCTTTATTTTAATTCATTTAGTAATTTGTTCGATTTTGAGAAGCATGATGTGGGAGAGAGCAATATTTTTCATCTGATTAACTATGATTTGTTGGATGCAGTGATCCTGTTATCTGAAACGTTTAAGAGGGATAGTGTCCGGGATGAAATTATTGAGAAGGCAAAATTAAATAATCTTCCGGTAGTATCCATAGACCATTATATCGAAGGATGCTTTAATGTGAATTTCCGGTATTCCAATTCCATGAGCGAGATTATTGAACATCTGATTACAAAGCACCATTACCGACGGATTAATTTTATTGCAGGACAGAAAGGGAATCTGTTTTCAGAAGAACGCATCGAGGTTTATAAAAAAGTTTTGGAAAAGCACGGTATTCCCGTAGAAGAAGAACGGATTGGTTACGGCGAGTTTTGGGGAGGTCCGGCGGAAAAAGTGATTCGTGGATTTATAGAGAGTGACCTGCCTATGCCGGAAGCGATTGTCTGCGCCAATGATACAATGGCGATCGCCGCTTTTAAATATCTGTCCGAAGCGGGGTATCGGATTCCGGAGGATATTGCCGTAACGGGTTTTGACGGTATTCGTGAGGCATTAGAGCATATACCGTCTATCACTACGGCAAAGCATGACTATTATGAAGCGATTGCCTGTTCATATCGTATTTTAGAACAGTATTTTAGAGGAGAAACACCCGAAAAACAGCACTGGATTGATTCCAAGATCATATATGGTACGTCCTGCGGGTGTGAAGAAGCGAATACCAGGGTATATAGTACTCTGGCGAGAGATTTGTATGAACAGATTGATTTTTATGATCATTTTAACCGCCTGCAGATTAAGATGACGGCAAAGCTGGCGGATACCGATTCCTTTTATGGCGTATTTAACAATTTAAAGGATTATGCAGAAAATTTTCTGGTGGATAGATTCTGGCTTTGTATCGTGGATGATTTTTTGAGCGAGAAGAAAGTGTTATCCGATATTATTGAGGAGCAGACGTTTAAACGGGTTGGATATTCTGCGACGATGAATATGATGCTTGCGCAGAAAGATGGAGAATGGCAGGGGCTCACAGACTTTCATACCGGTTCCCTGCTTCCGCGCCTGGATCATATATTAGAGGAAGAGAATAATGTCATGTTCCTGCCGTTACATGTATTAGATCGTTCGATAGGGTATGTGGCTCTGGTCTATGATCCGGATAAGGTCAAAATGCATCATCTCTACCACTTTTTTATGAATATCAGCAATGCATTAGAGGCAACCAGAATCCGCCAGCGGCAGCAGGCGTTGATTGATAATCTGGAAAATAAATATGTACACGATCCAATGACCGGTCTTTTCAACCGGCGCGGGTTTTATCAGCGCGTCGAACCTGTTTATGAGCAGTGTGTCCGTGAAAATATGCCGATCATGGTAATGTCCGTTGATTTGAATGGATTAAAATATATCAATGATACATATGGCCATGCCGACGGCGATATTGCAATATCAACCGTAGGAAAGGCGTTGTCCAATGCCGCGCCGCCGCTATTTACCTGCGCGCGGTTTGGCGGGGATGAATATGTCGTAGCAGGACAGGTGGAGTCAAAGGAGGAAACAAAGGAATTTTATAAAAATGTTCTGGCTTTCTTAGAAGATTTTAATGAAAATTCCGAAAAGCCATATCAGGTAAACGCCAGCATTGGCTATGTGACCGGCGTTCCGAATGAACAACTGACTCTGGATGAATTTATTAAGCAGGCAGACGAGAATATGTATAAGGAAAAGGTGCGCTATCACGCCAGAGGCGTTAGCAGGTGACAAAATGCAGGAAGAATTTGCAATCTATGGAGGATTTGCTTCGGTATACGACAGGTTTATGGATAATATTCCCTATGATGCATGGGTAAAGTATTTATGGGAATTGTTGGAACAGCAGGGAGTAAAAGAAGGGGTTGTTGTCGATTTGGCCTGTGGCACCGGAGAGGTTACAAGACGGTTAGCAGAACATGGTTATCAGATGATTGGCGTCGATCTTTCGGAGGAAATGCTGCAGTTTGCGCAAAACAAGTGCAGAGAGGATATTTTATGGATTCATCAGGATATGCGAAAGTTAGAGCTGCATGCTCCGGTCTCTGCAATGGTATGTATCTGCGATGGCATGAATTATATATGCAGTACGGAAGATTTAGAGCGGGTATTTGCAAGAGTCGCTCAATTTCTGGAACCGGAGGGCGTTTTTATCTTTGATATGAAAACAGATTATTTTTATAGAGAAATCCTTGGGAACAGGACATTTGCAGAAAACAGGGAGGATGCCAGTTATATCTGGGAAAATGAATACCACGGGGAGGAGCGGATGAATGAATATCTTCTTACCGTTTATGCATTAGAGGATGATGAAAAGGATTTGTTTCTCAGAACGGATGAACTGCATCGGCAGAGAGCCTATGAGGTTGCAGAGGTAGAAGGATGTCTGATGCATCAGGGTTTTTGCGGGATTGAGGTTTACGAAGCGTTTACGAAAAAAAAGCCGGGAATCCGGACGGAACGTTTATATTTTGTAGTTAAAAAAGCAAAAAAGAAGAGGGAAGAACGATGAGCCAGGATTATATTGTACGCGCGACAGCAGCCAGCCAACAACTGCGTATTTTTGCCGCTGCATCAAGAAATTTGGTAGAGCAGGCGAGAAAAATTCATAATACCAGTCCGGTAGCTACGGCTGCATTGGGACGTTTGCTGACAGCGGGCTGTATGATGGGCAGCATGATGAAAGGAGAACGGGATGTTTTAACCCTGCAGATCCAGTGCGGCGGTCCGATTGGCGGTTTGACCGTGACTGCAGACGCAAAAGCGAATGTAAAGGGATATGTCAAACAGCCGGTGGTAATTCTTCCGCCGAATGACAAAGGAAAACTGGATGTATCCGGTGCGTTGGGGCCGGGGTTTCTAAACGTGATACGCGATATCGGCATGAAAGAACCATATAATGGACAAACACATTTGGTTTCCGGGGAAATTGCCGAGGATTTGACATATTATTATGCTACATCTGAACAAATACCTTCTTCGGTTGGTTTGGGTGTTTTGTTGGATAAAGAGAATCATGTTAAGCAGGCAGGCGGCTTTATCATTCAGGTTATGCCGTATGCAGAAGAGTCCGTGATTTCTTCTGTTGAAAGATCTTTGGAGCATATTCATTCGGTTACGGATTTGATGGAACAGGGTATGACTCCGGAAGATATCATACAGTTTGTTACAGGAGATTTGGAGGTCAGGATTCTGGAACGCATACCGACACAATATGCCTGCAACTGCTCCAGGGAAAGGGTTTCCAAGGCGGTTGCGAGTATTGGGGAGAAAGAACTGCGGAAAATGATAGAGGATGGGGAAACGATTGAGATAAATTGCGACTTTTGTGGTTCTCATTACTATTTTACCACGGACGAGTTGAAGGCATTGCTAAAATAGAGAAAGGCATGGTTGTTTCTATGAAAAATTACAAAGGAAGATTTTTTTATATAGTGACGGCGTTGCTGATTGTCTGCGGCTCGTTTTTTCCGGTATCAAAAGAAAAGGCCGGGGCATCAGCCGTTGGGACAGTGAAGGTGAGCGGTATGCTAAATGTTCGTTCGGGGCCGGGGACAAAATATAGCATTATCCAATCCGGTGGAACCAATGTGACGCTGTCGAACGGCTTGAAAATAACAATAACCGGCGTCTATGGCAACTGGTATCATATTAAGCTGAAACATAACGGCAAGACGGTAAAGGGGTATGTCAAGAAGTCGTATGTGAAGACGCAGGCGGGAGGCGTACATACAAAGGTTTATGGCCGTGTCGCTGCAAATTCTGTCAAGCTTCGAACCAATGCTTCAACCAAATCTTCTGCCTGTAAAGTGGATAAAAAAGCAGTGACGGTTAAGAAAGCCAAAAAAGTTCGTATTCTTTCGGAGACATTGGTAAAGAATACAAAATGGCTTCAGGTTTCGGTTACGTACTCTTCTCAGAAATGCAAGGGGTATATTTTATCAAAACATATAGAGCTAATCTGTAAAAAAGGACTTCCTGCAGTCTGTAAATCAACGTCAAAGGTTACGTTGAAAAAAACGGCGGGAGGGAGCGCAGCGGTTACCGTCGGGGGAAAGAAAGTATCGTTGTCAAAAGGAAAGCAGATTACTGTTTTAAAGACGAAAACGGTATCCGGCAAACGGTATCTGTATGTGAAATTGACGAGCGGCAAGACTAAGGTAAAAGGATATCTTCCTGACAAATACGTTTTTTTGCAGATAGTAAAAGATGAAAAAAGCAGTAAGAAGCAGACGACGTCTGAAAATAAAGGGAGCACACTCAATCTTACGGATGCGCAATATGTAAATAAGCTGATTTCTGATGGTTTTCCAAGCTCCTATACATCAGGTCTTCTGGCGCTTCATAAGAAGTATCCCAATTGGAAATTTGTTCCGTATAAAACAGGGCTGGCATGGAACACCGTCATTCAGAATGAAAATGTTGTTGGTTTGAATCTGTTACCGGTCAGTAAGTCCCTCGATTGGAAATCCTTTGCCGAAGGCGCATATAACTGGAAGACCGACTCCTTCATTCCATATGATGGTTCTACATGGGTAACGGCTTCGGAGAAAGCGGTAAAATACTATATGGATCCGCGCAACTTTTTGGATGAAAGAGGGATATTCCAGTATGAAAGTCTGGAATATCACGCAGACTTCCATACGCAGGCAGGCGTTGAAAAAATATTAAAAAATACGCCGATGTACAATCGGAATTATTCCTATACGGATGAAACAGGTGCAACAAAAAGCAGAAAATATTCTGAAACCTTTATTACGGCGGCTTCTAAGTCCGGCGTCAGCCCATATCATCTTGCATCAAGGGCAAAGCAGGAGGTTGTTATCAGCGCAACGCTGATGAGCAGTTCTGTTTCCGGCAGGGTTGCCGGCTATGAGGGCATTTATAATTTTTATAATATCGGCGCTAACAACAGTACCGTATCGGGCGGCGCAATTGCGAATGGATTAAACTGGGCAAAGGGAGGAAGCTCTTCCAGCAAAACTTACATGCGTCCATGGACTTCGCCGTATAAGTCTATTGTCGGCGGCGCAAGTTATATTGGCAAAGCGTATATCAATGCAGGGCAGAACACGTTGTATCTGCAGAAGTTTAATGTGACTTCCAAAAATCGTTACTGGCATCAGTATATGGCAAATATTGAAGCTCCAAACAGTGAAGCGACAAAAACATATACGGCATATGGGACAGATAAAAATGATATGTCATTGGTATTTTCCATACCGGTCTATAACAGTATGCCGGCGAACGCGTGCCCTGTGCCGTCAGGAGGGAAAAACCCAAATAATTATCTGAAAACGTTAAGCGTCGCCAATCACGCCTTTACATCAAAGTTTGTACTGGGAGACGATGGCAGCAAGGTGTATAAAGTTTCGATTAAGAACAGCGTTACATCCATCAAAATCAATGCGTCAGCAGTGAGTTCCAGCGCCACGGTAACGGGCGCGGGCACAAAAAAACCGGCGGTCGGAACGACAACATACACGGTTAAAGTGAAAGCGCAAAACGGAAGCGTGAGAAAATACAAAATTCAGGTAACCAGAAAGTCGTCATAAAAGTTATCTCTGTTCGGTTTTAGCGTTAAAAAAATATGTAAAACACGCGGGAATGAGGAAAATATGTTGCAAAAAAGCAGAAAACCAATGGGAATCAGAAAAATTACAGAAGGATACATGAATAAAATCCTGTTTGGTATTCTGCTTTTTTGTATTGTATGGGGCGCCTCTTTTCTTTTTTCCGCAGAAGCAGAAGCAGCGGGAGCTTCTATATCGGTAACAACGAAAAGTAATAAGGTTACGGAGGGGGATACGGTATATGTTGTTATTACGGTAAGGTCTGCAGGCGGCATCAAGGGCTTTGAAGGATATTTTTCCTATGATAACCGTATTTTACAGTTTGTAACGGGAGGAAGCGTTGTCCATGGCAATGATGATGAATTTCAAATATCAGATATGGAACGCGCTGACAGTGCGGCAAAAATAAAATATTCTGTGAAATTTCGTGCGCGGAAAAATGGACAGACAACCATTGCATTGAAACAGCCATATAATGTAGTGGCGGATGATGATGCTTCAACCAGGATGTCCGTTTCCTATAATGCATTAGACATTTTTGTGGAGAAGAAGAGAGAAGAACAGAACGTCATTTCGAATATGGAGACGCCGCTTCCAAAGAGCAGTACAAAACCCGGGAAAAAAGCATTGGACAGTAAGGGCAAGAAAGCGGATGCGGGAAAAAAAGCAGTACCGTCTCCGGATGCGTCTTCCGCACCAAAGGATGCCGCCAGGAAAGAAAAGGCGGATATTGGCGCAAGTCCAGGGATTGAACTCATGAAGATAACGGACGCCTCGGAAATTCCAACGGGATTTTCAGAGACAGAATTTGACATTGACGGGAAAACGGTAACGGCGTATGCTTTAAATGGAAATAAAGACAGCAGGTATCTTTTATTCTATGGGAAAGCCGAAAACCGGGAGAAAGAAGATGGAACAGAATCGGAAGAAATGTTTTATTTGTATGATAAAAGCAGCGGCGCGCTCATGCCATATGACAGTGTGCGGGACTTTTACCGCAGTATGAATGAAAAGGATCTTCAGGCAGATTCCTCTCAGAGAATGATTCAGAGCCTGAAATATGTCGTTGCCATCATGGGAGTATTTTGCGCGTTGATGCTTTTGCTTGCAATTGCATTCCGTATTCGGTATTCTTATAGGAAATGATCAATAATGATTTGGAGGCAGGATAATCATGCAGAAACGTTATACAAAAAGCGCTCAGAAGGTCTTGGATAACGCCAAAAAGAATGCTGTGGCTTTGGAACACGGCTATATCGGAACAGAACATTTATTGCTCGGATTGATAGAGACAAAAGGCGTTGCGGCGGAAGTTCTGGCGGAAAATGGAGTTTCTTACCATAAGATATATGAATTGATACAGGGGAACTTGTCTACCGGCACTAATGTACTGACGGCAGGACGGGAAGAACTGACGCCCAGAGCGCAGAAAATTGTGCAGAACGCTATGTCTGAGGCGGAACGTCTGGGGGCGTCCAGCATAGGAAGTGAGCATATTTTAATCGCCCTTCTAAAGGAGATTGACTGCATTGCCGTGCGTCTGCTGAATACGAAGGGAATCAATGTACAGAAGCTGTATATTGATGTCCTGACGGCGACCGGTCAGGATATGACGAGCGCCAAGAATGAATATATGATGCAGAAGGGCAGGAGGACGAAATCAGCAACACCGGTTTTAGACCAGTACAGCAGAAATTTAACTGCCTATGCCAGGGACGGCAAGTTGGATCCTGTGATTGGAAGAGATATGGAAATCCGCCGCCTGGTGCAGATTTTGAGCAGGAGGACGAAGAACAACCCCTGTCTGGTCGGTGAACCCGGGGTTGGTAAGACGGCAGTTGTGGAAGGACTTGCGCAGAAAATCGCAATTGGCGATATCCCGGAGATTTTGCAGGATAAGAAGGTGCTTGTTCTGGACTTATCCGGTATGGTAGCCGGCTCAAAATACCGGGGAGAATTTGAAGAACGGATTAAGAGGGCGATTAAGGAAGTCAGCCAGTCCGGGAATATTTTATTGTTTATTGACGAAATCCATACGATCATTGGCGCAGGCGGAGCAGAGGGGGCAATTGATGCTGCCAATATATTAAAGCCGGCGCTTGCGCGGGGGGAAATACAATTAATTGGCGCAACTACGAGAGAGGAATACCGCAAATATATAGAGAAGGATGCGGCGTTGGAACGCAGATTTCAGCCGGTAGATGTAGAGGAGCCGTCAGAAGAAGAGTCCATTGCTATTTTAAAGGGGCTGCGGGAACGTTATGAAGCGCATCATCATGTTACGATTACGGATGGCGCGCTGGTTGCGGCTGTTAAGATGTCGGAACGCTATGTCAGTGACCGTTTCCTGCCGGATAAGGCGATTGATGCTATTGACGAGGCGGCGGCAAAAACCAGTTTAAGCTTATATCTTCCATCCCCGGAACTTCGGAATCTGGAAGAGCAGATGGTTGCTTTGGAGCAGCAAAAGGAAGATGCAATCTGCGATGAGGATTTTGTTCGGGCAAGCGAGATTAAAAAACAGCAGGTAGTATGCAGAGATCAGATGAAACGGCTGCAGAAAGAACTGGAGAAAGACCGTTCGGAAGAGGATATGGTGGTAACGGAAGCAGATGTGGCAAATTTAATTGCTGATTGGACGAAGATTCCGGTGCAGAAGCTTCAGGAAGAAGAAATGGAACGCCTGCGCCATCTGGAGGAAGAACTGCATAAAAGGGTGGTCGGACAGGATGAAGCTGTTTCGGCAGTCGCTAAGGCAGTACGGCGCGGCCGTATTGGTTTAAAGGATCCAAACCGTCCGATTGGTTCATTCCTGTTTTTAGGACCGACCGGCGTTGGCAAGACGGAGCTTTCCAAAGCGCTGGCAGAGGCGGTTTTCGGAAGGGAAGATGCGATAATTCGTGTTGACATGTCAGAATATATGGAGAAACACAGTGTTTCTAAAATGATTGGTTCCCCGCCGGGCTATGTCGGATATGACGACGGCGGACAGTTGAGTGAAAAAGTACGCAGACATCCGTATTCGGTCATTCTTTTTGATGAAATTGAAAAAGCGCATCTGGATGTATTTAATATTTTGCTGCAAATTTTAGAGGATGGCCATGTTACCGATGCGCAGGGACGGAAAGTTAGTTTTAAGAATACGATTATCATTATGACTTCCAATGCGGGCGCGCAGCAGATTATTGCTCCAAAGTATCTTGGTTTTGGAACAAAGGAAGACCAGAAAGCCGATTATGAGCGGATGAAGGGAGCGGTTCTGGAAGAAGTGAAAAAAATCTTCAAACCGGAATTTATCAATCGTATTGACGAAATGCTGGTATTCCATGTGTTGACACAGGAAAATATACAGGATATTGTCCGCATTCTGCTCCGCGCGCTGGAAAAACGTTTGGAAGCACAACTGAGCATTCGGTTAGAAGTGACGGATGAGGCAGTCCGATATATTGCCAGAAGTGGTTTTGACAAAAATTATGGCGCGCGTCCAATCCGCAGGAGCATCCAGACCAAAATAGAGGATGAACTGGCTGACCGGGTGCTTTCCGGAGAAATCCAGCCGGGTGGAACGGTCAGAGTGGATTGTCAGGAAGAAAAGATAATATTTTACAATCTTTAATTATAGTAGAAAAAAGCGGGAGGGTATGATATAATAAACGTGTAAGCGGCGGAACATGCGCACAAAAAATATGAGCTTATTTATGTATGAGTTGCTGAGCGGTAACATAAGAATACTTATGGACATAGGAGGAAGAAACATGGCGGTGATCAAAGAGTTAATACGGAAAGAGAAAGACGGGACTTTAAGCTTTGGAAATTATGAATTGGATA
This sequence comes from uncultured Lachnospiraceae bacterium, assembly GCA_947630925.1. Classification (GTDB taxonomy): domain Bacteria; phylum Bacillota; class Clostridia; order Lachnospirales; family Lachnospiraceae; genus Butyribacter. The sequence goes on from CANRJM010000001.1 coordinate 45,102, forward strand.
CGAAGCAGAAGTTGTCGGATTTTGAGTACGAAGGGGATTTATATAAAGTAAAAACGTTTCAGGGAATCACAAAATTAGAAAAAAATGGATTGTTTGTTTATGAATCCGTGCCGGGTACAGCAGTTACAGGGTTAAAGGCAACCGACCGGGAAGTGAAGTTTCAGGTGGAGTGTATTGAGGATACTTCGATTACTTTAGAGTTAGAGCCGGAAACAGAGTACAAGGTGTATGTGGATGACACAAGTTTTGGAAAGATGAAGACGAATCTTGGCGGCAAGCTGGTTTTGAGCCTGGAGATGAATGCAGGGCAGGTAGCAAAGATTCGCACTGTGAAACTATAGTATATGGCAAAGGGAAGAAGCAAAACCGTTTTTTTCTGTAAAGAATGCGGTTATGAAAGCGTAAAGTGGCTGGGCCAGTGTCCCGGCTGCAAAGCATGGAATACATTTGTGGAGGGGCCGGCAGTAAAAGCATCGGCCGGAAAAGAACAAATCCGTTGGAAGAAGGCGGAACCTTCCAGATTATCAGAAGTAAGTATTACAGAAGAAGAACGTACATTGACAGGGATTACCGAACTGGATCGGGTGTTGGGCGGCGGCATTGTTACCGGCTCGCTCGTATTGGTTGGCGGCGATCCGGGCATTGGGAAGTCAACGCTTTTACTGCAGATGTGCCAAAGCATGGTTGCCGCTGGAAAGCATATTTTATATGTTTCCGGCGAAGAATCTGTTAAGCAGATTAAGATGCGTGCAGAGCGTTTAGGGAAGTTCGAACAGGAACTTTTTCTGCTGAGTGAGACCAATCTTGATCAGATTGTAGAGGCAGTGACAGAGCAAAGGCCGGATGTTGTGATTATCGATTCGATTCAGACAATGTACCGCGAAGAAATTGATTCTGCTCCGGGCAGTGTAGGGCAGATTCGGGAGGCAACCGCGGTGTTGATGCGTCTGGCAAAGGAACTTTCCGTTTCGGTTTTTGTGGTCGGTCATGTGACGAAAGAAGGCGTAGTGGCCGGACCGCGCGTATTAGAACATATGGTAGATACCGTATTGTATTTTGAAGGAGATGGAAGCGCTCCCTATCGCTTCTTACGGGGTGTGAAAAACAGATTTGGTTCTACCAACGAAATCGGTGTATTTGAAATGTGCGGAAATGGATTGAAAGAGGTTGTAAACCCCTCTGAGTATATGCTGCAGGGAAAGCCGGAGAAGGAAGCCGGCTCGGTGGTTGCATGTACGTTAGAGGGGACAAGGCCTATTTTGATAGAAGTACAGGCTCTAATCTGCCAGACCAGTTTTAATATGCCCCGGAGGACGGCGGCAGGGACAGACTATAATCGCGTTAATCTGCTGATGGCGGTAATTGAAAAGCGTTTGGGGATTCGTCTGGGAGACTGCGATGCATATATCAATGTTGCGGGCGGTATGCGGATTCATGAACCTGCGCTTGATTTGGCGGTTGTTGCGGCGATCCTTTCAAGTTACCGGAATCAGGCGCTGGAGGAAGGTTCTATCTGTTTTGGCGAAGTTGGCTTGGTAGGCGAAGTACGTGCAGTCAACATGGCAGAGCAGAGAGTGACGGAGGCGGCAAAACTGGGTTTTCGCAAATGTATTCTGCCTCAGGTAAATAAAAAGCAGCTCACTCTTTCCCAAAAAGTCCTAAATGGAATGGAGTTAATTGGTATTGATACGATTTATGAATTATTGGGGGTGTTATGATGAATTTAAAAGAAACCGAAGAGAATACGGAATTAATTCTTGGGCGTATGGAAAATTCTCTGAATTCTCTGGAACAGATGACTTTAGATTCCATTAATATCACGGATAAACTGGTTATGCGGATTGATGAAATCAGGAATTGCATGGAAGAAATGAAGGAGTGCGAACAGCAGGATAAAGAAGTTGTTTTTGACATGATTTCCGCTTTGGTGCAGGATCTGATGAATATTTCTTTTGAAGTTAATAATGTGTCCCATGAATTGGAAAAAGAAGCCGTTTACCAACATGAGACACTGGATACGATCAAACAGATTGTAGGATTTTTATATGCAATGTCAGAAGTCTGATTTGCGTTTCGGGGGCTTTGGCCCCAGATATTGATAAAGGTTGGTTTTCATCATGCCATTGTAAATTTTACGATATTTATCGGCTTTTTTACCGATGTGGCGTTCTGTATCTTCATAGGCTGAAATCAGATACATGGACCAACTGTCTAACTTTCTATAGGCTTCTCCAAGCTGACGGTAGAGTTCCGGCAGTTCTTTTGGAACTTCTAATCTTTGCCCGTAGGGCGGATTCGTAATGATAAATCCATATTTTTTCCGATGACTTAAATCTTTCACGGGACGTTGTTGGAAGTGAATCAAATGCTCCACTTCCGCCATGCGTGCATTTTCAAAAGAGGCTTTGATAGCGTCCGGGCTGATATCATATCCCTGGATATCCATTTGGCAATCCCGCCTGATTCGGCTTTCGGCTTCATCAATGGCATCATACCAGAGTTTTTTATCGATGAGATGCGTCCAATGCTCTGCGGTAAAGCTCCGGTTCATTCCCGGGGCAATCTCTGCGCCAATCATTGCGGCTTCAATTGGGAAAGTGCCGCTTCCGCAAAAAGGGTCTACCAAAATGCGGTCACGGTTCCACGGCGTCAATAAAATCAGCGCTGCTGCAAGCGTTTCACTAATGGGAGCGGGTACCGTGGCTTTCCTGTAACCGCGTTTGTGCAGCGAATCTCCGGAAGTATCCAGTCCAATGACGACCTGATCTTTCATGATATTGACTCTGACAGGAAAGTCAGCGCCATCCTCGGCGAACCAATGGATATGATATTTTTCCTTCATCCGTTCCACCATGGCTTTTTTCATAATGGACTGAATATCAGAGGGACTAAAAAGCTTGCTTTTAACAGAAGTCGCCTTTGTTACCCAGAACCTACCGTCCGCAGGGATATACTGTTCCCATGGGATTGCTTTGGTACGCTCAAAAAGCTCGTCAAAGGTTTTTGCCTGAAAGCTGCCGATTTTTAACAGGATTCTTTCCGTGGTCCGTAGAAAAATATTGGCGCGGCAAACAGCGTCGATATCGCCGGCAAAGGTTACCTTGCCGTTATCTACTTCCGTAATTTCATAACCCAAACGCAAAATTTCTCTTTTCAGGACTGCTTCTAATCCAAAATGGCAGGGTGCGATCCATTCATAATTTCCCACTGTTATCCTCCTGGTTGTCAATTTATCATGTAACACGCTAATAACATTATAAATAAAACAGGAAAAGAAGGCAAATACTATTTCCGCACTCTGCTTATGGCGCTTGACTTATGTGATAAAATATAGATATTGCAGTTAGGATTTAAAGGAAGGCTTTCGGATGAAAAGATTGTGGAAATATATCAGAGAATACAAAAAAGAATGCATATCGGGACCCCTGTTTAAGCTGTTGGAGGCGGTATTTGATTTGATTGTGCCGTTGGTTATGGCGGCAATCATTGACTATGGGATTGACAGGCAGGATAAGGGCTATATTATACGGTCAGGAGCCGTTTTGCTGATGCTTGCTTTCGTTGGCTTAGTCTGTTCCGTTACGGCGCAGTATTTTGCGGCGAAAGCGGCGGTTGGTTTTGCTGCAAATCTTCGCCATGCGCTGTTTGAGCATATTGAAACACTTTCGTTTGCAGAAATAGACAAACTTGGCGCTTCAACGTTAATTACCAGGATGACGAGCGATATCAATCAGGTGCAGTCAGGAGTAAATATGGCGCTCCGCCTGTTTTTGCGTTCTCCTTTTATCGTAGCAGGCGCTATGCTCTGCGCTTTTTTCATTGATGTGCAGGCGGCGTTCATTTTTCTTGCAGCGATACCGGCGCTGACAGTTGTGATCTTTGGGATTATGAGGATTTGTATGCCTCTCTATCAAATGGTACAGGGAGCGCTGGACCGTGTGCTTGGCAGTACGCGTGAGAATCTGACAGGCGTTCGCGTCATTCGGGCGTTTCACAGGGAAGAGGAAGAAGAGGAGGCCTATCGAAACGAAAATGATATGCTGGCAAAATCGCAGCTTTTTGTCGGAAGGATTTCCGCTCTGACAAATCCTGTAACCTATGTTTTGATTAATTTTGCACTTGTGAGCCTTCTGTGGGTAGGCGGTATCCGTATCAATGTCGGCACGTTGTCGCAGGGAGAGGTTGTTGCGCTGATTAACTATCTGTCGCAGATTCTGGCAGAACTCATTAAATTTGCCGATACCATTATACTTTCCAATAAGGCTGCGGCATGTGCAAAACGTATTCTGGCTGTTTTAGAAGAAGAATCTTCACTGGAGACGGTACGGCGGGAAGAACTGTCAGAGCCGCAGCGGGAAGAGTCGTCAAAGCCGCAGCGGGAAGAGATGTCAGAGCCGCAGCAGGAAGAGTCGTCAAAGCTACAGCGAGAAGAGCTGTCAAAGCCGCAACAGGAAGAGGACAATATAGAAGGAACTTCCTTTTCAGGAAGAGGAGGAAAGGTAGTTTTTGAAAATGTATCGCTTTGTTATCCGGGGGCGCAGGAGCCTTCTATAGAGAATGTAAGCTTTACGGCGAATCCGGGGGACACGATTGGAATTATAGGAGGCACGGGTTCCGGAAAAAGCACGCTGGTCCATTTAATTCCCAGATTTTATGATGTAACAGCGGGCAGGGTATTTGTAGACGGCAGAGATGTCCGGGAGAGATCTTATCAGGAACTGCGAAACAGGATTGGCATCGTGATGCAGAAGGCAGTACTCTTCCAGGGAACGATACGTGACAATCTTTTATGGGGGAATGAGAATGCGGGGGAGGATGAGCTTAAGGAGGCGTTGGAGCTTTCACAGTCCATGGAATTTGTAGCGAAGAAGAATAAGGGAATGGATTTCCGGGTAGAGCAGGGAGGAAGAAATCTGTCCGGCGGACAGAGACAGCGTCTTACGATTGCCAGAGCGCTGGTCCGTAAACCGCAGATCCTGATTTTGGATGACAGTACTTCGGCTCTTGATTATGCAACGGATGCAAAACTGCGGAAGGCATTGCAGTCCCTTACCTATCATCCTACTGTTTTTCTTGTTTCCCAGCGGACTTCCTCCATTTGCCATGCCGATCATATCCTGGTTCTGGAGGATGGAAAAGTAGTAGGAATGGGAACGCACGGGGAATTATTGAAACATTGTAAACTTTATCAGGAAATACATGCTTCGCAGTTTCAGCAGAAGGGAGAGGAAAGGTGAAAACATATAGCAGAAAAAGCACAATTCAAAAGGTTCTGTCTTATATCAGGCGTTACTGGCTGCTTATGTTCTGTTCTCTGGCATTTGCGGCAATCACGGTCGTGCTTACACTATACCTTCCGATTTTAACCGGGAATGCAGTAGACCTTATGCTGGAAAAGGGAAAAGTAAACTTTGCAGCATTAAAGGAATTGTTAATACGCATGGCGGTTATTATCATTTTTACCGGCATTGCACAGTGGCTGATGAATATAGCGAATAACCGGATGACGTATTTGGTTGTCCGGGATATCAGAAAAGACGCCTTTCATAAGATACAGAAACTGCCGCTTTCCTATCTGGATCGTCATCCGACAGGAGATTTGGTCAGCCGGATGATCGCAGACGCCGATCAGTTTGCGGACGGCTTACTGATGGGATTTACACAGGCTTTTTCAGGGATATTAACGATATTGGGCACACTGGCGTTTATGCTCCGGATTAATATCTGGATCACGTTAGTTGTTGTCCTGGTAACGCCGCTCTCTTTCTTTGCGGCGGCATTTATTGCGAAAAGGACACATATTATGTTCCGCAGGCAGTCGGAAATAAGGGGAGAGCAGACCGGCCTGGTGGAGGAGATGATTGGAAATCAGAAGATCGTGCAGGCATATGGCTATGAGCGGAGGGCGATGGAGCGTTTTGATGAAATCAATGGAAGGTTGCAGAAAATTGCCCTGCAGGCTACTTTTTTTTCTTCCATTACCAATCCTACAACACGTTTTGTCAACAATCTGGTCTATGCCGGCGTCGGTATGGCGGGAGCGTTTTTTGCTATGAGCGGAATGCTCAGTGTAGGACAGCTTTCCTGTTTTTTAAGCTATGCGAATCAGTACACAAAACCGTTTAATGAAATTTCCGGCGTCATTACAGAATTACAGAATGCGCTTACCTGTGCCGGAAGAATTTTTGAACTGATGGAGGAAGAGCCGGAATCGCCGGATGCAGACTCCGCGGAATGGATTGGACGGGCGGAAGGAAATATTTTATTTGATCATGTGAGTTTCTCTTATACAGAGAAGAAACCTCTGATACAGGATTTGCATTTAAAGGTAACGACCGGACAGAGGGTGGCCATTGTAGGTCCAACCGGCTGCGGCAAGACAACGCTGATTAATTTAATGATGCGGTTTTATGATGTAACAAAAGGAGCAATCCGGATGGATGGCAGGGATATCCGTGATTTAAAAAGGGAGAATCTGCGCGGCCAGTATGGTATGGTGCTGCAGGAAACATGGTTAAAGGAAGGCACCATATTGGACAATATTCTGTTTGGAAGAAAAGATGCAACAAGAGAAGAAGCAATCGAAGCGGCAAAGTTATCGCATGCCCACAGTTTCATCAAACGCCTTCCGAAAGGATATGATACGCTGATTTGTGAAAATGGAGAAAATCTTTCCCAGGGACAGCGTCAGCTTCTATGCATTGCCCGTGTGATTTTGTGTAAACCGGAGATTTTAATTCTGGATGAGGCGACTTCTTCGATTGATACCAGAACAGAACTGCAGATTCAAAGCGCCTTTCAAAAACTGATGGAAGGACATACCAGTTTTATTGTGGCACATCGGCTCTCTACCATACAGAATGCAGACGTCATTCTGGTAATGAAGGATGGAAAAATCTTAGAGAAGGGAAGGCATGAGGAGCTTTTGGAAAAGAAGGGATTTTATGAGGAATTGTATATGAGCCAGTTTGCCGTCCCGTCATTGAAAAAAATCTGATATAAAGATTGCAGACAGGCATATTGTTTTCGGTTTTAGCGGATAATACAGATAGCAAAAACTGTTTGCAATTACTACTGTTATATGTTAATATAACTTCCGGAGTTGCTGCAAAATATAAATATGGGGAAGAATCGCTCTTTTTAATAAAAGCAGCAGAAAAGCAGGTGTAATGAAAGAACAGAAAATCAGATTATCTGTCATCATTCCAATGTATCAGGCAGAGCAGTACATTGCTGAATGTCTGCAGAGCGTAATATCGCAGGGAATTGACGGGTTGGAGATATTATGCGTTGATGATGGTTCCAGCGATCAGACTTGTACGGTGGTGGAGTCTTTTGCTATGGAGAATCCCATTGTTACGTTGATACGATGCATGCATGGAGGCGTCAGCAGAGCGCGCAATGCAGGGATTAAAAGGGCAAAGGGGAAATACTTGCTCTTTTTGGATGCAGATGACAGGTTATGTGCCGGAAAACTGCCAAAGGTATTAAGAATGGCGGAAAAGCGGGATGTAGATATCGTTGTTTTTGCGGGGACGACTAGTGAGCCGTATGAAACGCCCTATTGGATCAGGGTTGCATTTTCTCCGCGGAGACGCGTTTATCATAGTGTTTCTCCGGAGATTTTACAGGAGCGGGCTGCAAGACCATCTGCCTGCAATAAACTGTATAGAAGGCGGCTGTTACAGGAACATGGGATTTATTTTGATGAGGAATTGACATTAGCGGAGGATCATGAAATGCAGTTTCTCATTTTTCCTATTGCGCAGAAAGTGATCTTTACCAACTGCCGGTTGTATTATTATCGGATCCATCAGGCATCTTCGGCAGTGGGAAAGGCGGAAAAGAACCATCCCGCAAGGCTGCAGATTCATCTGCTGGCAATGAGGAAAGTCTATGAGAAATGGAAGTCATGCGGTTTTTGGCAGGACTCCGCTTTTCGGAGGGTCTATGCCCAATGTTTTTTGGATTTTCTGTTTGAGGAGTTATATGAACTGCAGGGGGAAATGCGTCGGGAGTTTGCAGTTCAGTTATATAATGATTTAATGGAACGGTTTGGAGACACACCGGAAGATTTGGGGGAATGGATAAGAGAGACAGAAATTTTGGCCTTTTATGAAGAAGGCAGATTAAAAGAGGCGGAGGAGAGACTGAAAAACATGCGGGAGTTTTCTATGGGGAAAAGATTGTATCTGAAACTGTCTGCACCGGTTCGATACTGTCAAAAGGCAGGACTCCGCTCAGCCGGCGAACACTATATTGGAAAGCTGTTGGGAAAGCAGGAATACTAATTGGAAGGAGAAATCAATATATGAAACAGGACTATCTGATATCAGTGATTATCCCAATCTATAATGCAGAGAAATATTTAGAGGAATGTCTGGAATCCGTTTACCGCCAGACTATGGAGGAAAGCCAATATGAAATCGTAGCGGTTGACGACGGTTCCACGGACGGAAGCAGAGAAATCTGCAAAAAATATGAAAATAAAGAGAATTTTCAATATATTTATCAGGAGAATGCAGGTGTTTCCAGAGCCAGAAATCATGGTATACAGCAGGCAAAGGGGAAATATTTGCTTTTTTTGGACAGCGATGATTTTCTTGCGGAAAATACGCTCTCTGAAACAACGGCTTTTTTTGAAAAGTGCTATGACGAGGTCGATATTTTAACGTACCCGTTGTATTTTATGGATAAAGCGGGAAATCAAACGCCACACTTCCGAAACAGATTTTTAACGGGCGAGGGAGTCTATAAAATATCAAATTTAGATTATTTAGCGCTTACTTCTATGAATGTGGTTGTGAAAAATCGCTTTTCTGACAATCCGTTGTTTTTGGAAGGGATACGATTTGACGAAGATATTGAGTATTGCGCAGAAAATGTTTTAGGAAAAAATGGTTACGCCTATATCGACAAGGGCGCGTATATATACAGAAAACATGGCATGAATGTTACGTCTAATGGCAAAGCATATTATTCCTATGCAGACTTCATATATGTTTATCAATACCTTTTGGGAAAGTACAAAAATACAGAAAACCGGAATTTGTATATGCAAAGCCTGCTTGTGAATGAACTTGGTTGGAAAATAACGTCGGATGTTATACTCCCATATCATTATAAGGGAGAGGAGTATCAGGCGGCGATGAAAAAAATTTCCGAAGTGTTTCAAATCGTCGGGGACGACATTTTGTTCCATCATCCCAATATGAACGTTTATAAAAGTTTATATTGTCTGCGTCTTTTTGGAACAGGCGATTTGACCTATCGCAGGGAAAATAGTTTTTTATCCGTTTATCATAATGAGAAGCTGGTATGCGCGCATCAGTCCATTGACATTGTTCTCAACCGTTTTCAGGTTTTGCGGGATGAAATAGAACTGATTGGCTATTTAAAATCGCCGATTTTCCTGTTTTCCAACAAACCAAAGCTTTTTTTGAAAAAAAACAGGGAAAAAGAGAGGGAAATGGAGCTTTTCCAGTCTTCCTGGAGCTATTTTCAGGCAAAGGACAAGACCGCCCTGTTTTGGGGATTTCATATTCGGATTCCGTTGGAGGAGCGGCTGCAGTTTACTTTGCTTCCATCATTAGACGGAGAATTTTTGAGATATCATTATTATTTTATGCCGCAGACGATTTTTAATGCAAGGGCCGGAAGGAACTGGTTTACCTACAAGGAATACCTGATAGAATATGAGAATCTTTCTTTCCGCTGCCGTTTATCCAATCGAAAGGAAATAGCGGACAGGCGGAAGGCATGTAATGCAGAATACTTCAGGCAGAATAAAAAATTCTGGCTGGTCAGGAAAGGGACGCAGATGCTGGAGAAAAGGAACCGGCGTATCTGGTTGTATTACGATTGCAAAGGCGTTAAAAAGGATAATGGATATTATCAGTTTATCCATGATTTTGAAAAGAGAGACGGCATTGAGCGCTATTATGTAACAAACAACGATGCGGAATTTAACCGCGGGCTGTTTTCCCCGAAACAGAAAAAACATGTCATACAGTTTGGCAGCCCCAAACATAAATTTTACTATCTGCTCTGTGAGAAGGTTATTACGGCGTTTATTGAGATCAAGAATTATATGCCGTATGACTGGAATACCTATGCCCACTATATGGATTTCGCGCATTTTGAGGTGATCTATTTACAGCACGGTATCTTACATGCCCATATGCCTTGGAAATATTCTTTAGACAGGCAGCAAATCAACCGGGAAGTGATTTCAACCACATACGAATATGATAATTTTACAGAAAACTATGTATTTGACGATAAAAGCCTGATTCGGTGCGGTATGCCGCGCTATGATCATATCGATACGGACAGGCGGCCCAAGAAAAAAATCCTGTATGCTCCTTCCTGGCGCAACTGGCTGATAGGAACAGATGAAAACGGGGACTGGGCGCCGATACGGAAATCATTTTTAACATCTGTATTTTTTACAGAGGTTCAAAAATTTTTAACCAGTCCAAAACTGCATCAGTTATTGCAGGAGAGCGGATATGTGTTGGAATTAAAATTGCACCCTATTTTTTCTGTCTACCGGGACTGTTTTGACTTTTTAACGGGAGCGGTATCTATGGCAGAGGAAAATGTGGATGAGACAGAATATGCGGTCTGTATTACGGATTTTTCATCTTTTTATTTTGATTTCTTATATTTGAAACGGGATATTATATATTTTGTACCGGACAGAGCGCTCTTTGACGCCGGACTCAATATTTACCGGGAGTTGGATATCCCGTATGAGGATGGGTTTGGACCATATACGGAGACGGCGGAGGAGCTGATTGGAATACTGGAGGATATGCTTGGCAGGGAAGAACGCTCGGATCCGTACCGGGAGAAAAAGGAAGGCTTGTTTTATTACTATGATAATCATCAGTGTGACAGGATTTATGAAGAGCTGATGAAATAGTAACAGGTAATGGCAAGAGAAGGGAGGCAGAAGATGAGAGAGGAAAAGAAATTGTTCCTTTGGGATATTTGTGAACTTATCATGCTATATCTTTTGTGCGTTATTTTGCTGGTTGCCGTCACTTATCTTGTAAGGCTTCCGTTGACAGGATTACAGATGATAGCGGGCGCCGTACTTTCCATTGCGGTCTGGGGGAGCAGGCATAGGAGGCTGCCGGTAAAAGTAATGATGGCAGTTGTTCTCGGTTTTCTGCTTGCCCTTACGCTGCTTACCCTTTTCTGTGGAAAACGGGTAGACAGTGCATGGGACGCCAATACGTATCATAAGCTGTCAATCGGGCAGATGAAGGATGGTTGGAATCCTGTCTATGAGACCGGACAGAGTTTTTTTATGGAAAAGAAAAACGGGACGGAAGCACAGGCGGATAAGGAGCAGTGGTCAACTTATTATCCGAAAGCGACATGGTATTTTGCCGCGGCAATGTATTGCCTGACGGGCAATATTGAAACTGGTAAGGTAATTAATTTTTTGTTCATATTTGCGACTTATGGTATCTGCTATGACTATTTACGGCGACGGTTTTCTTCAACCGGGATAGCGGCAGTGGTTGCTTTTTTTCTGGCGGTAACCCCGGTCAGCCTGGTTCAGATACAGTCTTATTATCTGGACGGTATTTTAGCAAATATATTTACGATCGCCGTAGTCATGCTTGTTGCCATATCCGATCGGAAGTATCGGCGGGATGTAAAAGATCTGTTTTTGATGTTGGGCGCTTCTATCATCATTGGCGGCAATTTAAAATATACCGGGTTGATTTTTCTTGGATTTTTCTGCGCCGCTTTTTATATTTACTGGCTGATCTTATGTTGGAAACGGAAACGGCAGCAGTTTCTATATAGTATGAAGCGTTTAACCATTTGGTATGCGATTGTTGTGGCGCTTACCGTTGGGATTGTGGGCGCATCCTCTTATGTAAGAAATACCGTTCAGGACGGGAATCCGTTTTATCCTTTGCTGGGAAAGGACAAGATTAATCTTTTAGCGCCGTTTGCGCCGGATTCCTTTCAGGAGACAAACGGTTATGTGGATTATCTCAAAATGTTTTTTTCGAAAGTGGATAATGTGGATAAAGATCCGATTCAATACAAAATACCATTTACCTGTGAAAAACAGGAATTTGATATTTATGCCTTAGATATACGGAGAGGCGGTTTTGGACCGTTGTTTAGCGGGATTGCATTAGTCTGCGGTCTGATTCTCCTTCATGCCTTGTTCTGGTTGTGGAAATGTGAGAAGGATACTTTCTGGCCGTTAGCGCTTATCACAGCTCTGTCGGTATTGTTGACAGGCATTACAGACGGAAGCTGGTGGGCGAGATATTCGCCTTATGTCTGGTTTATTGTCGTGGTGGGAGCGCTTATTCTGCTTTTGTTTGTCCGAAGACATACGCAGCCGATATACCGGATTTTTTCCGCATTGATTCTATGCCTGATGCTTATCAACCTTCTTCCGTTTATGAAATATCCTTTTGCCTATGCGTCGGAGAACAGCAGGCAGATCAAAGAGAGTTTAACGGAAGTTTCCGGTCGGGCGATTTATGTCTATTTTGATGCGGAATGGTGGGGCAGCGTTTATAATCTGGAGGATTGCGGCATCCGTTATCAGATTGTATACGACAGGGAAAAATATTCATGTGAAAACCATATTCCGGCGCTTCATTTATATTATGCGTATCAATGAGAAAACAGGAGATTGCCGGAATCAGCAAAACAGGAGAGGAGAAGTTTATGAAAACGTATATCCAATTATTAAGGGTACATCATTGGGTAAAAAACGGACTGATTTTGCTTCCTTTGTTTTTTAGCGGAAATTTTTTCCGGAATAATTTGCTCATTACCGCTTTTTTGGGAACAGCGGCGTTTTGCATGTTGACCTCGGTGGTCTATATCATGAATGACCTAAAGGATATTGAGAAAGATAAAGCGCATAGTACGAAGCGTAACCGTCCGCTGGCGTCCGGAGCAGTCTCAAAGAAATGCGCGGTTATGCTCGCTGTCGTACTGTTTGCGTTTAGTTTTTTACTGATTGGCGTTGCGACAGGCTGGCGATTGACCTGGTCTCCGGTTATTATGTTGTTATACTTTGCGATCAATATAGGTTACAGTCTTTTTGGAATGAAAAATATTCCTATTCTGGATGTTGTGATACTGGTTTCCGGGTTTTTCCTGCGCGTGCTTTTCGGCGCTGTTTTATGCCGGATTGTCATTTCCAACTGGTTGTATCTGACCGTGATCGCCATTGCCTTTTACATGGGATTGGGGAAACGGCGGAATGAAATACTGCGCGAGTCGCAGGGGCAGTCTACCAGAGGTGTGCTGCAAAAGTATACGTCAGACTTTTTAGATAAAAATATGTATATGTGTCTAAGCCTTGCCATTGTATTTTATTCCCTTTGGACGATTGACGCTGTTACCGTGGCGTCTTATGGCACAGATAAACTGAGTTATACGGTTCCGCTCATTATTGTCATGTGCATGAAGTACAGCCTGACTGTGGAGGGAAGCTCCGATGGAGATCCGGTTAATGTTATTTTAGGAGATAAGATATTAATGATATTAGGAATTTTATATCTTTTCGTTATTGTTGGACTGCGTTGCATATGAGAAGGGAGATTAATATGTCATTTTATAGTAATCTGGGAGGAATCCGCGCATGGGGCAGGAAATTGGTTCTGCCGATCAGTAAGATACAAAAACTGATCGTGGAATGTCTCTTTGAAAAATATCATATAAAGAAGGTTATTGATTTTGGCGCAGGAACGCTTTACTGGTCAAAGTGGTTTTCCGGATTGCTGGGAGATAATGGCGATGTGATTCCTGTAGATATCATTTTTGAACATACGAAGCCTGCAACGCCTATGAACTGTATTTCCCATATAGACCAGATTCCCAAAGAATCCTTATCGGAGCTGTCGCTGTTTTTCTGCTGCGACGTATTGCACCATTTGTCAGAGGAGGAATGGGCGCCGGCAAAAGAAGTCGCTTACCGGTATTGCGATTATGTAGTGATTAAGGATATTAATTGCCATTACCGTTTTAAAAACTGTATGAATAAATTACATGACCGCATTATCAATGGAGAAAAAATCCATGATGTTGACCCGGATATTCTGCTCCGTGAATTGAAAAATGCCGGATTTGAAGTGGAGTACCGCGATATTCATAAGTTATGGTATCCCCACTTTATGATAATTGCTGTCAGGAAGTAGTATTCAGAAATGGAGAATAGTGTTGGAACGGATAAGATTGTAAATTTTTTGTTCATAATTGGGACTTTAGGGACTATGAGTTGGAGAATGCTGGATTGGAAGTGGAAGTAGAAATGGAGATTAGTATGGAGAGATTACTGGAATACCCATTTGATGCCAATGAGATTTTAAAGAAAAAGAAGCGGATAAAAAAGGAATTGCTCCAAAAAGAGAATCTTCTGCAAAAGAAAATTGCTATATTGGGCGGTTCTACAACAAGTGAGATTAAAGACATTCTGGAGCTGTTTCTGCTGCATTATGGTATCAGGTCGACGTTTTATGAGTCTGAGTTTGGGCAGTTCTGGCAGGATGCGATGTTTGATAATGCAGAGCTGGACACATTTGCTCCGGATTTGATTTATATTCATACGAGCAATCGTAATATTTTGCAGTATCCTTCTCTCAGTGCTGCCGAATCGGAAGTGAATGACCTTTTAGAGACCGAATCAGAGCGGTTTTGTTCTATGTGGGACCGGCTGAAAGAAAAGTATGCCTGTCCGATTATCCAGAACAATTTTGAACTGCCTGCGTATCGTCTGTTGGGGAATCGGGAGGCAAGTGATATTCATGGGAGGATTTATTTTTTGAATTGCCTGAATATGAAGTTTTATGAATATGCCCGTACCCATGAAGATCTTTATATCAATGATATTCAGTATCTGTCCGCTTCCTATGGGTTGGAACAATGGTCGGACCCTCTGTTCTGGCATATGTATAAATACAGTCTCTGTCTGCCTGCCATTCCATACCTTGCCCTGAATGTTGCCAATATCATTAAAGCAATTTACGGGAAAAATAAAAAGGCTTTGGTTTTGGATCTGGATAATACTTTATGGGGAGGCGTTATCGGAGATGATGGGACAGAAGGGATAGCAATCGGACACGAGACGTCTATGGGACAGGTCTACAGTGAATTTCAGGAGTATCTTAAATCATGTAAGGAAATGGGGATTATGCTCAATGTCGATTCCAAAAATGAGGAGGAGAATGTGCTGGCCGGTCTGAACCATCCGGAAGGAACACTGCGTCCGGAAGATTTTATTGTGATTAAGGCAAACTGGGAACCGAAGGATCGCAACTTTACGGCGATTAGTGAAGAATTGAATATTCTGCCGGAAAGCATGGTGTTTATTGACGACAATCCGGCAGAGCGCGAGATTGTCCGCGCGCAGATTCCGGGAGTTTCTGTTCCGGAGCTTGACCGGGTGGAGGACTATATTCGTGTCATTGACCGATCCGGGTTCTTTGAAGTGACAGAGCTTTCCGAGGATGATTTCAAAAGAAACAGCATGTATCGGGAGAATGCCAAAAGGAAGCAGCAGCAGAAAAGTTTTTCGGATTATGGAGAATATTTACGGTCACTGGAAATGAAAGCGGTCATTCGTGATTTTGATACGATTTATCTGCCAAGGATTGCCCAGCTTACCAATAAATCCAATCAGTTTAATCTGACTACGAAACGGTTGTCAGAGGCTGAGATAGAAAGTCTTGTAAAAAAGGAAGAGTACATTCGCCTGTATGGGAAGCTTTCTGATAAATTTGGGGATAACGGCGTCGTTACTGTTGTCATAGGAAGACAGGAAGAAGAGCTCCTTCATATAGAACTCTGGCTTATGAGCTGTCGTGTTTTAAAACGCGGCATGGAAGACGCTATGCTGGATGAACTGGTAAAGCAGTCCAAAGCAAGGAAAATAAAACGGTTGAAAGGCTACTATTATAAAACTGCCAAAAATGCTATGGTAAAAGAATTTTACGGCAGCATGGGCTTTGAAAAAATATCAGAAAACAGCGCGGGAGACAGCGAGTGGATTCTGGAGCTGGACGGATACCGTAACCGCAATCAGGTTATTGGGATGATCAATTAATTCTTTAATATAAGAAAGAGGTGGAGTAAAGTATGACAAGAAAAGAGATTTTGGAAGAACTGAATCAGGTGTTTATTGAGGTATTTGATGATGATACGATCATGGTAACAGAGGAGACCACGGCGGAAGATATTGAGGATTGGGACAGCTTGATGCATATATCTTTGGTCAATGCGGTGGAGGATGCCTTTGATTTAAAATTTGATATGAAGGATATTGTCAGTTGGAAAAACGTAGGAGAAATGGTGGATGTTATCGAAAGAGAATTATAAAGGACGTCATTATACGCTGGATACGATTCAGGTCGGGGAGACTGCTTCCTTTGAGGTAAAGATTACAGAAGAGATGCAGCAATCTTTTTTAGCGGTTACAGGAGATTGCAATCCAATGCATACGGATTCTGAACATGCAAAAAAATATGGCTATGATAATGTTCTGGTTTATGGCATGCTGACAGCAAGCTTTTATTCTACGCTGGCGGGGATGTATCTGCCCGGACAACTTTGTCTTTTTCAGGAGTGCGATATAAAATGGAATAAGCCTGTTTATATCGGCGACCGCTTAAAAATATATGGGATAGTAAAAGAGATTGACCGGCGTTTTCAGCGTATCACGGTAAAAGCATATATCGAAAATGAAAAAAAGGAAAAAGTATCTCGCGCAAAGTTAATATGCGGAGTGCTTCCGGAAGAAACAAAGGGGGTGTAGTGTGGCAACATGAAAAAAGTATATTTTATCACAGGCGCATCTTCTGAGATTGGTGTATCTTATCTGCGTTCTCTTGAAAAAAGGAAAGAGCCGTGTATTGTTTTTGGCCAGTATCATTTGCATGGAGAAATATTATTTGAATTAGAGAAAGTATTTCAATATGTGGAACTTCATTCGTATAGCTGTGATTTATCTTCTTCTGATTCCGTACAGAAAATGTTGCGGGCTCTCTCCGAACAGGGATATTGTCCCAATCATATCCTTCATCTTGCATCGGAAAAGATGCATTATACGAGAGTCCGCCAATTTGACTGGGAACATTATTTACAGCAGATGGAGATTCAGGTGCATTCCCTGATTGAGATGCTCAAATATTTCCTGCGCGATATGCAGAAGCAGCAATATGGCCGTATTGTGATCATGTTGTCAGAATGCACTTTAGGAACGCCTGCCGGCTTCCTGAGCGATTATGTTATGATAAAATATTCTCTGCTTGGCATGGTAAAATCGCTTGCAGTAGAATACGGCGGAAAAGGGATTACGGTAAACGGAGTTTCTCCTGCCATGATGGAAACAAAATTCTTATCGGATATTGATGAAAGGATTATTCAAATGAATGCGGAAAGCGCACCTATGAAGCGAAATGCAACAGTAGAGGAAACGGTTGCCGCAATCGGGTTCTTAATGTCAGAACAGGCGTCTTATATTACGGGAAGCAACCTGAATGTTTCCGGAGGAAGATATATGTTATAGGGCTTCCTTCAATGGAAAGCAGTCAGATAAAAAGAGTTTGTTATATTGGAGGAAACAATGAGTTTAGCATCATTTTCTTTTCTTGCATTCTGCATTGTCACATTGATCGTATTTTATCTCATACCGCAGAGGTTTCAATGGATTTGGCTGTTGTTTATGAATATTATCTTTTATGTCAATGCGGGTGCGGGAACAGTTGTCTTTATTCTGGCAACCTCGATTATTTCCTGGTTAGGCTGTATGGGCTTGAGCAAGCTGCGCAGCCGGGAAATGGTATGGCTCAAAAATAATAAACAATTGCCGAGGGAAGAAAAACAGAGGGAGAAAAGCGAGAGTGAAAAACGGCGGAAAAGGGTTCTTGCGTGTGTGCTGGTATTTATACTGGGGCAGCTGATATGCTTAAAATACGGTAATTTTCTATTACAAAATATAAACGGTATCTTTCATACGGATTTTTTGTTGCTGGGGATTCTTATGCCGTTGGGAATTTCTTTTTATACCATTTTTTGTATCGGTTACTGTATTGACGTTTACAGAGGGCAGTATGAGGCGCAGACGAATCTTTTAAAACATATTACGGTAATTACGTTCTTTCCCTGCATTACGCAGGGACCGATTGAACGGTATGATCATTTGTCGGTACAGATTTTTGCAGAACATAAAATATCGTGGAATGAAATTCGCTTTGGTACATGGTTGATGCTTTGGGGATTTTTTAAGAAACTGGTTATTGCAGATTCGCTTGCGGTTGCGACAAATCTGGTTTTTTATGATTCACAGGGAAAATACCGCGGTTTTTATATATTTCTTGCAGCGATTCTTTATGCGGTACAGCTCTATGCGGATTTTTCCGGTTATACCGATATTGTCAGGGGATTCAGCCAGTGTCTGGGGATTTCTCTGGCAGAAAATTTTGACAGCCCATATCTGTCCGGAAATGTTGCAGAATTTTGGCGCAGATGGCATATGTCGCTTGGTACATGGTTTAAGGACTATGTGTTTTATTCGGTTTTGCGTAGCAAGTGGTGTCAGTCGTTTGATAAATGGAGCAGGAAACGGTTTTCCAGAAGAATCTCTTCCAATTTGACGACAACAGCAGGCTTGTTGATCAACTGGACGCTGATAGGGCTTTGGCATGGTTCTTCCTGGAAGTTTGCTGCCTACGGTTTGTATTATGGGTTGATTATGATAGTCAGCATATGGCTTAAGCCGGTCTATGAGAAATTACTTTGTATTTTCCATATTCAGGAAGAGAGTTTTTTATGGCGGCTGTTTGAAGGAATCAGGACTTTTTTGATTGTTTCTTTTGGATATATTCTGTTTTGCGCAAATGAATTTATGCACTTTTTATCTTTGGTAAAAAATATGGTATGTTATCCGAATCCATGGATTTTTGTTAATGGAGGGATCTTTAGCATGGGAATAAACCGAAGGAGCGCTTTGGCGCTGGCGTTTTTTGTGCTGATATTGCTTTTTGTCGATATCCTGCATAGTAAAGGGCATCGGCTGCGGGCGGAAATTGCGCAATCGAATCTCATTTTCCGGTGGCTCCTTTTGTACGGTGTGATTTTTGCTATTCTTATATTTGGAGCTTACGGACCGGGGTATTCGGCAAGTGACTTTATTTATCAGAATTTTTAAGAATTTTTCTCTATTTAGTGTTTCGTTGCAGTGTAAAGCAATGTGAAAGGAATGGAAATCAGATGCGGAAAATCATTAGTATGGGAATTTTTATTCTTTTAGGGGGAATATTATTTGCCTATGGACAAAAAATTTTAATCCCAAAGTGGAATGACGCGGAAACGTGGTATTCTTCTGATATTGTTGAAGGATTTTATGCGGAAAAAAGGGATTCACTGGATTTGCTTTTTATGGGTTCTTCTCAGTTTATGTCGGGCCTCTCGCCTATGGAACTTTATAAAAGACATGGCATCGCATCTTATTCTTTGGCATTGGATTCACAGGATACGGTATTATCCTATTATTGGCTTAGGGAAGCTTGTAAATATCAGTCGCCAAAGGTTCTTGCCTTTGAATGCCAGATGCTCTTTCAGGATACGCCTTCCGTTTTTTATCATAGAAAAAATCTGGATTATATGAAGTTTTCTTTTGATAAATTCAAAGCCATAAAGGAACTGTGTTCGCATTCGCCAAATGAGAATATGAGTGATTATTTGTTTCCCGCGCTGTATTATCATACCCGCTATCAGGAGTTGACAAAGGAAGATTTCACAGAACCTTTTAAAAAGAAGGAGTGTCCATATAAAGGTTTTGTGTTTCTGAATGGTCAGGTAAAGATGCAGTATCAGGGAATCGTATGTGACAGCGAAGATGCGGAAGAGATTTCTGCATATAAATTAAAATGGTTGCAAAAAATTCTGGCATATTGCAAGAAGAAAA
This sequence comes from uncultured Lachnospiraceae bacterium, assembly GCA_947630925.1. Lineage (GTDB taxonomy): Bacteria > Bacillota > Clostridia > Lachnospirales > Lachnospiraceae > Butyribacter. The sequence continues at coordinate 65,062 of CANRJM010000001.1, forward strand.
AAATAGATATTGTACTGGTTAAAACGCCAAGAGTAGGCGATTGGACGGCAAAACGCCACGCCGCAGTTGAAAAATTAGCGGAAGAACATGATATTCCGTTTTTGGATTTTAACGAAAAGCTGCTCTACCGGGAGGCAGGCTTTCAGGATTACGTGGATTTTGCGGAAGCTTATCATATGAATATGTTTGGAGCCCTGAAATTAAGCATTTGTTTGGGAAAATATTTTGATATGGCGTTTACTCTGCCGGATCGGAGAAAAGATCCGGAATACGCAGCATGGGATAAGGATTTACGCAGATATGAACGGGAATATCAGCATTACGAGCGGACGGCCTGTAAGGATTTCTACCGCTGTCTTGATTTTTTAACAAAGAAAGATGACCTCAATCAGTACCGCGCCGGATAACCGGCGCTTCCGGAGGATGGAAAAGCGGTATCCTTTTATTGCTCCAGATAGTCCCGCCAGAATTTTTCTGTCGTCAGTTCCCCGGCATGCCGCCGAAAATCTTCTGCTGCAGAAATGAATTTTTTATCAATGGTCCTGCATGCTTTCAGGCAGCGGAAAACAGTAATAAACGGCTGTTTCCACTGTTTTGTGGTTACAAATCCTTTTCCGGTATCGGGGTCGAAGAGGAGCACGGTTTTCCGGCGGTACCATTTGTTGGGATGTTTGCCGAAAGGAATTGGCAGACATCCTTTTTTGGCAGGAAGGAACCATCCGTTCAGCGTCAGCTTTTCTTTCCATGTAAACGGCTGTTCCGTATATAATTCTGCATCGGCGGGCGGCATGATATCGGGAATCTTCGTCTGGTATTCTTCTAACAGAGGGGCGATATCTGTCTGTTGATAACCCATTTGCAGAATTTCCTGATGGAGGGCAATCGGGTCGGTCGTTTTTAAAAAATCTGTGCCGCGGCAGAAGTCGTCCAGTGCGCGCAGGGTAAGAAGCTGATCCCGGTAGCGGAATTTCAAAAGCTGTCCGAGCAGATGCCGGCAGATTGTTTTCTTAGCTTGTGCTTTTGTATAGGTTGGATAATGGATTGCATTGCAGATGAACGCATTTCTCATATCGTAATATTCCATAGGGGAAGTTCTTCGGTTGTCAAAGGCGTCATGCCAAACGGCAATCCCATTTAACGTTATGATCTGTCCATGAAAGCGCAGCCCGTATTCAATATCGTCCGCATGGATAAAGAGCGGCAGCGGATAAAAATGTTGTATCTCGGTATCCATAGGGATGCAGCAGTACCACCATCCGCAGTATTCTATTGGCAGCGCAGTCTCATTTCTCATCACATCCTGCACGGTCCGAAGGTCATAGTTCCGTTTGGTATAACCAATCTTTCCGGCATTCCAGGTTTCTCCGTTGGCGTGTTGGATATACGGCTTGTTTAAGCGGAGTAATCCGCCGCCCAAAAGATAGTCCTTATATTGGTCCTTTTGATATGACAGAAGGCTGAAAGTCCGATAGAGGCTTTCCGGTTCTAATATAATATCGTCATCCATAAGAAGCATATGGGTAAAGTGAAAGTTCTCCCTCGCCTGCATGGCTTCCAGCATACAGCGTCCAAAACCGCCGGAGCCGCCGGCGTTCTTATTGTGGAAAACATGTATGGCGTCGGAATGGAACGTATCCGGAGAAAGGGTCTTTCCATTGTCGGATACAAAAATCTGCAGATGCCCGTATAATGGAGAAGTTTTCTTGTTTAAAAAGGCATCCTGCAAGGTATGCAGTGTTTTTTTCACAAAGGCTTCCCGGCGGTAAGTGCAGATGCCGATTGCAATATGAATATCATTTTTCGGGGGAGTTTCCGTATCATAGTTTCCGGAAATGATTCGGGTTTCTTCTATGGCGCGGACAGAGAAATAGTAACATCCGCTTTCTTTCCGGGAAGGAAACGGAAAACAGTGATTCTCTGTTTGCGTTGTATAAACAGAAAATCTGCAAAGTTCTTCTTCCTCTGTCATATATCCGCCGTCCGCCTTTTCCCGGAGTGAACTGTGGAAAAGCGTTACTTCACATTTGCCCTGTATGGCAAGCAGCAGATGAAATGTCTGGACTTCGGTGTATTCCTGCCACTTTGCAATCGAAAAAGAGTTGAAATAAGTCAGAAAATTTAACGTTGTTCCCTTTGGAATCAGAATGCCTTCCTGCAGGGAAACGACGCCTGTATGGCTGGCATGATAATAAAGTTCTGTTTCCGTGCAGACGTCCTGTTTTGGAAATATAATATTTTGAAGCACCATGGTTTGTTCTCCTGTCACTTTGCGTTATTCCCGGTTTATTTTTTCTGTTTTTTCTCCATCATATCCATATAAGCGTCGCATACTTCGTTTACTTCTCCTTTTTTTTGGATGGTTCCCTGATCAATCCATATTGCATGTTTACAGAGGGTACGAACCTGATTGATGGAGTGGGATACAAAGAGAAGCGTTGTTCCGCCGTTCATCATCTCATTCATGCGTTTCAGGCATTTCTGTTGGAACGCATAATCGCCAACGGCAAGAATTTCATCCACGATCAGGATATCCGGCTGAACGGTTGTAGCAATCGCAAATCCCAATCTGGCGCGCATTCCGGAGGAAAAGTTTTTAACCGGCGAATTTAAGAAGTTCTGCAGTTCTGAAAATTCCACAATTTCATCAAAGTGTTTCTGTATATACTTTTTGGAGTGTCCCAGCACGGTGCCGTTCAGATATATATTTTCCTTAGCGGTCAGGTTCATGTCAAAGCCGGCGCCCAGTTCCAGCAGTGGAGAGATGGCGCCGTTGACGGATATCGTACCCCGATAAGGCTTCAAGATGCCGCAGATGGCTTTTAAGAGCGTGGATTTACCGGAACCGTTGCTTCCGACTAAAGCCCATGATTCTCCTTTCCGGATTTGGAAAGAAGCGTCCTTTACTGCCAGAAATTCCTGAAAGAGCAATTCTCTTTTTACAAGCTTGACAAAGTATTCCTTTAAATTATCCACTTTTTCCGATGCCAGATTAAATCGAATCGTTACATTGTTCACATCAATTACGATATCATTCATTGCCGTCGCTCTCCTTTTAAATATATAAAATAAACTTATCCTGCGTTTTTAGGAAAAACCAGATACCGATCATTAACATAATAACAGCATCTGCACAACCGTAAATGATCATGCTGATGTCCGGGAAGCAGTTGTACAGCGTCAGACAGCGCAACTGTGTGACATAAGCGTACATAGGGTTCAGATGGACAACAAACCAGCGCAGCATGTCCGGCAGATATTCAATCGGATAGAAAATCGGCGTCAGATAAAGCCATGCGGTGGTAATAGCATTATAGATATAATAAATATCGTGGAAAAATACGTTGCTGGCGGCTAACAGCATACTCAAACCAAGAATAAAGATAAATTCCTGTATTAAAATCAGCGGAAAGAGAAGCAGATAGGGAGAAAAGTGATTTCGTGTAAATATCATAACAATTAAAAGCGCGCCAAAGGAAAAGATACAGTCAATCAAACCGCTTTCTACTTTCGATACGGTAAAGATATATTTTGGAACATACGTTTTTTTCAAAAGGGAGGCGCTGCCGTTAATGGATTGAATCGCGGATTTGGTAGACAGATTCATGAAATTAAAAAGAATCTGCCCGCTGATCAGATAGACCGGATAGTTTGGAATATTTCCCCGTTTAAACATCCGGGAAAATACAATTGTCATAATGATCATGATAAATAAAGGATTTAAGATACTCCAGAGATAACCCAGTATACTGCGCCGGTATTTCAGTTTTAAATCGCGGCTGACCAGTTCGTTCATCAAGTCGGTATATTTAATAAATCCTTTGATACGGGTAATAAATAAACGCATGGCATTACATACTTCCCTTCTATAAATATGTATCCATATTATCATAGAGAAAAAAGAGTGTCAATTTCATATGAAAGCCGTATTTTCGGCAATTAGCAGCGGTATTTTTTCCGACAGGACAATGCAATAAGAGGGTAGAGAAAATAGCGGCTCATGCGGAGCAGGCGGATGGCTGGATGCGTCATCTGCCGATATATATCGGGGTAGTTTTTTAATAGGGTACGCTCCAATGCCCGGATTTGTTCTTTCTGTTTTTTGCCGGTTGGAAAGCTTAAGTAAATTTTTATCTGGCTTGTAGCGATTTTTGCCGCGCCTTTGGCAAGATATTTTTTGTATGGCAGAGCAAGTTCCCTGTTTTGAGCGTAGAATTGCAAAAGATGAGAAAGAACCGTCTCATGATGTCTGATATTTTTCTGCATATTTTTTATATGCATGCTTTGCGTTTCCAGTCCCAGACGATATAAATAAACCGTTTCTTCCAAAAAGGCAATTGTTTTTACGGAAGGTATCGGAAAAAGGACATATTCGGCGTCTACATAAAAACAATGTTCATCCAGCCGCTCCGGCATGCCCTTGAGCAGAGCCGTGCGAAATGCGGCGGCATGCATATTGACATAGATTTGTTCTGCCACTTCGGAAAAGGCATAGGCTTTTTTTGCCTGCTTATGCGGAACGCTGTTTTTTGTCCGGGATAAAACGGTATTTCTGTTATCGTCAAAAGTCTGATAGTTTGTTACGACCAAATCGGCAGTCGTCGTCTTTAAGAAGGAAAGCAGCGCAGAAAGTCCTTCAGGAGAGACCAGATCGTCGCCGTCTACCGTCTTAAAATAACGGCCGGTGGCTTCCAGGATGCCGCGGTTGACGGTAGAACCGTATCCGCCGTTTTCCTTTGTGATTAATCGGAAAACAGAAGGATATTTTTGGACAAATTCCATGGCAATGCGGTCGATTTCTTTACCTGCCCCGTCGTTAATGACGAGTACTTCCAGACTGTCGAGCCAATCAGGAATAATCAAAGAATGCAGGCAGTCGGCCAGATAGTCTTCCACATGATATGCGGCAATGGAAACCGTCAGCAATTTTTCCATAGAAACCCTCCTTCGTTTTTATAAAAATAGTATCACAGCCGTAATTATCTTGTCAATCAGGCAAAGAGGACGGTTGATAGACGAATAGTATTACTTTTCCTTGGAAAAAATACTTGTATGTTTTTCTTTTCTTATCAGGGAATATATGGTAAAATAAAGAACATGTTAGGAAAGGAAGGATGTCATGGGAAAGAATGTAAGAAAAGTTTTTGCGCTATTGCTTGCGGGCGCTTTCCTGCTCAGCAGCGCTGCGCCTGTGCAGGCCGAAAAAAAGCAGGTGGACTTAGGCGGAACCTATCATGCGGCGTTAGGGGTTTCCACAGCTACGCAGAAGTGGATTAACCGCAATGCTTATTATGATAAGAGCGCCAATACCTCCTATGGGACGGAAAATTTTGACAAGCTGATATCTGGGGATTCGGGAACCGGTCAGACGAACGTTCATGAGGGGACATTTACCGATACGGAAATCAAGGGAAACGGAACATATACGGTAAAACTTGAGGACGCGGACTTTGAAGGCGAGACAACGATCTGTATGCTCCATGTAGCTACGGACATTCCGGTAAACAGTACCATTCAGTTCACGGATGTTTCCGCAAAGATTAACGGCAGGACAGTTTTAGAATTTGACCAGGCGTTTATGGAGGATGAAGAGCCGTATCTCGGCGGTGGAATGGACATTATTTTATTGAACCACTGGCGGGAGGCTTTGGTCAACCAGTTAAATGAGAAAGGATTTAGCGAGACGACAGGCAATGGATATGACTATCTTCTGGGAACCGGAAATGAAACGATTGAGGTTACTTTTACGGTAAGCGGTTTTAACTATGATAAAGAAGCAGAAGAGACGCCGGCGGCAACGCAGGAAACGGCGGGCGGTACGGCTCAGACAAACGGCAGCATAACCGTATTGGCGGCTGCTGTAGTCGTGGCGGCAGTTCTTTTGCTGGTTGGAGTAGTCGTTGTTTTGCGAAAGCGTAAAAAATGAAAAATATGCATTTTTTCGGCCCGTCATTTTGGGAAAGGGCGCCATGGGAAAGAATGACAGGGTTTACTTTATTTCAGTATAATATATAATAAAGGATGGAAAATAACATATAGGAGAGAACATTCATGAAAAAGGTGTCGATTGTTATCGGTCTGTATAACTCAGAGAAAACCATAGAAGCGGTATTAGAAGAGATTGATAGCGCATTTGCACAAAATGAAAGATACACGTATGAGGTCGTACTGGTCGATGATTATAGTCCGGATGGAGTATATGGACTTGTAAAGAAGATTGCACAGAACGATAAACGGATTAAAGTTGTTCATCTGGCGCAGAATGCGGGACAGACCAACGCGGTAATTGAGGGATATCGTTATGCAGAAGGCGAATATATTGTAGAAATGGATGACGATCTGCAGATGCCGGCGCATGAGATCCTTCATATGCTGACGGTTCTGGAAGAGGGCAATTATGACGTGGTATTTGCCAGATATCCGCAGCAGAAAGAGAGCGCATTCCGCAGACTGGGAAGTAAATTCAACAATAAAATGACGGAATGGATGATTGGAAAGCCAAAAGATATCCGCATCAATAGCTTCCTTGTCATGCGCAGATTTGTCACAGAAGAAATTATTCGATATTCAAATCATTATCCCTATTTATACGGCATTATTTTTAATATAACGAAGAATGTCGCCAATGTTGACGTAGAGCATAGGGAAAGGACAAATGGAAAGTCCAATTATACCTTTAAGAAATTATTTGGCCTTTGGCTGAATGGTTTTCTGAATTTTTCAATCCAGCCTCTGCGCATAGCGACCGATCTTGGATTCCTTATTACGGCTATCAGTTTTGTCATAGCATTAATTTTGGTGATTCAGAGACTTATGGGGCCGACGCAGGCGCTTGGCTGGACTTCTATCATGATTACGGTTATTTTCTTTTCCGGCGTTCAACTGATTGGAATCGGGCTTTTGGGAGAATATCTGGGAAGATTATATCTATCGACAAGCGGTCTGCCTAGAACGACAGTCAGGGAGACGATAAATTGTGAAACGATAGAAGAGCAAAAGGAGGGGAAAAATGGATAAAATACTTGTTACCCGCTCTTCTATGCCTCCGATGGAGGAATACATAGAGGAGATTAAATCCCTGTGGGAGAGCCATTGGCTGACCAATATGGGAGAAAAACATAAGGAGCTGGAAGAGAAACTGCAGCAATATCTGAAAGTGCAGCATGTTTCCTTATTTTCTAACGGACATATGGCTCTGGAATTGGGACTGCAGGCGATGGACCTTGGGGAAGGAGAGGTCATCACAACTCCATTTACTTTTGCTTCGACTACTCATGCAATTGTCCGGAATGGTTTAAAACCGGTATTTTGCGATATCAGGGAAGACGATTATACGCTGGATGCCGCAAAGATAAAAGAACGGATTACTGAACGCACGAAAGCGATTGTTCCGGTTCATGTTTATGGAAATGTGTGTCAGGTGGAAGAGATTGAAAAGATTGCCCGTGAATATGGTCTGAAAGTTCTCTATGACGCCGCGCATGCTTTTGGAGAATCGTACAAAGGCAGCGGGATTGGCACCTTTGGAGACGCCTCTATGTTTAGCTTCCACGCTACTAAGGTTTATCATACGGTAGAGGGCGGCGCAGTTTGCTATCGTGATGAAGCATACGGTTTGAAGCTGTTTCGGTTAAAGAATTTTGGAATCAGGAATGAAGAGACGGTAGACGGCGTTGGCGCAAACGCCAAGATGAACGAGTTTTCTGCAGCAATGGGAATCTGTAACTTAAGGCACATTGATGAAGAAATAGCGAAACGAAAAAAAGTAGTAGAACGTTATCGCAGCCATCTGAAAGATGTTCCCGGAATACAGTTAAATACGGTGCGTGGGGAAGTAGATTCCAATTATGCTTATTTCCCGGTTGTAATCGATGAAACAATCTTTGGCGCAACGAGAGATACGATAAGCAGCGCGCTAAGCGCAGAGGGGATTTTTTCAAGAAAATATTTTTATCCGCTGACAAGTACGTTTGCATGTTATCAGGGGCAGTTTGATGTTGCGGAAACGCCGGTTGCGTTAAGGATATCCAATCGGGTATTGACGCTGCCGCTGTATGCGGATCTTAGCATGGAGGCGGTAGACCGTATTTGCGGTATCATCTTACGGTCAGGACAAAAATAGAAGAAAGGGAGACTGTTGTTATGTCAAGTTTTTATTCCGAAGAGGAATTATCGCAACTGGGATTAAAAGCATATGGAAAAGACGTATTACTCAGCCGTAAAACCAGCATTTACGGCGCAGAAAATATATCGCTTGGCAATCATGTGCGGATTGATGATTTTTGTATTTTGAGCGGAAATATTACGCTGCATGATTATGTGCACATAGCCGCTTATGTATCGATGTTTGCCGGAGAGACCGGAATTGAAGTGGAAGACTTTGGCGGAATCTCGTCCCGGACTGCAGTTTATGCGGAAAGCGACGATTATTCCGGAGAGGCGATGATCAATCCGACGGTTCCGGATAAGTGCCGGAAGCTTCATAAAGGGAAGGTATCTCTTGGAAAGCACGTTACGGTCGGAACGGGCTGTACGCTTCTTCCGGGCGTTACCATTGCGGAGGGAGCAACGGTTGGAGCAATGTCTTTAATCACAAAAGATCTTGAGCCGTGGACGATCAATGTCGGCATTCCTTGTAAAAAAGTGAAGGAACGCAGCAAGAAATTATTGGAATATGAAAAATATATTATAGATAAGAATATAGAAGAATGAATAAGATAAAAGAATTTGTGGAGTGGGTCGCTAAGGGGATCCTGGAGAGAATATTTAGAATATTTGGAAAAGAATTAAGCGAGGATTTCTGGCATATCTGCGCGCAGTTTATTGGCTTTTCCGTCGTGGGCGTAGTAAACTTTCTGGTAAATTATGTGACATATGCGTTTTTTTTGTATCTGCATTGTAGTTATCATGTGGCAAATATTGCGGCGTTTGTGGTCAGCGTATTTAATTCTTTCTATTGGAATAATAAATTTGTATTTAAACAGGGAGAAGACGGACAGCGTTCCTGGTGGCGCACCCTGATCAAGACATATATCTCCTATGCTTTTTCCGGATTGTTCCTGACGGAGATTTTACTGTATGTTGAGATTAGAATTTTGGGTCTGCCCGCGCTTGCCGGTCCGGCTATCAATTTATTTATTACAACGCCAATCAATTTTATTATCAATAAATTTTGGGCATATCGGGGAAATGACTGATTCCGGAGAGAAGAATGATAATTGTTGCATGCTTTTTCTTGCATTCCTGCAAAAAGTTATATATACTATAAATAATAGAATATATAACTTTTTTATCTTTATTTCAGTAAGAAAATGTCGGGAATGCAGAGAGGTTCTGCGAAAAGAGGCAAGCGTCTCCTGTTAGGGGAAAATGCAGCTTTTGCCCGTTTTAAAACAGATAAGGAATAAACGGAAAGGGGGGAGAGAGATGAATGCGAATGTCTTAGAAAATGATATGGAAATAACCCTATCGAAAGACGAAACGGAGGCTTTTGTCTGTCTGTTGGATTCTTCCAAAGAGTATTCTCAGGATGAAATATTAAGACGTCTTTCTGAATCGGGGATAGAGAATGGAGTCCTTCCGGAGGAGATTCAGAAGCTTTTGGAACAGAAGATAATCGGAGAACCATATCTGGTTGCAAAGAGCAGGAAACCGGTCAATGGAAAAGATGGATGGTATGAATTTCTCTTTGATACGGATATCGATACAAAACCTAAGATTTTAAAGGATGGTTCTGTAGATTATTCAGAATATGGGAATGTCCCTTCGGTTGAAGAAGGAGAAAAGATCGTAATCTATCATCCTGCGACAGAAAGCAGGGATGGCGTGAACGTTCGGGGAGAAACGATTGTGGCTTCCAAAGGCAAGGAGTTAGCGCGTCTGAAGGGAAAGGGATTTTATCTTTCTGAGGACGACAGGGAATATTTTGCAAAGACTTCCGGCCGCGCTACATATAAAGATGACAGGCTGGTAGTGGATAACGAGTTGGTTATTGATGGCGACGTTTCCCATTCTACAGGGGATATTCACTATAATGAGGATATCCATATCAGGGGAAATGTTCTGGCAGGAGTAGTCATCACGTCCGTAAAGGGAAATATTCTGGTGGACGGATATGTAGAAGCCTGTGAATTGTATGCGGGAAAAGGGGTTGTATTGAAGAATGGAATGCAGGGAAACGGCAAGGGCAAGATTGTTGCTGGAGACTCTGTGTCCGGGAAGTTTTTTGAGCAGCTTACGATTCAGTCGGAGGGCGACGTATGCGCCAATGCGATTATGAACAGTTATATAACGGCAAAAAGGGACGTTATCGTGTCCGGCCGTTTTGGGATTATTATTGGCGGGAGGATTAGCGCGGAACGCGCAATCAGCGCTACTATCGTAGGAAATATGGCAGAGGTTAAAACGGAATTAGATGCCGGTGTTGAGGAAAATCTTTTTATACTGCTTTCTCAAAAGGAAAAGGAGCAGGAGGAACTGCAGAAAAAGATTCATAAGCTTACCGAGGGCATTGATCAGATTACGGAGTTGATTGCCAATGGACAGAGAGAAGATTTAAACGCTAAGAAAATACAGTTGATTCGCGCCAAGATCAGCTTAGAAAAAGATATGAATGAGAAAATATCCGATAAACAGAATATCCTTGATCGGATGGGGCGCGCAAATCAGGCAAGGATTAGCGTGCAGAAGATTGTTTATCCCGGTACAAAAATCAGTATCAATGGAGTGAAAACGGTAATCAAAGAGGAAACACTCCATACCGAAATTACAGCAAAAGGTTCTGTGCTCGAGATTAGTAAGTAAGTAAAGATTATTACATATCGTGTCGAGAATTGCGAAGAATAATAATTGATGATTAGATGGAGGTAGTGTAAGATGGATTTTGAGGCAGAATTAAAAAAATTCCAACCCAGTTTGGATATTGAACAGGCGGAGGACGCCATTTATGGCAATAATACAACAGATGTAACTGATTTACTGCAGACAATTTTATTAGGCGCGCAGGATAGCGGTAAAAATAAAAACAATACAATAGAATGGGTGGAGGAATCATGAACTGTCCAAGGTGTAATGCAAAGATAGCTTTTACAAGGAACCAATGTGATAACTGCGGACAGGACATGAGAATGTACCGTAGGATTTTTAGCTTATCAAATATATATTATAATAAAGGTTTAGAGCAGGCGAAAGTCAGAGACTTATCCGGCGCGATCCGTTCCCTTTGCCAGAGTCTGGAATTTAATAAGTGTAATATCAATGCGCGTAATCTTTTGGGTTTGATTTACTTTGAGGAAGGCGAGGTCGTTTCTGCTCTGAGTGAATGGGTGATCAGCAAGCATTTTCAGGCAGAGAATAATGATGCTGATAGTTATATCAATGAAGTGCAGGCCAATCCCAACCGGTTAGAGATGTATAATCAGACGTTGAAGAAGTATAATGCGGCATTGTATTCGGCGCAGCACGGGGATGAAGATATGGCGATTATCCAGTTAAAAAAGGTTGTCAATCTAAATCCGAAATTTATCCGTGCAAGCCAGCTTCTGGCATTGCTGTACATGATGACTGGGAAAAGAGATAACCGGATACGTGCAAAAAGAGTATTGAATCATATCAGCAGGATAGATGAAACCAATACGACGACGCTCCGTTATCTGAAGGAACTTTCTGATGTTCATTTAAAGGGGGAGGCTGCCTCGAAAAAAGTGGAGAATGACAATTCGGAAAAAGGTCGCAAAATGCTGCCGCGCGTCGAAAGCGATGCGTATAAAACCATTACTCCATATAAAGAGGAGAAGCCGTCGGTGCTTCCGTTTATCAATGTGATTGTCGGCGTGGTCATCGGAATGGCGTTAATGGGCTTTCTGATTATGCCGCATATCAATGCCAGAAGGTCGAGTAATGCAAACTCTGCGTTTAAGAAGTATAGTGAGGAAAAGGCTGCAAGCGACAGTGATGCCAGCACTCTGAGAAATGAAAAGAAAGAGCTGGAAGAAAAGTTAGAAGATCTTCAGAAAGAGAATGCAGAGCTAAAGGGAGATACATCAGGAACCGGTACTACTATGAAAGAGTCTTATGAGGCTTTTATTGCCGCAATGCAATATTATTCTGACAAGAAATATGTCGATGCTGCAGAGAGCCTGCTCAAGGTAAACAAAAACTCTTTATCTGATGATGCGGTAAAGGAGTTATATAGAGATATAAAAAAAGGTACTTTTGAGGAAGCTTCCAAATCTTATTTTGAAGAAGGGCGTGACGCCTATAATGGACAAGGAGAATATGCCGGGAATAAGGATTATGAAAAAGCGGTTGAATTGTTGTTGAAGTCCCTGGGATTTGATGAAAATAATACGGACGCCATGTATTTCTTAGGACGCTGTTATCAGCAGCAGTCAGATATCAGTAAGGCAAAGAAGTACTATAATCAGATTGTGGAGGAACATCCGGATTCCGCACGTGTTTCAGAGGCACAAAGCCGTTTGCGTGAATTGGGAGAGTAGTTGGCAGAGCAGATAAAATAATGGGAAAACCTGTTAGAGGATACGATGATGAGTACTCTGACAGGTTTTTTACTTGGAACAGGAAGACAGATTTTTATGGAAAGGAGCAGTTTCATATGCAGTATGATGTGCAGGGAAATTGTCTGGTAATTTATATTACGGATGATTTGGATCATTATGCAGTTACAAAGTTAAGGGATGAATCTGATCGGCTGATTGACAGAGAACATGTCAAACATATTATATTTGATTTTACAGATGTAGGATTTATGGACAGCTCTGGCATTGGCCTGATTATGGGACGATATAAAAAAGTCATGTTTATCGGCGGGAAGGCGGCGGTAACAAATGTCGGAGAAACGGTAAACCGTATTTTTCATCTGTCAGGTCTTTACCGGATTATTGAACGGTTTGACAGTATTCCGGAGGCGCTAAAAGAATTTCAGGAAAAAACAGGGAAGGAGAATGGGAATAAACTATGAAATTAGTAATAGAAAGTGTTTCAGAAAATGAATCCTTTGCCAGGACAGTAGTGGCAGCATACATAACCAGACTGGATCCTACACTGGAGGAACTGGCCGATGTGAAGACGGCAGTATCTGAGGCAGTGACAAACAGCGTGATACACGGATATTGCGGCAAGACGGGTGAGATTGAGGTAATCTGTACGATACAGGGAAAAGAAATAACGGTTCAGGTAACGGACCATGGAGTTGGAATTTCAGATATTGAAAAGGCAATGGAGCCTTTGTATACAACAAAACCGGAATGGGAGCGTTCCGGAATGGGATTTGCTTTCATGGAAGCATTTATGGATGAGCTGAAGGTTACTTCTGAGGTTGGAAAAGGGACAACCGTCCTAATGAAAAAACAGATTGGAAAGGAGCGGGTCGAATAGAATAACCCTGGAAGGTATGTGCGATGGATGGAATGGAATTGTTGAAAAAAGCACGTGCAGGGGATAGAGAGGCCAGAAACCAGATGGTAGAGGAAAATATCGGTTTGGTTTGGAATATCGTAAAACGTTTTGCAGGACGGGGATACGACCAGGAAGATATTTTCCAAATTGGATGTATTGGTTTGATTAAAGCGATTGATCATTTTGATACAAGCTATCAGGTAAAGTTCTCTACCTATGCGGTACCTATGATAGCAGGGGAAATCAAGAGATTTCTTCGGGATGATGGGATGATAAAGGTCAGCAGAACGCTCAAGGAGAATGGTTGGAAGATTAAGCGTGCCGCTGACCATCTAAGCCAGCAGTTGGGACGTAATGCTACGATTGACGAGATAGCTGCAGCCACAGAGCTTACGGCAGAAGAAATCGTTTTGGCAATGGAAGCGAATAGTGAAGTGGATTCTATCTATCGCACAGTTTATCAGTCGGAAGGCAAGGATATTACGATGATAGATCAGGTAATCCAACCGGATGGAAGCGGAATTGGCTATGCAGGGACAGGCAGTACGGAATATGGAGGTCTGGTGAACCAGAATGGGGCTCTTTTAGACATGGAAAAAGAAAAACTGCTTGATCGTATGCTGATAAGGCAACTGCTGGACGAATTGGAGGAAAAGGAAAGAACACTGATTGAGTGCCGTTATTTCCGTGACATGACGCAGACACAGGTGGCCAAATATCTTGGTATCAGCCAGGTGCAGGTTAGCCGTCTTGAGAAAAAAATTTTGCGGCAGATGCGGGATTGCGTCTTTGATGATAAAAAAGAAAAATAAGAAAAATCGAAAAAATTTTTCATTGCATAAAATGAGATAGAAAAGCCATACTACTTTTAACATATTTATTTGTATTTGCAAAAAGTTGTAATTACCAAAGGAGGTGCCAAATGCAGATTGCAAGGAAGAAAAAAGTATGGCTTTTTTTGATGCTGGGAATGGCAATTTTAACCGTATTTTGTTTTCTGACTTCCGGTAAGAAGGAAAAGAGGACATATGTCAATGGAAAAATGGTTGAGCATCAGCAGCAGGGAGAAAAAACCATGGAAATATGTTGGGGGGAAAGATGAAAGCAGATGTAGTATATATTAAAGCGCCACAGAGCGCGCAGGTGGTAAACCGTAATATTTATTTGCAGGATGTCATAGAAATTTATGCACCAGATGCCAATGTTGTAAAAGAAATCGGAAAAATCCTCTTATATAAAGCAAAAGGCGATAAAAACCAAAAATTGATTTTTTCGGTTATGAAAATTATTAACATGATCCAAAAAGAGTATCCCGATATGTTGATAGAAAATATTGGAGAAGCGGATTTTATTGTGGAGTATAAAATGCCCCTTACTCCCAAAAAGAGCATGGAGTATGTAAAATTGGTATTATTGGCGCTGATTGTCTTTTTTGGGGCGGCATTTACGATTATGACTTTTAATACGGATGTGAGCGTAGGCGAAGTCTTCCATAATATCTACTATCTGGTAACCGGAACGAGAAAAAGCGGTGGTTCTATCATGGAAGTGGCGTATAGTCTGGGTCTGTTATTAGGTATTTTAGGCTTTTACAATCATTTTAAAGGAGCTAAGCTCCATGACGACCCGACTCCAATTCATATTGAAATGCGGAACTATGAGGAAGAAATGAATAAGGCGATCATTAAGGATGCCGACCGTGAGGGAAAGACTTTGAAATAGTGAGTGGAGGAGAAAAATGGAATGGTTACAGAATATTGTTTTGGCGGTTATTGGTTTTTCCGGAGGTTTTAGCGTAGCAGCCGGTGTATTTGCGTTTATATCCATCCTTGGTATTATTCCAAGAATGGCTGACCGTTTAGGACTGGCAAGCCATGTTTATCAAATAGAGACTGTGGTTGCCATTGGAGGAATTGCCGGATGTGTTGTTTCGGTATTTAATATACCCATTCGTATCGGCACATTTGGCATGGCGCTGCTTGGCTTGTTTTCCGGCGCATTTATTGGCGCTCTGGCAATGGCATTAGCAGAAACGCTAAAGGTTATTCCGGTACTATGCCAGAGGACAAATCTACGGATAGGAGTACCGGTCATTATAACGGCGCTGGCAGTTGGAAAGGCATTGGGAAGTTTGTATCAGCTTTGCTTTTGCCCGTAAATACGTTGCGTAGAATGGAGGTTTTTATGAACGAAAAAAATAGTACAAATCCAACGATGGAAGAAGTAATCCGGGAAACGGATCAGCAAAAGAAGAAAGATAAATATAATCAATATGTGCAAAATATGACGCCAAAAAGTAATCCCTATTTAAATTGCCTGAAAGCATTTTTAGTAGGAGGTATCATTTGTGCGATAGGAGAGGGTTTTACAAGTTTATACCAATATCTTGGGAATGATGAGGAGTTAGCAGGATTGTATACGACAATTACATTAGTGATCATCAGCATTCTTCTTACCGGATTTAATATTTATCAGAAGTTGGGACAGTTTAGCGGTGCAGGAAGCATCGTTCCGATTACCGGATTTGCAAATTCT
The DNA here is from genome assembly GCA_947630925.1 of uncultured Lachnospiraceae bacterium. Classification (GTDB taxonomy): domain Bacteria; phylum Bacillota; class Clostridia; order Lachnospirales; family Lachnospiraceae; genus Butyribacter. Next base: position 81,010 of record CANRJM010000001.1, read on the forward strand.
GTTGTATCGCCGGCGATTGAATTTCAGGCAGAAGGCCAGGTTTTTGGCGTTGGCTGTAAGATATTTACGATAGCCGGACCGGTAATTTTATATGGGATTTTCAGCAGTTGGGTTTTGGGCGTGATCTATTGGCTGGGAAAGGTTTTTGGCTGGTTTTAGCGCACCTTGATCTGGCGGAATATTGTAATGCGGGAAAATCTGTTTTGGAAGCCATATGGCTGCATTGAATAATTTTAGCAATTATGCTATGATACTGAATTGTTAAAGAGTACAGTGCATATGGGCAGGTATCTGCGTCGTGGTTGCGAAGGGATACACATAAGACTTGCAAAAAGGATTCCTGTTGGGGGCAGCGTACTGACGCTGCCCTTTTTGGAGAATAGGAAACTGTAGGAAATATGGCGGTATGCCCGTTAGCGCGCAATAGCAATATCGGAACACTGTAAGAAGGAGTAAAAAATATGATCTTACGCTATCCGAAATATTATGAGAACTTTTCCTGCATTGCCGGTCAGTGTGAGGACACTTGCTGCGCCGGCTGGGAAATCGATATTGATGATAAAAGTTACGCATATTATATGAGCGTTCCCGGAGAATTTGGCAGCCGGCTGCGAAAATATATCAGGGAATATTCTGCTGATGGGGAAGATGTATATGAAATGCATGGATTTAAGCTGCAGGAAGGGAAACGCTGCCCCTTTTTGAATCAAGACAATTTGTGCGATATGATTCTTGCTTTGGGAGAAGATGCACTTTGCGACGTCTGCACCGACACGCCGCGTAATTTTTTGGAATATGGGAATGCACGGGAAATCTCAATCAGTCCGAGCTGTGCGGAAGCAGGCAGGCTGATTTTTGGCAGCCGGGAAAAAGTGATTTTTGTAGAAAAAGAGACGGATGAGATGCTTTCCTTTACGGAAAGCGAGGAAGACTTACTGTTGGCGGATGCTGTTCTGTGCGCAAGGAATCGGGCTATTTCGATTCTGCAGAATAGAAATCAAAACATCGCTTTGCGATTGTGTGAATTTCTCTATTTTGCGCAGACGGTACAGCAAGCGTTGAATAGAAGCAATCTGGAGGGGGTGCGTAAGCTTGCCGGACAGTGGGATACGGAAACGTATCAAAAGGATAGGAACGGCATAGCAGATGACGCCGGAAAGGCAGATGATCAGGAAGAGCAGTATTTTTATTTTCAGAAGCGGATGGAATCGTTTTGCACGCTGGAAAGCATCAATGCAGAATGGCGGCAGTATTTGTCTGGTATGAAGGAACATTTTTTAGATGCTGCCGACGGCAGAACGCTGTATCGGGATATGTATAAAAAATATATGGAATACATACGGAATGAGGATCGGGAATATGAATATGAACAGTTGGCCGTATATTATGCATTTTTATTTCTTTCCCGCTGCGTAGACGATATGAATTTCTGGGGTAAGGCGCAGTTTGTTGCGGCAGCTTTCCTGATGATCCGGGATATGGATGTGGAACGGTTTTATCAAAATAAGGGGGTCTATCTTGCAGAAGACCGTATTGACGTTGTCAGGATTTATGCAAAAGAAGTAGAGCATTCCAGAGAAAATCTGGAATATTTGTATGACGAATTTTTGTTTGAGGAAATCTATCGGTTGGAGGCGTTGTGCCGTCAGTTACAATTGCCTGCCGATGGAAGAGAGGAAAAGAGGTAAGAACGTTATGTTTTATATTGGAAATCATTTATCTGCGTCAAAAGGATACGCAGCTATGGGGGAACAGGCAGTAAAATTAGGCGGAAATGTATTTGCCTTTTTTACCCGGAATCCGCGTGGTGGAAAGGCAAAGGAAATTAGCAAAGCAGATGTGGAAAATTTTTTAGGGATTGCACATGAGCATTCTTTTGGAACACTCGTTGCCCATGCGCCGTATACTATGAATCTCTGCGCGGAGAAGGACAGTGTCCGGGCGTTTTCCCGGGAAATGTTTGCGGATGATATGAAGCGTATGGAATATACGCCGCATTCTTATTATAATTTCCATCCGGGTTCCCACGTGGGGCAGGGAGCGGAAGCGGGAATTGAGCGGATTGCGGAGGCTTTGAATGATATTTTGACCGAGGAGCAGACAACTACCGTGTTATTAGAGACTATGGCGGGGAAGGGAAGCGAGATAGGCAGAAATTTTGAGGAATTGAAGGAAATCATTGACCGCGTTGAACGGAAGGAAAAGCTTGGCGTTTGTTTTGATACCTGTCATGTCTGGGATGCAGGATATGATATTGTGAATGACTTAGACGGGGTTTTGGCAAAATTTGATCATGTGCTTGGTTTGGAGCGTCTTTGCGCAGTACATTTTAATGACAGTATGAACGGACTGGGTTCGCATAAAGACCGCCATCAAAAGATTGGACAGGGGGCGATTGGCATGGAGGCAATGAAGAGAGTTGCGCTTCATCCGGCGCTGGCAGGAAAGCCTTTTATTTTGGAAACCCCAAATGAGGACGAGGGATATGCCAAAGAGATTGCTATGATCAAGGAATGGACAAAGGAGCTGTAAAAAGGAGAGTTTGTGATGGAACGCCATGTAGATATGAAAGAAATCAGCGATGGCAGAAAATATCGAAGCAGCGATATGGCAAAACTGGGCTGCAATGATTGCGAGGGCTGCAGCGAGTGCTGTAGAAATACAGGAACAAGTATTGTATTGGATCCGTGGGATATTTATATGCTGACCACGCATTTAGAATGCAGTTTTGAATCGCTGCTGCAGCAGCAGTATCTGGAGTTAAATGTGATAGAAGGAATGATCCTGCCCAATATAAAAGTAGAGGATCATGGAGCCGGCTGTCATTTTTTAAAGGAAAACGGCAGGTGCGGCATTCATGCCTTTCGTCCGGGATTTTGCCGGCTCTTTCCGTTGGGGCGGTTGTATGAAGAACAGTCTTTTACTTATTTCTTACAAACGCAGGAATGTAAAAAGGAAAGACGGACGAAGGTAAAAATCAGTAAGTGGCTGGATATACCGGATCTTGCCAGGTATGAGCGGTTTGTCGCCGAGTGGCATTATTTTTTAAAGAATTTTCAGAAGAATTACCGCAATATGTCAGATGAAGCGCTCCGCAAATGGAATCTGTTTCTGCTGCAGACCTTCTTTGCAAAGCCGTATGAAAAAGAAGATTTTTACCAACAATTTGCGGAAAGAATGGAGACGGGGAGGAAAGAAATCAGGAAATATGGGAGGTTAGTGTGAGTTAGAATGAGAATACCAAAATTTATCAAGACAGGAGATTGTCTGGGATTTATTGCCCCTTCCTACGGCTGTAATATAGAACCGTATCGAAGCGGCTTTCAGCATGCGCAGGAAAAATTAAAAGAGATGGGATTCTTAACGGATATAGGACCAAACTGTTATGAAGGAAAGGGGATAGGCATTAGCAATACGCCGCAGAAATGCGCGGAAGAGGTAAATGCCGTTTTTTCTAATCAAGAAGTGGATGCTGTCCTTTCCTGCGGCGGCGGAGAATTGATGTGCGAGATTTTGGATGATGTTGATTTTAAGGCAATATCACAGGAAGAACCCAAATGGTATATGGGTTATTCGGATAATACGAATCTTACATTTTTGTTGACGATACTCTGTGATACAGCGTCCGTATATGGACCATGCGCTCCGGCGTTTGGAATGGAACCATGGCATGAATCGCTTTCGGATGCCATGCAGCTTTTGATGGGAAAAAAACGCAGTATCCATGGTTATCCAATGTGGGAAAAGGAGTCTGAAAAAGATGAAACGCACCCGTTGGCGCCGTACCATGTAACAGAGGAACGCATCATGAAACGCTTTCCCGATCAGGATGCGGTAATCGAAGGACGCCTGCTTGGAGGATGTCTGGATTGCCTCAAAAATCTGGTTGGAACAAAGTATGACAAAACCAGAGAGTTTATCAAACGTTATCAGGCGGATGGGATAATTTGGTATCTGGAAGCATGTGATTTGAATGTCATGGATATCCGGCGGGCTGTTTGGCAGTTAGAACACGCAGGTTGGTTTTCTCATGCCAGAGGCTTTTTGATTGGACGGCCTCTTTGCTTTGGAGAAGAATTATTTGGTCTCGATCAATACCGTGCAGTTACCGATCTGCTTGCAAAATATCAGGTCCCTGTTTTAATGGATTTGGATATCGGGCATCTCCCGCCAATGATGCCAATGGTAAATGGCGCTTTTGCAAAGGTAAAAACGGCAGGAAATGAAATTACCATCGAATATAATTTTTAAAAATTTTCTTAAATTTTTATGGGATTTGTTGTTTCTCCGATAGAAAAGCAGTATATTATGTGGATAGAAAAATATGTACGCCGGTACAGGAAATGGAGTGAAAAATGCCGAAATTCAGTGTAAAAAAACCCTTTGTGGTTGTGGTGGGAGTCGTTATGCTTTTGGTGCTTGGCTTTGTCAGTTTTACGAAAATGTCTACGGACTTCCTGCCCAATATGAATATGCCATATATGATTGTGATCACGACCTACCCGGGCGCGTCGCCGGAGAAGGTAGAGAATGAAGTGAGCGCTGTACTTGAGAGCAGTGTTGGAACCGTTAATGGTGTAAAAAATGTAACGACGACATCTTCAGAAAATTCCAGCGTGATTTCTCTGGAGTTTGAGGATGATACCAATATGGATGCCGCTATGGTTAAAGTATCTTCCGCAGTCAATCAGGTCAGTCTGCCGGATGGCGCCGGCACGCCGATGATTATGGAGATTTCTGCGGATATGATGGCAACGATGATGACCAGTGTGGATTATGAGGGAAAGAGCGGTTATGAATTGTCAAAATTTATTGACGACAATATCGTTCCGGAGTTAGAGCGCCAGGATGGCGTTGCAAGCGTTGAACTTTCCGGTATGGTGGAACGCTCGATTGAAGTGAGACTGGATCAGGATAAGATTGACGAAGTGAATGGAAAAGTTTTAGAAAAGACAAATAAGACCCTGGCAAAAGCGAAGAAAAAACTGGATAAGGCTGAGAAAAAATTAAAGGAAGGAAAAGAGCAGTTGGCTTCGCAGCAGGATCATCTTGCAAATCAGCAGAGCAAACAAAGCGGCGAGCTTGCAAAATACAGTAAGATGATGGATCAGGCGATTGCGACGAAGCAGGCGCAGAGTTCGGAATTGACCAGTCTGAAAGCAAGCCGTTCTGCGCTTAAAATGGAAAAAGAGGCGTATGAAAAGCAAGCCGTTCCGGCTTATCAAAATATGAATAAAGCATTTACGTCTGTCAGAGACGGGTTTAAAAAAGGCGGCGCTGCATATCAACAGATTTATGCTGTGATTTATGACCGGATTTTGGTGTCAATGGTGCAGGCGCAGTTCGATGCAGCAGGGACAGACGGTAAAGTTACGGCAGAGAATGTTAATACATATCTGTCAAAACTGGGTTCAGCGTCAAAGGCATTGACGGACGCCGCAAAGGAGCAGGCAGAGGCGCAGGCAAAAAATCAGGCTGAAGCACAGTTGGCTGCGCTTCCTCAAGATGTAAAAGACGCGCTGGATCATCCGTCGAAATTAAGCGCATATAAGAAGCTGTTGGAAGCGCAGGGACAAAGCGGCGCTGCCAAACAGATGTCAAAGAAAAATCTGAAATCTCTTTATGACATTGTTGTCACCAGAATCCCGCAGATTGATACGGCGCTTGCAAATTTAAAGACAGAGATTGCCGTGTCAAAACAGGTATTAAGTCAGGTAAAAAAGGCGATTAAGAGCGCAGAGGACAAATATGAAGAGGTCGAGAAAGGAAAAATCACGGCTGCCGTGGCATTTGGCACGGCAAATGCGCAGATGAATAATGCAAAGTCTACTTTGGAGGCCAGTGAGAAGGAGTTGGAATCCGGTCAGGATTCTTTCCGGAAGTCGAAAAAGGAGGCGTTAAAGAACGCCAACCTGGATCAGCTCCTGACGATGAAAACTCTGTCGCAGATTTTGTCAGCCGAGAATTTTTCTATGCCTGCCGGCTATATCAGCGATAATGGGACGCAGTATCTGATTAAGGTAGGAGATGAATATAAAAGCATTGATGCGATGAAGGATACGGTCCTGTGCAAATTAGACGATATCGGGGATGTGCGGTTATCCGATGTTGCAGAGGTTACGCTTGTGGACGATTCGGATGAATCCTATGGGCGCGTCAATGGAAATGATGCTGTTCTTTTAAGCATTTCAAAGTCCAGTACTGCAGGAACGTCGGATGTATCTGCCGGCTGCAATAAAAAATTAAAGGAATTGGAAAAACAATATAAAGGACTTCGTTTTACCAATCTGATGGATCAGGGGGATTATATTGAATTGATCATCAGTTCTGTTTTATCCAATCTCATGTGGGGAGCGGTTCTTGCAATTCTGGTATTATGGTTATTCCTTCGTGATGTAAGGCCTACTGTTATTGTTGCGTTTAGTATTCCGTTTAGCGTGTTATTTGCAATCGTATTAATGTACTTTACCAATATTACGTTAAATATCATTTCCCTGTCAGGCCTTGCGCTGGGAATCGGTATGCTGGTGGATAATTCCATCGTAGTAATAGAAAATATATATCGCTTAAGGAATAAAGGCATTTCAGCGGCCAGAGCCGCCGTGATGGGAGCCAATCAGGTTGCCGGCGCTATTTTTTCGTCTACGCTTACTACCATCTGCGTATTTCTGCCAATCGTATTTACAGATGGAATTACCCGTTCCATTATGCAGGATATGTGTTTGACAATCGCATATAGTTTAGGCGCCAGCCTGATCGTAGCGTTGACGCTTGTACCTTGTATGGGCGCCACTACATTGAAAAATGTGAAAAATAGAAAACACCGCTTGCTGGATGCGGTATTAGCAGTGTATGAGAAAGCAGCAAAGTTCTGCCTTCGCTTTAAGTTTGTTCCGATTGGGATCGCGGTTGTATTGCTGGTATTTTCTATCTGGCAGATTACAAAAATGGGAATTGTATTTGTTCCAGAGATGGGAAGCAGACAGATGTCAGCAAGCCTTACGATGGATACAGAGACAACGCAGGAGGAAGACTATGCCCTTGCGGATAAAATATCAGAGCAAATGCAGAAAGTAGAAGGCGTTCGTACAGTTGGCGTTATGAAAGGAAGCATGGCCGCTGTCAGTGGGGGGAATGCCGATAAAAGGTATTCTTTCATGCTTTTATTAAAGGAAGATTATGAGAATCAGAATAAAATAATTGCACAGAAATTAGAAAAGATATTTACAGATAATCAATGTGAAGATTTTTCTGTATCAGAATCAAATATGGATATGTCCAGCATGTTAGGCTCAGGTTTAGAGGTCAATATTTATGGTAAGGATTCGGAAAGGCTGATTCAGATTAGTGAGGATGTTATGAAAATGGTATCTGATATTAAAGGCTTTGACGAGATTTCGAATGGACAGGAAGCCGGAGAGAAACAGGTATCTGTTGTGGTTAATAAAGATAAGGCGATGCGCAGGGGACTTACTGTGGCGCAGGTTTATGCCAAACTGGCGGAAAAGTTGACGGTAGAACAGGATTCTACAACGCTGTCGGTAGGAAATAACGATTATAAGGTAAAGATTGTAGATGAGAGGGATGAATTAAATACAGAAAATCTTAAGAATTTTGAGTTTGAAGGAACGACGACAGACGATACCGGGAAAAGTAAAAAGAAGACATATCGGTTAAAGGAATTTGCTGAGATCCAGGAGAAAAAAAGCGTTGCTTCTTTACAAAGAGAAAATTTGGTTAATTATATTCGGGTTTCTGCAAAAACCATGGATGGGTATAATACAACCCTGTTAAGCCGTAAACTTCAGGAAAAGCTCGACGCGTATGAGACGCCGGACGGTTATGAAATTTCTATTCAGGGAGAGACGGAGACCAATCGGGAGATGGTAGAAAATATGCTGTTAATGATTTCGATGGCGGTTATTATGATTTATCTGATCATGGTAGCGCAATTCCAGGGACTGTTATCTCCGTTTATCGTATTGCTGACGATGCCATTAGCATTTACAGGCGGTCTGCTTGCCCTGCTGGTTTCCGGCGAACAGTTGTCCGTTATGGCGTTGATGGGCTTTTTGGTACTGGCGGGTGTTGTTGTAAACAATGGTATTGTCTTTGTGGATTATGTCAATAAGCTCCGTCTGAATGGCATGGAAAAGAGAGAAGCGCTTGTAGAGACCGGCAAGACACGTATGCGTCCAATCCTGATGACGGCATTAACGACGATTCTTGCAATGTCTACGCTGGTATTCAGCAGAGATAGTTCTGCAGCCATGAGCCGCGGCATGGCGATTGTTGCGATTGGCGGCCTGGCATATGCAACCTTGATGACCCTGTTTATTGTACCGGTTTTTTATGATATTTTTTATCGTAGAAAATTAAAAAAAGTAGATTTGGGAGATGAAGAAACGCTCAATGATACAGACGATATTATTTGAGTTTAATCCTGCTTTTTTAGGCTTTATGCACCATTACGCTGTGCCCCGGACAAAAGCGTGTCATAGATAAAATATTTGTGCAAAATCAGGATAAAAAAAGTATAGGAAAATACCAACAATGCAGCCGTGCGCCAACAGTTAAAAATTTTGTGTGAATAAATTGGAAGATTACAGCCATACTAAAAGTAAATTTTAGATTTAACATTGCTGGCTGATTGGCGTAAAAGATGCCAGCGGAATGGAGTAGATATGGCTGGTAAACAGATAGGAAAACAAAGCATTCAGTTTGAGAATCCTCCAATCATTAGCGGCGCAGCATCTATTGTTGGAGAAAAAGAGGGAGAAGGTCCCTATGGGAAGTATTTTGATGTCATAAAAAAAGATCCAAAGCTTGGGGCGGATAGTTGGGAGGAGGCGGAAGGAAAGCTTCAGGAAGAAGCTGCCAATCTGGCTATCCGCCATGCAGGGCTGACAAAGAAGGACATTCGGTATATGGTAGCCGGCGATTTACTTGGTCAACTGATGGCGTCTTCTTTTGGATTGATTCAAATGGATATTCCGTTATTTGGAATTTATGGAGCCTGCTCCACTATGGGGGAATCTTTGGGGATTGCATCGATGATTATTGACGGAGGATTTGCTGAAAATGCAATTGCCATAACATCCAGTCATTTTGCAAGCGCCGAGAAACAATTTCGTTTTCCGTTGGGGTATGGAAATCAACGGCCAAAAGCGGCGACCTGGACTGTGACCGGAAGCGGGGCAATTGTATTAAGAAAATCGGTTCGGAAGGATGAACTGCAGGAAAAGAAAGATACCGACCAGATTTCCAAAAGTGCAAAACAGGAAAAAGGAAAGGTAAAAATTAAAGGGATTACAACAGGAAAAATTATCGATTATGGTGTCAAAGATAATATGAATATGGGAGCCTGCATGGCGCCGGCAGCAGGAGAAGTCATTACGCAGAATATGATTGATTTTGGTTTTCAGCCGGAGTATTATGATAAAATCATAACCGGAGATTTGGGGAAGGTTGGAAAGGATATTGTTCTGGATTATATCAAGGCAAAAGGGTATGATATAAAGAAGCAGTATATGGACTGCGGTATTGAGATTTATGGGGAAGACCAGAATACCCAAGCGGGTGGAAGCGGCTGCGGCTGTAGTGCGGTTATGCTGGCTGGTTATATATTAAAACAGTTAGAGAGCGGCGCATGGAAAAGGGTATTGTTTGTTCCGACAGGAGCGCTGATATCACAGATTAGTTTTAATGAAGGAAACAGTGTGCCCGGCATAGCGCATGGAGTTATCTTAGAGAGGTTATAAAAGGGAGGATATCATGAATTATTTCATTGCATTTTTAGTAGGAGGAGCTATCTGTTTAGTAGTACAGATTTTAATGGATCAAACAAAACTGCTTCCGGGAAGAATTATGGTAATTTTAGTTTGTACCGGTGCATTTCTTGGGGCGGTTGGATTATATGAACCGTTTGCAAAATGGGCGGGAGCAGGCGCAACGGTGCCTCTCCTGGGCTTTGGAAATACTCTTTTTAAGGGGATGAAAGAAGCGATTGACAGCGAAGGATTTATTGGTTTATATAAAGGGGGATTTACTGCCTGTGCAGTTGGAGTATCTACCGCGTTAATTTTTGGTTATTTAGCGTCATTGGTTTTTAAGCCAAAAATGAAATAATAAAAATAATACGGGAAGAAGATAAGGCTAGTATACAAAAAATTTAAATTTGTGTATTAGTCTTATTTTCCATAAAAATGTATGGCAATATTAATAAAATTTTACAAAAAGAAAAGAGGAAGTGTACAAATTTTACAAAAATGATTTTACCCCCTTGAAACTTTTGGAATTAAGCTATATAGTTCAATTGTAGTTATATATTTTTTATTAACAATCCAATTTGGGTAAAGGAGAACACAAATGGCAAATTTAAAAAACAAAAAAACATCTGTTGCAAAAGACACAAAAACTGCAGTAAATAATACAGCAAAGACAACTCCGGTTGCAGCAGCACAGTTAGCAGCGACTGCAGCAAAGAAAACAACGGAAGAAAAGCCGGTTGAAAAAACAGAACCGGTTAAAAAGGTTGTAGAAGAAAAGAAAAAGCCGGGTAGAAAACCGGGAACACCAAATAAAAAGACCTCTGCGAAAAAGCCGGTAAAGGAATTGGTGGAAGAGGTATTTTTTGAGTATAGTGGAGAGCAGATCCTGACGAAGGAAATTGCAGACCGCGTGAAAGAGGAGTGGAAAAACGAAGGGCACCGTGTAGGCGCAATTAAAACATTACGCATTTACATCAATCCGGAAGAGAGAAAAGCATATTATGTTATCAATGACAAAGCCGATGGAAGATTTGTGGAATTTTAAGACAGAGAATAGATAGATTATATTAGTGTGCAGCAATAAAAAGGCAGTTTTTCGGATATACCGGAAAACTGCCTTTGCCCATTCGTTACGGGCGCTGATATTAGGAATTTACCTATCTACCAGACATTTCTTCTTCCTGACGCTTAATCATCTGGCGAACCATCTCTCCACCGATGGAACCTGCCTGAGAAGATGTTAATTCGCCATTATAACCCTTGTTCTTAAGAGGTACTCCAAGCTCGCTTGCTACCTCCATTTTGAACTTGTCCATGGCTTCTTTTGCCTGTGGAACTTCCATTCTTGAACTCTGATTATTAGTCATGTCCTTTTCCTCCTTTTTCGTTTTTCGGTTGATTTTATTCCCATCATATATTACATGAACAGGATTGACATCATTCCGAATACAGATAAGTCATAACTTATCATGATATTAGTATGTGAAGGAATTTGGAAAATATGTTGGTAGTTTTTGGGGAAAAGGTTGTATTTTTAGAAAAATATGGTACAATGAAATCAAATCGAAATAAAATATGCGCAAATAAAATATGTATGAAAATTTGATACAGGCGCAAAATAATGGAGGAATGAAAAATGAAACATATCAAGACGATAAACAAAGCAAATTTAAGCGCAACAGCGAAAAAGGGCGGATGTGGAAAATGCCAGGCTTCCTGCCAGTCTGCCTGCAAAACTTCCTGTACTGTAGGTAATCAGAAGTGTGCAAATGAAGAAAATAAATAAATTTGAGATGGCAAAAATAGTATGGCTGTTATGAGGATTTCTCATAACAGCCATTCCCATGTTAAATAAAAACAACAGGAAACATGGCGTGCGGATTTTTTGCTGCCATGGTGGAGAAAAATCAGGCAAAATGCAAATGCTCTGATTGTAATAGCAGATAGAAGCGAGGAGAGAAATGATACACAGATTTAAAGCAAAAGAGATTAATATTTTATTGGATGTAAACAGTGGCGGCGTACACATTATAGATGATGTTACATATGATTTATTGGAGTGGGTAAAACCTCCGTTTCCCGGGGAATGTCCACAGGAAATTTTATCAAAGCTTTTACCGTCTTATCCGAAAGAGGAGATCGATGAGGCATATCAGGAAATCCTTTCTCTCTATGAAGAAAAGATGCTGTATTGTGAGGACAATTACAGCGGATTTGCCAATACTGCCGTGGAATCTCCGATTAAGGCCATGTGCCTCCATATTGCGCACGACTGCAATCTTCGCTGCAAATATTGTTTTGCTTCTACCGGAGATTTTGGTACCGGGCGTAAGTTAATGTCCTTTGAGACGGGGAAAGCCGCGATTGATTTTCTGATAGAAAGATCATCAGGAAGAGACAATTTAGAAGTGGATTTTTTTGGTGGAGAACCTATGTTAAATTTTGAGACGGTAAAGAGAATCGTTTCTTATGCCAGGGGAAGAGAAAAAGAGACCGGTAAAAATTTTAAATTTACAATGACAACGAATGGGATGATTCTGACAGATGAAATGATAGATTATTTGAACAGCGAAATGCACAATATCGTTCTATCAATAGACGGACGCAGAGAGGTCAATGACAGAATGCGCGTCCGCGTGGATGGAAGCGGATGTTACGATAAAATTCTGCCGGCTTTTCAGAAACTGGTCAAAAAACGCGGCGAAAAAGAGTATTATGTCCGCGGCACATACACAAAATATAATTTAGACTTTTCAAAAGATGTAATGCATCTGTACGAGTGCGGCTTTGACGAGATTTCCGTGGAACCGGTCATGGAATCGCCGGAAGTCGAATATGCAATCACAGAAGAGGATTTGGAGCATATTTATGAAGAATACGATCGTTTAGTGGACTGTATCGAGGAACTTAGAAAATCCGGAAAACATATTCATTTTTTCCATTTTATGATTGATTTAGAGCAGGGGCCCTGCGTTGTAAAACGCCTTCGTGGCTGCGGCAGCGGTAACGAGTATGTTTCTGTTACGCCGGATGGCGATATTTATCCATGCCATCAGTTTGTCGGGCATGAAGAATATAAAATGGGTAATCTGGAGGAAGGTACGTTTAACGAGGAGATTAAGAAAGAATTTGCAGGGACCCATGTGTATTCAAAGCCTGCGTGCAGGGACTGCTGGGCAAAGTTTTATTGCAGCGGGGGATGCAATGCGAATAATTATATTTATAATGGAGATATCCATAAAGCGCATGAGCTGTCCTGTAAAATTGAAAGAAAACGTTTGGAATGTGCAATCTTAATGAAAGTTCATGAAATGATGGAGGGAAAATAGCGCGTGATTACTTTTTTAAGTAAAATTTTTATCAAGGATGCAAAACAGTACCGGAATCCGGAAGTGCACCGGATGTACGGCATCGTATGCAGTATCTTTGGGATTTTCTTAAATGTTGTTTTGTTTGTAACAAAGCTTTTAGCCGGTCTGGCAACGGGTTCTGTTGCCATTATGGCAGATGCGTTTAACAATCTTTCTGATGCCGGTTCCTCGCTGATCACATTGGTCGGTTTTCATTTTGCGGGTATGCAGCCGGATAAGGAACATCCTTTTGGTCATGGACGGATAGAATATATTGCAGGCTTTCTTGTCGCTGTATTCATTATTCTGATGGGAGCGGAACTGGTACAGGGTTCGGTAAGAAAAATTCTTCATCCGGAGCAGATTGCTGTCAGCCGGACGGCAGTTTTTATATTATTGATTTCTATTGCTGTAAAGTTATATATGGCGTATTATAATTACCAAATTGGTAAAAAGATTGACTCGGCAGCCATGAGAGCAACGGCGGCAGACAGCTTGAGCGACGCCGTTGCAACAACGGTTGTATTGATCGCCATGGTCGTTATGGCTGTGACAGATATCAATATTGATGGCTTCTGCGGAATAGTAGTATCTGCGTTTGTCCTGTTTGCGGGTTATCGCGCCGCAAAGGAGACAATCAGCCCTTTGCTGGGAAGTAAGCCGGATCCGGGATTTATTCATAAAATTTATGAAATTGTGATGGCGCATGATATGATTGTGGGAATACATGACGTGATTGTGCATGATTATGGCCCGGGGCGGATTATGATATCGCTTCATGCGGAAGTGCCCGGAAAGGAAGATGTTTTTCTGCTTCACGATTTGATCGATACGATAGAAGCAGAGCTGGATACGGAGTTACATTGCGAAAGCGTCATTCATATGGATCCGGTAGAGTCTGATAATGATGCGGTAATGGCAATGAAAGAAAAGGTGGAAGAACTTGTAACAGAAATTGATGCCTGTATCTCCATACATGATTTTCGAATGGTAAAAGCAGATACGCATACAAATCTGATATTTGACGTTCTGATTCCACAGGAGTTTTATATGACAGAAGCAGAAATTAAAACGGAGATCCAAAAAAGGATATGGGAGAAATATCCCCGTCATCATACGGTTATCAAGGTGAATAAGGCATATGTATAGGCAATGGAGCAAAAACAGGGGGAAAATATGGCAGATGGGAAAAAACCGATAAACGGCGAATTTTACAGACATTTTAAAGGAAATATATATCAGGTCAAAATGCTTGCAAAAGACAGCAGCAGCGGGACGGAGGTTGTCGTATACCAGGGGATGTATCCGCCGTATCAATGCTGGGTCAGAAGCCTGGAAGAATTTCTGGAAAAACTGGATACGGTACAGTATCCGGATGCGCTGCAGGAACATCGTTTTGAGAAGATCTGTGTGGAAGAGTTGGTACAGAAGGCGGAATCCGGGCAGATGGAGGACAGCCAAAATCCGCCAAAGGTTTTAGGGCAGGAGGTACAGGACCGGGAATTATTAAAGGCATTAAAGAGCGGACAGCCGGAGCGTTATCTGAAAGGGAAACTGTCCGAAAACGATATTGCAATGCGAGGCTTTATGCAGCTTTTAGATGCAAAGACATTTCAGGAAAAACGGCAGATTTTTATTGGCTTGAAACAATATCTGGACAAGCATATGCTGAGCAATATTTCTGTTGCTCTGGATATTGCTTTGGAGGAAGGCAGCAGGGAACAGCAGTATGAATCTATTTTACGGTGTTTGGAAGCGTTTGAACATTATGAGGGAGGGAGACTTCGTTAATGTTAAAGAAGATAATCAATAGCTTTTTTTATGGGAATTTCAAAACAAAGCTGTTTCTATGGTCTGTCCTGATATTGGCCTTAGGCGCCGTTTTTTTATTGATGGCGGGCATTGTGCTGGGAATTTCCGGTTTGTGTGCAGGCGGCATAGGAGTTGGATTGGTAGCTTTGATCATATCTCAGTCGGTATCTTTAAATGACCTGCAGAGGAAAAAAAAGAAAAAGGCCTCCGGCAGACCGGCTTCTTCCGGGAAAACTGCGGAAGGGGAAGACCGTCCTGAAAGACAGACGAAGAAGGAGAAGGAGCGCGCGAAAGGGCGTTATCTTTCTTCCATGGATGCAAAAAAATTAAAGAAAGTAATGAAGGACCATAAAGTAAACCAAATACATGTCAAGGTTATGATTGATTCCTATCCGGCAAAACAGATTGAGCAGTCTCCGGCTTTTATGTGGAGAACAGATACCATGCTGCATTTCATGGTTTTATCCGATCAGGCATATGAATTTGAGGTCCCTCTGGATAAAGTCAATACGTTTCTGTTGGTAAAAAATGTGCCTGTCGATCCGGAAAAGGATTACGCTTCTTTTAAACTGTCTAATTATATCAGCAAAATGTTTCAGCCATATCTTCCGGAATATTTTGAAAGTACCAAAGATGGGAAGCTGGAGGTAAAAAAGAATACATTTCGTATTGAGCCCGGTATTTATCTGACGAATTCTTCTGTCGCAAATTTAAAAAAGGTATTGCTGCCGGGAGCCGCCTTTCTGGTCGATGATTCCGTGATTGCTTCAAAAAGATTTAACGAGTACTTTAAAGAATTATACCGCGCCAGCCTGTTGTGTAAGAATCTTGTTATCACACTGGATGAATATAAAGAACAGGTGGAAGAAACATTGGATGCTTTGGTCAATGCGCCGATTCCGGGTTCTGAGTTTGTCAATACATTGTATGATTTAAACCGTTATCATCTGATCACAAAAGACTATCTTACAATTTATACGCAGAAGTACAGAGAGGTCCATTTAAACAAAGGGGCGGATTAGAATCATATTTATTATAAAAAATCAAAACAAAAGATCGGGAGAATGAATATTGACATATGTCATAAAAAATGTTATATTTTTTGTATGTTATTTTAAATAAATTTGTGTTGACAGGAAAAAGAAAATGCGTTATGATACATACAGAACATTTGTTCGGCAAGAGTGGGAGAGTTGTTACTGCCGGACAGAAAGAAAGGAAAGCAGGATATGGCAAAAGAAATAAAAATGGATGAAAATAAGAAAAAAGCGTTAGAAGCGGCAATGGCGCAAATAGAAAAACAATATGGAAAAGGAGCCGTCATGAAGCTGGGGGATAATGCACAGCTCAATGTAGAAACAGTACCGTCCGGTTCGCTGGGATTGGATATTGCGCTGGGGGTAGGCGGTATTCCGAAGGGAAGGATTATTGAGATCTATGGTCCGGAATCCGGCGGTAAAACTACCGTTGCCCTGCATATGGTAGCAGAGGTACAAAAGCGGGGCGGTATTGCAGGCTTTATTGATGCGGAGCATGCATTGGATCCTGTCTATGCCAAGGCGATAGGCGTGGATATTGACAATTTATACATATCGCAGCCGGATACCGGCGAGCAGGCTTTGGAAATTGCAGAGACAATGGTTCGTTCTACTGCGATTGATATTGTGATTGTGGATTCTGTTGCGGCGTTGGTGCCAAAGGCTGAGATAGAGGGGGATATGGGAGACAGCCATGTAGGGCTTCAGGCAAGGCTGATGTCACAGGCTCTGCGAAAGCTGACAGGTATTATTGGAAAGACCAGTTGCAGCGTTGTTTTTATCAATCAGCTCCGTGAAAAAGTAGGCGTTATGTTTGGCAACCCGGAAACAACTACAGGCGGCCGGGCATTAAAATATTATTCTTCAATCCGGTTGGAAGTACGCCGTGGAGAGCAGATCAAAAAGGATGGAGAAGCGGTAGGCAACCGGACGAAAATCAAGGTGGTTAAAAATAAAGTTGCGCCGCCTTTCCGTTCGGCGGAAGTAGATATTATCTACGGAGAAGGAATTTCTACAGAAGGAGAAATCCTTGATCTGGCGGCAGAGGAAGGGATTATTGTCAAGAGCGGCGCATGGTATGCTTATGAAGGAAATAAGATTGGTCAGGGAAGGGAAAATGCCAAGACTTATTTGAAGGAGCATCCTGAGAGTTTGGCTGAAGTCGAGCAGAAAGTACGTGATAAATATTTTAAGACGGAGGAATCGGCGGGAGAAAAACAAACGTCCTCCGCAGGAGACAGGAGAGTGGAAGAGTAACAAATGTCGCAGGAAGAAGAAAGTAAAACAGAAGAGCGTTTTATGGCAGGAAGAAAAAAGGCGATGGCTTTGCTTGCCCATAACGATCGGACGGAATGGGAACTGCGGGACCGGATGCAGAGAAGCGGTTTCGATGCGGAAGTGATAGAGGACGCTGTGCGGTATGTGTCTGGCTTTCATTATATTGATGATTTACGCTATGCAACACGTTTTGCGGAGATTTATTGTGAAAGCAGAAGTATCAGACGAATCCGTCAGGATTTGCAGAAACGTCACGTTAAGGAAGCGTATATTGAGGCAGCATTGGAAAATATACAGTGGAATGACTCGCTGGCTCTGCAAAAGGAGCTTCGGAAGCTTTTAAAGGGAAATCTGGAACTTTTGGAAAGACTTTCTTATGAGGAAAAGCAAAAGATTGCAGCAAAGCTGTATCGAAAAGGGTTTCGCACAGAGGATATCTTTAAAAGTTTGGAGATATCATAAAGTTTTTGTAAAACTGCATAAAAAATTTTTGCGTTACTTGACATATTCGTGTATAAAGTATAGAATTATATTGTTGTGTTTTGTGCAATGAATATTAAATAAGGAGGTGCTCCTGTTCGATGATGCCAGTGGCTGTGAAGGTTATAATAGCCATTGTGGTTGTACTTGTTGCAATAGTTGTTACCGCGCTGATCACAAAGAATGTTTCTGTTCAGAAATATAAAGAGCGAGAAGAAACAAAACTTGGGGATGCGGATGCTCAGGCAAGAATTATAATAGACGAAGCCTTGAAAACTGCTGAAACAAAAAAGCGTGAAGCATTGCTTGAAGCTCAGGAGGAAGCGCTTAAGAACAAGAAAGAGATTGAGCGTGAATCAAAAGAGAGACGGGCAGAATTACAGCAATATGAGAGACGAGTATTATCGAAAGAGGAAGCTCTGGACAGGAAATCGCAGGCTTTAGAAGGAAAAGAAGCCAAGTTAAATGAAAAGGATGCCAATTTGGACAAGCAGAAGCGGGAATTGGCCGAGTTAAAGGCAAGTCATTTGCGAGAGCTTGAAAAGATTTCCGGTCTGACCACCGAACAAGCTAAGGAATATCTGTTAAGATCTGTTGAAGAAGATGTAAAACATGAAACGGCAGTTCTTGTGAAAGAACTGGGAAGACAAGCAAAAGAGGAAGCTGATAAAATAGCAAAAGATTGTGTAGTAACAGCGATTCAACGTTGTTCTACCGATCACGTTGCAGAAACTACCATTTCTGTAGTTCAGTTGCCAAATGATGAAATGAAGGGACGGATTATCGGACGGGAAGGTCGGAATATCCGTACTTTGGAAACGATGACCGGTGTTAATTTGATTATTGATGATACACCGGAAGCAGTTGTTTTATCCGGTTTTGACGGCGTTCGCAGAGAGGTTGCGCGCATTGCGCTTGAGAAACTTATTGTAGATGGAAGGATTCATCCGGCGAGAATAGAAGAAACGGTTGAAAAGGCTCAAAAAGAAGTTGAGTCTATGATGCGTGAAGAGGGTGAAGCTGCAACCCTGGAAGTAGGTGTTCACGGTATTCATCCGGAATTGATCCGCTTGTTAGGGCGAATGAAGTTTAGAACCAGTTATGGACAAAATGCATTGAAGCATTCGATTGAAGTTGCACATCTGGCAGGTCTGCTTGCCGGAGAAATCGGTGCGGATGTGCGTACAGCAAAGAGAGCAGGTTTACTGCATGATATAGGTAAATCGGTTGATCAGGATATGGAGGGAACCCATGTCCAGATTGGTGCAGACCTTTGTCGCAAATACAAAGAATCTGCTGTGGTTGTCAATGCGGTGGAATCTCATCATGGGGATGTAGAACCTGAAAGCAGGATTGCATTTGTTGTACAGGCGGCAGATATGATTTCTGCTTCTCGTCCTGGTGCACGCAGAGAAACATTAGAAACATATACCAACAGATTGAAACAGTTAGAAGATATTTCCAATAGCTTTAAGGGAGTTGAAAAATCATATGCCATTCAGGCGGGACGTGAAGTCCGCGTTATGGTTGTTCCTGATAAAGTGTCAGATGATGAAATGGTTCTTCTTGCAAGAGACATTTCAAAGAAAATCGAGGACGAATTAAAATATCCTGGTCAGATTAAGGTTAATGTAATTCGTGAATCCAGAGTAACTGATTATGCGAAATAATCACAATGACTTAACATGAACAAAAGGAGTTGTCGTTTGACAACTCCTTTTTCACTCGATAGGATTTAGGGAACAAATGGCTTTGATGTCGGATGGGAAACAGCGTATGCGGCTTCTCATCGACTCTTTGCGGTAAGTTGCCTGGAAATGAGGATGATCATGATTATTTTACGCGAACAGAAAAAAGAAAGTGATATAAAAAGCAGGACTTTTTCACATTTGCCCAAGTATTCCGGAAAGAGTAAGGAGGCTGCCATTGGCTTTGCCGTAGATATCGGAACTACTACGGTTGCGCTTTATCTGGTTGATTTATCCGCGGGAAAGATTTTGGCTGCGGTATCGGAAACGAATGAGCAGACAAAGCTTGGTACAGATGTTATGATGCGGATTATGCATGCCATATCCGGAAAAAGTCAGGCATTGCATCAGATGATCATAGGACAGATAGAAAGGATGTCGGAACAGGTTTTATCAGATTTTGGTATGCAGACGTCTGTCAGAAGGGAGACTGTCCGATTTTGCGTAGCGGGCAATACGGCAATGTGTCATTTCTTTTTGGGCAGAGATGTTTCCGGTTTATCAGGATATCCTTTTTTGCCTGCCTATACGGGTAGTGTTGTCTGTACAGGGATAGAAATCGATATGGCTTCGTTTTCTGCGTCCACGGTTGTCGTACTGCCCGGCATTGCGGCGCATGTCGGCAGTGATACATCAGCAGTAATCGGCGCAGAAGAACTGTACCGGACGGAGCGGGTGCAGTTGGCGGTAGATTTGGGAACGAATGCGGAAATTGTTCTGAATCGGAAAGGGGAGATTTCTGTCTGTTCTGCATCTGCCGGCCCGGCTTTTGAAGGAAAGGGAATTACATGCGGAATGCCTGCAAAAAAGAGTGCGATTCATGGAATGCGTATATTGAAAAACGGAAATTTCGTATTGGAATTGATAGGAGGCGGCACGCCTGCCGGGATTTGTGGTTCCGGTCTGGTTGATGCGGTATCGCAGTTAAAGCAATGCGGCGTCCTGCAGGAAAACGGATATTTGTTTCGCGAGAGGGAAGCTAAGGAGGCGGGGGTTTCGGCAGAAATTGATAAACAGCTCGTATCCCGCAAAGGGGAAAACGCCGTTCTTTTGTATTCTCCGCCGGGGAAAGGCAAAGAAGTTTATCTTACGCAGAGCGATATTCGAAACATTCAGTTGGCGAAGGCGGCGATTCAGGCGGGGATGCAGTGTCTGCTTAAGAAACATGGGATGACATTGGAAGAAGTCGATGAATTGGTTGTAGCAGGAACGCTGGGAAGCAGTTTGTCCTGGCAGGATGCCGTATCGATTGGTCTGCTGCCCGATTTTCCGAAGCAAAATATACGCTTTGCGGGAAATGCTGCGGGGAAGGGCGCGGTACTTGCCTTATTAGAACCTGCTTTTTTGGGAGAGTTAGAAGAGAAAGTAAAAAGGATACGCCATATGGAGTTGGCGCAGGAGGAGCAGTTTCAGAAACTTTTGGTGCGTGCTATGGATTTCCGCCCCTGGACATGATACTCGTATCATATTGGCAAAGTATATCAAAACATGGTAAAATAAATGGAGAATATTATAGCGTGAAAGAGATGGCAAAAGGAGGAACCATATGCGATTAGGATTTATTGGAGCCGGGAATATGGCGCAGGCAATCATTGGCGGCGTTTTAGCTTCTGGTTTGTTAAAAAAGGAAGACATCATTGCTTCCGCAGCAACAGAAGCCACAATAGAACGCGTGCGGGAGCGGTTTGGAATCCGTGTGACGTTGGACAATAGAGAGACGGCGCAGGCAGATATTATTGTGTTAGCGGTAAAACCAATATATTGTGCACAGGTAATGGAGGAAATCAGTGGAGATATCCGCCCTGATCAGATCCTGATATCCATTGCGGCAGGAAAATCAATAGAATGGCTGGAAGATGGATTTGGCAAGGATAAAAAGATTGTTCGCACCATGCCGAATACGCCTGCTTTGGTAGGCGAGGGGATGACTGCGGTATGTCCGAATGGGAATATCACTGAGGAAGATTTGCAGACCGTATGCGACATCCTGAGGAGCTTTGGGCAGGCGGAAATGGTTCCGGAAAGAATCATGGATGCTGTGATTGCCGTTAGCGGGAGCTCGCCGGCCTATGTATTTCTGTTTATAGAGGCGATGGCAGACGCGGCAGTAGCAGAGGGGATGCCGAGAGAACAGGCATATCGTTTTGCGGCGCAGTCTGTTCTTGGCAGCGCAAAGATGGTGTTAGATACCAAAAAACATCCGGGCGAGCTAAAGGATATGGTATGCTCGCCGGCAGGTACGACGATAGAAGCAGTACGGGTATTAGAGGAGACTGGATTTCGGGGCAGCGTAATGAAGAGTATGAAAGCTTGTGCGGATAGATCAAAAAACATGTAATTGGCTGAATGTGTTGGGTAAATGGTTCATATGATAAAAGAGAGCAAGAAGAATTCTATTCCGGAAGAGTGAGGAATTTATGAGGCTGTTTTTATCAGGACATGGTCGTATGTATTCGGCGGAACAGAGAAAACATATTCGCAGGATACTTTGTGTTTTATTTTTGTTTCTTGTATTTTGCAGTATTGTATTTCAAATCGAACTGCAATATACAATGAAAGCAGAAATGAAACTGTACGAAAAAATGCAGAAGGAATCTACCAAAAAAGAGGTCTGTACATTATTAAGAGAGATTTCATGTTTTCCGGTGCGGGAGGATGAGACCGGCCATGAGACATATTTTTTTGATAACGGATATGGTACGGCACGGACGTTTGGCGGGAAACGGTCGCATGAAGGAATTGACATTATGACTTCGAATAACCGTCCCGGATATTTCCGGATACAGTCCGTTTGCGACGGCGTGATAGAAAATATCGGATGGTTGAAACTGGGTGGATATCGTATTGGCATTCGAAGTGAATCAGGTTATTATTACTATTATGCGCACTTAGATCGTTACGCCAAAGGCATGGCAGAAGGGAAAAAGGTTTCTGCCGGCGAGATGATTGGTTATATGGGAAATACAGGGTATGGAAAAGAGGGAACACGGGGAAAGTTTGATGTTCATCTTCATTTTGGGATTTACAGACCGGAGAAAAAAGCCGAAGAGACATTGAATCCGTATTATCTCTTAAAATATTTTTCCGAATAAAACATAGAATAGTGAGAAACGCAGGGAGATTGGAGGTTCGCATGGAAATACAGCTTTGGAGAGAATTGTTAGCGCCGTATCAATTAGCAGTTGATGAACTGGTCGTAAAATTTAATCATGTCAAGCAGGAATATTATGATGGGAGAATGTATTCTCCTATCGAAGAAGTGAACGGGAGAGTAAAGAGGATTTCCAGTATTCTGGAGAAAATGCAGAGAAAGGGCGTTTCTTTAGAGCATCTGGAGGAAAAGATCGAGGACATAGCCGGGATTCGTTTGATATGCCAGTTTGTGGAGGATATTGATACGGTCGTAGAGATTATTCGCAACAGACAAGATTTAACAATCAAACAGGAGAAAGACTATATCACAAAAAGTAAGCCAAGCGGATATCGGAGTTACCATATTATTGCATACTACGTTGTTCATACAATACATGGACCGAAGAAGCTGGAGGTAGAAATTCAAATCCGTACCCTGGCAATGAATTTCTGGTCTACGATTGAGCATTCGTTACAGTATAAATATAAGGAACATATGCCGGACGAACTTCGCATGCGCCTTTTGCGCGCCGCGGATGCCGTAGATGCTTTGGACAATGAAATGGCATCGGTGCGGGATGAAATCATGGATGCGCAAAATTCAAACAGGCAGAAGGCAAATATTATTTCAGATATCCTGAATAATATTGAAAATCTGTATTATCTGGCAAATGAGCGGGAAGTAGAGAAGATACAGACCGAATTTTTCCAAATCTATCAGCAGGATGATATGGATATTTTGATGCGCTTTAACAAACAGCTTGATATTATTGCAGAGACATATCGGGCACAGAACCTGTTAAACAACCGGGGCGGCATATAGTGAGCGCGTTGGGAAAAGCAGCAGAACCATAAGGAGAAACGGCAGAAGTGGACAGACAGGGATTACCGGAACGATATTGCAGCCATATGAGAGAGCTTTTAGGAAAAGAATATCCCGATTATATAGATAGCCTTTCGGAGCAGCCTTATACGGCATTGCGCATGAATACAGGGAAAATCCCAATTGATCATTGGGAGCAGATTTGTCCCTTTTCCTGTACAAAAGTTCCATGGACAGAGAAAGGGTATTATTATGATGCAGAGAAGGATGTTCCGTCGAAACATCCGTATTACTATGCCGGTTTATATTATATACAGGAACCCAGCGCTATGATTCCGGCCGAGATTCTGCCTGTGGAGGCAGGGGATAAGGTATTGGATTTATGCGCCGCGCCGGGAGGAAAGGCGACGGAGCTGGGGGCAAAGCTGGGACAGATTGGCGTGTTGGTAGCGAATGATATCAGCGCTTCCAGAGCGTTGGCTCTGGCGAAGAATATACAGTTTGCAGGCATTACAAATGCAGTAGTGACGGCAGAAACGCCAAAACGGTTATCAGAACACTTTGTATCGTACTTTGACAAAATATTAGTTGACGCCCCCTGTTCCGGTGAAGGAATGTTTCGCCGCTATCCTAATATGATAAAGGACTGGCTGGGAAAGGGACCGGAATATTATGCGCCGCTGCAAAGAGAAATCCTGTCCTATGCATATGAAATGTTAAAGCCCGGAGGCAGGATGGTTTACTCTACCTGTACTTTTTCCGTTCAGGAGGACGAAGAAACGGTGCAATGGCTGTTGGAACAATATTCCGATTTGAAGATTTGTGAGGTGGAACGAAAAGAAGGATTTTTGGAAGGAAGGCCGGATTTGCTGAAGAATGGAAAGCAGGAATTGAAGCATTGCATCCGGGTATATCCGCATCGTGCAAAAGGGGAAGGACATTTTGCTGTTCTTTTGGAAAAGGAAAGGAAGCAGCGGGGCGGAAATTGTTCTGACAGAGGTGCGGGAACGAGACAAAAAAGAGGATTGGACAGACAAAAGGAAATAGATGCGCAGCTTAATGAATGGTTGGACAAGCTGCCGTTGCGGCAAAGAGATGCTTCGCGCAGATTTTTGATAAAGAATGAGAAAGTGTTATGGGAGGTGCCGGAGGCGGAGCGATATCACTCTCTGCGCATCCTTTACAGCGGTTTGCCGGTATGCCGGATCAGGCATAAAATTGATTTATCGCCGCAGTTGGCGTTGACATTCAAAAGAGAAGATTACGAACCGGTTCTCGACCTGTCTGCAAAAGAAGACAGAGTGCTCCGTTATCTAAAAGGAGAAACCATTCAGGCGGATGAAGCGTTCCGTGGAGATGTTTTAGTCTGTGTGGATGGGTATGGACTTGGATGGTGCCGGGGAAATGGGAACGGAACTTTAAAAAATAAGTATTATGCCGGATGGAGATATCAATAGAAAGCTGAGGATGAGAAATGAAAGCAAAGCGCGGAGAGTTTGGTTACATTAATGCAAAGAAGAAACGGATGCTCGTTGGGACGCTTCTCATGGCATTGTTCGGAGTTTGCGTTTTTCTGACAGGACTTTTTTTAAATCATATGTCAAATCGGAATATTTTTACGGTCATTGCAGTCCTTTTTGTGCTGCCGGGCGCAAGATTTTTAGTGGCGTATATTGTCCTGTTTCCGTATCATTCTGTTTCAGAAGAGCGTTATCGGAAGGCATGTTCGGCATTGCCGGAGAAAACGACGCTGTTTTCAGATTTGGTCATTACCTCGTCGGAAAAGATTATGCATCTGGATTTTGTAGCAATAGGAAATAATCAGGTCATTGGATTACTGGGAGAAGGGAAACAGGAACTGTCATATGTAAAAAAATATGTGACAAACGGAGTTCATAACTGGGGACCCGGGTACCGGGTAAAAATCATTGACAGTGAATCTGTTTTTTTGAAGGAGATTGCCCAAATACGGCAAATGGAAGTGGATGAAGAAGAGCAGGAACAGGTCAAATCTTATTTTACCGCATTAATCGTATAGATGTAGATGCGGACGGGATGGAGAGAATATGCAGATCATAGAAGTAGCAGAGCGGGAAGAAGGACAGCGTCTTGACCGATATCTGGAAAAATATATGAGTCGGGCGCCGAAAAGTTTTTTCTATAAAATGCTGCGGAAGAAAAATATTACTTTGAATGGGAAAAAGGCGGCAGGAATGGAAAGACTGAAAAAGGGGGATCAAATTACGCTCTTTCTTGCGGCGGAGACAATCGAAAAGTTTCGGGGTTCTCCAAAAGAGGTATGGGAACCGTCTGCTTTATCCGGGAATGGGAAGAAAAAGGAAAAGATTGGATTGGATATTGTCTATGAGGATGAAGAGCTGCTTTTGCTCAATAAACCGGCGGGAATGTTGTCGCAGAGGGCGAGAAAAGAAGATGTCTCCCTGGTGGAGTATCTGATTGATTATGTAATGACGGAAGAAGAACAGGAGAAAATGACATTTCGCCCGGGGATTTGCAATCGTTTGGACCGTAATACAACCGGGTTGGTGGTGGCCGGAAAAACAGCTAAGAGTTTACAGTATCTCAACCGTCTTTTCCGGGAACGCAATCTGGAAAAGTATTATCTGTGTCTGGTCAGGGGAAAGATTTCAGAGAGTGCAGATATTGATGGTTATTTGCAAAAGGATGAAAAACATAACCGGGTTCAGATTACAAAGGAAATGCAGGAGGGAGCGGCGCGAATTGCAACAGCTTATGAACCGCTTGCGGTCACTGTATGGAGAGGGCAGGAATATACGCTTTTAAAGGTGCATTTGATTACCGGAAAATCCCATCAGATACGGGCGCATTTAAAAAGTATAGGGCATCCGATTGTCGGGGATACAAAATATGGAGAAAAGAATCTCTATCATTTATTTAAAAGAGAGTTTGGAGTGCGTCATCAACTTCTTCATGCGTGGAGAATGCGTTTTGGGCAGCCGGACTATCTGCCGGAAAAATACCATGGAAAGACATTTACGGCAGAACTGCCAAAATGTTTTCGCGAGGTATTAGACGGTCTGGGGATAGGAAGCAGACTGTAGGAATCAATGTAGTAAAGGAGTGAGGATATGCCATCCTGGAAGTCAAGAGGCCTTCGTGGTTCCGTATTGGAAGAGGCATTAAATATAACCAATGAAAAATATCGGCAGGAGAAGCTGGCGTTGGTTCAGAAAATTCCGACGCCGATTACACCGATAGAGATTGATCAGGAAAAACATCAAATTACGCTGGCGTATTTTGAGCAGAAAAGTACCGTTGACTATATTGGCAGCGTCCAGGGCATTCCGGTTTGTTTTGATGCAAAGGAGTGCGCAACAGATACTTTTCCGTTGCAGAATATCCATGAACACCAGATGAAATTTATGAAAGAATTTGAACAGCAGAAAGGGGTTGCCTTCTTTATTATTTACTTTTCGGGAGTGGATGAGTATTATTATGTACCCTATCGGGATGTCAGTATTTTTTGGGACAGGTCGCAAAAAGGAGGGCGGAAGAGCTTTCGAAGGGAAGAACTCCATGCCGGATACCGGATACCGTTCCGGAATCAGATTTATATCCATTATCTGGAAATGCTGTTAAAAGATTTGGAAAGCAGAGAATCATAGGCCCGACAGTGGGAAAAGGAAGGATAGAAAATTACATACACAATATTTGGTACCATATATTGACATTACATACAAGATATGGTACTGTTTTTATATTGCATAAAAAATCATGTCTTATGAGTCTTACTTTATAACGGATTTGCTGTTCCTGCGGGCTTATTCGTATAAAGGAAGTCAGCATGGAATACAGGCGGAGCAGGAGTTTATGAAGAAGGTTGGTGTGTAGATGAAAATTATAAAAAGAAGCGGTTCCGAAGTGAGTTTTGATGAAAAAAAGATTTCTGCGGCAATCACAAAGGCAAACTATGAGGTTCCGGTCAAGGAACGGTTGTCGAAGGAGCAGATTACAGATATTACGGCTGCTGTAGTCAATATTTGTCTGGATGTAAACCGTTCCTTAAATGTAGAGGAGATACAGGATCTGGTGGAAGAGCAGATTATGGATAAGCGGGCGTTTAGTGTAGCCAGAAAGTATATTACCTATCGCTATAACCGTGCTTTGATACGGAAATCAAATTCTACGGATAAGCAGATCCTGAGTTTATTGGAATGTAATAATGAGGAGGTAAAGCAGGAAAATTCTAATAAGAATCCGACGGTCAACAGTGTGCAGCGGGATTATATGGCCGGCGAGGTCAGCAAGGATATCACAAAGCGTTTTCTGCTTCCAAGCGAAGTGATTCGCGCGCATGAGCAGGGGATTATCCATTTTCATGATTCCGATTATTTTGCACAGCATATGCATAATTGCTGTCTGGTCAATTTGGAGGATATGCTCCAAAATGGTACCGTCATTAGCGAGACGTTGATCGATCCTCCAAAGAGTTTCTCAACAGCCTGCAATATTGCAACACAGAGTATTGCGCAGATTGCCAGTTCGCAATATGGCGGTCAGAGTATCAGCCTGACGCATTTGGCTCCGTTTGTAGATGTCAGCCGTCAGAAATACCGCAGGCAGGTAGAAGAAGAGTTTAAGAAGGCCGGACTGGAATATACCAGTCAACAGGTAGACCGTGTAGCGGAACTCCGTGTTCTGAACGAAATTAAATGTGGTGTTCAAATGATTCAGTATCAAGTCATTACGCTTATGACAACAAACGGACAGGCGCCGTTTGTCAGTGTGTTTATGTATCTGAATGAGGCACCGGAGGGAAGGCTGCGCGATGATTTGGCGCTGATCATGGAGGAGATTCTCCGCCAGAGGATTCAGGGAGTCAAAAATGAAAAGGGAGTTTATATCACGCCCGCATTTCCAAAACTGCTTTATGTATTGGAAGAAAATAATATCCATGAAGGCAGTAAATATTGGTATCTGACGGAGCTTGCCGCAAAATGTACGGCAAAGCGGATGGTGCCGGACTATATTTCCGAGAAGATTATGAAAGAACTGAAACAGGGGAATTGCTATCCCTGCATGGGCTGCCGCTCTTTCCTGACTGTATACCGGGATGAGGAGGACCGTCCAAAATTCTATGGCAGGTTTAATCAGGGAGTCGTTACCCTGAATTTGGTCGACGTTGCCTGTTCATCAGACCGCGACGAAGAATTGTTCTGGAAAATATTGGATAAACGTCTGGCGCTGTGCAAGAAGGCTCTGATGTGCCGCCATAACCGCCTGAAGGGAACGCCGTCTGATGTCGCTCCGATTCTTTGGCAGTATGGGGCGTTAGCAAGGCTGAAAAAGGGCGAGAAAATTGATAAGCTGCTGTACAATGGATATTCTACCATTTCTTTAGGATATGCCGGTCTTTGTGAATGCGTGCGTTATATGACCGGAAAGTCCCATACCGATCCGGAAGCTTCGCCTTTTGCCCTTAAGATCATGCAGCGTCTGAACGATGCCTGCAGTCAGTGGCGCGAAGAAGAAAATATTGATTTCAGCCTGTATGGAACGCCGTTAGAGTCTACGACATATAAATTTGCAAAATGTCTGCAAAAACGTTTTGGAAAGATTGAGGGGGTTACCGATAAAAATTATATTACCAACAGTTATCATGTTCATGTGACCGAGGAAATCAATGCATTTGACAAATTGAAATTTGAGGCTCAGTTTCAGAAATTGTCGCCGGGCGGCGCTGTCAGTTATGTAGAAGTGCCAAATATGGAAAATAATATCCCGGCGGTTTTGGAGGTAATGAAATTTATTTATGATAATATTATGTACGCAGAGTTGAATACAAAGAGTGATTATTGCCAGGTATGCGACTATAACGGACAGATTCAGATTGAAACCGACCGTCATGGGAAACTGATCTGGAAGTGTCCAAACTGCGGTAATACAGATCAGAACAAAATGAACGTGGCAAGAAGGACCTGCGGATATATTGGCACGCAATATTGGAATCAGGGACGTACGCAGGAGATTAAGGAAAGGGTGCTGCATCTGTAACATGCATTTGTTTCCGCTTTCTGAACGGATGCAGTTTCTGAGTACGGCGAAAAATAAAAAAAGGGGTTTTCAAACCTAAAAAAATATGTTATAGTCACAAGTAGAAAACGAAGAAGAGGAATAGTAGTTGCGGCGCGGAATACAGAAAGCTGTTGGCGGATGGAAAACAGCAGAAGCAAAACAATGAACTCGCCTTGGAGTTGCCGGTTGAACGATACAGTAGACTTGGACGGAGTCCCACCGTTACAGGGGAGAGGTATTGATAGAAATTGATGTACCTGTGAGCGCATGTTTTTTCATGAATTAGAGTGGTACCGCGTAAGTGTATATTACGTCTCTATAGTTTACTATAGAGACGTTTTTTCGCTATACCGGGAATTCAAAGAGCCGTATCAGGCATGGAATGCATAGAAATGGAGGTTGAAAAATGAAAGGATTTGACAAGTATCAGAAGAGTTATTTTATGCCGCCAGTCCCTTGCTATGACTGGATTAAGAAGGATTGTATCACGAAGCCGCCGGTATGGTGCAGCGTGGACCTTCGCGATGGGAATCAGGCGTTGATTGAGCCGATGAGCCTGGAAGAGAAGGTGGAGTATTTTCAGATGCTTGTAAAGATTGGATTTAAGGAAATCGAGGTTGGTTTTCCGGCGGCGTCGGAGACAGAATACAATTTTCTGCGTGTCCTGATTGAGCGGAATCTGATACCGGAAGACGTGACTGTCCAGGTGCTCACACAGGCAAGAGAGCATATTATCCGTCGAACCTTTGAAGCGGTGGACGGAGCGCCAAATGCCATTGTGCACGTATACAATTCCACATCTGTGGCGCAGCGTGAGCAAGTGTTTAAAAAGTCCAAAGAGGAAATCAAACAGATTGCGGTAGACGGCGCAGTCTTGCTGAAAAAACTGGCAAATGAAGTCAGGGGAAAGATCCGTTTTGAATATAGTCCGGAAAGTTTTCACGGTACAGAGGTGGAGTATGCCGTAGAGGTTTGCAATGCCGTATTGGATGTATGGCAGCCTGCAGCAGATGCTCCTGCCATTATTAATATTCCGTCCACGGTAGAGAATGCAATGCCGCATGTATTTGCCAATCAGGTAGAATATGTCAGCAAGCATTTAAAATACCGGGAGAATATTGTATTATCCCTTCATCCGCACAATGACCGCGGATGTGGCGTGGCAGCGGCGGAATTAGGCGTTCTTGCCGGTGCAGACCGTTTGGAAGGAACTTTGTTTGGAAATGGCGAGCGCACTGGCAATCTGGACATTGTAACAGTTGCCATGAACCTTCATTCGCATGGCGTAGATTCTAAACTGGACTTTAGTAATATGCAGGAAATTAAGGAAACTTATGAAAGATTAACAGGTATGCAGGTATCGGCGCGCGAGCCGTACGCCGGCGAATTAGTCTTTACTGCTTTTTCCGGTTCGCATCAGGATGCAATTTCCAAAGGAATGTCATATCGGGAAACAAAAGGACAAAATGAGTGGACAGTGCCATATCTTCCGATTGATCCAAAAGACGTAGGCAGAACATATGATTCTGACGTAATCCGCATTAACAGCCAGTCAGGCAAGGGCGGTGTGGCATATGTGTTTAAGCAGAATTTTGGCATGGTCATTCCGGAAAAAATGCGCGAGGAAGTTGGCTATCTGATGAAAGGCATATCTGACCACGCGCATGCGGAGTTGAATCCGGAACAGATGTTAGATGTATTCAAGAAAGAATATTATGAGCCGGAGAAAACCTTCCAAATTACGGAGTGCCATTTTGAACAGAAGGATGGTATTCTTGCCAAAGTTACCATTGTCATTGTGCGGGATGGTACTGCCGAGGTAGTAGAGGCAAAAGGGAACGGCCGCTTAAATGCCGTGAATAACGCCATAAAGAAATATTTTGATATCAGCTATTCTTTAAACGAATATGAAGAACATTCCTTATCCAGAAATTCTTCCTCAAAGGCAATGGCGTACGTTGGCATTACCCAGGATGAAAAGAAGTTATATTGGGGCGTTGGAACAGACGAGGACATTATTAAGGCTTCTGTTCAGGCGTTGGAAAATGCAGTAAACAATCTGTTTATTCAGAAGAAGGATAAGATAAGGTAGGAATCAATCAGTATTGGTATCAATGCGGTAAAGGGGGAAGAAGATGCAGGACATTGGCAGATTGATTAAGGAATTAGTAGAATATGGGGAAAAGCAGGGATTGGTTGCGGCAGAGGATCGCATCTATACAAGGAACCGTCTGTTGGAGATATTTCAGTTGGATGAATGGAAAGAGGATGAAACGCCGGCTTCCGGAATGGACTTAGAAGAAATTTTAAACGGAATGCTTGACTGGGCGTATGAACATGGTATAACACAGGAAAACAGTATAGTATATCGTGATCTTTTTGATACAAAGATTATGAGCGCGCTGGTGCCGGCGCCAAGCGTTGTCATTCAGAAATTCAGGGAGCTTTACAGGGAATCGCCTGAAAAAGCATCTGCATTTTATTATAAATTTAGCTGCGATACAAATTATATCCGGAGATACCGAATCGCAAAGGACAGAAAATGGACGGTAGATACAAAATATGGGACATTGGATGTGACGATTAATCTGTCAAAACCGGAAAAAGATCCAAAGGCAATCGCTGCGGCAAAACATGCAAAGCAGAGCGCCTATCCGAAATGTCTTTTATGTAAAGAGAATGAAGGATATGCGGGACGCATCAATCATCCTGCCAGACAAACGCACCGTATCATACCGGTTACGATTGATGGAAAGCAGTGGGGCTTTCAGTATTCCCCATATGTATATTACAATGAGCATTGCATTCTTTTTAACAGCGAGCATACGCCGATGAAAATTGATGAATCTGCTTTTCGTAAATTATTGGATTTTATCAGACAGTTTCCGCATTATTTTATTGGCTCAAATGCAGATTTACCGATTGTAGGCGGTTCTATTCTGGCGCATGAGCATTTTCAGGGGGGATGTTATGAGTTTGCAATGGAGCGGACCGGTATCAGGAAAAGGATTCAGCTTCCGGGCTTTGAGGAGCTGGAAGCGGGAATTTTGGAGTGGCCGATGTCCGTCATTCGTATCCGCCATAAGGATACGGATATTCTTGTAAAAGCGGCGGCGCATATTTTAGAGAGCTGGCGGAATTATACGGACGAAGCATCTTTTATTTATGCGGAAACCGATGGAGAACCTCATAATACTATTACGCCGATAGCCCGTATGCGTGATGGTAAATATGAATTGGATCTGGTATTGCGGAACAATATTACAACAAAAGAGCATCCGTTGGGCGTTTATCATCCGCATCAGGAGCTGCACCATATTAAGAAAGAAAATATTGGTCTGATAGAAGTCATGGGGCTTGCGGTCCTTCCGGCCCGTTTAAAAGATGAAATGAAGAAATTGGGCGAATTTATCGTAGCGGGCAAGGATATTCGCAGTGATGCCGATTTAGAAAAGCATGCGGACTGGGTAGACGGTTTTCGGAGTCATTATGCGTCTGTTACGGCAGAGAATGTAGAGGAGATTCTAAAGAAGGAAATCGGTTATGTATTTATGCAGGTGTTGGAACATGCCGGCGTCTACAAGAATACCAAAGAAGGCATGGAAGGTTTTATGAGGTTTATTGAAAGTCTTTAGGCATTGCCTTTACGGAAAAAGATACGGATGGAAAAAAGGGAAAGCCGGCGGGGCAATGCATATCGAAAGATGGCGCTGCTGAACGGTTTTCCCTTTTTCATTGTGTGAAATATTGTATCAAAATACAGAGTCTTTTTTGTCGGAGGGTTTCAACGCATCACGGCTTACTGAAGACTGGTCTGATATTTCTGTTTGGTATCCATTACCTTTTTCTCGTCTGCGGCCGGAGTCGGGTAATATCCTTTTGCAGAGGTAATGTGAAAGATATCGTCCTGGATATCGTGTTCATCTGCAAGAATGTCAAGCATGGAATTACGAACTTTTTCATGCGCGCATTCGTTAGAAAATGTGTTGTAGTGATTGGTTGTATTTTTTGCTGTTTCTAAACCTTCGCGTAAAATATCCTTTTCTGAAAATGAAGTATTCATATGGTGCCTCCTATCCTAATAATGAATATAAATCGTTAAAATGTTTCTGATGCCTCTTGGAAACTTCTTCAAATTTTGAGGAAACTTCGTTGTCCTGTGTCTGGTTTGCCAGCATCTGGTATTTTTTTACTAAAAGTTCTTCTTCCGCCAAAGACTCGCTGATACAGGTCAGTTCCTTTTCTGATAACTGTGACATGCTTTGCTCCTTTCCGGCATGACTGCCTTTACATTTTGTGATATATTTTGCCGCAAATGTTCCGTCTTTTTGCTGTCCGTTTGCAAAGGACGAATTGGAAATTTCATCCACGGCATACTGGTAGTATGGCTGGAATGGGAAAAAATATACAGGAATTGCACTTTTTTATCAGATAAGATTCCGGCGTTAAAATGCGTGATTTCCTTCCGGCCTCTTTTTGAGGGATATCACATTGCGCGACTGGGGAAATATCAAAATAGTGATAGAAAAAATCAGGATTGTTCTTGCACTATCAGGATGGGTAGTGTAATATAAACATAGCAAAAAAACAGGCGGCTGCAAGGCAGACGAAAACAAGCAATAGGAGGAGGACATAGACATGAAATTTGGTTACTTTGATGAGGAAAACAGAGAGTACGTCATCACGCAACCGAACACACCGGCGCCTTGGTGTAATTATTTAGGCTCGCCGGAGTATGGGGCAATTATTTCAAACAATGCGGGGGGATACAGTTTTGTGAAAAGCGGTGCGAACGGACGTATCCTTCGTTACCATTTTAACAGTGATGATACGCCGGGACGTTATATTTATTTGAGAGATGATGAAAATGGGGATTACTGGTCAGCATCCTGGCAGCCGGTTGGCAAGGATTTAGAAACATACAAGAGCAGAGTGTGCCATGGAACCGCTTATACGAAAATGTTTGCGGAGTATGCGGAAATTCAGTCAGAGGCAATGTATTATGTTCCATTGAATAAAGTATATGAGGTCTGGAGATGTAAAGTCACAAATACATCCAATCGGCCGAGGAAGATTTCTGTCTTTGGATATGCAGAGCTTTCAAATGACGATAATTACAATCAGGATCAGGTCAATCTGCAGTATTCGCTCTGTACGACCAATACGACCTTCCGTAAGAATAAGATTTATCAGCAGATTAACTTAAACTGGTACAAAGGAGAAGACGGAAGCAACGGGAAGGAGCGCTTTTTTGGCATGGCAGGACAGCCGGTCACTTCGTACAATGGTGATAAGGAAGCGTTTATCGGGATGTATCATAGCTATGGAAATCCGATTGCGGTAGAGAGAGGCAAATGCGACGGCGTCTGCAATTATAATGAAAATAGCTGCGGCGCGCTACATACAGCTCTTGAGTTGGATCCGGGCGAGACAAAGACTATGGCGTTCGTACTCGGAAAATATAAAGAAACAGATGCAGATAAGATTCTGGCTGCTTATGAGGATGTTTCCGTATGTGACAGAGAAGTTGACGAGTTAAAAAATTACTGGCACAAAAAATTGGAAAACTTTAAAATCAATACGCCGAGCGATGCATTTAACAGTATGGTCAATACATGGAATGCCTATCAGTGTTTCCTGACCTTTACATGGTCAAGGGCGGCTTCCTTTATTTATTGCGGCGAGCGTAACGGATATGGATACCGCGATACTGTTCAGGATATCCAGGGCGTGATTCATACAGATCCGGAAGCGGCGCTGGAAAAGATTCGCTTTATGTTATCTGCGCAGGTAGACAACGGCGGCGGTCTTCCGTTAGTACGCTTTGACCACAGTGAACGTGCCGGTCATGAGGGGACGCCGGATGACCCGGATTATGTCCGTGAAACGGGACATCCGGCATATCGTGCGGATGATGCTTTGTGGTTATTTCCAACCGTATACAAATATATTGCAGAAACGGGACAATTGGATTTCATGGACGAAGAGATTACATGGTCTAATATACCGGAAAAGGCAACGGTTTATGAACATTTAAAACGTGCCATTCATTTCTCGATGGAACACTTAGGACCGCATGGACTTCCTGCGGGACTGCATGCCGACTGGAATGACTGCCTGCGTCTTGGAAAAGAGGGAGAGTCTTCTTTTGTGGCGATGCAGTTATATTATGCGTTTACCATTATGCGCAAATTTGCAGAAAAGAAGAATGATACAGAATATATTGCCTATCTGGATAAGACACAGCAGGAGGTTGGAGAAAAGATTAACCGTCTCTGGTGGGAAGGAGACCGTTTTAACCGTGGATTTAAAGAGAGCGGCGAGTTGATTGGTTCTAAGAAGGATCCGGAGGCAAGTATGTGGCTTAATCCGCAGACGTGGGCGGTTATCTCCGGACTTGCTACGGAAGAGCAGGCTGAATTGGCAATGGATTCTGTGGAGAGAGAGTTAAATACAAAATATGGCGCCAAGGTCATGGCTCCGTCTTATGTAGATCACTACTTTGATGGCGCTTTGGCAGGTCTATTTCCTCCTTCAACGAAGGAAAACGGCGGTATTTTTTCACAGACACAGGGCTGGCTGATTCTTGCAGAAGCATTATTGGGGCATGGCAATAAGGCATTTATGTACTTTGAAGAGAGTTCTCCGTCTTCACAGAATGATCAGGCGGAAATCCGTAAGCTGGAGCCATATGTTCATGGACAGTATACAGAGGGAGATGAAAGTCCGTTCCATGGCCGTTCCCACGTACACTGGCTGACAGGTACAGCTTCGACTTGTATGGTAGGATGCGTAGAGGGAATCTGCGGCATCCGTCCGGATTTGGATGGACTGCGTATCGCACCGGCTGTTCCGGGCGACTGGAAGGAATTTACCATGGAAAAGAATTTCCGTGGGAAAAAGATTAAAATTAAGGTAGAAAATCCAGATGGAGCGGAAACGGGTTGCAAAGAATTTTATATCAATGGCGAGAAGCAGGATGATAATTATATTCCTGCAGGAAAACTTACAGATGTAACAGAGGTCAGAATGGTAATGTAGGAAATATTGGTTTTCTGAAAGGGTGAAACTGAAAGATGAAATATGATTCCAAATCGTTAAACGCAGAGGAATTCATTAATCATGAGGAGATTATGGATTCGCTCTCTTATGCAGAGAAGAATAAAGAGAATCGAACGGTATTGCAGGCAATCTTAGAAAAGGCGAAACAGGCAAAGGGAATTTCGCACCGGGAGGCAGCGGTATTGATGGAATGTGAAATTCCGGAGGTCAATGAAGAGATTCGAAAGCTTGCAATGGAAATCAAGGAAAAGTTTTACGGCAGACGCATTGTTATGTTTGCGCCGCTGTATCTTTCAAACTACTGCGTGAATGGGTGTACCTATTGCCCGTATCATCATAAAAATCATCATATTCCACGGATTAAGCTGACGCAGGAGGAAATCCGCAAAGAAGTAATCGCCCTGCAGGATATGGGGCATAAGCGTCTGGCGATTGAGGCGGGCGAGGATCCGGTCAACAATCCGTTGGAGTATATTCTGGAAAGTATTGAGACGATTTATAGTATTAAGCATAAAAATGGTGCGATTCGCCGGGTCAATGTCAATATTGCTGCTACTACGACAGAGAATTATACCAAATTAAAGGACGCCGGCATTGGAACGTATATCCTGTTTCAGGAAACTTATCATAAAGAATCCTATGAAAAATTGCACCCAACAGGGCCGAAGCACGATTATGCTTATCATACGGAGGCGATGGATCGTGCAATGCAGGGTGGCATAGATGATGTAGGACTAGGCGTATTATTTGGTTTAGAGAGGTATCGTTATGAATTAGTAGGAATCCTGATGCATGCGGAGCATTTAGAAGCGGCGCAGGGAGTAGGCCCGCATACAATCAGTGTGCCGCGCATCTGCCCGGCGGACGATATTGATATCGATGATTTTTCCAATGCTGTTCCGGATGAAATATTTGAGAAAATTGTTTCTATTATCCGTATTGCGGTGCCATATACCGGTATGATTATTTCGACAAGGGAATCGCAGCAAACGAGGGAACGCGTACTGCAATTAGGGATCTCTCAGATTAGCGGAGGCTCCAGGACAAGCGTCGGCGGCTATACGGAGCCGGTAAGAGATGACAGTTCTGCGCAGTTTGATGTCAGTGATACCCGTTCTCTGGACGAAGTGGTAAACTGGCTGATGCGTCTCGGTTATATTCCGAGTTTTTGTACAGCCTGTTATCGTGCGGGAAGAACCGGCGATCGGTTTATGTCTCTGTTAAAATCCGGTCAGATTGTCAACT
This sequence comes from uncultured Lachnospiraceae bacterium, assembly GCA_947630925.1. Lineage (GTDB taxonomy): Bacteria > Bacillota > Clostridia > Lachnospirales > Lachnospiraceae > Butyribacter. Next base: position 118,804 of record CANRJM010000001.1, read on the forward strand.
GCTGTCAGCCGAATGCACTGATGACTTTAAAGGAGTATCTGGAGGATTACGCATCTTCTGATACAAAGCAAATCGGAGAAAAATTGATTGCAGAGGAGATGCAGAAAATTCCAAATGAATCAGTCCGTAAGAGAGCAATGGAATATTTGGGAGAATTGCAAGAAGGGAAACGGGATTTTCGGTTTTAAAAGACAAAACGCAAATAAGAAAAGCTATCACATGATGATGTGATAGCTTTTCTTATTTGCGTATACCGAGCGTTAGTATGTCAACGAATCTTATTTTTTTCCTTCAAATAAATCGGAAAGATGTTCAATGGCATTTGTAACCTCAATAACTGACTTTTCAATATCTCCATAAATGGTTGCTGACTGAGAAGATAAATCTCCCATGCTTTTTGCAACAACGGCAAATCCAACGCCTGCCTCGCCGCTTCGGGCAGCTTCGATAGAAGCGTTCAGGGAAAGCATTTTCTGTTTATTAGCAATCGACTTTAATGCATGTGTGTTATTGTTGATTGTTTCAATCACGCTGTTAGCATGTGAAATTTCATTGCTAAGATCATCTAGTTTATCCGAACTGTGTGCGCGGGCATATTCCAGATTGACCAGTTGGTTGACCATCAGGCCTAATAAAGAAGCGGAAGCGCGGATTTTCTTTTCTGAACTGATTGGTACCTGTCTTAATGCCTGAATGTAAGCGTCCGGGTCGATTCCCAACTCTTCGGCGGTAGCACGGAACTTGTCTTCGTCAGGCTCCTCCGGAAGAACCTGTCCGCCGATAATGGAACCAAGTTTTTCGCCTTCCACAACGATATCATAGGCAAAATCCATTAATCCGGCGTGGCAAAAATATGTACCGGTGCATTCCGTATCGCATTTGATGCAACGTTTATTGCCTTCTATGGAATTGCGTGTATATTTCATACAGAAATCCGTAAAATTACTTCCCTCTGTCAAATATTCGCCCTTATTGTCTACAGCAATGGCAGCTAATCCTGTCGCATCGGAGAAGCTGTCCTGAATTTCCTGCAGCTTGTTTAAATCCATAAATTCCCTAATATCCATAGTTCCCTCCTCGAATCGTTCGTTTACGAAATAATCATTTCCTATATTATACTATATTAGTATAAAAAAATCAATTAGTTTACAGAACTAAATCACGGCATCCATTCGCCGGGAATGCTTGTAATAAAAAAGAGAGTATGCTATAATCGTCTCATTATGGGTATGGTATGCCTTTTAAGGAAAACGGGTGTTTGACTATGGAAAAGAAAACGGATGTAATAATAATAGGTACCGGAGCCGCAGGACTGTTTTGCGCCCTGCATTTTTCGGAGGATATACAGATTTTAATGATTTCAAAAGCCGCTGTGGAAGAGAGCGATTCTTTTTTGGCGCAGGGCGGTATATGTATGCTTCGCGGCGAAGAGGATTATGAGGGATATTTTGATGATACCATGCGCGCGGGCCATTATGAGAACCGCAGGGATTCTGTGGATGTAATGCTTCGGTCTTCTGAGGATATTGTGCGGGAGCTCGTTGACTTTGGCGTGGTTTTTGAGAAGGACCGGGAGGACTTTGTATTTACCAGAGAGGGCGGACACGGCAGGCCCCGCATTCTCTTTCACGAAGACACCACGGGGAAAGAGATTACCGGCAAATTACTTGCCCAGGTAAGGCGGCGCGACAATATTGTGGTATTGGAGTACACGGAGATGCTTGATATCATTGCAGACAAGGAAAATTGTTATGGTATCGTGATGCGGGATTCTTTCGGAGAACTGCAGTTGGTGCAGGCGAAATACACGGTATTTGCCTGTGGCGGATTGGGCGGCCTGTACAAGCATTCTACAAATTTTCGCCACATTACGGGGGATGCGCTTGCAATCGCAAAACGTCATAATATAGAACTGGAACATATGGATTATATTCAGATTCATCCGACGACGCTGTATTCCGAAAAGCCGGGACGCCGTTTCCTGATTTCTGAATCGGTGCGTGGAGAAGGCGCCGTGCTGTTGGATAAAAATAAGGAACGATTTTGTGATGAGCTGCTTCCGCGCGACTTGGTTACGGCGGCCATTAAAGAGCAGATGGAGCGGGATGATATGCCATATGTATGGCTTTCTATGGCTGGCATCCCAAAGGAGGAAATTGAATCCCATTTTCCGAATATTCTAAAGCAGTGTAAAGAAGAGGGATATGACCCAACCAGGGAATGCATTCCGGTGGTACCGGCGCAGCATTATTTTATGGGCGGCATTAAGGTGGATTTATCCGGCAGGACTTCCATGAATTATCTGTATGCAGTGGGGGAAACCTCGTGCAATGGTGTACACGGGAGAAACCGTTTGGCAAGCAATTCCCTGTTAGAGTCCATGGTGTTTGCAAAAAGGGCGGCACAGGAGATTACGGAAAAAATCAAAGAGACGGTTATTTCTGATATTACAGGTCTGGTCGATATGGAGTTATACCGGGATGTGGACAGCCTGAAGGAATTATACCGAAAAATCATATGGGAAGAGATTGAAAAGGAGCGAAACAGTCATGAATGATCCGATTACAGTAATGTTAAATGCAGATGAATTGATTTTACAGGCGTTGAAAGAGGATGTTACCAGCGAAGATATTTCAACGAATTCCGTTATGCGGGAATATCAAAAGGGACAGGTTGAATTGATCTGTAAGCAGGACGGAATTGTTGCAGGGCTTGGCGTTTTTCAAAGGGTCTTTGAACTGTTAGATGATACGGCGGCTTTTGTAATGCATGCAAAGGATGGGGATTTTGTGAAAGCAGGCGATTTAATGGCGGTAGTAACAGGAGATATCCGTGCGCTGCTCTCAGGAGAACGGACTGCTTTGAATTATTTGCAGCGTATGAGTGGGATTGCTACCTATACAAACTCCATTGTCAAACTGTTGGAGGGAAGCCATATAACGTTGTTAGATACCAGGAAGACAACGCCGAATATGCGTATATTTGAGAAGTATGCTGTAAAAGTAGGAGGCGGAAGCAATCATCGTTTTAACCTGTCGGACGGCGTGATGTTAAAGGATAACCATATTGGCGCGGCAGGAAGTATTACAGAGGCGGTTAAGAAAGCAAAAGAATATGTTTCTTTTGTACATAAGATTGAAGTAGAAGTGGAAAATCTTGACATGGTAAGAGAAGCGGTAGAGGCTGGCGCAGATATTATCATGTTGGACAATATGTCTGCGGAAGAGATGAAGGAAGCGGTTAAGCTCATTGACGGCCGTGCGCTGACAGAGTGCTCCGGCAATATCACAAGAGAGAATATAGAGAGCATCCGGGACATCGGCGTAGATTTTGTTTCCAGCGGCGCTTTGACACATTCTGCTCCAATCATGGATATTTCGCTTAAAAATCTTCATGTGTTAGGTGATTGCAAAACGATTTAAAACAGTATATTGCGTGGTGCAACATAGCGAAGGCGTGCCTGCGGTGGTTTTGTGCGGGTTGTACAATGTACATTGAGTAAATGAACGTTTCGCAAGTATCTATTCATTCGGTATCGAAAGAGGAGAGAAAAAAATGATAGAAAAAAAGATGCGGTTTGTCAGGTTTGTTTTTTGCCTGTGTTTTTTATGTCTCTGCTGCTTCGGGATTTCTTCGACGGCAAAGGCGTCGCCGGTATCTGCAAACGGCAGGCTGAAGGTAAAAGGTTCTCGGATTGTCAATCAAAAGGGAAAGCCTTTTATCATCAAGGGTGTTTCAACGCATGGAATTGCATGGTATCCGCAGTATATACAGAAAAAAAGTTTTGCATCCTTAAAAAAGAAAATGGGAGCTAATACTGTACGGTTGGCGCTCTATACGGAGGAATATGGCGGCTATTGCAGCGGTGGCAATCAAAAGCAGTTAAAGAGGCGGATTGACCAAGGTGTGAAAGCGGCGACGGATTTAGGCATGTATGTCATTATTGATTGGCATATTTTACAGGATGGCAATCCTTTACGGCATAAGCAGGCGGCGAAGAAGTTTTTCAGGGAGACGGCAAAAAAATACGCAGGGCAGAATAATGTCCTGTTTGAAATCTGTAATGAGCCAAATGGCAGCGGAGGCAGTTGGAAACATATAAAAAAATATGCTAACGCATTAATTAAGACAATTCGAAGTGTTAATAAGAAGGCGATTATTATCGTAGGGACGCCAACGTGGAGCCAGGATGTTGATATAGCCGCGCAGCATTCGCTTTCCGCCGGTAATATTGCATATGCGTTTCATTTTTATGCAGCAACCCATAAACAATATTTACGGGATAAATTAACGAAGGCGGTAAAAGCGGGACTTCCGGTGTTGGTAACAGAGTTTGGGATTTCTGAGGCAGGCGGAAGCGGTAAGGTGGACGTCAGGGAAGGAAATAAATGGATGAAGTTACTGAACCGTTACAAGATTGGAAGGGTGTGTTGGAATCTGTCCAACAAGGCAGAAAACAGCGCATTATTAAAAGCTTCCTGCAAAAAGACCAGCGGTTGGACGATGAAAGACTTAAGCAGGCAGGGAAAGTGGCTGTGCAAAGTTTATTCTCATAAAGGAAAGTAAGGAAATAACAAAAGGGGCTGTCGCTTCACGAATTCTCATTCGTGAAAGCGACAGCCCCTTTTGTTGATATTTTTTTGGCTGTGCCAACAGGACGTTGGCGCTGATTACAATTTTGCCATTTCTTTATACTGCTCTTTTAGAGCGGTATAAAGGTTTTTATAAATCTGATGGAATTTATGATATTCTTTGGTATGCTCCGGAATTGCCTTGCACTCTTTGGCAGGATCCTTGTGAATCATCTTATGGCAGGCAGTTTCCACGCTGTCATACAGACCGGCGCCTACGCCGGCAAGGATTGCCACGCCGAGAGCGGGGCCCTCTGTCGCAGTTACCGTGTTGACATCGCAGCCATACATATCAGCCATCATCTGACGCTGTACGGCATTTGTTGCGCCGCCGCCGCAAGCCATCATATCATTGACATTAATGCCCATCTCTTCCAGAATGTCTTTGCAATCTGTCAGGGAATAGCTGATTCCTTCCAGTACGGCGCGTGCCAGGTCGTTTTTGGTATGCATGCTGGAAAGTCCAAAAAATACGCCGCGGCAGTTTGCATCCAGATGAGGAGTGCGTTCGCCGTTCAGATATGGCAGATAAATCAATCGGTTAGCTCCAATAGGAGTTGCTTCTACCGCTTCATTGATTAACTGATATACGCTGCAGCCTTTTTCCTTTGCCTCCTGGCGGAATGCAGCCCCCATATTATCCAGATACCATGCAAGAGAATAGCCGGCGGCCTGCGTTACGCCCATCACATGCCATGCGCCCGGTACAGCGCAACAGAAAGTATGTACGCGTCCTTTTGGATCAATGGAAATTTGATTGGAGTGCGCATATACCACGCCGCTGGTTCCAATGGTTGTAAAAGCTTTGCCGTCTTCCACGACACCGGTGCCGACAGCCGCCGCCGCATTATCGCCTGCGCCGCCTACTACTACAGTAGATGTGGAAAGACCAGTCTTTTCTGCGATTTTCGGCAGGATGGTTCCTGTAACTTCCGGCGATTCATATACCTTTGCAAGAAGATTTTTATCAATTTCTAATTTTTCCAGAACTTCATCAGACCACTGGCGTTTTGGGACATCCAGAAGCTGCATGCCGGAAGCGTCAGAAACTTCCGTGGCAAATTCGCCGGTCAGGATAAAGCGCACATAATCCTTCGGAAGAAGGATGTGTCTGCACTTCGCATAATTTTCCGGTTCATTGTTGCGGACCCAAAGAATTTTTGAGGCTGTAAAGCCTGTCATGGCAGGATTAGCCGTAATTTCAATCAGACGTTCTGCACCAATCTTCTCTGTTATTTCCTCGCATTCTTTCTCGGTACGCTGATCGCACCAGATAATAGACGGGCGGATGACTTCATTGTGTTCATCCAACATGACCAAACCGTGCATCTGGCCGGAAATGCCCAGTCCTTTGATATCCTCACTGTTTACACCGGATTCTTTCACAACCTTTGTAATGGTCTCTAAAGCGGCGTCTCGCCAGTCCTCCGGTTTTTGTTCTGCCCATCCGTTTTTTGGCGTATAGAGCGGATAGTCCTTGCTGGCGGAAGTAATGACTTCTCCGGTTTCGTCAAAAAGAACTGTCTTGGTAGAAGAAGTTCCCAAATCAATACCAATTAAATAATTCATTTTCTTCCTCCTGATCATACAAATGGATTCTCTGTCTTATAGAGCATTCCTTTTGGCTGGTTAAAACCAATTTCTTCTACGTCAACGCCGATATACTTAAATACTTCAAATAATTCCTTGCCAAAATGGCCAAATGCAACGGCTCCATGGTGCGGATAGTTGCCTTCGATCAGCACGTGGCGGTAGAACCGTCCCATTTCCGGAATGGCAAAGATACCAATGGCGCCAAAGGAACGTGTTGCAACCGGAAGAACTTCGCCCTGTGCAATATAGCCGCGGAGTTTTGCATCGGCTGTACTCTGCAGGCGGAAGAAAGTGATATCTCCAGGAATGATGTCGCCCTCTAATGTTCCGTTTGTTACTTCAATCGGAAGAGAACGCGCCATGATCATCTGGTACTTCATTTCACAGAAGGAAAGTTTGCTGGAAGCGGTATTTCCACAATGGAATCCCATAAAGGTATCCTTTAATGTATAATTAAATTTCCCCTTAATATCTTCTTCGTAGATATCCGGAGTAACCGTGTTGTTAATATCCAGAAGGGTAACGGTATCCTCGCTGATAACAGTACCGATAAATTCGCTTAAGCAGCCGTAAATATCTACTTCGCAGGAAACAGGGATTCCCATCTGCGTCAAACGGCTGTTGACATAGCATGGCACAAATCCAAACTGTGTCTGGAATGCAGGCCAGCATTTGCCGGCAATGGCAACAAATTCACGGTAGCCTTTATGTTCTTCTACCCAGTCAAGGAGTGTCAGCTCATACTGCGCTAACTTCTCCAGGATTTCCGGTTTTTTATTTCCGGCACCCAGTTCGTCTTCCATTTCTTTTACAACATCTGGGATTCTTTTATCGCCTGCATGATTATTAAAGGCTTCAAACAGATCGAGTTCAGAATTTTCTTCAATCTCAACGCCCAGATTATACAGTTGCTTGATTGGGGCGTTGCAGGCTAAAAAGTTCAGCGGACGAGGACCGAAGCTGATGATCTTTAAATGGCTGAGTCCGTATACTGCGCGCGCAACCGGAAGAAATTCATGGATCATATCAGCGCATTCTTCAGCGGATCCGACAGGGTATTCCGGAATATAGGCCTGTATGTTACGGAGTTTTAAATTGTAGCTTGCATTTAACATACCGCAGTATGCATCTCCACGTCCCTGCACCAGACCACCGTCTTTTGAGGTTTCTTCTGCAGCCGCTACAAACATTTTTGGCCCTTCAAAGTGCTTTGCTAAAAGAGTCTCGGAAATTTCAGGGCCGAAGTTTCCTAAATACACGCACAGAGCGTTGCATCCGGCTTTTTTGATATCTTCCAGAGCCTGCACCATGTGGATTTCGCTTTCCACAATGCATACGGGACATTCGTAAATGTCATCTGCGCCATATTTGTCCGTGTATGCTTTTACTAAATTTTTTCTGCGTGTTACAGAGAGGGTTTCTGGAAAACAGTCTCTGCTCACGGCAACAATACCGATTTTGATCTTTGGCATGTTTTTCATGTTTTTTGACCGTCCTTTCTTTATATGAAATTTGATTTTCAATGATTTTGGAAATTTAGGATAAATCTCCAAGCGTATTTTGATTTGGAGTAGAAAGATGAATAACTACACCGTTTCTATTCTATTATATTTTAGGTAGATTTGCAATAAAAAAGCAAAGAAATCCAGAAAAGAAATCTAATTCTTCGTGCAATTTTTACAATAGTGTTGTATAATGGTAAAAGAGCAGTGGAAATACTGCCCAGAATTTAAGTACTATATTTATAGTTAATCAATAAAAGAAAGGATGGAAAGTGATGGCAAAAAGCAGATTAATTGGGGATTATCCGGTAATTGGCATTCGCCCTACGATTGATGGAAGAAGAGGACCTCTGAAAGTTCGAGAGTCTTTGGAGGAGCAGACCATGAATATGGCAAAAAGCGCAGCGGAGCTCTTTCGTCAGAATATCCGGTATTCAAATGGCGAGCCGGTCAAAGTGATTATTGCCGACACGACTATAGGACGTGTCGCCGAAGCAGCAGCCTGCGCGGACAAATTTAAAAAGGAAGGAGTCGATATTACGCTTACTGTTACTCCTTGTTGGTGCTATGGTTCCGAGACCATGGATATGGATAAAAATACCATCAAAGGGGTATGGGGATTTAACGGCACAGAAAGACCGGGCGCTGTTTATCTAGCAGCGGTTTTGGCGTCGCATGCACAGAAAGGGCTTCCGGCGTTTGGAATCTATGGAAAGGATGTGCAGGAAGCAGATGCTACGGATATTCCGGAGGATGTACAGATTAAGCTGCTCCGTTTCGCCCGTGCCGCAGTAGCAGCCGCAACAATGCGCGGTAAGTCTTATCTGCAGATTGGCTCTATTTGTATGGGGATTGCCGGTTCCATTGTTGATACGTCTTTTATCGAGGAATACCTCGGTATGCGCGTTGAGTCGGTTGACGAGGTGGAGATTATTCGCCGTATGACGGAAGGCGTATATGATGAAGAAGAATTCCAGAAAGCGCTTTCATGGACGAAATCCCACTGCAAAGAAGGATGGGATAAGAATCCGGAGTTTGTTAAGAGAAGTGATGAACAGAAGGAACGCGACTGGGAGTTTGTTGTCAAAATGATGTGCATCATTAAGGATTTGATGAATGGAAATGCAAATCTTCCGGAGGGAAAAGAAGAAGAGGCGGTTGGCCACAATGCCATTGCAGCCGGTTTCCAGGGACAGAGACAGTGGACGGACTTCTATCCAAACGGCGATTTTGCCGAGGCGCTGCTCAACTCTTCTTTTGACTGGAATGGCGCAAGAGAGCCGTATATCCTTGCAACAGAAAATGATACGCTGAATGGTTTGGGTATGCTGTTTATGAAACTGTTGACCGGACGCGCGCAGATTTTTGCAGATGTCCGTACATATTGGAGCCCGGAGGCAGTAAAGAATGCAACCGGCTATGAATTAGAAGGAATTGCAAAAGAGGCAGGCGGTTTCCTGCATTTAATCAATTCCGGCGCTGCTTGTCTGGATGCCTGCGGCGAAGTAAAAGATGCTGATGGAAGAGGCGTGATGAAGCCTTTTTGGGAGATGACAGAGGAAGACCAGAACGCCTGCCTGGATGCTACAGAGTGGTGCGCGGCAGATAACGGATATTTCCGCGGCGGCGGTTTCTCTTCCCGCTATCTGACAAGGGCAGAGATGCCTGTGACAATGATTCGTTTGAATCTGGTAAAGGGCTTAGGGCCGGTATTACAGATTTGTGAGGGTTATACGGTACAGCTTCCGGATGAAGTATCAGATAAACTGTGGAAGCGTACGGATTATACATGGCCTTGTACCTGGTTTGCTCCGCGTATTACAGGCGAAGGTGCGTTTAAGACGGCATATGATGTGATGAATAACTGGGGCGCAAATCATGGTGCAATCAGTTATGGACATATTGGCGCAGATTTGATTACGTTAGCGTCTATTCTCCGTATCCCGGTATGTATGCACAATGTTCCGGAGGAGGATATTTTCCGTCCGGCGGCATGGAATGCTTTCGGTATGGATAAGGAAGGCCAGGATTACCGTGCATGTGCCGCATATGGTCCATTATATAAATGATAGAATCTTGTGCGAACTTTGCATAAAAAAAAGGCTGCCGCTTTCATGATGAAAATTTGTGAAGCGGCAGCTTCTTTTTGAGGTTTTAAAGAAAAAATCCAAAGGGATTCATATGCTAAGCCTGCCCTGCGCAGTACTAAGCCCGTCAGTCGTTCCAGTCCTTATCAAGAACTAATATTTTTCCGGTTTTTGCATGAATTTTCACTTCATACTCATAGGAGCCTTTGATCAATTCTACATCATATACCGGAATGCCGTCGTCAGTGTCAAATTCTACTTTTATCACGCGGGCGTTCGGGATTTTGGAAAGGGCGAGTTTCTTTGCCTTTGCGGTACCGATATAGCCGCTTTTTGTATTTGAGGCTGCGAGCTTCCATTCATATTCAAGCAGTTTTCCTGTACCCGCATAGAATTCCAGGGAATATGTTTTCTTTCCCTTCTTTGCTTTTACCTTATAGCATAAAGCGCCGTCGTCATACTTTTGGACAATGGAAATTATTTTTGCATTTCCTGTCTTTTTTTTGGCAAGTTTTTTACATTTGCTTTTACTAATGGTTCCGGAAGCTTTCGGTACAGTCCTTTTCGGCAGTTCCCAGCCGTAAGATATCAGTTTGCCGTTAGAAGCGCGGTACGTCAGGTCATATTCCCTGCTTCCCTTACGTAACTGTATTTCGTATACTGTTACGCCGTCTTTGCGGTCTTTTTCCAAATCGGTTACCGTTGCATTTTTTACATGATTTTTCGCTTTTTTTTCTGCCTGATGTAAACTGGTGATTTTCTTTGCCTGCGCCGGATTCTGCGTTATAAAAATACTAAATGCTATGAGACCGGTAAACAGAAAAAAAGATAACATTTTTTTATATGATTTCATGTTTTCTTCCCCCTTTTCTTTCTAATTTCTTTCGGATAAAAATCCTGAAACGGTTTTCACTTATGTGTTCATTATATCATGTGAATGCGAGATTGTCTACGCAGCACTTTATGGAAATATGGAACGGGTCTCTCTCCTTTTGCAATAAGAATGAATGAAAATCTTGTATCTTTCCGTTTATAATGCTACAATTAATTCGTTATAAAGCTGTGAAGATTTAGAAAGAGAAATGAGGGAATTGTTTGGAAGAAATCGTTGTTGGGATTGCTGATGCCAAGGTAACAAGAGGAAATCATATTTTGGCAACCTATGCTTTGGGTTCTTGCGTTGGGATTTGCATTTATGATGAAGTATCCGCTATTGGAGGCTTGCTTCATGCCATGCTGCCGGATTCGTCAACGTGTAGTGAAACTTTTATCAATTCACAGAAATACGTTGACACGGGCATTCAAAAATTATATAAAACTCTTTGCAGGATGGGGGCTTCTGAAAGGCATTTGCGGGCAAAAGTCGTTGGTGGAGCGAAAATGTTTGAATATAAAACAACAATCAAAGCAGTGGATATTGGAACGGCAAATGTATTACAGGCAAGACGGTGTTTATCCCGCTTTGGGATTCCGATTGCCGGGGAAGTGACCGGCGGGGAAGTTGGAAGAACGATTCGCTTTAATCCGGAAGACCATAAGGTGATTATTCATGCGACGGATGGAAAAACAGAGATTATTTAGGGAAAAATGTGTCAGTCTTTTTTCAGTATCAGAATGATGGAAAAAAGAAAAGTGAAATAGTGAATTCTTTGGGGAAATATGATATAATGCTAGTTGATTTTGTCTAAGGAGGGAGATTATGTTTGAAAATGAAGTAGAGAATATTGCATCGAAGAACAGTAATGAAGAGATTTATTTTGACTTACTGCGTTTGACGAAAAACATGATGCGGGAAAAAGGGAAAATCCAGGGAAAGAAAAAGCTGTATTATATTTCAGCCGAATTTTTGATTGGAAAACTGTTGTCCAACAATTTGATCAATTTGGGAATATATGATCAGGTAGCAGATGCATTGCAACGCCATGGCAAGTCTATGGCGGAAGTGGAAGAGATTGAAAATGAGCCGTCCCTGGGAAACGGCGGTTTAGGACGGTTGGCGGCGTGTTTTCTGGACTCTATTGCAACACTCGGACTTCCGGGCGACGGCATCGGATTAAATTATCATCTGGGCTTATTTAAGCAGGAGTTTGTAGATAATTTGCAAAGAGAAGTGCCCAACCCCTGGATTACGGAAGAAAGCTGGCTGCGCCGGACAGAGAGGAGTTATACGGTTCTGCTTGGCGGTAAAAAGGTACAGTCGGTTATGTATGAAATCGATGTAACCGGTTATGATAATTCGTGCAATACATTAAAACTGTTTGACTTGGATACGGTAGACGATACTCTGGTAAAGGAGAATACAATTTATTTTGATAAAGAAAATATTACAAAAAATCTGACGTTGTTTTTATATCCGGATGACAGTGATTATCAAGGGCAGTTGCTGCGTATTTATCAGCAGTATTTTATGGTCAGCAATGCGGCGCAGTTGATTATTGATGAGGCTTTGGAAAAAGGCAGCAATTTATATGATTTGCCGGATTATGCTGTAATCCAGATCAATGATACCCATCCAACAATGGTAATACCGGAAATGATCCGTCAGTTGTCGCTTCGCGGCATAGAAATGGATGATGCGATTCGGATCGTATCGAAGATGTGCGCGTATACCAATCATACCATCCTTGCGGAAGCCTTGGAAAAATGGCCGCTCTGGTTCTTAGACCGGGTAGTGCCGCAGTTGATTCCAATCATTAAGTTGTTAGACGTCAAGGTTCGTGAGAAATATCAGGACGAACGGGTGTATATCATTGATCGTGACGAACGCGTCCATATGGCGCATATCGACATTCATTATGGGTTTAGTGTTAACGGCGTGGCTGCGCTTCATACGAAGATTTTAGAAGACAGCGAGTTAAAACCGTTTCGGGATATCTATCCGGATAAATTCAATAATAAGACAAATGGCATTACGTTCCGGCGTTGGCTTTTGCACTGCAATCATGAACTGTCTTCCTTTATCAGTGAAAAAATCGGCGAGGCGTATAAAAAGGATGCCACAGAGTTAGAAAAGCTTTTGCATACGGCGGATTGCCCGGCTGATCTTGAAAAACTCCTGGAGATTAAGCACGAGAAAAAGGTACAGTTTAAGGAATATCTGCAGAGAAAAGAAAAGATTTCGATTGATGAAAATTCTATTTTTGACGTACAGGTTAAAAGGCTGCATGAATATAAGAGACAGCAGATGAATGCGCTCTATATTATTTATAAATATTTGCAGATTAAGGAAGGAAAGAAGCCGAAAACGCCAATCACGATGATTTTTGGCGCAAAGGCAGCGCCTGCTTATACGATCGCAAAGGACATTATCCATCTGATCCTCTGTCTGTCGGAGGTTATTGGGAAGGATCCGGAGGTCAGCCCGTATCTGAAAGTCGTTATGTTGGAAAATTACAATGTGACATATGCGGAAAAGGTCATTCCTGCGGCAGATATCTCGGAACAGATCTCTCTGGCTTCGAAAGAAGCAAGCGGTACCGGAAATATGAAATTTATGCTAAACGGCGCGGTAACGTTAGGAACGGAAGACGGCGCCAATGTGGAAATCCATCAGTTTGTGGGGGATGAGAATATTTATATTTTTGGCGAGTCCAGCGGCGATGTGATCAAACACTATGCCAACGCGGATTATTCTTCTGAAAAATATTATGATGCTGATCCGGAGATTGCAAAACTGGTTGACTTTATTATCAGCAAGGAACTGTTTGCAGTCGGCGATAAGAAATCGCTGATCCGTCTGTATATGGAACTTGTTACAAAGGACTGGTTTATGACTTTGTTGGATATCAAAGATTATATCAGGGTAAAAGAGCAGGCATTTGCCGATTATGAAGACCGTATGAGCTGGGCAAGGAAAATGTTGGTCAATATCAGTAAGGCGGGATTCTTCTCTTCTGACCGCACGATTGCGCAGTATAACGAGGATATCTGGAAATTGCACGCATAAAAATAAGCGGGCTGTTTTTGGCGGTTCCTATTGAGAAAAGACGTGATAGAAAGGGGCGGCAGCAAGAGGCTGCTCCTTTTTCCGTCGATAGAAAGCGGAGGTAGATCCGTGGGGGAAAGGGAAGATTATCATGTGGTATATTGTAGAAAAACTGATAAGGCTGATGGTTTTGTTAGCGATTGTAGGCATTGGATATTTTTTGGTATATAAAATTGCCAATAAGAAATGGGGGTATACGAAAAGGCGGGAGGAGGAGCTGGAAAAAGAAAACGATATCATGCATAAGAAAGAGCAATAGAACGGATTCATAACGCTTCTTTCATTGCGCAATACGAACAGATATGCTACAATACACACAGAATATACAATAAACACAGAATACACACAGAAAGGCAGGTTGTTCATGAAACGAATTGGATTTTTAACGAGCGGCGGAGACTGTCAGAGCTTAAATGCAACCATGCGCGGCGTTGCAAAGACCTTGTACCAGGCCTATTCAGATGTTGAGATATATGGAATTTTAGAGGGATACAAGGGGTTGATTTACGGAAATTACCGTCTGATGGAACCGAAAGATTTTTCCGGCATCCTGACAGAAGGCGGAACGATTATCGGTACTTCCAGACAGCCGTTTAAGCATATGCGGACGCCGGATGAAAACGGTCTGGATAAAGTAGAAGCCATGAAGAAGAATTACAGGAAGTGGAAGTTAGACTGCCTGGTAATCTTAGGCGGCAATGGGACGCATAAAACAGCGAATCTGCTATGGGAAGAAGGATGTAATGTCGTAACGCTTCCTAAGACAATTGATAACGATATATGGGGAACGGATATTACTTTTGGATTTCAGAGTGCAGTTAATATTGCGACGAATGCCATTGACTGCATCCATACGACGGCAGCTTCCCATGGGCGGGTATTTATTGTCGAGGTTATGGGGCATAAAGTCGGATGGCTGACGTTGCATGCAGGAATTGCGGGAGGAGCGGATATTATTCTTCTGCCAGAGATTCCTTATGATATTAATTCTGTTGTAAAGGCGTTAGATAAACGGACAAAAGAAGGAAAACGTTTTTCCATCCTTGCAGTAGCAGAAGGTGCGATTTCAAAAGAGGATGCGGCGCTGTCAAAGAAAGAGTTAAAGGCAAAGAAAAAGAACAATCCGTTTCCATCCATCTCTTATCAGGTTGGACAGGAAATTCAGGAGAGAACCGGTCAGGAGGTGCGGATTACGGTACCTGGGCATACGCAGCGGGGCGGAGAACCCAGTCCGTATGACAGGGTGATTTCCAGCCGCCTTGGTTCTGCAGCGGCGCGGTTGATCATAGAAGGAAAGTATGGCAATATGGTTGGTTTCCGTAACAACGAAATTGTACCGGTGCCATTAGAGAAAGTAGCAGGAAAGTTAAAAATGGTAGATCCAAACGCTGCCATTATTCAAGAAGCAAAAGGACTCGGTATTTGCTTTGGCGACTGATAGGAGGTAACAGGCATGTCATATACGGCGCTGTATCGGAAGTTTCGTCCGGGAGAGTTTGATGAGGTAAAAGGGCAGGAACATATTGTTACAACACTTCGTAATCAGATCCAGACAGACCGCATTGGACATGCTTATCTTTTTTGCGGCACGCGTGGGACCGGCAAGACTACGGTTGCCAAGATTTTAGCAAAGGCGGTCAACTGCCAAAATCCAATCGATGGCAATCCCTGCAATTCCTGTGAAATCTGTCGGAAAATTAATGGACAGGCATCTATGAATGTGATTGAAATTGATGCGGCTTCTAACAATGGTGTTGCAAATATCCGCGATATTATAGAAGAGGTGCAATATTCTCCGGCAGAGGGAAGATATAAAGTCTATATCATAGATGAGGCGCATATGCTTTCTACAGGCGCATTTAATGCACTGTTAAAGACGTTGGAGGAGCCGCCGTCTTATGTGATATTTATACTGGCAACGACAGAACCGCATAAGATTCCGATTACAATTCATTCCCGCTGCCAACGGTATGATTTTAGAAGGATTACAATCGATACCATAGAAATGCGTTTATGCGAATTGGTTCGTAAAGAACAGGTTCAGGCGGAGGAGAAAGCGCTGCGTTATATTGCAAAAGCTGCCGATGGCTCTCTGCGGGATGCGTTAAGTCTTTTGGATCAATGCATTGCTTTTTACCCCGGCAGAGAACTGACATATGAAGGCGCATTGGAAGTACTGGGTGCGGTTGATACCATTGTATATAGTAAAATGTTCCGCCTGATTGTCGGTCAGGATGTCATAGGATGCATCCGGTTATTGGATGAAATGATGGCAATGGGGCGCGATTTGGAACAGTTTATCAGTGAATTTACATGGTATCTGCGCGGACTGCTGCTTATAGACGCTTCCGGGCAGGGAGAAGATCTTTTAGACGTTTCTGCGGAGCAGTTCGAGCAAATGAAAAAAGAAGGACAGATGATTGATATAGATGGCCTGATACGTTATATCCGTATCCTTTCGGAACTATCCGGAAGCATCCGTTATTCTACACAAAAGCGGGTTTTGTTGGAGGTTACCCTGATTAAACTCTGTAGGCCGCAGATGGATCAGCAGCAGGATATGGCAACGATATTAAGCCGTCTGAAAGCTCTGGAAAAGAAGGTGGAGCAGGGAGAATTTACGGTAAAGACAGAGCGTCCTGCGGTGATGAGTTCCAAACAGGAAAACGCTGCCGCAATTTCAGAAAAGAAGATTTTGCCGAAAGCCCTTCCGGAAGATGTGCAGGAAATATTAAATCGTTGGAATGAGATTTTATTGCAATATGGCCAGCCTGGGGAGCGAATGCTTTCACAGGCCAAAAGGGTGATTTCTGAGCAGGGAAGTCTGCTGCTGCAGTTTACGGACGAAGTGGCAGAGGCTTTCTTTACGCAGAATGGAGGACAGGAGCTGCAATGCTTAAAGCAGGTAGTTCAAAATGTGATTGGCAAAGAAGTTGTGATTGAGACGCGGACGGTAGACCGTAAGGTAAACGATCAATATGAAGATATTGCAAAATTGATTCATTTTGATCCTATTGAAATTGTAGATCAATAAAACGAAGTATCGTTTTACATAATAGAAAATATAGGGAGGATTAAAAGATGGCAAAAAGAGGTGGATTTCCGGGCGGCGCAATGCCGGGCAATATGAATAATCTAATGAAGCAGGCGCAGAGAATGCAGCGTCAGATGGAAGAAAAGTCAAAAGAAATGGAAGAAAAGGAATGGGAGGCAACAGCCGGAGGCGGAGCAGTTACTGTACGGGTGTCCGGTAAAAAAGAGGTGGTTTCTGTAAAGCTTTCTGAGGAAGTTGTGGATCCGGATGATATTGAGATGTTAGAGGATTTGATCGTAGCGGCGACGAATGAGGCGCTTCGCAAGATGGAAGAGGAAAATAGTGCGATGATGGAGCAGTTGACCGGTGGTCTGAGCGGTCTGTTTTAAGATTCCGAAGTTGGGAGATAGAGATGGATTTTTATAGTACACAGATTAGTAATCTGGTAGAGCAGTTATCACATTTGCCGGGAATTGGAGCAAAATCCGCACAGCGTCTGGCGTTTCACATCTTAAATATGACAGAAGAGCAGGTAAACGGTCTGTCTTCTGCAATGCTCGATGCGAAGAAGAGAGTGCGTTACTGCAAAGAGTGCTATACATATACGGATGAGGAATTGTGCCCAATCTGCGCAAATCAAAAGCGCAATCATAAACAGATTATGGTAGTGGAGAATCCAAGGGATATGGCGGCATATGAAAAGACTGGAAAATATGACGGCGTTTATCATGTCCTGCATGGCGCAATTTCCCCGATGGCAGGCGTTGGGCCGCAGGATATCCGGTTAAGCGAATTGATGGTACGCTTACAGGGCGAGGTAGATGAAGTAATCGTAGCAACCAATAAAAATCTTGAGGGAGATACAACAGCTACGTATATCAGTAAGTTAGTAAAGCCTCTGGGAATTAAAGTAAGCCGCATTGCCAGCGGTGTACCGGCGGGCGGCGATTTGGAGTATATTGATGAAGTAACGCTTTACCGTGCGTTGGAAGGACGGGTGGACATGTAGACTGCCTGAAGCGCAAACGGCATCGGCTAAAGAAATCCCTTTAATATTCCGTTAGCTGTAAAATCAGACAGTTCTACAACTGTAGATAGACGAGTGGTCTGTAGTGTTGTATGACAATTTTTGCCTGAAACATTTACGATGCCTGTAATGGAAGCGTCGCCGATTTCAGGCAGTTTTTTTTGTACGCCAATGCCGGGTAAAAGAGGACCGTTTCCCAGGGTAATATAGCCGATGTGCCGTGAAATCCCCAATGAGGCGTCCATGGCGATAATATAGGGAGAATAGAAAATTTTATGGATGGTGTAAATGGTTCGTTCCAGGTTGATGGCATGTACAGGTTCGTTCAGTGTGCCAAATACAGCGGGCATTGCGGCTGGGAAGCGGCTGCTTGAAAAATGGGCAAGCAGTTTTTCGCCTACAAGAGGGCCAAAACAGTCGCCGGTTGCGCGGTCTGATCCAATGCACAGAAAAACAAGATGTCTGTTCTGGCGTTCTGCTTGTTTTTTTAAACCTTTCATTTGTTTTGCAAAATCATGCAATGCCTTTTTTTGGTGGATATTATAATATTGCGTTTCCCTCTTTGGGGATATGTTTTCTTTACGGGACAGGAAACTGCTCGAAATGTAGTAGGGTTCCATGATTGTTCTCCGTTTCTGTTGATTTTTGTTCGAAAATCACAATGCATTTTCATTTCAATTAAAAGTATTACCCAAAGAATTCTAAAATAAACAATAGTTTCCCGTTTAAGTCGAACTATTTCGAGAAATAGAGGAAAGAACTTTGTCCTTTCGACAAAAAGTGCGTTGCTAAGATGATACAATCCCCATATGGAAATGAAATCAAGAAGGGTGTGAAGTATATGGCAAATCAGGAGATGGAAAGTGCAAATGAGAAGAAGGAATATCGATTTAATAAATTTCCGGAAAATATTCGCCAAATGGGCGAACAGCCCGGAAAAAATCGTGTTTATATAGAAGATTATGTTGTTACATATATGCATCAGATTTTTCGCAGGAAACAGGAGGAAGCAATTGTTGTTTTTGCAGGGCAAAGAGGGGAAGGAAAGGCAAGAGATACCAGTTTCATCTATGGAGCGATTGATGTAGAGCTGGATGTGCTTGCCGGAAACCGCGCCTTTACAGAAGATACATGGAATGAGATATATGACCGTATCTGTGAAAGCTTTCCCGGAGCACAGGTATTAGGCTGGGGCTGCGGCGTCAGTATGTGGAACAGTCAGATTGAAAAAAAAGTACATGAGATCCAGCAAAAACATTTTTCGCAGGAGGAAAAGATTCTTTTTTTAGAGGATTTAAGCGAGAAGGAAGAAAAAATTTTCCATTGGAACAATGGGAAATTGAAAAGTTTGAGCGGATATGTCATTTATTATGATAAGAATCCTTTGATGCAGGAATATATGCTGCGGGGACAACCCAAAGAAAGTTTTGAAGCAGAATATCATGATGAGGTTACGACAAACGTAAGGGAAGTGATTCATCGAAACGAGGAAAAAGAAGAAGGAAAAAAACTGGTATATTATGGGATTGGCGCCGCTATGGTTCTTCTGGCAATCCTAGGGGCAAATCTGCTTTTGCAAAGCAGTAAGAAAATAGATAGCCTGGAAAAAACATTAGAAACGTTATCCGATGCTGCTGTCAGTGCAACTGTACTTCCGGAGGCCACGCCACAGGAAATGGTTACGGCATCGCCGGAGCCTACGGAGAAGGCATCGCCTCAGGCGACAAATCCGGTAACAGCGCCGCCGGAAAGGGCGGATACGGATGCAGCATTACCGGAGGAACACGCTTCGGTACTTGACCCGGTTCAAAATAGCAAGCCTGCCCAGACAGTGCCCCCGGTAATAAAAAATACGCCGGCGCCTACGCAAAGGACAGCAGGTCCGACTCCGGCTGCTTCGTCCGGAAAAAAGGGCAGTGATACTGTCAAAAAAAAGGAAGCGTCTTCCAATAATAAGTCACGGGAGGCAAGTGCGCTCTGGGGAGTGACGCAAAGCTATATCGTTCGTTCCGGAGATACCTTAAGCCAGATTGTTTGGCGGCAGTATCATAGTATGCAATATATGGAGATGATCAAAAAGGCCAATCATATCACAAATGAAAATGAGATTCAGGTCGGACAGCGGATTATACTGCCGGGATATGGAAAGGAATAACAACATCTGCATTATCGAAAGAGGTAAAACTTTGTAGAAAAAAAGATGCAATTCAAGAGAAGTTATAGTATACTACCTTTTAGGTAAAGGAGATAAAATCAGCGTGGAGGCTAACAATGGAAAGTTTGATCGGACGTTCGTTTGATGCGGTAACAGTTAGGATGCAATATAGAAAAAGAGCGCTATTTATTTTGTCAGCGATTGTCTGTATTTTGATTTGCGCCGTCCTGTTTTCGGTGGGATTTTATTGGTTTATCAATCGGGTTTATGATTCCTATGAGGTAACGGAGTCCATCTCTGTGAAAAATGGAAATTCCTTAAATTATGCGCCGTATGACGGAGGGATCATCCGTTATGGCAGAGATGGCGCTACGGCGGTGGATGATAAAGGGAATTCCATATGGAGCGGTAGTTATGATATGGCAAATCCGAAAATTGATACCTGCGGGGAAAGCGCAGTGATTGCGGATATTGGCGGGAAATCACTTTACATCTATCAACAGGAGGAAAACGGAATCGATTTCTCCGTAGATTACCCTATCGTACAGGCGTGTGTATCAAGGCAGGGAGTGATTGCGGTTTTATGGGAAGAAAGTAATTCAAACACGATAGCGCTTTATAATCCGTTTGATAAAACAGATACGCTTTTGGCGGAAATTCCAACGAATGTGGAGGATGGCTATCCGGTCTGCATGGATTTGTCGCCGGATGGCAGCAGCGTTGCCGTATCATATCTTTGCGTGACATCCGGGGCGGCGCAGAGCAGGGCAACCTTTTATAATTTCTCTGAGGTTGGCAAAAACTCCAATAACTTAGTCGGCGCGCATAATTATGATGATGCGCTGATTTCAGAAATATGTTTCCTGGACGAATCCAACGTCTGTTTATTTGGCGAGAAAGGGTTTTACCTTTGGAGCAATATGAAGCAGCCGGTGGCAGGGCCTATCAAAGAGTTTACGGAAGGCATTCGGAGCGCTTTTTGCGATGATGGTTTTGTCGGCGTGATTTTGCAGAACAGTGACGAAGCGCCCAAGATGCATCTCTATAATATGGAAGGGGAGGAGAAACTGTCAGTACAGGTTGACAGCGACTATGCCCATGTGAAACTTTATGATGACGAGATACTGCTTTATTCTTCAGAAAAATGCAGCGTCTATCGTACCAATGGAGTAAAGAAGTTTTCTAAAAATTTCAATGAGAAAATAAGCGGATTCTTTCCGGGACAAAGGAGAAACCGTTATTTTATGTTCCAAAATTCAAAAATACAGGTTATCCGATTAAAATGATTTGGTTTTATAAAGCATTTCTTGCCAGGGCAGCGTGCAGACGCTGCCCTTTTCCCCTCTGAAACAGGAAATTGCGGGTAACGCAGCGGTATGCCGACAAGAAATGCTCATGGAAAATCATATGACGAAAATAAAAGTTGCCTAGCGAAAGAATTAATGCTATACTTTAGATTGGTTTGTTTTATAATTAATTCAATTTTCAAACAAAAGTTTTAGAGGATAGAATAGAAAATAAAATGGATAGGAGCGAAAATTATGAGCGTATTTAGTAAGATTTTTGGAACGCACAGCCAGCGCGAGATAAAACGAATTCTTCCAATTGTGAATAAAATTGAAGCTCTGGCGCCGGAATATGAAAAAATGACAGATGAAGAGCTTCAGGCAAAGACACCGGAGTTGAAGAAACGCCTGGAACAGGGAGAGACCTTGGATGATCTGCTTCCGGAGGCGTATGCAACAGTTCGCGAGGCGGCAACCAGAGTGCTTGGAATGCGTCATTACCATGTACAACTGATTGGCGGCGTGATATTGCATCAGGGGCGGATCACAGAGATGCGTACCGGCGAAGGTAAGACTTTGGTATCTACTCTTCCGGCATATTTGAATGCATTAGAGGGAAAGGGCGTTCACATTGTTACCGTCAATGACTATCTGGCTAAGCGTGATGCTGAGTGGATGGGAAAAGTTCATGAATTTTTGGGATTATCTGTCGGCGTTATTTTGAATTCCATGGATAATGATGAGAGAAGAGAAGCTTATAACTGTGATATCACATATGCGACAAACAATGAATTGGGATTTGACTACCTGCGTGATAATATGGTGGTATATAAGGAGGAATTGGTACAGCGTTCGCTCCACTATGCCATTATTGATGAGGTGGATTCCGTATTGATTGATGAAGCGAGAACCCCGTTGATCATTTCCGGTCAGAGCGGTAAGTCGACCAGGTTATATGAGGCGTGTGATATTTTTGTGAAACAGTTGACCAGAGGTACCGCAAAAGAATTGTCCAAGATGGATATTTTGATGAATGAACAGGAAGAGGAAACAGGAGATTATGTTGTAGATGAGAAGGATAAGAACGTAAACCTGACCGAGGAAGGCGTTCGGAAGGCAGAACGTTTCTTTCAGGTAGAAAACCTGGCGGATCCGGACAATCTGGAATTGCAGCACAATATTAACCTGGCGCTCAGGGCGCATTCTCTGATGTTTAAGGACAAGGATTACGTGGTAAAGGATGACGAGGTTTTGATCGTAGATGAATTTACCGGACGTATTATGCCAGGACGCCGTTTTTCTGATGGGCTGCACCAGGCAATTGAGGCAAAGGAGCATGTTAAGGTAAAGAGAGAAAGCAAGACTCTGGCAACGATTACATTCCAGAATTTCTTTAATAAATATGAAAAGAAAGCGGGGATGACCGGTACGGCGCTGACCGAAGAAAAGGAATTTCGCGAGATTTATGAAATGGATGTTGTGGAGGTTCCGACAAATCTGCCGATTGCCCGTATTGATTATAATGATGTTGTTTATAAGACGAAAGAAGAAAAGTTTAACGCTGTTGTAGCAGATATCGTAGCGTCACATGAAAAGGGACAGCCGGTGCTGGTGGGTACGATTGCGATTGATACGTCAGAATACCTGAGCCATAAGTTGCAGAAAAAAGGGATTCCGCATAAAGTGTTAAATGCCAAGTTCCATGAGCTGGAAGCAGAAATTATTGCGGATGCCGGACAAATGGGCGCAGTTACCATTGCTACCAATATGGCGGGCCGTGGTACGGATATTAAACTTGGCGAAGGCGTGACGGAGTTGGGGGGATTAAAAATCATTGGTACCGAGCGTCATGAATCCCGGCGTATTGATAATCAGTTGCGTGGACGTGCCGGACGTCAGGGGGATCCGGGCGAATCCAGATTTTATATCTCCCTTGAGGATGACTTGATGCGTTTGTTTGGCTCCGAACGCCTGATGGGATTGTTCCGCGCAATGCCGGAGGGAGAGGAGATTGAGCATAAGATGCTTTCCAATGCCATTGAAGGGGCACAGAAAAAGATTGAAGGAAACAACTTTGGAATCCGAAAAAATCTGCTGGAGTATGACCGTGTCAACAATGAACAGCGTGAAGTGATTTATAAGGAACGCCGCCGCGTATTGGACGGAGAAAGTATGCGCGATACCGTCTATAAGATGATTACAGATGTGGCAGAGCGCATTGTCAATGCAACGATTAATGCAGACGCTCCTGCTGAGGAATGGGATATCGGTGAACTGAACCGCGTGCTGCTTCCGATTTTTCCAATGAAGAAAATTGAATTGACCGAAGATGAAATGAAGCATATGAAGAGAGATGAACTGCTGCAGAAGATCAAGGAAGAGGCCGTAAAGCTTTATGAAGCGAAAGAAGCAGAATTTCCGGATGCCGATCAGATTCGTGAAGTAGAGCGTATTATTCTGTTAAAAGTAATTGACCATAAGTGGATGGATCATATTGATGACATGGATCAGCTTCGTCAGGGGATTGGTCTACAGGCATTTGGACAGCGGGATCCGGTAGTAGAATATAAGTTTGCCGGTTTTGATATGTTTGATGCGATGATTGATGCGATATACGAAGAAACAATTAAGGCTTTGATGCATGTGCAGATTGAACAGAAAGTGGAGCGTGAGCAGGTTGCAAAGGTTACCGGTACAAATAAGGATGAATCCGTCGCCGCTGCGCCAAAACGAAGGGTAGGGAAAAAAATCCAGCCAAATGATCCGTGTCCTTGCGGAAGCGGTAAAAAATATAAAATGTGCTGCGGAAGAAGGGTGTAAACGGCACAGGAAATGAATGGAAACAGAGTACTATTTGAAAGACAGAAAGAGGTGAGTTGGTGGTAGAATATGATAATCTGAAATTGGCATTGTCCAATTACGAACAACTGCTGCTTGAAATGGGGAATTCACTTTGACCTTGCTAATAAAAAAGACAGGGTAGAAGAATTAGATAAAACCATGGAAGAACCGGGATTTTGGGAGAATCCGGAGTATTCTACATCTATAGTGCAGGAGAGCAAGAAATTAAAAACAATCATTGAAAGATATGCTGCTTTGTGCGAAGACAGGGAAGATATGATTACGCTCATTGAAATCGGGCAGGAAGAAGGGGATGCAGAACTGCTTCAGGAGATAGAAGAATCTTTCAGGACATTTGAAGAGCAGTTTGGCGAGCTTCGTTTAGAAACTCTGTTAAGTGGAGAATATGATAAAGAGAATGCTATTTTAACGCTTCATGCGGGAGCCGGGGGCACAGAAAGCTGCGATTGGGCAAGCATGTTGTGCCGGATGTATCAGCGCTGGGCGGAAAAAAAGGGTTTTCAGGTAGAAATGCTTGATTTTCTGGATGGCGAGGAGGCAGGCCTTAAGTCAGTCACACTGCAGATTAATGGAATGAACGCCTACGGTTATTTAAAATCAGAACACGGCGTGCACCGTCTGGTGCGTATTTCGCCTTTTAATGCAGCGGGAAAACGGCAAACTTCATTTGTCTCCTGTGATGTTATGCCGGATATTAAAGAGGATTTGGATGTGGAGATCAAGGAAGACGATATCCGCATCGACACATATCGTTCCAGCGGCGCAGGCGGACAGCACATCAATAAAACATCTTCTGCGATTCGAATCACACATTTTCCAACGGGAATTGTGGTGCAGTGCCAGAATGAGCGTTCGCAGCATATGAATAAAGACAAGGCGATGCAAATGCTGAAGGCGAAACTATATCTGCTGAAGCAGAAGGAACAGCGCGCTAAGGAAAACGGTATTCGCGGCGAAGCAAAAGAAATTGGCTGGGGCAGCCAGATACGTTCCTATGTTATGCAGCCTTATACGATGGTAAAAGATCACCGGACAAATGCAGAGGTCAGTAACGTGCAGGGCGTTCTGGATGGGAATCTGGATCCATTTATCAATGCATATTTGGCATGGCTAATCAATGAACCGATTCTGAATTAAGAAGTAGAACAGCGTGAGATAAAAGGAGGAAGACATGATTAAAGTAAGCGTATTAGGCTATGGCACAGTTGGTTCCGGAGTAGTGGAGATTATAAGAGAAAACGCAGATATCATTACCCGGAGAGCCGGCGAAGAGATTCAAGTGAAATCTGTGCTTGATCTCAGGGATTTTCCGGACGACCCGATACAGAATATCATTGTTCATGATTTTGAGGAAATCCGAAAAGACGAGGAAGTACAGATTGTAGTTGAAACTATGGGTGGCCTTCATCCGGCCTATGAGTTTGTCAAGGCATCTCTGGAAAGCGGAAAGAGCGTATGTACTTCCAATAAAGCGTTAGTGGCTGATTATGGTCCGGAATTATTGGAAATTGCACAGAAGCATAATGTCAACTTCTTATTTGAAGCAAGTGTTGGCGGGGGCATTCCAATCATCCGTCCGTTGAAGATCTCTCTGGCGCCGGATGAAATTATGGAGATATCCGGTATTTTAAATGGAACAACAAATTATATCCTGACGGAAATGACAGAAAAAGGTTCTGATTTTGATTCTGTGTTAAAAGAGGCACAGGATAAAGGATATGCGGAAAAGGATCCGACGGCGGATATTGAAGGATTTGACGCCTGCAGAAAGATTGCGATTTTAACTTCGCTGGCATATGGGAAACAGTTAAATTTTGAAGATATCTATACGGAAGGGATTACTAAAATTACGGATCGGGATATTGTTTATGCGAAGAAGCTGGGGGCCAAGATTAAAATATTTGGTTCCAGTAAAAAAATTGGAGATAAAGTTTCCGCCATGGTAGCGCCAAAGCTGATTACCGGAGAGCATCCGTTATACAGCGTAGACGGCGTGTTTAACGCAATCCTGGTAAAAGGAAATATGGTTGGCGACGTTATGTTTTATGGACAGGGCGCCGGTAAGTTAGCGACAGCAAGCGCAGTTGTTTCTGATGTAATTGAAGAGGCAAAGCATGTGAATGTCAATATGCGTACTTTATGGGACTATGAGCAGTTGGATCTGATGCCTTTAGACGAAGTGTCTTTCCGTTTCTTTGTACGTGTCAAGCGCGGTCAGGAGATTGCTTCTGCCGTTGAGAAGGCGTTTGGCCATGTAACCCCGGTAGAAGCCGGTTTTACAGACGAGTTTGGGTTCGTTACGGAGAAAATTACGGAAAAAGCTTATGAGGAAGCTGCCGGACAAGTTGAGGTCATCAATAAGATTCGTTTTGACAGTTAAAACGGCAATGTTCAATCAAAAAGAGTAGATAGGAAAAGAGGAAGGATATGAAGTATCTGGTTGTATTAGGCGATGGAATGGCAGATGAGCCGATAGAAGAACTTGGTGGAAAGACGCCTCTGATGTATGCGAAAACACCTGTCATGGATGCTTTGGCGCCAAAGTCAGAGATTGGTCTGGCATATACGATCCCGAAGGGGATGAAGCCGGGCAGCGATACCGCAAATCTGGCTGTTCTCGGTTACGATCCGAAGATATATTATACAGGGCGTTCTCCTTTAGAAGCGCTGAGTATCGGCGTTCCAATGAAAGACAGCGATATTGCGATACGATGTAACATGGTTACGGTTTCTGATGATGAACTGCCATATGAGAAAAAGACAATCCTGGATCACAGCTCCGGAGAGATTTCGACCGAAGAAGCCTCTGTTTTAATGGAAGCGATCCAAAAGGAAATGAATGATGAAATTTACCAGTATTATGTTGGAACGAGTTACCGCCATCTGACCATCTGGGACCATGGAAAAGTTGTTGATCTAACGCCGCCGCATGATGTATTAGGGAGGGTAATCGGAGAATATCTTCCCAAAGAGGAAAAGCTGCGGGCGATGATGAAGAAGAGCTATGATATTTTAAATAACCATCCGCTGAATATAGAGCGTGCGAAAAAAGGCTTGAACAAGGCAAATTCTCTTTGGTTCTGGGGAGCAGGCACAAAGCCCGTGTTGGATTCCTTTGCCGAGAAATATGGTAAAAAGGGCGCAGTTATTTCTGCAGTCGATCTTTTGAAGGGGATTGCAGTCGGCGCTGGGATGACGAATATAGATGTACCGGGGGCGGACGGAACCTTGGAAACAAATTGGGAAGGAAAAGCAGACGCTTCCGTAAAAGCCCTTTTAGAAGATGGCTTTGATTTTGTGTACATTCATATGGAAGCTCCGGATGAGATGGGACATCAAGGCAGTCTGGAGAAAAAAATCAGAGCAATCGAATATCTGGATGCAAGAGTTCTTTCGCATGTAGTAGAACAAATGAACCGCTCAGGAGAGGATTACAGAATGCTTATTATGCCGGATCATCCGACGCCGATTGCGCGCCGGACGCATACGTCGGACCCGGTTCCTTATATGTTGTATGACAGCAGGGTTGACATGCACTTCAAAGGTTTATACAATGAATCCGATGCAAAAAAAGGAGGAGTCGTTGTGGAACAGGGTGATACCCTGATGAGTAAACTATTAGAAAACGCGCAGCAGTCTGTGCAGAAATGAGGTAGGGAATGTTAGTAGTGAAAAAATTTGGCGGTACTTCCGTAGCCAATAAAGAACGTATTTTTAATGTTGCAAAACGCTGTATTGAAGATTATAAAAAAGGAAATCAGGTTGTTGTAGTACTTTCAGCTATGGGCAAGCAGACCGATGTATTGTTGGATATGGCGAAAGATATCAATCCGAAGGCTTCCCGCCGTGAGTTAGACATGCTTTTGACAACGGGAGAACAGACTTCGGTTGCGTTGATGGCAATGGCAATGGATTCCCTTGGTGTTCCTGCCGTATCGCTAAATGCATTTCAGGTAGCGATGCATACCACTTCTGATTATGGGAATTCCAGATTAAAGAAAATTGATGAACAGCGAATCCGTTTTGAACTGGATAACCGCCGTATTGTCGTGATTACCGGATTCCAGGGAATTAACAGCTATAATGACTATACAACCTTAGGGCGGGGCGGTTCCGATACAACAGCCGTGGCATTGGCGGCTGCCCTGAATGCGGATGCCTGTGAAATCTATACTGATGTAGACGGCGTATTTACGGCAGATCCGCGTGTGGTGCCAAACGCCCGTAAGTTGGATGAAATCACATACGACGAGATGTTGGAGTTAGCAAGCCTCGGTGCGGGCGTGCTTCACAACCGTTCTGTAGAGATGGCAAAAAAATATGGAGTTCAATTAGTAGTCCGTTCGAGTCTAAATACAAGTGAAGGAACTGTCGTAAAGGAGGAAAGTAAGATGGAAAAAATGTTAGTAAGTGGAGTGGCGACCGATAAGAATGTTGTCCAGTTTGCCGTAGAGGGATTGGAAAATAAGCCGGGGGTTGCTTTTAAGCTGTTCCATCATTTAGCAAACCATAATGTAAATGTCGATATGATTTTACAGTCCGTCGAGCATGGCGGAACACAGGATATCAGCTTTACCGTAACGGAAGAGATGGCGGATGTTGCCATGGAAACGTTGGAGCGCCATGGAGATACAAGCTTAAAATGCGAAAAAATTACAGCGACAAAAGAAGTTGCAAAGGTATCGGTCGTAGGAGCCGGTATGATGACAAATCCGGGTGTAGCGGCAAAGATGTTTGAAGCGCTTTATGATGCAGGTATTAATATTCGCCAGATTTCAACTTCAGAAATCAGGGTAAGCGTATTGATTGATGAGAAATATACGGAAGCTGCTGCACAGGCAGTTCATGAGGCTTTTTCATTAGCCGATTAAAGATAGAATCAGAGCTGTCGCGGAAAAATTATAAATTATATAAGTGGAATCAGAAGCGGCTGCAGGTGTGGCCGCTTTTATCATGAAATGGAAAATTGCCTGACAATCATTTAAGATTGTCATCGGAATGATGGAGGGAAAAATGGATATACTGAAAAAAATTGCACAGGAGCTTACCGTTCAGGTCTGGCAGGTAGAAGCTGCCGTAAAACTGATTGATGAAGGAAATACCATACCATTCATTGCAAGGTATCGAAAGGAGGCGCATGGCTCTTTAAATGACGAGCAGCTTCGGAATCTTTATGAACGTCTGCTCTATCTTCGGAATTTAGAGGAAAAGAAAGAACAGGTTTTGTCTAGTATTGAGGAACAGGGAAAATTGACAGAGGAGTTAAAGGAACAGATTCTCAATGCAGAAACGCAGGTGGTAGTAGATGATTTGTACCGGCCGTATCGTCCAAAGAGAAGAACGCGGGCGACCGTTGCCAGGGAAAAGGGCTTAGAGGGGTTAGCGGCTTTTATCCTGCTGCAGGAAGCAGATGCTGCAGTGGAAGAAGAGGCAAAGAAATATCTGTCTGATGAGAAGGAAGTTGCTTCCGTTCAGGATGCGATTGCCGGCGCACAGGATATCATTGCGGAAGAAATTTCAGATAACGCAGAATACCGTATGTACATCCGCAAGCTTACCTTTGAGGAAGGAAAAATCATCTCTTCGGCAAAGGATGAGACGGAACCGTCTGTTTATGAAATGTATTATGACTATCAGGAGCAGATCAGCAAGATGGCTTCACACCGTGTTCTTGCGATAAACCGGGGAGAAAAGGAGAAATTTTTAAATATAAAACTGGAAGCTCCGGAAGAGCGGATATATCGGTATCTGCAGAAAAAGATCATTCTTGCGGAGGGAACGGATACGGCCGGGATTCTTGCAGAAACAATAGAGGACAGTTATAAACGTCTGATTGCACCGGCGATTGAGAGAGAAATCCGGAACGAACTGACAGAAAAGGCAGAGGATGGCGCGATTCGGGTCTTTGGGAAAAATCTGGAGCAGCTTCTGATGCAGCCGCCGATTGTCGGGAAAAATGTCCTTGGCTGGGATCCTGCATTTCGCACAGGCTGTAAACTTGCGGTGGTTGATGCAACCGGAAAGGTTCTGGATACGACGGTGGTTTATCCGACGGCGCCGCAGAACAAGGTTGAGGCGACAAAGCGCGTAGTAAAGAAACTAATTGAAAAGTATGATATTTCTCTGATTTCCATTGGAAACGGCACGGCTTCCAGAGAATCGGAACAGATTGTCGCAGAGCTGTTAAAGGAAGTTGCAAAGCCGGTACAGTATATTATTGTGAATGAAGCGGGAGCTTCCGTTTATTCTGCAAGTAAACTTGCGACAGAGGAATTTCCAAACTTTGATGTGGGACAGAGAAGCGCGGCTTCCATTGCCAGAAGATTACAGGATCCATTGGCAGAGCTGGTAAAAATTGAACCGAAGTCGATCGGCGTAGGGCAGTATCAACATGATATGAACCAGAAAAAACTGTCCGAAACATTATCCGGCGTTGTTGAGGATTGTGTGAATCGGGTCGGCGTTGACTTAAATACGGCTTCGGCATCTCTGCTGGAGTATATTTCAGGCATTTCTAAGACGGTTGCCAAAAATATAGTGGATTACCGGGAGGCAAATGGCGTTTTTAAAAACAGAAAAGAATTGCTGAAAGTACCAAAGTTGGGGCCCAAGGCGTTTGAACAGTGCGCGGGCTTTATGCGCATTCAGGGTGGAAATAATCCTCTGGATGCGACCAGTGTTCATCCGGAGAGTTATGAGGCGGCAAATATGCTGTTAGATAAGCTTCATCTTACGATGGAGGATGTAAAAAAGCTGCAGCTTGCGGCGGCAAAGCGGACAGAGAGAAAGCAGGACAAAAAAACGGGAAAAAAGTCGGAGTTTAAGATCCGCAATACCAATACTGCCTTTGGCGCGGCATTTGCAAAGGCGTTTGGGGACAGTGGGATTTCTGTTGCGAAAGAAGAGGGCAATGCATCTTCCGCTAAGGTACCGGGGCTGATGCAGAAAGTAAAAGATAAGAAGGCAATGGCCGAAGAGTTGGGAATCGGAGAAATCACTCTGACAGATATTCTGGAGGAGTTAGAAAAACCGGCAAGAGATCCGAGAGATGAGATGCCCAAACCAATTCTCCGAACAGATGTATTAGAAATGGAAGATTTGCAGGAGGGCATGATCTTAAAGGGAACGGTTCGTAATGTAATTGACTTTGGCATATTTGTCGATATTGGCGTACATCAGGATGGCCTGGTGCATATTTCACAGATGTCAGATAAGAAATTTGTAAAGCATCCGTTAGATGTAGTTAGCGTCGGCGATATTGTAGATGTAAAAGTAATGAGTGTCGATGTGAAAAAGCAGCGCATCCAGTTGACCATGAAACTATAAGGAAATATAGAAGTGAGGATAATATGGGAGTATTTAGTAAGTATTTTGTAGACGTAAAAAATGGAACGAAAATCACATATAGCGAGAGCGATTTGCGCAAATTGGATCGTACCTATGAAAAAGAAGTATTTCAGGAGAACCGGAAAAAAATTCTGTCTCCGCTGCGTAAAGTGCCGCAGCAGGCATATCTTACACAGTTAAGGGATTATGCTTTTGAACGGGTATTGGACAGCCATATGTATACCTTTCAGCATATTTTGGTGGTACCAAACCCCTATGATCTGGTAAAGCAGTCCGCATTGCTGCTTTTCAATTCCTCGAAGGAAAGAAAGGTGCGTTACAGGGTACTTGGTAAGACACCGGAAGCAGATTTTACCGGGGAAACAGAATATACTACCAGACACCGTGTGCCAATTATGGGACTCTATTTAAAGTGCAGCAATAAGGTGATTCTGGAGTTGGTTGATACGGAGGGAATTGTGGTAAAACGTCGGCTCCTGCGTATTTATGTTTCCGAAACGCCGAAAAAAATCAAAGATGTGATTGGATTTATGGAGCATAAAGAAATGACGCATTTCCCATTTGTTTTAGTCAATGGCGTAGCATTTAATCCGTTTGTGGTGGACTGTAATGGAGATATCCGTTATTCCATTCAACTGAGGACAAACAGTATCGGAATGCTTCCTTTGGAGGGCGGTCATTTTCTTTATGAGGACCGCACAGCGAACCGCATGGATAAAAAGGGAAGGATTCAGCCGTGCCGTTATCATGAAATGGATTATATGGGACGGGTATATCGTACTTTTTTGCTGGAGTCTGCTATTCTGGGAAAGGCGGCGCAAAAAGGGCGCTCCCTGTTTTTAGCGACAGCGGCGGATGATGCCCATGTGGCAGATAAAATGATTGAGTTGGATATGAACAGTGGTAAAATCATTAAAGAATGTGATCTGGTTTCGCTTTTAGGCGACAAATACCGGAATCGGAGAGACTGGGCGGCGATTTCCCATATCTCTTATCATGAGAATTATTTGATTTTGGTGGTAAAACGTCTTCATACGATTATAAAATTAGATTGGGAAAACCTGACCATTTGTTGGGTTCTTGCACCGGAGAATCTATGGAAGGGGACGGCGTTAGAATCATATTTGCTGCGGGGGAATCTGCCCGCAGAACAGTTGTGCCGGCGGCCGGATTCTGTATCTGTTGTGGAATATGACACAGAAAAGCAGACAGAAAGACTTTTGTTATTTCAGCAACAGAGCATGGGAGATGTGTCTCTGGAAACCAGGGATAATGCGGATTCGGCAATAGTATTCCTTGAAATACAGAATAAAACAAGAACTTTTGAGACAGTATGTATGCATGACTGCGTGAAAACCCGATGCTTTGGCAGCGCTATTTATTCTGCAGACCGCGAACGGATTTTGCTGTGCGCCGGACGGATGGAAAAGGAAGAAAAAGGAGCAAAAGCGCAGCTTTTAGAGATGGACAGCAGTACCGGAGAAATATACCGAAAGATCTATTTTAAAAAGGCATTTAATAAAGTCTGGCTGTTTGAACCGCAGATTGGACAGCTTGGACATGCTGTAGAAAATACGGATGCAGTAATCTTTGGAAGTCTGATGCCGCCTGCGCCTTTTACCGGACAGATGCCCAGGGAAGTTGAAGAACCCATTGACAGAGAATATTTTAGCGGCGTACGTCTTTGTGATGAACTGTTCCTGAGTAACATTTTACCGGGCAGGGTAGACAGGATTTATTTCATCGGCTCAGAACATGCTTATGTACAGGACTATTCCAATATGGTGGCAGGACGTGTGAAATTTTCGTTTGCCATTTCGCTGACGGAATTTGCAAGGGATGAATATTATGTTTATGTAGAAAGTCAGAATGTAGTACATCGTTTAAAAAATGAGATTCGGATTGATATGGAATAGCGGATATCACAGGTGAAACGGGTATAAGCAATGTTGACCTTGAACATGTCCGAACAAATATTGTGCGAAATGTCTAAAAATAGCAAAAAAAATATGGTTTTTTTGTGGAAATTCTTTGGAAAATGATTGATTTTTATGAGACAAGTGTTTATAATAAAATTACAAAATGGTTGAGAGAAACTTGATTGACTGGAAAGGGAGGACGAAAAATTTTATGGTAAACAGATTTATTTTGAATGAGACGTCGTATCATGGAGCAAATGCAATTGCAAACATTGCAGATGAAGCAAAAGCAAGAGGCTTTCAAAAGGCTTTTGTTTGTTCAGATCCGGATCTTGTTAAGTTTGGCGTAACAAAAAAAGTTTTGGATGTCTTAGAGAAGAATGGATTGGCGTATGAGTTATATTCTAATATTAAGCCCAACCCAACTATTGAGAACGTGCAGACAGGAGTAGAGGCATTTAAGTCAGCGCAGACGGATTATTTAATAGCAATTGGCGGCGGTTCCTCTATGGATACGGCAAAAGCAATCGGAATTATCATCAATAACCCTGAATTTGCAGATGTTCGCAGTTTAGAGGGAGTTGCTGATACAAAAAACAAAGCGGTTCCTATTTTTGCAGTGCCTACAACAGCAGGAACGGCAGCAGAGGTTACGATTAACTATGTTATTACGGATGCGCAGAACAACCGTAAGATGGTTTGCGTGGATCCGCATGATATTCCGGTTGTTGCCTTTATTGATCCGGATATGATGTCATCAATGCCAAAAGGTCTGACAGCAGCGACCGGTATGGATGCATTGACGCATGCGATTGAAGGTTATATTACTGCAGGAGCATGGGAACTGTCAGATATGTTTCATCTGAAGGCAATTGAGATTATTGCAAGATCATTAAGAGGAGCAGTAGATAATACACCAGATGGACGTGAAGGTATGGCGCTTGGTCAGTATATTGCCGGAATGGGATTTTCCAATGTTGGTCTTGGAATCGTACATTCCATGGCGCATCCTCTTGGCGCTCTTTACGATACTCCTCATGGAATCGCAAATGCAATTATTCTTCCGACAGTTATGGAATATAATGCAGAAGCAACCGGTGAGAAATACCGTGATATTGCGAAAGCAATGGGAGTAGAAGGAACGGACAATATGTCACAGGAAGAATACAGAAAGGCTGCGATTGATGCGGTAAAAAAACTTTCGGAAGATGTTGGAATACCTGCCGATTTAAAGGAAATTGTAAAAAAAGAAGATATTCCTTTCCTGGCGCAGTCTGCATATGATGATGCCTGCAGACCGGGTAATCCAAAGGAGACGTCTGTGGAAGATATTACAGCATTGTATGAAAGTCTTATCTAAAAGAAATCGGATAGGAGTTTCTCGAAATGAATTCATTTTGTAACGGAGTGCGGGGATAGGTTGAGCAGAGTCCCCGGCTATATTAAAACAAGCGCAGGAATCATCATCCTGCGCTTGTTTTTTGTGATTTTATGAAAATAGAAAATCTGTATAGCATTTGTTTTCTATTGTTGATACCGTTCCCGCTATCTTAATTTTTTCAGTTTAAATGCAATAACGCGGTCAACCGGATATTTTGATTTTGGATATTTACAGCTAGAGTATAAAGTGTACAGATATTTTCCATACAATGTAACGCCTTCAACTCTTGGCGACAGCTTCAGCTTATTCTTTAACTTTCCTTTTTTAATGCCTCCTGTTTTCGTTGGTTTTGAAAAAGCCGGTTTAAACGTCTGTATACAGGATATATATCCGGATGCCTTTGGATTGGTCTTAGCGCTTCGCGTCACATACAAATACCCTTTATTATCAAAGGCAATACCCTGTGTTCTGGATGGAATGGTCATACTGTATTTTTTTGTTACCTGATATTTCTTATTTACAGTGGAAAGCGTATAACCATACATCTTACTGGAGTGGGCGCATCCTGCTTTTCCAATCCAGAGGGTATTCTTATAATAAGTCATAACGCCAACTTTTGTTTTTACTTCAAAGCTTGCCGTGTATTGCGGTAAGATATAGTAGCTGTTACCACTGATAGAAGCGGTATTGAGTACGGAATACGGGAAATATGCTACAGTACTGTCTTTGGAGATCCAAATATTGGTGCCGTCATATGCCATACTCTGCACTTTTGCCCTGCTTGGCAGCACAATGGTTGTAATGTAGGAATGGGAGGAACGGTTGAGTACATAAATGACAGAATCGTTCTTTTTCGAGGAATCATAAGCAGAAATCAAAATATATCCGCCTGCCTGACATATTCCCTGTGGAATCATCTTTGTACTGGGGAACCCTCCCGCATTTGTATGTTTCATGCCCGGTATCGCAAACGATTTGGAATAAACGGCATATTTCCTCAGCGCCTTATATTTCTTGTATGCGGCAGACTTTTTAAATTTTGACGTCGTTGCAAAAAGGCCCGGCGTCTGTGAAGTTGCTGATACAGAACAAGTCTTTGCGGATACGGTGTTCGAATATGTGCTTTGAAAAGTATATAACACATGATCCGGTGAAAAATCATCGGATTCCAAATAAGATGATACTTTAAAAT
The DNA here is from genome assembly GCA_947630925.1 of uncultured Lachnospiraceae bacterium. Taxonomy (GTDB): domain Bacteria; phylum Bacillota; class Clostridia; order Lachnospirales; family Lachnospiraceae; genus Butyribacter. Next base: position 154,805 of record CANRJM010000001.1, read on the forward strand.
AATAGGTTTTGTTCTTTTTTAAACCGGTCTTTAAATAAGATACCTTCGAACTTCCTCTCAGTGTTACGATGCATTTAAATCCGCCTGACTTTTTGGTGCTCATATAAACTTTATATCCGGTTACGTCAGACAGTCTGTCCCAACGGATTTTTACCCGTTTGTAGCCGCCGCATGCTGAAGTGATATTTGGTGTTGTTGGCATTACAAGTTTTCCCGGTGCGGAGTCATCATCATCGTCATCGTCATCGCCATCAATTCCTCCCGGAGTTGCAGGATCGCTGTCGTCGTCATCATTATCGTCCGGATCGTCTGTATCCGGGGTGCTGCTTGGTTCTGTTGTGATTCCCGGAGAGCTGGTCGGTTCCGCCGTGATTCCCGGAGAGCTGGCCGTGATTCCCGGAGAACTGCTTGGTGTTCCCTCTATACCGCCGTTGGTGGCTGATTTTGCAGTATGAATGAAAGATTGGATCGAATAGGGATTTTCCGCATTCGATATTAATGCATTATTTAATATACTGATTATCAGTCCGGCAGTAAGAAGAAATGCAATCTGCTTTTTTTTCATAAATATCCTCCTTATGCTATAAGTGTACTTTCTCATATCAGAAAAAAATTAACTAAAATCAAAAGTAATTATAGCATAAAAGACAATAAAATCAATATGAAAATAATGTTATTTCAACTTTGCAAGCTTTATGGCAATGACACGGTCCGCCGGATATTTTATTCCACTGTACTGGCAGCTTGCATATAAAGTATACAGATAGGAGCCGTACATTGCAACGCCTTCCGCTTTTGACGGAAGCGCAGTTTTGCTGATGACAGCGCCTTTCTTGATTGCGCCCGTTGCAGTAGGTGAAGTCAGGGAAGGCTTAAAGACTCTTACCTGTGACATATAACCGGTTTGCGTAGGATTTTTTAGATTGCTTCTGGTCAGATACATATAACCGTCGTTGTCGAATGTGATTCCCCGTGTCCGTGCCGGCAGCGACATGGTATAAATCGCAGTCAGGGAAATCTTTCCATCGGCAGATTGTTCTATGGTATATCCATACAGCGTAGAAGCGCTGGCGCTGCCGGATTTGCCAACCCATAAAATATTATCGTGATATGCAATCACACCGGCGCTGGTTTGCACGGAGAAGAAGCCCGTGTAGTTTGCCAGGGTATAGTGGCTGCTTCCGGAAGAAACGGCTGTCGTTATCACAGAAAATGGGAAATAAGCAATATTGCTTCCCTTGGAAATCCAGATATTCTGGCCGTCATATGCTAAATTATTGACTTTTGCCTTGCTTGGCAGAAGAATCGTTGTAATATAGGAATGAGACGAACGGCTCAATACATAGATTACAGACTCATCATAGCCGGTGGCGTCATATGCAGAAATTAAAATATACGCCCCTGCCTGGCAGATGCCTCTTGGAATCATTCTCGTGCATGCAAATCCGCCTGTATTTGTGTTTTTCATACCCGGAATCGGAAAAGACTTTGAATAGGAAGACATTGTATGCAATGCTTTATATTTCTTATAAGCAGGCGATTTGAGATATTTGCTTTTTGTAGTGTATTTTTTTGCTGCTTTGGATGTAGCGGATACGGAACCGGTCTTTGCAGATACAATATTGGAATAGGCGCTTTCGGCAGTTGTTTCATCTGCAGTTTTATAAGCAGTCATCTTAAAGTAGTAAGTTGTGTTCTGCGTCAGACCTGTCTTTATATATTTGACAGTTGCCTTATCCGTAATGGTCTTTGCAAGAGTATAGGTGCCGTTTTTTGAAGTGCTGTAATAGATTTTATAACCGTTGGCGTCAGATAGCTTGCCCCAGTAGATCTTGATGCGTTTATTTCCGCCTTTGATCAAAGAGATCGTTGGGGCAGAAGGCGCAGTTAATTCCGGAGCAGTATTGATGGCAGAGTTTGTACTTGCTGACGCTGTCTTTGCCATCTGCAATTCATTAAAAATGGAAGATGTGTCTGTTTTGGAAGGAATTGCACTTCCAATGCTGGTAATTAACAATCCGGTTACCAGTATTTTTGCTAATTTTTTCTGTATCATGTTTTTCCTCTTTTCCGCACTGTTTTTTTATGATACAGTGTTTGTGAACACAGTGCATTATCACAAAACTGTTGAATATTTTGATAAAAGCATGAATAAATGCATTTCTCAAAAATACAATAACAATATAGGGGCTTAATTTGTCAAAAATGTTTTAAAAATGAAAAAAAATGTTGAAAAAAAAACTTCCTACATAGATATAGGAAGTTTTCGGACAAGCGTGCGCGAGAAGATTCGAACTCCCGACCTTCTGATCCGTAGTCAGACGCTCTATCCAGCTGAGCTACGCGCACATTTCAGTATTCTTTTGTACCGAACGAGTAATATATTATCACAGGCATATGGAAAAAGCAAGACTTTTTTGCTTTTTTTCTGAATGGATTTTGTGTTTTCTTCCTGCTGAGAATATGATACAATAAATAAACAGAGTGAAACAATATTTGCTGGAATATAGGTAATTGCGAAACGTTCATATAGTTTATATCCATTGTGTGATCTGCACAAAACCAACACAGGCACGCTTTCGCTATGTTTCGCCACGCAGCGGTACATAAAGCGCCGCTGCCGCGCTGCTTAAGTACCGGCGGGCTCGCAATGCCTGTTTATGGTTTTTGTACAGATTACACAATAAGGTATATTATTTTGAATTGTTTCGCAATTGCCTATTGTTGGAATAGAACATAAGGAGATGGGATATGGGAAAAATATGTTTTGGCGTAGATCTTGGCGGTACGACTGTGAAAATGGGGCTTTTTGCGGTTGACGGAACCATGACAGATAAATGGGAGATTGTTACCAGAAAAGAGGAGAACGGAAAATATATCCTGCCTGATATTGCCGCATCCATTCAGAAAAAAATAGAAGAACAGGGATTCAAGAGGGAAGAGATTGCCGGTATCGGCATTGGGGTACCGGGACCTGCGACGGAGGATGGCACAGTGCTGAAATGCGCAAATCTGGGATGGGATGTTTTTAATGTTACAGATGAACTTAGCAGATTAACCGGGATAGAAAATATTAAGGTAGGAAATGACGCCAATGTTGCTGCGTTAGGAGAAATGTGGCAGGGGGGCGGCAGAGGATATCGCAATTTAGTTATGGTTACACTTGGTACAGGCGTTGGCGGAGGCGTAATCTTAAACGGAAAAATTCTGACAGGCAGCAGGGGCGCTGCAGGAGAGATTGGACATATCAAAGTGAAATATGATGAAACGGATACCTGCGGATGTGGAAAGACGGGATGCCTGGAGCAGTATGCATCCGCTACAGGCATAGTAAAGCAGGCAAATCGCGCGTTGGAACAATACAGAGGAGTAAGCAGCTTACAGCAGAAAAAAACGCTTACGGCAAAAATGATTTTTGACGCAGCCAAAGAGGGGGATGCCCTGGCGGTAAAGCTGGTAGAGGAATTTGGAGAGAATCTCGGACTGGCGCTGGCTCAGATTGCACAGGTTATTGATCCGGAAGTGTTTGTGATAGGAGGCGGCGTATCGAAGGCAGGGCAGATTATTCTGGAAGTTGTCCGGAAGCATTATGAAGAAAATGTTATGTTCGCATTGAAAAACAAGGCGTTTTGTTTAGCGGAGCTGGGGAATGACGCAGGGATTTTCGGGAGTGCAAAAATGGTGTTGGAATAGATTATAGGCAAGGGGGATTTTATCTTGTTCCAAATTGAAAAAATAGCGGAAATTGTCGGGGAAGACAATATAAAAGAAGAGGAACCGCTGGCAAAGCATACTACCTTTCGTATCGGCGGAAATGCAAGATATTTTGTTACTCCGGAGACAGCAGAGCAGCTTGTGGAAGTTTTTCGGTACATACGGAAAGAAGGATATCCGTATTTTTTGATAGGAAATGGAAGTAATCTTTTGGCGCGTGATTCCGGATATGACGGGATTATTATTTCTATGCATAAAGCGGGGCAGGAGCGGGAAAATACGAAAGAGGGAATCCCGCTTAACCTGCTTTGGGAATTGCCGCCGGATGATGCCGGAAGACAGAGGCTTCATGCGTGGATTCCGGATCTTTTGGAGTATCGGGAGCAGACGCTTGTTGTTGGCGGAAGCGGTCTTATGCTGTCTGCCATGGCGAATACGATTGGCCGGCACGGACTGGAGGGCTTTGAATTTGCAAGCGGCATTCCGGGTACTCTGGGCGGCGCCATTGCAATGAATGCCGGAGCCTACGGCGGGGAAATTAAGGATTGCATTCTTGGTGCAATGACATTGCTGCCTGACGGCACGAAGCGTTTTTATCTCACAGAGGAGTTAGAATTTGGATATCGTACCAGTCGGATTCAGCGGGAAAATCTAGTGGTACTCTGGGCGGTGTTTGCTTTTTCAGCAGGAGATCCCGGACGGATTGAAGCGGTTATGCAGGAGTTAAACCGGAAAAGACAGGAAAAGCAGCCGCTTCAGTATGGGAGTGCAGGAAGTACCTTTAAACGGCCGGAAGGGATGTTTGCGGGCAAGCTGATAGAAGACTCCGGGTTGCGGGGATATCGTGTCGGGGATATTATGGTATCAGAAAAACATTGTGGATTTGTGGTCAACGTAGGGAACGGAACCTATGAGGAAGTAAGACAGGTCATAGAGCATATCAGGGAGACGGTACGGGAAAAATTTGGAGTCTGGCTGGAGCTGGAGATAAAAGTGATTGAATAGAAGGGCGGTATTTATGATTCGTTTTGTCATTGTTACGGGAATGTCGGGAGCAGGCAGGGGTTCTGTATTAAGGATGTTAGAGGATATGGGATATTTTTGTGTTGACAACTTGCCGGTACGCCTGATTCCAAAGCTTACCAAGGCATTTCTGGAAGAGAGGAATTCCATTGATCGCGTGGCGCTTGGGATTGATATCCGAAATCAGCAGGGATTGTCGGAACTGGGAGATATCGTTGACGGGATGAAAGAGAATGGCTATCACTATGAAATCCTTTTTTTAGAGGCGGACAGCGCAGTTCTGATTAAACGTTATAAGGAAACGAGACGAAACCATCCGCTCGCCTTGCAGGGCAGAGTGGATAAGGCGATTGAAGCCGAGAGGAGAGAGCTGGCGGCGATTAAGAAAAAAGCAGATTATATTTTGGATACCAGCCATATGCTGATTCGCGATTTGAAGCAGGAAATTGATAAAATCTTCTTAGATACGGATGAGTATGAAAATTTTTTTGTTACGCTTTTAACCTTTGGATTCAAGTATGGCATACCGGAAGATTCCGATTTGGTCTTCGATGTTCGTTTCCTGCCAAATCCGTATTATATACCGGAACTAAAAAATCTGACAGGAAATGACAGAGAGGTATATGAATATGTCATGACGACAAAGCAGGCGACGGTTTTTCTGGAACAATTGTATGAAATGGTAAAGTTTTTAATCCCGAACTATATAATAGAAGGAAAGAACCAGATGGTCATCAGCATAGGATGTACCGGTGGGAAACATCGTTCCGTTTCGCTGGCTAATGCATTGTTTGAAAGAATGAAAGCGCTTCCCTACGGTTTAAAAGTAGAACATCGGGATATAAAAAAGGATATCGTTCGTAAAGGAGGAGTCTGATGTCGTTTTCGAGAAAGGTCAAAGAAGAGTTAGTGCATCAGGCGGGTAAAGGCAGACATTGCGGCATTGCAGAATTTGCGGCAATTTTTTCTCTGTGTGGGAGAGTAAAACAGAAGAAAAGAGGAGACGTATATATCCGGATAGACACAGAAAACTTGACAGTTGCACAAAAATCTTATATCTTATTAAAGAAAACATTTCAAGTGCAGGCAGAAAGCATTGTCCGAAGTCACAATAGCAAAGGCACCAACATAAGCTATTCTCTGATTGTTCAGAAGGAGAGCGACGTGATTTTGGTTTTGAAGGCGGTAAAGATGGTTGATGAACGTGGGAATTTATGGGGAGATTCCCAGAGGGTTTGTCAACGTCTGGTGCAGAATACCTGTTGTAAGAGGGCATATCTGCGTGGGATTTTTTTGGCCGCCGGTTCGGTTACTAACCCGGAAAAGGCGTACCATCTGGAAATTGCGGTACTGTCCATTCACTATGCCAGACAGTTGCAGGAGTTGATTGCCGGTTTTGCAATAGATGCGAAGATGGTAAAACGTAAAAAATATCAGGTGCTCTATGTGAAAGAAGGTTCACAGATCGTTGATTTTTTGAATGTCATTGGAGCGCATCTGGCATTGATGGAACTTGAAAATGTGCGTATTTTAAAAGAAGTACGGAATTCTGTCAACCGTCAGGTTAATTGCGAGACGGCAAATATCCATAAGACGGTCACGGCAGCAGCAAAACAAATGGAAGACATCATGTATCTACAGAATAATATGGGGTTTAGCCAGTTGACAGACAGTTTGCGTGAAATGGCGGAGCTGCGTCTGGAGTATCCGGACAGTTCGCTGCAGGAATTAGGGGAAATGTTGTCAGTTCCCATTAGTAAATCCGGCGTAAACCATCGTCTGCGAAAGATTAGTAAACTTGCAGAACAATTAAGGGAGAGAAAGGGGGATCAACCCTTTCAAAAGGAGGATTTTTAGCATGATTACAAAAAAAATCAAAATTCAGATCCAGAATGGATTAGAGGCTAGACCGGTGGCAGTCCTTGTTCAGGTTGCGAGCCAGTTTGACAGTAATATTTATGTAGAGTGTGGTGATAAGAAAGTAAACGCCAAGAGCATTATGGGAATGATGGCGCTTGGTCTGGATGCAGGAGAAGAAGTTGTCGTATCTGCAGAAGGGGAAGATGAATCCAGCGCCATGGCAGATATTGAAAAGTTCTTAAGTGCTGCAAACGCATAGAGAATGGAAAGAGAAGCCATGTGAGAAATCACATGGCTTTTTATGATATAGGAGGAAGCATATGAGTTTTACTCATTTACATGTACATACAGAATATTCTCTGTTGGATGGTTCCTGTAAAATAAAAGAACTGGTCGGCCGTGCAAAGGCATTGGGGATGAAGAATCTGGCAATCACAGATCATGGGAACATGTATGGTGTGATTGATTTTTACCGCGCGGCAAAAGAGGCAGGTATCAATCCGGTCATTGGATGTGAAGTGTACGTAACTTCCGGTTCCCGTTTTGACCGGGAGGTGTCCAGAGGGGAAGAGCGCTATAACCATATGGTTCTTCTGGCAGAGAATAATCAGGGATACGCCAATCTAATGAAAATTGTTTCCATCGGATATACGGAGGGATTTTATTATAAGCCAAGGGTTGATTATGAGGTTCTGGAACAATACCATGAAGGGCTAATTGCGTTAAGCGCCTGTCTTGCGGGTGTGATTCCTTCCCTGTTACAGCGCGGTCTGTATGACCAGGCAAAAGAAGAAGCATGTAAACTGTCCGCCATGTTTGGGAAAGACCATTTTTATCTGGAATTGCAGGATCACGGGATTCCCGAACAGCAAACGGTCAACCAGGGGCTTCTGCGTATCAGCCGGGAGACCGATTTATCTCTGGTTGCAACCAATGATGTTCATTATATTCTGGACAGCGATGCAGAGGCGCATGACATTCTGCTCTGTATTCAGACAAAGAAACTGGTTACGGACGAGGACAGGATGCGCTATGAGGGAGGACAATATTACCTCAAATCCGAGGCAGAAATGAAAAAATTGTTTCCTTATGCGCCGGAAGCAGTGGAAAATACGGAAAAAGTAGCGCAGCGATGTCATGTCGAGATAACGTTCGGCGAATATAAACTGCCTCATTTTGATGTGCCAAAAGGATATACGGCATGGGAATATCTAAACATGCTGTGTCGTGAGGGCTTAAAAAAACGCTATGGGGAAGAGGCGGAGCTTCATGAGGACAGAATGGGACAGGAGTTGGAAATCATCCATACAATGGGATTTGTAGACTATTTTTTGATTGTATGGGATTTTATCCGTTTTGCAAAAGAAAAAGGAATCAGTGTGGGACCGGGACGCGGGTCGGCTGCCGGAAGTATTGTAGCATATGCGCTTGGTATTACGAATATCGATCCGATTCGTTACAGCTTGCTCTTTGAGCGTTTTTTAAATCCGGAACGCGTTACCATGCCCGATATTGATATTGACTTTTGTTATGAACGCAGACCGGAAGTCATTGATTATGTTGTTCAGAAATATGGAAAAGACCATGTGGTACAGATTGTAACGTTTGGAACGCTTGCTGCGCGTGGCGTTATCCGTGACGTAGGCCGCGTGCTGAATCTGCCATATAGCTATGTCGACGCAATAGCCAAGGCCATTCCCATGGAGCTTGGTATTACGATTGAAAAAGCGCTGAAAGAAAATCCTGAGTTAAAGGCAGTTTATGATACGGATGAACAGGCGAAAAATTTAATTGATATGTCAAAACGCCTGGAAGGGCTGCCGCGCCATACTTCGATGCATGCGGCGGGAGTCCTGATCAGCCCGAGGCCTGTTGATGAATATGTTCCGCTATCGAAGGCGGCTGACGGAACGATTACGACACAATATACCATGACAACATTAGAAGAGCTTGGGCTCTTGAAAATGGATTTTCTGGGACTTCGTACCCTGACGGTTATTCAGGATGCCGCCCGGCTGGCAGGCCTTGAGGACAACGATATGATGGACATTGATTTTAATGATAAGAATGTCTATGAAATGATTGGAAGCGGAAAAACAGAGGGCGTGTTTCAGTTGGAAAGCGCCGGCATGAAACAGTTTATGATGGAGTTAAAACCACAGAATATGGAAGATATCATTGCCGGCATTTCATTATACCGTCCCGGACCGATGGATTATATTCCACAATACATTAAAGGAAAAAATAACAGGGAAAGTGTAACGTATGCCTGTCCGCAGCTAGAACCGATCTTAGAGCCGACCTATGGATGCATTGTCTATCAGGAGCAGGTTATGCAGATTGTGCGGGCGTTAGCAGGATACAGTTTTGGACGAAGCGATTTGGTAAGAAGAGCCATGTCAAAGAAAAAAGCGTCCGTAATGGCAGCAGAGCGGAAAAATTTTGTGTATGGCAATGAAAAAGAAGGCGTGAAAGGGTGTATTGCAAATGGCGTATCCGAAGAGGTTGCCAATCAAATTTATGACGATATGACGGAATTTGCAAAATATGCATTTAATAAATCCCATGCGGCTGCATATGCTGTGGTATCTTATCAGACGGCGTATTTAAAATATTATTATCCGGTAGAGTTTATGGCTGCATTGATGACGTCGGTCAAAGATAATACGAATAAAGTGCTTGAGTATGCCATGAGCTGCCGCCGGATGGATATTGAGATTTCTGGGCCGGATGTAAATGAAGGGTTTTCACAGTTTTCGGTATCCGATGGTAAAATCCGATTTGGAATGTCCGCCATTAAAGGAATTGGAGAAGGGGTAATCGAAGCGATTGTAGCAGAGCGTGAGAAGAACGGCAGGTTTGTCTCCATGGAGGATTTTATGCTCCGTCTTTCTTCTAAAGAAGTAAACCGCCATACAATAGAAAATTTTATCAAATCAGGTGCGTTTGACTGTCTGGAGGGGACGCGGAAGCAGAAAATGTTAGTATATGAGTCTTTATTGGAGAGCGTCAATCGTGAAAAGAAAGATAATCTGGCGGGGCAATTATCCCTTTTTGACATGGGAGACGAGGAACTGGACCATGCAGACCGGATTACTTATCCGGATGTGGGTGAATACGACAGGGAAGAATTTTTAAATTTTGAAAAAGAAGTTTTAGGCATCTATATCAGCGGTCATCCCCTGGAAGAATATATCGGTCTGATGGAAAAGAACTGTACCCGTACTTCGCAGGATTTTTTGGCAGATGCAGACAGCGAAGGAATGGGTATGGCAAATGTAGAAGATGGAGAAACTGTAATTATCGGCGGGCTCTTAACCGGTAAAACGATTAAAACAACCAGAAATAACAGTCTGATGGCATTCCTTACGATGGAAGATTTATATGGGACGGTAGAAGTGATTGTCTTTCCCGGGGATTACGAGAAGTATAAAAGTATTTTAAATGAAGACAGCAAAATTTTTGTGAAGGGCAGAGCCACAGTGGAGGAAGACCGGGGCGGCAAATTAATCTGCAGGGAGATCATCCCATTTGACAAAGTTCCCTGTGAATTATGGATTCGCTTCCCTGATATTGCTTCTTTCCAACAGGAAGAAAAGAATCTGTATCAGAAACTTTCCACGTATGACGGACAGGATCCAATTTATATTTACGCCGTAAAAGAAAAGCAGGTAAAACGGCTTTCGCAGAGCAGAAAGGTAGACGCCAGAAAAGTGATGGAGCAGGGGATTTTATCCTATCTGGGAGAAGGTTCAGCAGCAATTCGTGAAAAGAGTATTGAAAAATAATACGATTTAGCGTAAAATTTAATTTGATATCGTTAAGTTTACCAGATTTGCATCATAAATATACAAAGGAATCTGATAGGTACTATCAGACAGTAGGAGGAGAATGTATGAGTAAGGATGTCAAGACAATTGGCGTATTAACAAGTGGCGGAGATGCTCCCGGAATGAATGCTGCCATCCGGGCGGTTGTCCGTACCGGTATTTCTAACGGGTTGAAAGTAAAGGGGATTCGCAGAGGATATGCAGGGCTGTTGGAGGAAGATATTATAGATATGACAACTCTTACAGTTTCAGACATTATCCAGACCGGCGGTACGATTCTTTATACGGCTCGTTGCCTGGAATTTAAAAAAAAGGAATATCAGCAGAAGGGCGCGGATATCTGTAGGAAACATGGGATTGACGGAGTTGTAGTGATTGGCGGCGACGGTTCTTTTAATGGAGCGAGCAGGCTTGCCGAGAATGGTATTAATACCATTGGCGTGCCGGGTACCATTGATTTGGATATTGCCTGTACAGAATATACCATTGGTTTTGATACGGCAATCAATACTGCGATGGAGGCAATAGACAAATTAAGGGACACCTCGGAGTCTCATGAGCGCTGCAGTATTGTTGAAGTTATGGGACGTACTGCAGGGCATATTGCCCTTTGGACGGGGATTGCCAGCGGTGCGGAATATATTCTGACAACAGAACAATATCATGGGGATATTCAGCGTATCATTAATAAGATTCAGGATCGCCGTCGTATTGGCAAGAAGAATCATATTATAGTAAACGCAGAAGGGATTGGAAATTCAGCGGAGATGGCAAAGCTGATTGAGATTGCAACCGGCGTTGAGACACGTGCAACTGTTTTGGGACATATCCAGCGTGGCGGCAATCCAACTTGCCGGGACCGTGTATTTGCTTCAGCCATGGGGGCAAAAGCCGTAGAGCTGCTTTGCGAGGGCAAGTCAAACCGCGTCGTAGGCTATAGAGACGGCGAGTTTGTAGATTATGACATTCAAGAGGCGCTTGCCATGGAAAAAGGATTAGATCCGTATTTGTTCCATATAACCAAGAAGCTTACAACGAGATAGGGTAATAAGAAATCAGAATGGAGGGTAAAGATGAAAAAATTTATAAAATTTTTATTAGGAATAGGAGCTATCGTCGGCGGTGTTATGGGAATCCTGTATTATTTCGACAGACGGAAGAAGGATGAATTTGATGACTTTGATGATGATGAGTTTGACGATATTTTCAAAGAGGACGACAGAGATTATGTGACTTTGGACTTTGATGAAAAGGAAGAAGAGAATACCGAGAAGAAAACTTCGGATTCCAATAAGAAAAATAAGGAAAAATAAAAGCAAAAGCCCCCGGAAGTATGTTAAGATGCTTCCAGGGGGCTTTTTGTTGGATTTAGTTTTTTCGGATCTGTGCTTTTTGCCCTTTTGCGGCGCGTTTGCGGTTCCGGATTTTCTTTGGATCGTAGATGTTCTGTTCAAAGACAATTTGTTCCTGTTCCGGAGCGGTTACGGCGGCATACTGTACCATATCGCCGCTTTCCAAAGTGATTCCTTTGATGCCGCGGCTGTTTTTCTTTAGTTCGCTGACTTCCGGAAGAGGGAAACCGAGGGATAATCCCTTTTTGGTAATCAGGATTACTTTTCGGTTTTCTGCAATGACATCTTCTACCGTAAGGGCGGTAATACCGGCTACGGCATCGCCGTCATCCAGTTTGGTAGCGGAAATGACGGAACGGTTTGTTTCAAAAGAGACGCCGGATACCTGTTTGACATACCCATGTCTGGTTGCAAAGAAGAGCAGAGATTCCGACAGGTTTTCAGCGGAAATATAGAACAGGGCATTTTCCTGATTTAATTTGCAAAGCGACTGAATTAATACGCCCTTATCCCGGCTTCTTCCCCGCGGAATGTTCATAGCCTTGATCTGATGCATCATTCCTTCTTCTGTAAATACGCACAGGCGGTCTGTGTTTTTGATGGGAACAATATGCGTATAATCCTGCAGGGACTCTTCGGAAAGGCGGGAGTAACTTGCCGTATCTACGGACTTTGCATAGCCAAAGCGGTCAATCAAAATATAAAGTTCCTCTTCTTTGATTTCCTCGATATAATTTTCGTTTTCTACATTGCCCAGTTCTGTCAGGCGTTCCCTGCCAAATTGTTTTTTGTAGCTGCGAAGTCTTGCAATGATAATCTTATGCAGTTCATCTTTATTTCCTAAAATTTTAGTATATTCCTGGATATTTGCATGCAGCGTGTCGCTTTCCTGATGCAGTTTGAGAAGTTCTAAACCAATCAGCTTACTAAGCGGCATGGTCAGAATCGCGTCTGCCTGCCGTTCGGTAAAGTTTAAGGCTGCCGCTTCGTTTTCGGATTTTTTGGATTTAAACTGAATTCCATCCGTGATACCCTGAATCAGGCATTTCTTCGCCTGTTTGACAGATTCGCTTCCGCGCAGAATTTCAATAATCAGGTCAATGACATCCGTGGCACGGATTAAGCCGTCTACAATTTCCAGACGGTCGTTTGCTTTTGCAAGAAGGTGTTGATACTCCTTTGTGTACAGTTCTTCCTGGAACAAAACAAATTCTTTGATCATCCGCTTTAACGTAAAGATAATCGGCTGTTTGTCCTTGACGGCGAGCATATTGACGCCGTAAGTATCTTCCATAGCTGTCTTTTTATAGAGCCCGTTTAAAAGGTTATCAATGTTGCGGTCTTTTTTTACCTCAATGATCAGACGGATGCCTTCTTTAGAGGATTCATCCCGGACGTCGTAGATTTCATCAAACACCTTATCCTTTGTGAGGGAGATCAGGTTCTCTAACAGTTTGCTTTTATTTCCGGCAACGGTATAAGGGATTTCCGTAATCACAATATTTTTCCTGCCGTTGTCGCTTTTTTCAATTTCTGTTTTTGCCCGCAGTTTTATCTTTCCTTCGCCGGTTTCATAGATAGACAGAAGGTCGTCGGCATTGGTAACCATAGCGCCTGTTGGAAAATCCGGTCCTTTGATATATTTCATCAGACCTTTTGTTGTAATGTCCGGATTCTTGATATAAGCAATCGTACCATCAATAACTTCTCCTGCATTATGCGGCGGCACATTAGTTGCCATGCCGACGGCAATCCCTGTGATGCCGTTGATCAAAAGATTTGGCAGAGTAGCAGGAAGTACAAGAGGTTCCTTCTCACTTTCATCAAAGTTCGCTCCAAACGGAACCAGTCCCATATCCAGATTTTCTAAAAGCGTCATGGCGCCGCGCGATAATCGCGCTTCGGTATAACGCATGGCGGCAGCGCTGTCGCCGTCAATGGATCCAAAATTACCGTGACCATCGACCAGAGGAAGATTAAGCGAAAAATCTTCCGTCATATGCACAAGGGCGTCATAGATGGAACTGTCGCCATGCGGATGATATTTACCCATGGTATCGCCGACAATGCGCGCGCTTTTCCGATGTGGTTTTTCGGGCGAGAGCCCCAGTTCAGCCATTGCATATAAAATACGCCGCTGTACCGGTTTTAGACCGTCCCGGATATCGGGAAGCGCTCTTGCAATGATAACGCTCATGGCATAATCACGGTAGGAGTTTTTCATTTCATCTGAAAAATCCAACTGAATCATTGATTGTTCCTTTGTACTCATGATTTTTCCTCATTTCTGCGCTGTTTTTTTGCATAACCGATGTTTGTGGCAGACAGCGCGCGGACACAAACTCGTTATTTCCGTTCTTATATATCAAGGGTTGCATATTTTGCTTCTTCCATAATGAACTGTCGTCTTGGCAGAACATTAGTGCTCATCAAAGTTGTTGTGATATCGTCGGCTTCTACGGTATCACTGATAGATATCTGCGCCAGGATACGGCTTTCCGGGTCAAGCGTTGTTTCCCAAAGCTGTTCGGCGTCCATTTCGCCAAGTCCTTTGTATCGCTGAATGCTGATAATTTTGTTTTCTTTATTCTTTCGGAATTTTTCCAGTTCAAAATCATTAAAGATATATTCCGAACATTTTTCTTTTTTCCGATTCTTTTTTCCGGCAGGTAAACGTTCATAGTCTACTTTATATAATGGTGGAAGACCGCGGTAGATTTTTCCTTCATAAATCAGTTCCGGCATAAATCGGTAGAAGAAGGTCAGCAGTAAGGTGCTGATATGTGCGCCGTCGACGTCAGCATCCGTCAAAATAATGATTTTATCGTAGCGCAGTTTTGAAATATCAAATTCGTCTCCGATGCCGCATCCAAAGGAGGCAATCATCGATTTAATCTCGTTATTCTGTAGGATTTTTTCCAGAGAAGCTTTTTCGACATTCAGGATTTTACCGCGGAGCGGTAAAACCGCCTGGGTTTTTCTGTTGCGTGCAGTTTTGACCGTGCCGCCGGCAGAATCGCCCTCAACAATATAGACTTCGCATTCTTCAGGTTTTTTCGAGGTACAGGCGGCAAGCTTGCTTTTGGCGTCAATGTCATTTAGCTGCTTTAAAACGGCTGTTCTTGCTTTATCGCTTGCTTTTCTGGCATTGTAAGATTTGAGTGAATGCTCCAGGATGTTTCTGAGAATATCTACATTCTTATCCAGATACCGCTGTACTTCCGTACTGAATACTTCGTCTACAGCGGTTTTTGCGTCCGTATTTCCAAGCTTTGTCTTAGTCTGTCCCTCAAATTGCGGATCCGGATGCTTAATCGAGATAATGGCAACAATTCCATTCCGGATATCTTTGCCGTCAAAATTCTCATCCTTATCCTTCAATATGCCAAGTTCTCTTGCATACTGGTTCATGACTCTGGTTAGCGCCATTTTAAAACCGGTTACCAATGTCCCCCCGTCTACAACATTAATTCGGTTACAATAGGGATTGATCTGTTCAGAAAAGTTGTTCGTATATTGAAAAGCAATCTCCACTTCAATGTCGCCGCTTTTTCCTTCAATATAAATCGGGTCGGAATGCAGGACAGAAGCTTCGCGGTTAATATAACTGACAAAGCTTTGAATGCCATGTTTTTCCAAATAAACAGTTTCTTCGGCATCCATTTCATTTTTAAAAGTTAATTTTAGATTTTTATTTAGAAAAGCAATTTCTTTTAATTTTTTCTGTATGACATCTGCTTTAAAAACAGTCGTTTCAAAAATTTCGTCATCCGGGTAAAAAGTTACCTTGGTTCCCGTGGCGCTTTTGGCACATTTTCCTACGACCGGAAGAAGTCCTTTGACAAGCGCCGTAACCGGTTTGCCGCCATTGGCGTATTCATCCCGGTAAATCTGTCCGTCGCGTCTGACTTCAACGATCATTTTGGAGGACAGGGCGTTTACAACAGAAGAACCGACGCCATGCAGACCGCCGGAGACCTTATAGACGCCGTTTCCAAACTTGCCGCCGGCATGTAATATCGTATATACAACGCGCACAGTCGGGATTTTTTTGGTAGGGTGCGGATCTACCGGAACGCCCCGCCCGTTGTCTTCCACACAGATTCCGCCGTCTTTTTGCAGCGTAATGGTAATCTCATTACAAAAACCTGCCAGATGCTCGTCGATGCTGTTGTCTAAAATCTCCCATATTAAATGGTGTAGTCCGCGCGTGCCTGTAGAGCCGATATACATGCCGGGACGTTTCCTGACAGCTTCCAATCCTTCTAATACTACGATTTCTTTTCCTGTATATTCGCTCATGGTAAAACTTCTCCTCCATTTCTGTACCAATAATACTCTTTGGTTTTCTGATTACAGTATTTTTGCGCCTACCCGATAATACCACAAACAAATAAAAAAATGCAAGATAAAAGAACGGATGTTCTATGAAAAGTTTTTGCTCCCGACAGAGGCGTATTGAAAAAAAACGCGCTTTTTGTTAATATAAGATTTGCGTTATGGATACGATACAATGATAAAGAAGGAAAATGAAACGATAGAAAGGATGAAACACATGAAGAAGATACCGTTTGTTACAAAACAGCAGATAGAGGATATTGTAAAAACATATCCCACGCCATTTCATATTTATGATGAAAGGAGCATCCGGGAAAATGCGCGGAAATTAAAATCTGCATTTTCATGGAACAAAGGCTTTCGGGAATATTTTGCAGTAAAAGCCACTCCGAATCCGTATATTTTAAAGATATTACAGGAAGAAGGCTGCGGTGTGGATTGTTCTTCCCTGACAGAGCTTATGATGTCAGAGGCATGTGGCTTTACCGGTTCGGATATTATGTTTTCTTCCAATGTAACGCCGGCAGAGGAATACCGGAAAGCGAAAGAATTAAACGCCTATATTAATTTAGATGATATCACGCATATTGATTTTCTGGAGGATATAGCGGGGATTCCCGAGACGATATGCTGCCGCTATAATCCGGGCGGCGTATTTAAGATGGGAACAGATATTATGGACAACCCCGGAGACGCCAAATATGGCATGACGAAAGAACAGTTGATCGAAGCGTTTAACCGCCTGAAAGGGATGGGCGCAAAGCGTTTCGGAATCCATTCCTTCCTCGCCAGCAATACGGTAACAAATGATTATTATCCGACACTGGCAGGCATTCTCTTTGAACTGGCGGCAGAGGTCCAGGAAAAAACCGGCGTAGAGATTGCTTTTATCAATCTTTCCGGTGGAGTAGGCGTTCCGTATACGCCGGATAAAGAACCAAACGATATCGCCGTAATTGGCGAAGGCGTTCGGAAGCAGTTTGAAAAAATCATGCTGCCGGCAGGTTTGGGGGACGTTGCTGTTTTTACGGAATTGGGACGTTTTATGCTTGCGCCGTACGGCGGTCTGGTAACGAAAGCGATTCATGAAAAACATATTTATAAGGAATATATTGGTGTAGACGCCTGCGCCGTAAACCTGATGCGTCCGGCCATGTATGGGGCATATCATCATATAACCGTATTAGGCAAGGAACAGGAGCCTTGTGACCATAAGTATGATATAACCGGATCGCTCTGCGAAAATAATGATAAATTTGCCGTTGACCGTATGCTCCCCAAAATTGATATGGGGGATTATCTCTTTATTCATGATGCGGGAGCGCATGGCTTCGCCATGGGATATAATTACAATGGAAAGCTGAAATCAGCCGAGCTTCTGCTGAAAGAGGACGGCAGCGTACAAATGATACGTCGTGCCGAAACCCCGCGGGATTATTTTGCAACTTTTGACTTTTCCGGCTTTTTTCAATAGTCTTTCAAGCGGTGGTGATACGGATTCTGTTTTTTGTGCAAAAAATATTAATGTATTGTAAAAAATCGCCGATAAATATATTGACAATAACAAAGGACAATAAAAAAAGTTATGATTTAGGTGGTGATTAGAATGAGGGTAGATGCACTGAACCATGTCAGCCAGTTGTACCAGGCGGCAAATACGAAAAAAGTCAATAAAACGGGAAAAATCCAGAAAAAGGATTCCTATGTCATCTCTCAGTCTGCGAAGGATTATCAGGTGGCAAAACAGGCCGTTGCAGAAACAGAAGATATCAGGGAAGACAGAGTCGCTGAGTTAAAAGAAGCGCTTGCTTCCGGTACTTATAATGTTTCAGCACAGGAAATCGCAGATAAGATTGTAAGCAAGTATTTTGATTTCTCAATATAAGGAATGAGGTTTTGATTTGGCTAGTCTATTGGATGTGCTTCTTACTACGTTAAGCAGCGAAGAAGAAATTTATCGACAAATTATACCAATATCGGAAAAGAAAACGGAGATATTGATCAAGGGTGACTTGAAGGAACTGGAAGCGGTTACAGAAGAGGAACAGCTTCTGATAGATAAGGCGAATGCGCTTGGCAAGAAACGGGAAGAAGTGATTGCCAATATCGGAGTCGTTCTGAACAAGGATGCGGAGACATTAAATTTGACCACGTTGGCGCATTTGTTGAACAAGCAGCCGGAAGAAAGAGAGAAGCTTGTAAAACTTCATGATTCCCTGAAGGCAGTGATGAAGCGTTTGGTCGATATTAATGAAAAAAATAAAGATTTAATCGAAAATTCTCTTGAAATGATAGAGTTTAATATGAATTTTATCCAGAGTACACGGATGTCACCAGGGGTAAATAATTATGATAAGAATGCGTCTTCCAGTTATGATGCCGGATACGACAGCGGCGGGTTTGATGCAAAACAGTAATTATTGCACAGAGTGGCGTCTGTGTTTTTTCGCATAAAGACAGGAGGAAAAGATGAGCTTATTT
This sequence comes from uncultured Lachnospiraceae bacterium, assembly GCA_947630925.1. Lineage (GTDB taxonomy): Bacteria > Bacillota > Clostridia > Lachnospirales > Lachnospiraceae > Butyribacter. Next base: position 173,403 of record CANRJM010000001.1, read on the forward strand.
ACAAGTTTCAATGCCGGGGTTGCGGGATTGGCAAGCGCACAGTCGGGACTTAACACAACGGCGCACAATTTAGGCAATACGAAGACGCCCGGTTATACCAGACAGCAGAATATTCAGGCAGATACCTATTATCAGACGCTTCGGTATACGGATAAATCCAAAATGCAGACCGGATATGGCGTTACTGTTTCAGAGGTCCGCCAGATTCGGGATATTTTTCTGGATAGGCAATATCGTTTGGAAGTAGGCAGGCAGACCTTCTATGAATCGCTGTATAATACCGAGTTGGAAATAGAAGATATTCTGGGAGAAATGGAAGGCGTTGAGTTTGATAACGCTTTATCGGATTTCTGGAATACGGTGCAGACCTTGTCAACTGAGCCGGAGAGCATTACGAATCGCGAGCTTTTTATTGCAAAAGCAGAAGCTTTTTTAGAGAAGGCGACGAATGCGTACAATGCATTGAAGGATTACCAGGTCAATCTGAATAAACAGATTTCTTCACAGGTAGACGCCATCAATAACATAGCTGACCAGATTGCAGAATTAAACAAGAAGATTGCAAAGGCAGAGGCGTCCGGCGTTGAAAATGCAAACGATTACCGGGATGCCAGAAACTACCTGTTGGATCAGCTTGCGGAATATACAAATTATGATGCGTATGAGGATGATTCCGGAATAGTATTGGTTCGCATTGATAATGCCCCGCTTGTAGAAGAGGCAATGGCATATCATATGAAATGCGAGAAGATGGATATCGAAGAATATAACGAGAAGACAGGACAGTATGAAGTGACGTCAAAGTCGCCGATGTATAAGGTTGTATGGGAAGGCAGTGGCTACGGCGATGTATATGATCTGTCAAGGGCGTATTCAAACGAAGAAGGAACAGATGTCGGTTCCCTGCTTGGAATATTAACAGCGCGCGGAAAAGCAACGGGATTTTATACGGATATTCCGGTCAATCCGACGGAGCGGGAACTGCGGGATTATAACAATACGACAGGAAACTGTTTAATAGAAAAAGTAGAGGCGCAGTTTGATTTCCTGATCCACAAGATCGTGACTGTGGTAAATGATGCGTTCGCTCCAAATATCAATGCAGGGCTTGACGGCATAACAACAAAAGATGCAGACGGTAACACGGTAACGCTTAGCGGCATTACCAGGGTATTAGATGCAAACCGGTGTCCGGTAGGCGCGGATGATGCTGCAACGTTAGGAACCGAGGTATTTGTCCGCAGGGCAGGTTCCGAGCGCTATCAGGTCCTGACAGCAGACGGACCGGTATATGCGGTAGATGAGGATGGAAATCAGATTTTAGACGAGGAAGGCAACCCGATAGAGGTTACAGTGAAAAATGAGAAGGGAGAGTATCTTCTCTATGTCTATCAGGAAGAGGACCCATCGGACGTCAATACATTGTATACGCTGCAGAATTTAACAATCAATCCGCTTCTGCAGGAGAATTATTCGTATTTGCCGATTATGAACAATCCGGCAACCGGAGGAACCAATGAATACAATTATGACGTTTGCGCAAAGATACTCGAAAGTTGGAAGGCAAAAGACGCAGTACTGGATCCGAATGAATTGGCGACCTATGGCGCAGATGAATTTTATGATGCCCTGGTCGGCTCGCTGGCCGTACAGGGAAACGTCTGGAAGGGAATCGTAGAAGGCCAGGAGACTTTGGTGGAAAGCGTAGAGGATAAAAGACAGCAGGTTTCCGGCGTTTCCACAGAAGAAGAAATGACAAGTCTGCTGATGTACCAGCATGCATATAATGCATCTTCGAGATATATCACGGTAATTGATGCCATGTTAGAGCATCTTATTGAACGATTGGGTTAATCAGATTGGAGGGATCATATGCCATCAACATTTTTTGGTTTAAATATTGCCCGTTCCGGTATGTCCACATACCAGGCGCATTTGAATACGACGGCGCATAACGTTGCCAATGTCAAGACCAGGGGATATTCGAAACAATCTGTCTTCCAGAGGGCGACGCAGGCAATTTCTCTGGGAAGCTCTTATGGAATGGTTGGTTCCGGTGTAGAGGCGGCAGAAATCCTGAGTGCACGGGATACATATTATGATGAAAAATACCGTATGAGCAATAATTCTTATGGGAGATATACAACCCTGTCCTATTATATGCAGAGTATAGAGGATTATTTATATGCTAAGGAGTCAACCAGCGGTTCAATATCTAATTCGCTGACAGATTTTTTTACTTCTTTGAGCAGTTTGACCAGAGCTGTTTCGGATACTACCATTCGCACGCAGACAGTCGGTTATGCCGAGACGACGACAAAATATATTCAGGAAGCGGCGTATAATCTTCAGAGTTTACAGCAGGATGTCAATTCACAGATTGCACATACGGTAGACCAGATTAATGCATATGCAGAACAGATAGCTGCCCTGACGAAACAGATTAATACGATAGAAGTATATGGCACGAGGGCAAATGACCTGCGTGACCAGAGGGCAACGATTATTGACGATTTATCCCAGTTAGTTGATGTGGATGTTGTGGAGAAAGAGCCTGCGGAGGGAAAAGGCGTTGTTCAGTATATTGTTTCAGTTGATGGAGCGATTTTGGTAGATACCTATGATTATAATACGATTCAGTATGAAGCAAGGGATACGTTTAATTCCATGAATGATATTGATAATTTATATGCTCTGCGTTGGAGTATCGGGCAGGACGTCGGTATTCATGATACGAAACTTGGCGGCAAGCTTCAGGCGCTTTTTGAGTTAAGAGATGGAAATAACGGCGAAGTATTTGCAGGAAAGGCAAAAGGGACGAAAGGTTCCAGGGATTTGACCGTAACCGATGTCAACGAGTTGGGAAGTTCGCTTTTTAAACTGGATATTCCGGCAACCAATGGAGTGCTCACGGTAAACCATATGGATTATGAGTATGATTCCTTTGACGTAACAGTAGATGCGGATGGAAAGTATACGTATACATTCCATTTGAAAGAGGAGTTAGGAGAGGATTATAATAATGTGGATATGCAGGTTGGCGATGAAGTTGATTTCCGGGGCATTCCATATTATATGTCGCAGTTAAATGAATTCATCAGGACATTTTCCTACCGTTTTAATCAGGTGCAGACTTCCGGATATGATATGTATGGAGAGCTGGGGCAGCAGATGTTCTTAGCTACAGATAAAGTATCCGGAGCCGGATTGAGTTTTGCCGAAGAGGTAACGGCGGGCTTTCGCTTCTCTTCCATATTACCGAGGGATGCATCCGGTAATCTTATTATGACGGGAGACGCCGTGCTTACTTCTTATTATAGTATGACAGCGTTGAATACAAACGTAAATGATAAAATTTTAAAGGATGGGAGACTGCTTGCCTGCTCTGACATGGCGGGCGGACTTGTGGAAAATGGGGAAAATCTTACAAATATGTTAGACTTGGAAAGCGACAAGAAGATGTTCCGCCAGGGTCAGCCCGGGTCCTTCCTGCAGGTATTGGTATCCGCAATTGGCGTCGATACGGAACAAGTTAGAAATGGCGAAGAAAACGCAGAAAATATTCGAGATGCGGTAGAACAGCGTAGGCTTTCAACAGCCGGCGTCGATGAAGATGAAGAAGGACAGAATATGATCATCTGTCAAAATCTTCTGAATTATCAATATAAAGTGTTATCCGTTATGAATGAAGTATTAGATAAGCTGATCAATGATACAGCGATATAAGATGGGAGGCGGCTATGCGAGTTACAAATTCAATGATTTCCAATAGTTCACGTTCACACATTACCAGGGCGAAAAATCATTTAATGACAGCAGAGAATCAGTATACGACGAAGAAAAAGATATTGCGCCCTTCGGATGATCCGACAATCGCAATCCGTTCTTTAAAGCTGCGGACGACGTACAGCCAGCTAATCCAGTATACGGAAAAAAACGTACAGGATGCAATGAGTTGGATGGATACAACGGAGACAGCTTTGAACAAAATCAACGGCATTCTTGTCGATATGAAGGGTTACCTGAACCAGGGATCGAACGATCCGTTAAAATCAGATGACAGAGACGCTGTTTTATCTGTATTACAGCGATTTGCCGATGCTATTTTTGAAGATCATGCAAATACCGATTATTCGGGGAGATATGTATTTACGGGATATCGTACCGATACTTCCCTGTTGTTTTCATCCGATACTAATAATCTGGAGTATCAGATCACAGAAAAGTTTGGCAGTGATGCAATCCGTTCTGTAAAGTATGTAACGGGCGGCGCGAAATATGATCCGGCGAAAGATGCAGACGATTACGCAAGCGAAGTGCCGGAGCAGTCCGCAGCATACCGGCTGCAACTGGCCTATAAGAACTGTTCTAACGAGCCGATTACGGATCAGGAAGGCAATCCGTCAGGTTCCGCTGTCCAGATCACGTTATCAAACAGTACCACACCGTTAAACGTAGCGATGGTTTCTTCGAAAGACGCCAATGCGTATAATGCGGCGCAGTTGGGGGTGGATGCCGTTTATATATATGATACGGGGGAAATCATTCTGTCTGAGGATACTTATAAGAATATCCAGGAAAATGATCTGGAATTCACGATAAAATATACAAAGAAAGAATTTGAAAAGAACGATATCCGTCCGGAAATGTATTTTGAATGCACCAGCCATAATACAGATTCGAATAAAACGATTGATTATGCAGAACCTAATGGACAGGATATTAAATATGAGATTAATTTCAGCCAGATGGCAAAGGTTAATACACAGGCAAGAGATGCAATTGATACAGATATCTACCGTATGATTGATTATATTGAGCAGTCGGTTCAGGCAGTAGATGATATTGAGCAGAGAATCCGTGATGTAGACGATTTGATTGATAATACGACAGACGAAACGGAGATTGAAAACTGCACTAAATTAAAAGAGATGCTTGAAACAGAGAAGAAGTTTTATGAAGATATTATGACGGAAGCCTTTGGCATGGGGCTTAGCATGGTAGATAATGCGCAGAATGATCTGAATGTTGCGATTGCAGATTTGGGTTCCCGCTATAATCGTTTGGAACTGACATATGATAAGCTTATGGATGAGACAAACGATACGGAGGAGAAGCTCTCTAATAACGAAGATATTGATATTGCAGATGCCTATATTAATCTGGCAGAGGCAGATGCGCTTTATCAGGCGTCCTTATCAGCGACATCAAAAATATTGGGAAATTCCTTATTAAATTATATCTAAGAAAACGGTACCGGATATATAGCTGTTTGTGCCGGAGCGTCACAAATAGTTTTGACGGCGGATGCAAATCTTATCTTTGCATTGCCCGGGTGCACAAAACGCTCCGGAATGGAGAGGAATATGAAGATAGATTCAAGATATTTTGGAGAAGTGGAAATTGAAGACGAGAAAATCATCCATTTTGAGCAGGGGATTTTTGGCTTTGAAGAGTATAAGGACTATGTCATATTATATGATAATGAAGGAGAAGGGCAGCCGTTTTTCTTATGGCTTCAGTCTGTAGCTGAAAAGGGACTGGCATTTCCTATTGTAAATCCTTTTCGGGTAAAGGAAGATTATAATCCAATTGTTGATGATGCTTTATTGGAGGTAATCGGAAAATGTAAAGTAGAAGAGTTGCAGCTTTATCTGCTGGCAACCGTGCCGGGGGATGTCAAAAAGGCTTCTGTCAATATGAAAGCGCCCCTGGTCATTAATACGCTTAATTGTCAGGGAATACAGTTGATTGTGGAAAATGAGGATTATGAAATAAAGCATATGTTAGTGCAGAACGAAGAATAAAAAGTGATTGGAGGAAAAGGATGTTAGCATTAGCCAGAAAAGTAAACCAGTCCATTATGCTTGGAAACGATATTGAAGTAACGCTTTTGGAAATTAAAGGCGATCAGGTAAAGCTGGGGATCAGCGCACCGAAATCAGTACCAATCTATCGGAAAGAAATATATCTGCAGATTCAGGAAGAAAATAAAAATGCCGTACAGGAAGTTGACATGGATAAGTTAAAAGATTTGTTTGGCGGAAAAAATTAATGATTTCTGAAAAAGTGCCGATATATGATATAGATTCTATAAAGCAGTTCAGGATGACAGCTTTTAACAGGAAGTTTTATGTTTTTTGTTTAGAACACATGGAGGTGGAGTTATGTCGATGGATACTTATGTCAATGGAGTGAGTAAGGACTACGAAAAACCTCTCAATACGATGGATAGTATTGAGATCGCAGTTGCCTCTCCGGATGCGGTAAAGCAGGTTTGGGAGAATCTTCGGAAAAACGAGCCAAAGGATGATGCAGTGGAAGACCAGGATCAGGGAAAGGAGAAAGAACCGTCCCTTGCCACGATAGAATCTGCTATTTCCAGTATGAACTCGCAAATTACAAAAACGCGTTGTGCATACAGCTATGATGAGGAGACCAAACGAATTAATATCAAAGTCTATGATAAAGAGACGGATGAACTGATTCGGGAAGTGCCTCCGGAAGAATCATTGGAAGTTTTGAAAAAGGTATGGGAAATTGCAGGCATTATTATTGATGAAAAGAGATAGGAGGTAGCATTATGGCAATTAGAATGACAGGTATGAATTCCGGATTGGATACGGATAGTATTGTTAAGGCGCTGATGTCCGCTCAGAGGATGAAACAGACCAAGGTTGAGTCTAAAAAAACAAAGTTAGAATGGAAGAAGGAAATTTGGTCAAGCCTGAATTCCAAGATTTATAATTTTTACACGGGTTCTTTGTCAAAGCTTAGATTGCAGTCAACTTTTAAGACCAAAGCAGCTACCAGTTCTGACAACAGCAAAGTAACGGCTTCGGCTAATGCGAACGCAGCAGAAGGTACATACAAGGTAAAGGTTAAGTCGCTTGCATCCGCACAGTATGTTACAAGCGGCAAACTGCATAAAACTACAAACGACAAGGGAGAAGAAGTAAATGTTACTTCTAAAACAAAGCTGACGGATTTAAAGGATGCGGATGGAAACCCTACATTTCAAGAGGGTGCGCAGATTACAATTCAGTCGCAGAAGGGTACGACTATCCTGACAGTAGATCAGAATACAACGATTAACGATTTTGTGACTGCCTGTTCCAATGCAGGACTGAATGCGTCTTTTGATGCAGAACAGCAGAGATTTTTTATTAGTTCCGGCACCAGCGGTCAAGATCAGAAATTTAATATTTCCGTCGGAGCATTGTCCCGGGATCAGATGGACCAGATGGCGGCATGGAAGGATGCGGTAGGATATAACAATCTGTCTACAGCGGATAAGAAAGCGGTTACCAATATTTTTGATAAGCTGCAGTTAGGATCCATGACTGCGGAAGAAGCGAATGAGTCGCTTGGGAAATACGTGGATAAGAGCAGAAAATCTGCTGCAACTTCCTATTATACTAAGAAGCTGACCGATGAATACAATTCCAAATATTTTGATACTGCAAGCGATGAGAATGGAAATGAGACAAAAACAGTAAGCGAAGAAGGAAAGATTGCCCTGTTAGCCTCCAGATTAAAGGATAAGTCAGAGGATGATATTCGTGCAATGTCGGAAGAAGAGAGACAGGAAGAACTGGATAAACTCAAGTTATCTGACGAAACAAAGCTTGCAAAAGCGGTTTCTAATCTGGTTACTTCCAATGTTAATCAAGATATCAAGTCTGAAGAATATCAGGAAGCAATTTCCGATGCAGTGACGAATGGCATTCAGGCTGATGACGCGCCATCTTTTCTGCAGATGGATGCAGAAGCGGATAAAGCCGCTTTGCAGTCAATTGCAGGAAGCTATCATGATACTATGTCTAGCATTGCAGATGGTAATAGTCAGTTGGCCGGTTTGGGATTGGGCGCTGTCACGGGAGACAAAGTAAACGAAGGGGAGGATGCCAGCGGCATGGTTGTTGTCCAGGCAAGCGACGCTTCGATTGAATTTAATGGAGCGACCTTGAGCAGCAGCGATTCCACGATAACAGTAAATGGCCTGACGCTGAATATCCTGGATGTTACTCCGGACAGCACGGTCAGTATTTCGGTTACGAAAGACACATCAGCAATATATGATACAATTAAGGACTTTCTTTCTGAGTACAATGATCTTTTAAAAGAGATGAATACTCTTTACAATGCGGACTCCGCAAGAGATTATGATGTGTTGACGGATGAGCAGAAAGAAGCGATGACAGATGACGAGATTGAAAAATGGGAAACAAAGATTAAAGATTCCCTTCTTCGCCGGGATGATACGCTGGATTCATTAATTAACAGTTTTCGTAATAATATGGCAGGCACTTACAAAGCATCTAACGGAAAAACATATTCGCTTGCGTTCTTGGGCATCAGTACCTCTACGGATTATAAAGAGGGCGGTATGCTGCATATTAAGGGTGATGAGGATGATTCCGAATATGGCGATTCCAAAAATACACTGCAGTCCCTGCTGAATTCGGATCCGGATATGGTTATGGAGATCTTTACTGGTCTTGCTTCCAACTTATATTCTGACCTGCAGAAAAAAATGAGTACGACCAGATTGAGCAGTGCATTAACCTTTTATAATGATAAAGAGATGAATTCACAGTTATCTGATTATAAAAAGGAGATTGCAAAGTGGGAGTCAAAACTTGCGACGATGGAAGACCGATATTATGACCAGTTTACTGCAATGGAGAAAGCTATGGCTCAGTTGAATTCACAGCAATCCTTGTTTGGCTATGGTTCTTAATAAAGGGAGAAGTAGAAGGGGGGATTCGGAATGGCGCAGTTACGCAATGCGGCGCAGCGTTATATGCAGAATTCTGTAGAGACTGCTTCACCGGCAAAAATCATTCTGATGCTATATGATGGTGCAGTGAAATTTTGCAATATTGCTATTGATGCGATAGAAAAGAAAGATCATCCGGCAGCAAATCTGAATATACAGAAAGCGATAAAAATCATTGTCCAACTGAGAGTGTCTTTGGATATGAAATATCCGGTTGCCCAGGAGTTTGATACGGTATATGATTATATTTACCGCAGACTGGTAGAGGCAAATTTAAGGAAGGATGAAGACATTCTCAAGGATGCGTTGAAACATATTAAAACAATGCGTGAGACATGGAAAGAAGTTATGCGGTTGAATAATGCAACATAGGAAAGAGGAAGTATGGCAGACGAAGTATTGGTTTATATTTCAATTATGAAAGATTCTTTGCAGGAAAAAACAGAGGTGTTGCAGGAAATATTGGCACTGACGCAGAAACAGGAATGTCTTTTGAAACAGGTAGATATGGATTCGGATGCATTTGACGAAACGCTTGACAGGAAAGAACAATTGATTCGAAAAATGCAGGAGCTGGACAGAGGCTTTGAAGGTTTATATAAGAAAGTAGAGTCTGCCGTTAAAAGCGATATGCAGCGCTATAAGCCGCAAATTCTGGAACTGCAGAATTTAATCAGGGTGCTTACGGATTATGGGGTAAAAATCCAGGCATTGGAGCATAAGAATAAAACCCGGTTTATAGATTTTGCCGCTGCCAAGAGAAAAGAAATCCAGGCATTTCATGTAAAGAGTAAGACTGCCAACGCCTATCATAATAATATGGCAAATCAGCATAACCAGTGGCAATCCTATTTTATGGATCAGAAAAAATAGCAAAATAAAAAAGTAAAAAAGAGTAAAAAAAGGTTAAGGAAATAAAAATACATTCCGATATAGAATATGTAACAAAAGCATATGAATAATTTTTACTTTTTCTTATGTTATCATCTTCCTGTTCAGGGAGTTTTGATAAATTTCCAAATCAAATTCGTGTACGGACGGATTTAATGCGGCGCAACTATAAAACTTATTACCAGTGGCATGGATGTCACTGAAAAATTCAAGGAGGAATCATTATGATAGTACAACATAACATGACAGCGCTTAACGCAAACAGACAGTTAGGCATCACAAATTCAAATCTTGCAAAGAGTTCAGAGAAGTTAGCATCCGGTTACAGAGTAAACCGTGCAGCCGATGATGCAGCAGGTCTTTCCATCAGTGAAAAGATGCGTGGACAGATCAGAGGTCTGAATCAGGCTTCTTCTAACGCTCAGGATGGTGTATCACTTATTCAGACGGCTGAAGGCGCATTGAATGAGATTCATTCTGTTATTCAGAGAATGAGAGAATTAACCGTTCAGGCATCAAATGACACATATGTATCAACAGACCGTAAGGCAATTGCAAAAGAGCTTTCTGCTCTGACTCAGGAAATTGATCGTATTGCAAGCCAGACTGAGTTCAACACAATGAAGCTTTTAGACGGTTCATTTACAGGAAAAGGACTTCAGGTTGGTGCAAATGCAAGCCAGATCATCAAGTTCAGCATTTCTGCAATGACAGCAAAAGGCTTGGGAATCACTACCTCTACAATTGCTGGAGTAGTTTCCGGAGCTACGTCTTATTCAGATGTTACAGGTCTGATTTCTGTAGTAAACAAGGCGTTAAGCAAGGTATCATTACAGCGTTCCGCACTTGGTGCATTACAGAACAGATTAGAGCATACGATTGCCAATGCAGACAATATGGCTGAGAATCTTCAGTCTTCTGAGAGCAAGATTCGTGACGTCAACATGGCTGATGAGATGGTGGCTTATTCAAGCCGTTCTATTCTCCAGCAGGCAGGTCAGTCTATGCTTGCTCAGGCAAATCAGGCTACACAGGGTGTACTTTCATTACTTGGCTAATTAGCAGAGTAAGATTAGGAATAGGGAGCTTTAGTTGCCGGGTTCGATTCGTGTACGGACGGATTTAATGCGGTGTAACTATAAAATTTATTACCAGTGGCATGGATGTCACTGAAAAATTCAAGGAGGAATCATTATGATAGTACAACATAACATGACAGCGCTTAACGCAAACAGACAGTTAGGCATCACAAATTCAAATCTTGCAAAGAGTTCAGAGAAGTTAGCATCCGGTTACAGAGTAAACCGTGCAGCCGATGATGCAGCAGGTCTTTCCATCAGTGAAAAGATGCGTGGACAGATCAGAGGTCTGAATCAGGCTTCTTCTAACGCTCAGGATGGTGTATCACTTATTCAGACGGCTGAAGGCGCATTGAATGAGATTCATTCTGTTATTCAGAGAATGAGAGAATTAACCGTTCAGGCATCAAATGACACATATGTATCAACAGACCGTAAGGCAATTGCAAAAGAGCTTTCTGCTCTGACTCAGGAAATTGATCGTATTGCAAGCCAGACTGAGTTCAACACAATGAAGCTTTTAGACGGTTCATTTACAGGAAAAGGACTTCAGGTTGGTGCAAATGCAAGCCAGATCATCAAGTTCAGCATTTCTGCAATGACAGCAAAAGGCTTGGGAATCACTACCTCTACAATTGCTGGAGTAGTTTCCGGAGCTACGTCTTATTCAGATGTTACAGGTCTGATTTCTGTAGTAAACAAGGCGTTAAGCAAGGTATCATTACAGCGTTCCGCACTTGGTGCATTACAGAACAGATTAGAGCATACGATTGCCAATGCAGACAATATGGCTGAGAATCTTCAGTCTTCTGAGAGCAAGATTCGTGACGTCAACATGGCTGATGAGATGGTGGCTTATTCAAGCCGTTCTATTCTCCAGCAGGCAGGTCAGTCTATGCTTGCTCAGGCAAATCAGGCTACACAGGGTGTACTTTCATTACTTGGCTAATTGGCAGAGTATGGTTAGGGACTCAGATGGAGCTGACCGGATGGTCAGCTCTATTTTTTTTACGATATAGGTTTCATGTGTCAAAAGGTACATTTCATCCGGGACACACGTTTGTTTTTTCAAGGTGTTTTCAAATTGCAATGGATATGCTACAATATAAAATAGAATTTTAAAAGGAGTAGATGAGACAATGAGCGCACAAAGAAAGGTTATAGAAGAAACTATCTGTGAATTGCAGGAAACATTGGATTTGTTTTATCAGCAGAAGAGCGGCGCCGCATTGAAGAAATTAGATGTGGTTCTGGGGAAGTTAGCGGAGGCAATGGACGCTTTATTTACTTACAAGGCGGAACATGACGATTTTGTATTGGACGAGGCAAAGCTGACTAATTCCCTGACAGAAGCGATGGAGGCGCTGCAGGCTGGGGATCATGTGTTATTGGCGGATATTTTACAGTATGATTTTTTAGAGTATCTGCAGGAATTAATTGAACAGATAAATTAGCAGGAATCAATCTAATGGGGGAGATAAGATCAGATGGAGTATTTAGATAAAAATCTTTCGTATTTCGAACAGAATTATCCGAAGTATTACAAGATTTTGAAGGAGGCGCTGGAGGAAAAAGAGCTTTCGTTCGAACATTTAGAGTGTGTGGAAACAAGGGATGGAAATCAGGCGCTGACCATCACGAAAGGAGAGCGGACAGTGCGCCTGAACAGCGTATACCGTCCGCTCCAGGAAGCGAAAAAATGGGCGGATCAGCACGAATTTCAGAATATAGCAGTCTCTGTTCTGATGTTTGGCATTGGCAACGGCGTATTTGCGAGGGAAATGCTTGGAAGATTGCAGGAGGATGCTACGGTATATTTGTATGAGCCGGATTTAACCGTTTTTTTGTATGTGCTGCATCATTTTGATCTTACCGATATCCTGGATGATAACCGGGTATTGTTTTTTGTGGAGGATATGAATGCGAAAGAATTTACTGCTGAATTTTCCAAAAGATTGCACTGGAGTTCTATCCCAACGCAGATTCCATGCGCCCACCCGGGGTATCATGATTTATATCCGGAACAATATGACTGGTTTATGGGAGCGGTAAAAAAAGAAGATGAAAGAGAAATCGTTAACCGTAATACGATAACAACGATGTCGCACAGTATTGCGGCAAATGTTATCAGCAATCTGCATTTTATCCGGGAAAGCAACTATTGCGAGGAGTTTGTTAAAGATATACCGAAGGATGTTCCAATTATTATTGTATCGGCAGGACCGTCTCTGGATAAGAATATAGAGGAGCTGCACAGAGCAAAAGGAAAAGCTTTGATTGTCGCTACAGATACAGCGGTTAAGTATCTGCTTGCCAAAGATGTTCCTTTTGACGCCATGATAACGATTGACGCAAAAAAGGGAATGAAACATATGGAAGATAAGCGTTGTTTTGATATCCCGCTCTTTACGGTACCGGAGGCAAGAAATGCAATTTTGGAGCGGCATACCGGACGAAAAATTTGGTTTGAAGGCATGTATTATCTGGAAAAGGTATATATGAAATTCCATAGGAGCTTTTCAAAGTACAATACCGGCGGTTCTGTTGCAACCGCAGCAATGATGTTAGGGGTTTCCCTTGGATTTCAGCGGTATATATTGATTGGACAGGATTTGGCGTATGGAAATGGGGCAACGCATGCAGGAAGTGTTGTCAGGCAGATTCCGGGCGAAGAGGAAGGCACGGAAATGGTAGAAGGAATCGATGGAACGATGGTTCGTTCCCGTTATGACTGGATTTTATACCGTGACTGGTTTGAAAGAGTGATTGAGACAAAGAAAGAGATTGAAGTAATCGACGCTACAGAGGGCGGAGCGTTGATCCACGGTTCTAAAGTCATGACGTTATCGGATGCGATTGATACATATTGCCGGACCGCCTTTGATTTTGGTAAGATTCTGGCGGAAAAACCATATACTTTTACTGAACCGGAATATGAAGAAGTCAAGAAAACAATCTTCCATCTGGATAAGGAATTTCATAATATCCAGCAAAAAGCTGCGGAAGGAAAAAAAGCGGCAAGTGATTTGGTGGCAAAGATCCATATGGGAAAAGTTCCGCCGGCTGTTGAAGAAAAGTGTTTGAAAACAGTTCGGAAGGCAAATAACTTTATTGAGAAGCAGGATGTCTATATTCTGTTTGATTCCTATATCTCTGCGAAAGTTACAGATGCCATTCAGAAGATTAACTGTGTTTCAGGAGACGAGCAGAAGGATATGATTGCCACTCTGGAAACTTCCAAGATTGTATTTAACGCGTTAATCGAAGCGGAGAAAGAATTAAGACCGGTATTGGAAGAAGTTCTGGAAAAAATGTAATGTTTGAGAAAGCATAGGAGACAGAAACATGGAAGATATGATTACATGCGTAAGCCAAATTATACGTGCGGTAACGGAAGCCATATTTTATTTTCGCAGACAAAATCATACCAGGGGGTATCGCTGTTCCAAGCAGGCGCTTGCACTGGGAGAAGCCTATTTTGAAAAGGCAGTGCAGGTGGGTTTTCAGGAAAGCGTGGAACTTCTTCTGCCCATTTGGAAGTCTTTGTTGGAAGCAACAGAGGCAGGGGATGAGGTGCAGTTAGCCGATATCTATGAACATCAGCTTTTGAATGCATTATACGAGATTCAGAGCTGTTTGTTAGAAAATTTCTCTGGTGAGCCAATAACATTTTGGGATGATAATATGGCGCTGCTAGAGAAGAAGGATGCTGGATTATACCGAACATTAAAAGAGACGGAGGAAAGCACAGAAAGAGAATATGCGTTTTCCTGGGCATTGACGGGAGATCCTGTGCTTAAAGTAAATACAGCGCAGGGAACGGTACAGCTCAATACCGCTGTCAATCCGTGGCAGGAAGCTTTAAGCTTTTCGGAAGCAAATCTGGCGCAGGAGCAGACGAAATACAGTGTTATAGGTTTTGGTCTGGGCTATCATGTAGAAATGTTGGAACAGCAGATATCGTGTCAGGAGCTTACAGTAATAGAGCATGATCTGGAACAGCTTCGCATAGCCTTTATGTATCGTGATTTATCTGCTGTCCTGAATAGTGAAAAGGTTCGCATCGTATATGCAAAAAAGGCGGCAGATTACGGAAAATGGCTGAATCCAACAGAACAGAAAACGGTCTGCATTCTCTGGTATCCGTCTGTTAAAACGATAGTGGAGAAAAAGCTGAAAGAAGCTATGGAAAATTATTGGATATCCGGCAATTCAGCAAAGATGCTTGGACTAGGATTAGAAGCGAATTTTGAAAAAAATATTAGGAAACAGGACGACAATGTCGATGTCCTTCGAGCGGATTTTTACAGAAAAAAAATGATTCTGGTTGCGGCAGGACCGTCATTAGATGATAATCTGGATTCTTTGAAGAAGGCGCAGGGGAAAGAAGATATTCGGATGGTCTGTGTAGGGAAAGTAGCTGCCAAACTGATAAAATATGGCATCCGGCCGGATTATCTGGTTATGATTGATGCGATGCATGGGACAAATTGGCAGATTCGGGGAATAGAGGAGGCTGGTATTCCACTGATTTATCTTTCCACCGCTGCTTCTACTGTTGTAGAAGCATATAAAGGGAAGAGGTATATTGCATTTCAGGAGGGATTTGAACCGGCAAAAGAGGAAGCGGAAAGACGGGGAGTCTCATTGTATCAGGCGGGAGGTTCCGTAGCGACGTTTGCACTGGATCTGGGACTTTGCTTTGGTTGTGAACGCATTATCTGTGTCGGGCTGGATCTTGGTTATCCCAATAGCCATTCCCATGCAGAGGGAGTTGGTCATGCGATTGCGGATACGAAGTCGCTCCGTCAGGTTGAAGGGGTGGATGGCGGCCGGATTTATACCAACCGGACATTAGATATGTACCGCATATGGATTGAAAGACGGATTCGGGACGTCAAAGGAACGGTTTTGATTAACGCTTCTTCGGGGGTAAGGATCCATGGTATGCAGGAGAAGTCATTAGAGGAGAGTTTATAGATATTGAAAAAAATAAGTGTAATTATTCCATGCTATAATGCCGTGAACTGTATTGACCGGTGTTTAGAGAGTCTGACAGGTCAGACGATTGGTCTGGAGAGCATGGAAATCATTTTGGTAAATGATGCGTCAACAGATGCAACTTTTCAAAAGCTGTGTGCATGGGAACAGCGGTATCCGGATTCTGTGGCGGTAATCAACTGCGCAGAGAACGGAAAACAGGGACAGGCAAGGAATATAGGCATGCAGTATGCTTCGGGCGAGTATATCGCTTTTGTGGATGATGATGACATATTAGAGGCAGAGATGTATGAGATGTTGTTTCATGCCGCAAAGGAGCACCATTGCGATTTGGCGATTGGACAATCTGTCCGGCATACCGGAGAGGAAGCGTTTCATATTCCGGTCCGGGAGAAAAGAGAAAATATCATTGCAATTACGACGGAGGAGGAGCGGCGGGCGTTTCTCCGACAGGATATCAATATTGCAATTTGGAATAAAATATACAGGCGTGATTTTTTGGAAAAGAACCGGATTTGTTTTTTGCCGGGTGTCATCTATGATGATATTTATTTCAGCGCGCTGGTCAAACAGTATTGCACCAGGGTATACCTGACTAATCAGGTGTATTATCATCACATTATCAGTAAAAGTTCTGCATCCGGGGTCAGGAGTAAAACAGACCGGATTGGTTTTATGGAAGTACATATCGCATTGATAGAGGAACTGCGTGTCAGGGGGATTTATGAAGCTTTTGCGGACTGGTATGAAAAAGAATTTTTTATTGATTATCTGTCATTTATGGTAAATTACCAAAAGACTTTTGGGCAGATGGAACCGGAACTGAAACAGATCATCCGGCAGAGCGTGACGGAGCTTTTTCCGGAATATCATAAAATTCCGGTTGTGCAAAAGATTTTAACCGGGGAAAATCCGGTATACCGGAATATATTACAGGATTTGGAGGAATTATGAAAGAGATACTTGCCATCATACCTGCGCGAAGCGGTTCAAAAAGCGTAAAGGATAAAAATATACGGTTGATTGATGGAAAGCCGATGTTGGCATATTCAATAGAGCATGCATTGCAGGCGGAGAGTATCCGCCGCGTTATTGTCAGTACGGACAGTGAAGACTATGCGGCGATTGCCAGAGAGTATGGGGCGGAAACTCCGTTTCTTCGGCCGGCGGAGTATGCGACAGATACTGCGCTTGATATTGATGTATTTGAACATGCGCTTTCTTTTTTGGAGAAAGAGGAGGGATACATACCGGATCTGGTAGTACAGCTTCGTCCAACCTATCCAATCCGCAGGATTGAGGATATTGAAAATATGATATCATATATGCAGAAGCATTTGGAGGTTGATTCCATGCGCTGCATTGCGCCGGCAAAGGAGATTGCCTATAAAATGTGGCATCAGGATGAACAGGGAATGCTTTCGCCTGTGATGAAGGATATTCCTGAGTGCTACAATATGCCGAGACAGCAGCTTCCAAAGCTCTATTATCAGAATGCCTGTATTGATGTAATACGTACAGAGGTTATCACAAAACAGCATTCCATGTCGGGCAGACGGATTGCCGGATATGAAATGAAGGATAATTTTGATATTGATACGGAAGAAGAATTTTTAAAGGCGGAGGAATATCTGAAAATATCCCATGGAAACCAGACATTTGTCTTTGATATTGACGGCGTCGTTGCAAAACTGCAAAAGGATTTAGATTATGCTTTGTCAGAGCCAAATGAGCGAATGATAAAAATTATCAATCGATTATATGATTATGGAAATAAAATCGTATTATTCACGGCGCGGGGTTATGTTACAGGTAAGGATTGGAGCGGGATTACAAAACAGCAGATGAAGCGTTGGGGAGTAAAATACCATGAGTTAAAATTTGGCAAGCCAAATGCGGATTATTATGTGGATGACAGGATGTTAAGCTTAGAGAGGCTGTATGACTTATTTGATTAAAGGAGGAAGAAACGATATGAGCAGACTGTTTGAAGATTTATTTATCTTTGAGATGGCCAACAGTCATCAGGGAAGTGTTGAGCATGGGAAGGATATTATTCATGAAATGGGAAAAATTGCCAGGAGATATAATATTCATGCGGCGGTAAAATTGCAATATCGCAATTTGGATACCTTTATTCATCCCGATTACAAGGGGCGTGAGGATGTAAAACATATCCCGCGGTTTGAAAGCACGCGCCTGACTTACGACCAGTTCAGCGAGTTGGTTAATGCCATCCGGGAAGAGGGGATGATCACTATGAGTACGCCGTTTGACGAGGATGGCGTAGACTGGTGTATGGATCAGGGGTTGGATATCATTAAAGTGGCAAGCTGCAGTTCGTTAGACTGGCCTCTGCTTAAGAAAGTTGCCGCTACGCATAAGCCTACGATTATTTCCGTTGGCGGTAAGACAGTATCTGATATTGATAAGATATATAACTATTTTACGCACAGGAAAGCGGATTTTGCGCTGATGCATTGTGTAGCGGAATATCCTGCGCCAATAGAGCGTCTACAGCTTGATTTTATTGACAAATTAAAGAGACGGTATCCGGATATTACGATTGGATATTCCGGACATGAGGATCCGGACGACAATGTCGTTCCAATGATGGCAATCGCAAAAGGCGTTAAGATATTGGAACGCCACGTTGGCCTGCCGACGGACACCATTACACTGAATGCATATTCCATGAATCCTTCACAGGCAGAGCAATGGGTAAAATCCGCTCTGGATGCAAAGGAAATCTGCGCCATGAAGAAAGAGACGGAGCGTTATATCAGTCAGGAGGAATTGGACTCCCTGAATTCCCTGATGCGCGGTGTATATTTAAAGCATGACGTCAAGGAAGGGCAGGAGTTGACCGAAAATGATGTGTTCTTTGCCATGCCGAATCATGACCGCCAGATGACAAGCGGAGAATTTTATGATGGTGTGATTGCCAGCAGGGATTATAAGGCAAATGAAGAACTGCATGAGAAGAAACCGATTACGGATACCAACCTTGCCAGAAGCGTGATCCATGATGTGAAAGGTATGCTTTATGAAGCAAATATCTATCTGGGCGATGAATTTGAGGCAGAGCTTTCCCATCACTATGGTATCAAGCATTTTCGTCAGTTTGGGGCGTTGATCATCAGTATTGTCAACCGGGAATACTGCAAAAAACTGATTGCGGTACTGCCGGGGCAGAGGCATCCGGTACATGCCCATAAGGTAAAGGAGGAAACCTTCCAGTTGTTGTATGGCGATCTGGAGGTAGAGATCGAAGGCAAGACTATCGAAATGAAACCGGGAGATATCCAGACGGTACTCCGCGGGGAGAAGCACGCCTTTGCATCCAGAACCGGCGCAGTATTTGAAGAGGTTTCCACAACGCATGTAAAGAATGATTCCTATTATGAAGATCCAAAGATTAATAAATTGGATCTGATGGAGCGTAAGACCAAGGTATATAAGTGGTAAGGGGATTTCAGGCATTGCTGTGAGTATACAATAAGGAGGAGGAGAATGTCAGGCAAAATAATAAATCGCTGTAAGTATTGGGGACAATTACTGCTCCTTCCTGTTTATGGTTTTTCTTTCTTATTTCCAAGAGATAAACGCATCTGGCTTTTTGGTAGCACCTTTGGAAAACGTTTTGCAGACAATCCCAGATATTTTTATCTCTATATGAGCCAGCATAAAGAAGAATTTCATATCCGTCCAATATGGATCAGTGGTAAAAGGGAACTGGTAACATTATTAAAAGAGGCAGGATATGAGGCATATTACCGTTATTCCATAAAGGGCATTTGGTATGCCTTGCGTGGGAAAGTATACTTCTATGACAATTATGCGAAAGATATTAACTTTTGGTTAAGCGGCGGAGCGCTTAAATTTAATATGTGGCATGGCATTCCGTTAAAAAAGATACAGGCAGATAATATTTTTGACAAGATCAGGCATCCGAAAAACAGATGGGAAGCGTTTCAGGCGTTTCCAAGACGTCTGTCAGACGAGAAACCGTCGCATTATGTACTCACGACGTCGGAATTTATGCGCCCTATTTTTTCGTCGGCATTTCAGACGAAGAACGTATCTACAGCAGGTTATCCAAGGATTGACAGCTTTGTCTTTCGGGAAATTCAGAATTTATACACGGATACAGAGCGAAAAACTATGGATAAGATCAAAAAACGGATGCGGGAAAAGAATGCGGATACAATTCTTTATTATATGCCGACGTTTCGCGACAGCGAAACGGACTTTTTCCATGTCATCCATTTCAAGCAGTTTCATCAGTTTTTGCAGGAAAATCATTTGCTCTTTTGCGTAAAACTGCACCCGAAGTCAAAGTTAAAAGAGCGGTTTCGGGCGATAGAGGGCGGTAATATAGTGGATATTGATGCAGATACAGACCCGTATGTATTTATCCCCATGTCCGACATGCTGATCACGGATTATTCCTCGATATATTTTGATTATTTATTTACGGATAAGCCGGTTGTGTTTTTTGCATATGATTTGGAAAAATATCAGAAACATTCCAGGGAAATGTATTTTGATTATGAGGAATATACGCCGGGGGTAAAAGTAAAAAATCAGCAAGAATTAGAACGCGTACTTTTAGAGCTTCTGTCAGGCGCTGATTCTTGTCAGGAGACAAGAAGGCAGCTTCGTAAAAAGGTGTTTGACAGAACGGAACAATCCGCCAGTGCGACACTGGCCGAGGAAATCATACAAATGACAGGAGGGAGAGTATGAAAAAAATCATTACCTATGGGACATTTGATATGCTTCACTACGGACATATTAATCTTTTGCAGAGAGCGCGGGCATTAGGCGACTATCTGATAGTTGCGCTGTCTACTGATGAATTTAATTCCGTAGAGAAAGATAAGGTAACCTATTTTTCTTATGAAAAGCGAAAAAAACTTTTGGAAGCAATCCGGTATGTTGATCTGGTCATCCCGGAACAGAGTTGGGATCAGAAAATCCAGGATATTAAAGAGTTCCGCATTGATACTTTTGTTATTGGAGACGACTGGAAAGGGAAATTTGATTTTTTGAAAGAGTACTGTGAGGTAGTCTATTTAGAGCGGACGCCGGAAATATCAACCACAAAGATAAAAAGGGATTTAAGGATATAATAAAAAAGGGCAACGTGCTGAGACGTTGTCCTAACAAGAAATGCTACGCAGTGCGGTTTGTCAGGATAGAATACCATCGATCTGTTTCACTGTAGGCATCTTCATTGTTCAGCTTTGGCAAAAATCCCTGCGAATGTACCTGATATCCCTTTTCGGTAAATACCTTAAATATGTCATTGTATTCTTCAGGCGTTCGGTAAATAGCATCATAATCACACTTCAATGTTTCAGAATAAAACTCTTTCAGGGTAAGACGCTGTTTTAGGCCGACAGTCTCTGTGAGATAAAAAATGCTATTTTCTCTGAACATGCCCAATAGTTTTTCAAGCGTACCGGAAAGTTCGTCATCATTAATATACATGCATACACCGGCAATAATCAGCCGGTTAAACTTTTTGTGGAATTCTTTTCCTTTTTGTTCCACAAACTCCTGGAAAGAATAGTTTAAAAATTCAAAATTTCCTTTACGTCCTGCATTTCGCTGCTTTGCAGTTTGTATCATTCCTGAGGAAAAGTCTACGCCGCAATAAAAATGACAGAGAGGTATGACGTGTTCCGCCCAACGTCCTATACCACAACCGATATCCAAAACACAACTGTCGTTTTGGATATTAAGCTGCGGCAGAATAAAATCTTTTTCGTAGAGGTTCCACTTCGCCGCATGTTCCGGATTTTGGTCTCCGAGCAGTACAGAGGTGTATGGACAATCCATATTATTCATATTCTTTGCCCTTTGGTCATAAAAATCTATCGTATGTTCTTTGTTAATATCCGCTTTTTCTCCATATATTCTGTGTTTATCCATTGTTCTTCCTCCATTCTGAGCATGTTTTCGTCCGAAAAACCGCAGGAGAAGTCTGCCTGTGCAGTTTTTTCTGTCGGGTCAGGGACTGTTTGTGGCGCTCCCGGCACAAATAGCTGATTGATGATACCGCTTTTCAGGCATTTAGATAATCGGAATCGTCTTTTTTACACTTGGATTAAAATCAATTTCATATCCCCTGTATTTCAGTATCCTTTCATATTCGTCAATGTAATCTACCTCATCCCAGAACATCCCGTTGATATCATTGATATAGATTTCCTGCTCGCCGACATAAGAGTAAAGGACATCTTCCCACCAACGATGATGCTCCCCTTTTTCTAACATTTCCTGCATTCGGTTCAGAAAGGAAGGGAGAAAGGAGCGGCTTATTTTAGCAATTCCTACATACTCGCCGGTAATATCGTTGCCTTCCAATTCTTTTCCGTATTTAATTAACTGGCCGTCTTCGTAATAAAATTTGTAGTCGGCCTGTTCTTTTCGGCTGCTGTCAGAAAACAGGACAGGGCTTTTGGTTTCGTCAAATATTTTTTTGACGAGGTTTTCTTCCAGATAAACATCTGCATTCATCAGAATCATGTCATCATCCATAAAATCCCTTGCGAACCATGCAGAAGCAATACTGTTTGTTACATCATAGAAATAATTATGAAAATAGGTAATGTCATATCCTTTTAACAGTTCACGGATTTCCTTTCCGTGATATCCCAATACGATGCCGATTTCACTAATATGATTCTGCTGCAATTCCCGTATGGTATATTCAATTAAAGAAATTTCGCCGATATCAACGGTACACTTCGGTTTTCCCTCAATATAACGGCTAATTCTGGTACCCTTTCCGGCAGCCATTAATAATGCTTTCATACTAAACCTCGTTTCTGATCTGCTGTACTTTTTGTTTATCACATTTTATTTTCCAAAATGTCTTTCAATGCACGTATTAGTATATCGTTATCTTCTAAAGTCAGATCTCCAATATGGCCAATACGCAATAAGCGGTTGCGCAGCTCTCCACCGCTTGGGCATACCCATATCTGATATTGTTCCTCTAACATCTCAAAGATTTGGTAAGCGTCTACTTTTTCTGGGACAAAAAGCGGCGTAAGGGAATTGGAAAGAGAATCTGATGCAATCCTATAAGAAAGCTGCTTTATTCCTTTGCGGAAATCAGCGGCTAAATCAGCGGTTTTTTGCAATTCTTTATCGAATCCACGGGTGTTAATCTGATTCAACCTGCAGTTAAGCTGTATTAAAATGCCTACAGCAGGTGTAAAAGGCGTCTGTCCGCGTTCTCCGTCTTTTAAATATAATTTAAAATCAAAATATAAACTATGTACCGTATTTTTCATGACCCGTTCCTGCGCTCTGGCATCCAAGGCAATCAATGACAGTCCCGGCGGAATAGCATAGGCTTTTTGGGAACCGGTAATGACAGCGTTAACCCCCCAGCGTTCCATTTGGAATTCATCAGCCAAAAAGGAACTGATTGCATCCACGATCAAAAAGCAACTGTTTTTCCGGCAGAACGAAGCAATCACTTCCATGTTGTATAAGACGCCTGTAGAAGTTTCATGGTGGTTTACCAAAAAAGCAGTAAATCCTTTCCCGTCATACGGTTCTAAATCGGAAGAAGTAATGCCCCTTCCGCCGGGAAGGCAGATTTCTTCATAGGGAATATGGTGCAGTTGACACAACTGTACAAAACGTTTGCCAAAACCGCCTCCGTTTACAATCAATACTTTATCCTTCTCGTTTAAGGTATTGATAACCGTTGCTTCCATTCCCGAAGTACCGGAACCGGTCAGTGAAATGATGCGCGTTTCGGTATCGGCAGATAAAAATTTTTTTAACAAGGCTTCATTTTCAAGCATTAGTTTCGAAAAATCTTTTGTTCTAAAATAAGGTACCTGTTCGGCGCCAATATCCCTGATAGAAGGCTCTATCATTACCGGTCCCATAGTAAAATTTAACTTTTTCAATGCAATCTTCATTATCTTTCCTTTCCTGCCATGGTCGTCATATTGCTAGCACACTTTTCCCGAAAGAGCTATTCTTCAAAACGAAACCATGAATGCTTTTATTATAGCATAAAGGAGGGCGGCTGTGCAATGTTATATACTCCGCCCCTGATATTGTATTGTTACCACATATACCGTTTTGTGTTTTTCATCAATGCGGAAAATAGCAATATAATTATCAATCAACAACTGTCTGTAACCCTTGCCGGCATATCTGCCCTCGTTACGTTCCTGATGCGACTGCGGAAAGGTATCTAAGCCCAAAACAGCTTTTTTGATTCGATCAACCTGTCCTTTCGCATTTTCAGGTTCCAATTTATCACTAGCAATATATTTATAAATGCTGTCTAATTCGCGTATTGCTTTTGAATTGATTTTTACTTTGTATTTATCCAAAATGTCTTTTCTCCAATTCTTCAAAAACCGTTTCCGCATCAACTGCCTGTGTTCCGTTTGCAATTTCCTTCTCAGATTCATAGATTGCCTGATCTATGCGGTTTATCCTTGCAAATTTATCATATAATTCACTGCTCATTACAACCAGGTCGCTATAACCGTTTTTCGTAATAAAAATAGGCTCCTGTTCCTTGTGTGCAAGGTTGGAGATTTCTGTTGTATTGCGTAAATCCTTAATGGGCATGATAAGCGGCATGACGTTCACTCCTTTCTCTAGGCATAATTATAGCACAATTATGTTCTTTTTGCAATAGTATATCCTTGAGTTTCCGCAGATATATCCACAGAAGCTTGGAATGACTTTGCAGACCGTCCACAAATTTCAAAAAATGAAAGTTATCGTTTATGAGAACTGATGTAAAATTACGCTGAAGTAATTACAAAAAATACTAGTGAAAAATTAAAAAAATTATGGTAAAATGATGATGTTTCGTCAAAAGCAATGGAACATTGCAAGAATCGATTGTCCGTACGCAGACGATTTTTGATGATGTATCTGCTGCCGGAGACGTACAATATGCAAAAAGCCCCGGACCGTACGCCGGGGCTTTTTGTTATATTGGTCATATAGCGGAACCTGCTTTTTTTCCCTCTTTAGTCAGATGGTAATTAATCCCTAATCCCATACCGCCAAGCGCGAAAAAGATTGGCGATACGGCAATACAGGAGTCATTTGTCAGTCCCAGAATCAGATAACCGATAACGCTGGCAAGAATGGCGACGCCTATTTTTGGCAGGATGCCGTCATATTGCTGTTTCCAATACAGCTTTATGCTTCCGATCATGTACCAACCCCAGAAAATCAGGAAAGCAAGGAGTGATGGAACGCCGGTTTGCGCTGCAATCTGTAAGTACATACAGTGCGGACGGGTAATAATCTCGCCGTCGTGGCCGGAGTTGTATAAACCGACCAGATCATCATTTGGAAATGCGATGATAAAGGTATCGGGTCCGGAACCCAGGAAAAAATATTTTTTCAAAAGCGGAAGGGTACGCGCCCAGATATAGCCGCGCATATTTGCAAAATGATAGTGTTCCTCTAAAAAGGCAATCCCCTTTTTCTGTGTTTTTAACTGAAAGAAAGCATTCCCCAGACCTTTGACATAGTATTTGGAATCTCCCTTTTTCATGGTGTTTGAAAAATACCATGTTTTTCCGTCTATTATAATCTGAAAACCAGAGAAAGAATTTTCTTCGCTGCCTTTGACAGCAGAAAATTGGAATGGGAAACGGGAGTCGGTAATCTTATTAAGTTGATTTGCGGTATCTATCTGACAGGGAACGGCATTCCCGTTATCATCCGTCAGCAGGAATCCTGTAATGGCATTATTGGCATCGACTTCTGCTTTAAAGTGGATTGTATGGTTATTGTAAGTAATACTCACATCATCTCCTGTTACGATACTCTGTAGAGCGTGCTGTTCTTTCTGTGCGGAAAACATGTTTTGCATCCGGTTCAGCAAAATGCCGTGGTTCATAACATTAATGCCAATAAAAGCAATCAGGACAACAGAAATGACGGCAGTCGTAATGATCCAGTTCTTGAAGAAAACCTTACGCATACACAAAAGCATGATGATAAAAGAAAGGATAAGAGAGACAATGCCCGCGCGTGACTGGGATGCAAAGAGGATTAGCAGCATGGAAAGAATCAGGACGCCATATCCAATACGGTAGAGAATTTTCTTCGTGTGGAAGAGAAGCGCTACCAGAACAGGTACAACCAGTGCAACGTAGAATCCTACATAATTTGGGTTGTATAAAGACAGGTAGGTTCGTCCCGGTTCAAATTTGAATGATAACTTATTATTATGGTATTTTGCAGGAAGAATAAAGTTTTTGATAAAATCTGTCCGGTAGATATCATGAGAAAATACCTGGGACAGACCAATGATACACATGACGGCAACGCCGGCAACAAACCAGGGCATTAGCCGTTTTACGGCCGCTTCTGTATGCAGGTTATAAAAGGAATAGTATAGGATGAAACCATATCCCATTAAAATCCATACCGGCTCAAACTGTTCATAAATACCGGAAAAGGAATATCCTGTGTTAATAGAAAAACATGCGGACAACAGGGTAAGACCGCAGTATACGGCAAGCGGAATCAGATTCTTTGTCCAGATTGGCTGTATTTCCGCAGAAAATATCATATACAGCATCATAAAAAGAATCAGGACCAGCGTGATCAGAAGCCATACCATTTTGCTGTGCAGAAAGAAATCCAGTGTTTGAACAGGACCCTGATACCAGTTAAATTTTCCAAGTCCCGTATCATATGCATATAAATAAACAATAGCGGGAATAATTGACAGAATGGCGATGCATGGAATCAGATAGGAAAGAGGATATTTCCTTTCTGTCCTTTTCTTCTTATTTTTCTCGTTTTTTGCCATAAACAGCCCTCCGTTTTGCATTATTTTTATCAATATTTATCGTATACCATATGTTATCACAAAAGAAGAAAAGAGACAATTCCCTCTTTTTGGATGCAGGAAACGCTGGCCGGTAGACGGACTTTTCCGGTTCCAGAGTTGACATAAAATCAGGGAATGTATACAATAAAAAGGGATGTCAGGATTGGCAGGAATATGATAAAAATGGAGAAATATATGGAAAATTATGGAAGTGGAAAAGAGGATATGGATAAATATTCCCTGCGCGGGAAAGTATTTAATAAGATTCGGGAAGATATATTGGCAGGGAATTACAAAGAAAAGGATGAATTAAAGGAAGCAGCCATCAGCAAAGCGCTTGGCGTGTCAAGAACGCCGGTCAGGGA
The DNA here is from genome assembly GCA_947630925.1 of uncultured Lachnospiraceae bacterium. GTDB lineage: Bacteria > Bacillota > Clostridia > Lachnospirales > Lachnospiraceae > Butyribacter. The sequence goes on from CANRJM010000001.1 coordinate 200,376, forward strand.
GGCGCTGCGCCAGTTGGAGTTAGAGGGGCTTATCAGTATTATTCCCAATAAAGGAGCATACGTCAATGGAATTACGGCGGAGGATATTTACGATATCTATGTAATTCGTTCCTATTTGGAGGGATTGTGTGCAAAATGGGCATGTAAGCGCATTTCTGCAGAACAGATAGAAGAGTTGGAGGAAATTATCTATTTAAGCGAATTTCATATTAAGAAAGAGCATTGGGAGCAGATTTATGAATTAGATAACCGCTTTCATTTCTATCTGTACGAGGCATGCGGAAGCAAGATATTGGAACACATTTTATCTGATTATCATCATTATGTAGAACGGGTACGAAAAAATACGCTTTCTTCCAGGGAAAGGGCGCTTACGGCAAATACAGAGCATAAAGCGATTTTGGACGCTGTCATTCATAAGGATGAAGAAAAGGCGGAAAAACTTGCAAATGAACATATTTTCCGCTCGCTTGCCAATATTAAAGATCAGGGATTGGAGAAACTAATGGAGAAACACGAAGACAGGAAATAAGATTGAGGGCGCATATGCAAAAGTATGATCCATATAAGAAAACGATGCTCTTTATCGCATCGCTGTTTAATGTACTAATAATGACTTTTATCTTTGCCTGCTGCTGGTATCATTATTATGCCGGCATGATGTATGGCGGGGTTCGTTTTTACCGGAAAGGAAACTATGTCGTAATCGCCCTGTACGCATTGCTTTTGTTTTTCTTTTCCATGATGTATGGAAGTTTAAAGATTGGACAACTCCGCAGAATTGAGATTTTGTTATCGCAATATCTCAGCCTTTTGATTACCAATCTGATTTTTTATATCATTATTTCACTGTTGGCATTCCGATTTGTGGCAGTGGGATACCTTGCTGCGGCTATGCTATGTGAAATGGTATGTTCTTCTTTGTGGGATATTGTGGTCATCGACTTATATAACCGGATGTTTCAGCCGTGGAAGCTGCTTTTGATCTATGGAGAACGGCCGGCTTCAGACCTGGTATATAAGGTGGAAACCAGACGGGATAAATATCTGATTTATGATGCGATTCATGTTGACGAGGGGATGGAGAAAATAGCAGAGCGGGTGAAGGAATTCCAGGCAGTTATTATCGGCGATATTTCTGCCATTAAGCGCAATGATATTTTAAAATACTGCTATGCCAATAAAATCAGGGCATATGTGATTCCTAAGATTTCTGATATTATTTTAATGGGAACCGACAGGGTGCATGTCTTTGATACCCCGTTTCTTCTTTCAAGGGGATATACGTTAAGCTTTGAACAGCGGCTTGGAAAACGCATCTTAGATTTAACGCTGGCCGTGCCATTGCTTCTTTTAGCGCTCCCGTTTATGCTGCTTACGGCGGCGGCGATTAAAGTGGCGGATGGAGGACCGGTTTTTTATAAACAGATTCGCTGTACAAAGTATGAGAAAGAATTTTGTATCTATAAATTCCGCAGTATGGTAGTGGATGCGGAGAAAGACGGCGTTGCAAAACTGGCGAAGGAAAATGACGAAAGGATTACTAAGGTAGGGAAGTTTATCCGGGCGGTGCGATTTGATGAATTGCCGCAGCTATTTAATATTATCAAGGGGGACATGTCTTTTGTAGGTCCGAGACCGGAGCGTCCGGAGCTGATTCGGGAGTATTGCAGGACCATGCCGGAATTTCCGTTCCGAAACAGGGTCAAGGCGGGTCTGACCGGATATGCCCAGGTATATGGGAAATATAATACGACGCCGTATGATAAATTAAAGCTGGACCTGTTTTATATTGCAAACTGGTCATTATGGATGGATGTTAAGCTGATCTTGATGACAGTTAAGACGATATTCCGCAGGGAGTCCACGGAAGGCATAGAGGAGAAGCGGGCAGCCGTATCGGAAACAATGGATAAAACGTCTGAAAATATAGAAGATATTGTCAGGGAAATTGTGAATACGACAAAGGAACAGACAGATAATATCGGCAAATCGCGCAAAAAATCGAAACAATAGAAAGCGTTTTTCATAAAGGCTGTTCTATATTGAAATATGTCTGCTTTTATGATATCCTTTTACTATATTATATTATGCGTATGATGCATGATTTTTATAAAGAAATGTAGCTGCCGGATTGATTTCATAAAAGGGTGATCGTTTACTATGCACATGGAAAATGTTAAGAAGTTTACAGGTTTTGATAAAAGACTGAATGAGATTATTAAAAAATATGGATATGAGAATACGGAAATGATAAGCAGCACACGGATCAATGCCTATATCATCGATATTTTAACCCAAAAATGCACTGGGCGAAACGTTGCCATATGGGGCGTTGGGAAGAAGAATACAGTAAACAGCCATGCGGCGGTTATCATTGACAGATATATTTTAAACCTTCAGGGACTAAAATACCTGATTGACTCGAGTAAGGATATTCAGGGAACTGATTTTATGGGGTATCCCGTGATAGCCCCTGAGGAGATAGCAGATAAAAAAATAGACATGGTAATCATCGGATCCAGGGCAAGCGCGGACGCTATTATAAAGAATCTTAAACAGATCGCGCCCGGGTGCGAATATTTGAATATATATGAAGAATTAGCGCTGCGTGGGATTAAAATTGATTATAATTTTTTCAGCGAGCAGAATATTTATACAGATTTATACCGGCTTCGTCTCAGATATGAGAATGCAAAGGAAGATGACAGGCAAGGCGTGTTAAAAGAAATCATAGCGTCGTATTTCAGTATACGTGATTTTTATTATGCTGAAAAATATTCACAGATATACATTCATAACAGGTATCAGGATTATGAAAAACTGAAAAGCATGCTTCATGAAATCAGGGCGTTAAAAAATGAGCTTATCCAAATAAATCGGGAAAAGAAAGGCAACGTGCTTGTGCATCTTATCGATTCCCTGAGAGCAGTTGACGTATTTGAAAACTCGCCTGTTCAATCCGGGTTTAAGATGTTTCAGGCATACGGGGAACATTCGGTAAGCTTTACCAATGCATACTCGACAGGTCCTACCACTTATGAAAGCATGATGGGAATGATTAAGGAAAAGCTTTCGTTTGAGGAAGATGTTTATGACAATAATTTTATGTTTCAGTTTGATGAATTTCGCCTGTTAAGTGAAATGAAAAAAGAGAATAAGAAAATCATATTTTATGTGGCAAAAGATTACCTGATCATGGAGGAAAGCCCTGAAATTGTGCGTAAAGAGCAACTGCATATGAGTGAAAAACTCTGGAGCGCGGCATGCGATATTGCAGAAAACGACAAAAATATCTTTGGATTTTTGTATTATCCCTGGGAACTCCATTTTCCGTTGTTATGCGGATATTTAAGGAATGAACCTAAAATTATGCATTTTTCAGATGTCGGGATAGAAGATATGTCAGATTTTATCACAGATCAATTTGAAGACTGCAAAAGATATGTAGACACACAGTTTGATTATTACAGGGAAATGCTGGGTGCAAATACAATCCATGTGTTTACGGGAGACCATTCGCAGCCTGTATATAGCGAAGAACATAAGGAATATCCGTTTTTTATGTATTATAATAACCCCGACAGGGTAAGTCATGTGGCGTTTTTTATTTCAGGGAATGACTATAAAAGGACAGAAATAAACCAGGTGGTTTCCATGCTTGACTTTAATGAAATACTGAAAAACGTGGTATGTGATAAAAATATGCAAATCCCGGAAAGGGAGCTTGTACAGTACCAGTATTACAATATACAGAACAAAAAAATGCGGGAGGCAGCGGAAAAGAACGGCTTTTGGGATTATACGGAGGGAATCCGGTGCTTTTTATCAGATCGTTACCTGTATGTGGTAACGGCAACTGGAAAGGAAGAGATATATGAAAAAACCTGTGGAGAATACATGATAACAGAAAGCAGGGAGGCCGGTGCATTTGCAGACATGGTCAAAGAAAAGTATGATACGTCGTTTCCGGGGTTCTGGACGATAAGGTATCGGGAAGTCTAAGGGAAAATTGATATTTGCATAAAACAGTAAAAAAGATGGGAGTTATAATGATAAAAGACGCTATTCATCAGATCATAAAGAAGAAATCAGCCATGTACCAGTATGGAGATTATTATGGCGCATATAAGAAGGAAACGGTAAAATTGCTGCGCGCATTCAAGATGCGAGGAGAAAAGATTGCAATATGGGGCGCGGGCCTGAAAGGAATGGCCTTTCTTAAAAAAGTTGATGCCAATGGAGAGTTGGTAGATGTTGTGATAGACATGGATGCCAAAATTCAGGGAACGTATATTGACAGATATCATTTGGTTACGGATTTTAAATCCGCGTTAAAGGACGGCGTTTCGGTATGTTTTATTATGAACCAGGTGCATTATGCGGATAATTTTGCCCTGTTAAGGGAAAACGGGTTTTCAGGAAAAATCATTGACATGGATGAGTTGGTGGAGAACAGAACGGATGTGGATCTGATTATTGAAGGAAAACCGTATACGGTAGGAGACAGGGTCGATTTTGATTTGGACGAACTGCATCGCAGGGTGCTTGTAATACTGGATGAAATTGAACGGATATGCAAAAAGCATGAACTTACATATTTTTTATCGGCGGGAACAGCACTGGGCGCAGTAAGGCATAAGGGATTTGTTCCCTGGGATGATGATGCAGACATCGGAATGCCCAGAAAGGATTTTGAAAAGTTTAGAAAGATTGCGGAAGAAGAGCTGGGTAAGGGGTTTTATTATCAGACCATGAGAAAAGACAATGATTTCACACGTTCTTTTGATCAGGTAGGGCTTGTAGATTCTGCTTTTGTATTAAAACATGACAAAAATATGAAAATACATCATGGCATTCATGTGGATGTTTTTCCTTTTGATAAGGTGTCCGGCGACAGCGCTCTGCGTGAGGAGCATGTAAAGCAGGTGAGGGATTACCGCATGCAGCTATATAAAATGAGATTTAAGGTTGATTATGCGAGCAGAAATCCGTGGAAAAATTTTATGGTTAATTTTTATTACTATACGGGAAAATTAAAATCCTATCAAAAGCTTTACAAAAAAATGGAACGTACGCTGACAAAATATGACGGTGATGATACGGGATATGTGGCAGATTTGCTTACGCACTACAAAAAGATCATGTATTTTAAAGAAGAAGATATTTATCCTGTGATCTATGTTGATTTTGAAGATAGGAAATATCCGATTCCAAAGAATTACGACGAATATCTTAAAATGATGTATGGGGATTATATGACGCCTCCGCCGGAGGGAAAGCGCAACTGCAGAAACCAGATATTATATGTTTCGTGTACAAAGGCATTTCCGCCTGATCTTTTATCAGGGGAAAGAAAATAAGTTACAGTATTATAAAAATGGAGAGGCAAAAAGGAAGATGGTAAGGGTAAGCGTTATTGTTCCTGTTTATAATGTTGAGCAATATCTGGCAAGATGCATAGATTCACTGCTCAATCAGGATTTTAAGGATTTGGAGATCATATTGGTAAACGATTGTTCTCCGGATCATTCTGATGAGATTATGAAAGCGTATGAGAAAAAAAATGGAGACAGGATCAAATGTATATATCTGAAGGAAAATATAAGGCAGGGCGGAGCAAGGAATAAAGGCCTAATGGAAGCGCAGGGAGAGTATGTCGTTTTTGTAGACAGCGATGATTGGGTGGATGAAAATTACGTCAGCAGAATGTATGATGAAGCAGAAAAGACGAACAGCGATATCATATACACGGATTATATTGCGGTAAATAAAGAAAAAAAGGTTAAAAAATCGATCATATATCCTGCATTATGTGGGAAACAGGATGATGCACGGAAGAAAATAAATTTACTTTTTGTGGGCAGGTTTTCGTGGGGATGCATGATAAAAAAATCATTACTTCTTAATAATGGTTTGCTGTTTCCGGAAAAGATGTTATATGAGGATGTTGCGGTATGTCCGCTTTTTGCATATTATGCGGATGTTATCGGTTATGTGAAGGATACCTGTTATTATTATTTTCAGAGAGAAGATTCCGTAGTACATGATATTGATGCAGAGTATCAGAAGGATGAGGCGCAAGCAGTGCTGATGCTGTATGAGGAGTGCGTGAAACGGGGGATCAGGGAACGGTATCCTACCGAAACGGAGGCAATGTTTATAAAATATTTTTATGCATGGGGGATGAATACAAGCTATCAAAAATTTTCAAAACCGCCAAAAGATTATATGGAATTTCTGGCAAAAAAAGCAAATGGATTATTTCCGAATTATAGACAGAATCCGTATCTGTTAAAAAATATAGATATGAAATTTATCAATCAAATGTTCCAGAATGATGCTGAATTTGGATTTGCGGAAATGCCGGAACGGGATTTAAGTTATCTTGATTATTATGGGAATCAATCTGTCAGGCAGCAACTGTCTGCCCTGATGAAATACCTGAAGAAAGATTTGACGGTTCTGTGGGGGGCAGGAAAGATGGGACGGGAATTTCTGTTCAGTCTTGGGAAGGAAGCGTCAGGTATCAGGGTAGCTGATAAAAATATAGAACTGGCGGGAACGGCGCTGGAGACAGGGCATACGGTCATGACTCCGGAAGAAGCGCTGAAAGGCGCAGACGCGGTACTGATCACAAATAACAGTTATTATGCGGAGATACGTGATGAAGTAAAGGAAAAATCCCCAAATGTAAAAGTGATAAATGTGTATGCTTATCTGCTGATGGCAGAGGAATTTCAGGCAGATGCATTTATTGAATAAATATTGATGCAGGGTTTTCTTTTGGTTCATCATGGTTGATGCAGACGATATAAAACAAATATTCTGAATATGAATCCATATGGTTTAGTAAGTGAAAGTTGGGAGTTTGGATATGAAAAGAAAAATTAAAGTAAAGTTTGTGGACGGTCCCAGGATTGATATTGGGCAATTAAGGGAATATAACGGGGCGGATGCGGATTTACATGGCAAGGAAGTGCAGTATGATAATAACTATTATGTGAATCTGTTAAGGGAAGATTATGACGTTGAGTTTTCGGAAAATCCGGATTATTTATTTTATTCCGTATATTCCAATGAATTTTTGAAGTATAAGGATTGTATCCGGATATTTTATACGGGAGAAATGATTTCGCCGGATTTTAATCTGTGCGATTATGCGATTGGATATGATTATATAGATTACGGCGATAGATATTTCCGTTTTCCTTTAGTAAATATCTATTATCCGTATGGCACATTAAATAACAGGAAGATTATTACGAAAGAAGATTTGGCAGATAAGAAAAGATTTTGTGATTTTATTTATTCGAATAATGGCGCCGTAGCAGAGAGAATCAAATTATTTGAAATGGTTTCAAGCTATAAGCATGTTGCTGCAGGAGGGGCCTGCTGTAATAATATAGGATATAGGGTAGGCGATAAGATAAAGTTTCAAAGTGAAAGTAAGTTTAGCATTGCATGTGAAAATGCATTATTTGACGGATATACAACAGAAAAAATCGGCGATCCGTTTTTAGCCGGTTCGATTCCGATATATTATGGCAATAAAAGAATACAGGAACAATTTAATGAAAAAGCATTTATCAATTTTCATAAATATAAAACAGCTTCTGACTTTCTTCATGTCATTCAATGCATTGATGAAAATGATGAACTATATTTGGATATGGTTAACCAGCCGGTATATAATCCCGATTATTCTTTGGCGGATGAAGAAAATAAGTTAAAGGCGTTTCTATATCATATCATTGAGCAGCCGGTTGCCGATGCATTAAGAAGAAATACCGGATATTGGGGAAATCTATACGAAAAGAAAATGATGGAATCAAAGAATAAATTTAGAATGTATTACAATAGCTGCTTACGTTGGATGAAAGCAAAAAACAATGGCAATTCTGCCGCAGGGTATTTATTGGAACATAATTGCAGAAATATTGCCATATATGGAATGGGCGAAATAGGTAAGTTGCTTTTTCAGGAGTTAAGGAACGTTAAAGATATTTCCGTAAAAGCTTTGATCGATAAAGCGGAATTAAATGCATATGAAGATGATGTTGTATGCATAAAGGCGGAAGATCAGATGTTAATGCAAAAGATAAACGACTTAGATATTGATGGCATCATTATTACGGCAATATTTAATTATAATGAGATATTTGAACGATATTTTAAAAATAGTGATTGTCAAATCTATAATTTTGAAAAGATACTGGATGATATTACAAACGAAAGGGCATGATGGAATGGAATTAACCGTTATCTTATCTACATATAACCGGGGGAATGACTATCTTAGGCTTTCCATAGAATCTGTATTAAAACAGACGTATCAGGATTTTGTTTTTTATATCATAAATAATGGCTCCACAGACAATACGGAGGATGTGATCAGGGAGTATTCGGATGAGAGGATAAAATATATTAAATATGATGAAAACAAGATCGTATATCATATTCTGGAAGAATGGTTTTTATTGGCAAAGACGAAATATTTCATATGGGTTCATGATGATGATATCTTTGATGAAAAATTATTTGAAAGGGAAATCGATGTATTGGACCGCCATACAGACGCTGGCTTAGTTGCGCCTGATGTATGTGAAATAAATGAAAACGGGGATATAATAGGACCGTATTTTGAGGAGTTTTCAGAGGATATCATATTTAAACCACATGATTTTATAAAGTGCGGCATCAAAAAATACATGAAAGTTTTTCCGCTATGTCCTTCTATTATGTATAGAACAAGTATTGCTCAGGAAAGTTTAAAGGAAATTGATCGGGAATTTTCTCCCGGAGTAAGTATTGACACGTTATTACAATATAAAATAAATGAGAAATATCAATTAATTATTTTCAAAGAATTGCTTTTTTATTATAGAGTATATAAAAACCAGGATTCAAATAATAAATTAGGTTTACTCAAATATGATTATGAGGTAACGTCGGAATATTTTAAAAATTTTATATCCAATGAAGAATATATACGATATAAGAACAGGGCATGGAATCTTTATAAGGCAACCGATATAAGCAGCAGATGGAAAAGTAAGATGGTATCGTGCGTATCTGATGACGTGGATGATATGATTAGGGAAGCATATACGGTTCCGGAAGTTCGAAAAAAATCTTCCACGGCGCATGTTCATAATATGGCGTTAAGAATGAAATATCTTCGATATTTATTTGGAAACAGGGAAGTGGAATATGTATTTTGGGGCAGCGGGAGCGCATCCGATAAAACAAAAGTTCTTCTTGATCATTTTATGCCCAATATGAAACTGACAGGATATATTGATGGAATCAAAAGCGGAGAAAAAAATGGTTTAAGGATTACCAAATCGTCGGAATATGATTTTTCTTCCAATCATTATATTATCATCGCTACTACAGTTGCAGGGTATGACGTATATAAATTTTTATGTGGCAAGGGGAAAATTGAAATGGAAGATTTTATGTTCTGTGGAAGTTTTGCATAATGTGTGATTAGATAAGGACTGGGGGTTAGTATGAAAAAAATTAAAATAGGTTTGCATTTCATCGTTTTAATTCTTTTAATAAAATTATTTGTAGATAAGAGCGTTTTAGAAGAATTAAATTACGAACTGAGCGGCGAGTTAGACTTAATCAAGAAAAGAAAAAAGACGCTTGATCTATATTATTCATTGTTATTAGAATGGATTGCAAAAAATAATATAAATAAAGATTTATTTAAGAAACTGGGCTGTAAGAATATTGCAATCTATGGCATGGGTCTGATCGGGGAAGCGCTTTATCGCTGCTTATGCAAAGAAGGGATATCTCCGGCGTATATTATTGATAAAAATATTGAAAGCTATACGATTACAAGATATCAAGATCAGGTAACGCCTGTGAAAAGCGATGAAGTATTAAACATGAAAGAGCATATCGACTTAATCATAGTTACGCCGATTTCTAAATATGAAAAGATAAAAGAAAATCTTGAAAAGCAAACGGACTGTAAGATTATGTCTTTAAAAGAACTGCTGGAGGTTGATTAGAGTGATGGAGATGGATATGAGTGAAGTTGTATTAAGTATCTGCATTCCAACTTATAACAGGGGAAACTTAGTGTATGAATGCGTTGAAGATATCTTAAAAACAGATTATAAGAATATTGAAGTCATTGTCAGTAATAACGCATCAACGGATAATACCAAACATCTTTTAAACCGGATTACCGATAAAAGATTTAGATATTACGAAAATGAAGAAAACAATGTTTATTTAAATATTATTAATGTAATGGAATATGCAAAGGGAAAATGGATTTTGCTGCTCAGTGATGAATGCAGGTTCAAAGATTTAAAAGATATTAAGAAGATTATGGATTATCTTTCCCGGCTGGCATATGATGAGGTAAGTTTGGTTTGTACGGAAGTATGTTTTGGAGACGGCGAGTTGGCTCATAATTTAACTGACGGCAGATATAAAAAAGGATTTGATGCATTTAGAGAGATTTGTTGTCTGGGGTTTATTGACGGGATTATCTATAATAGAAGTATGATAAAATTTCCTATGGTATGGAATGTCATTAAAGAATTAAATAGCAATGATTTGATCGTACTCTATCCGCATTTAGTCGTACAGTATTTCCTGAGCCGGACAGGAGACGTTATATATTGGAACCGGTGCTTTTTGATGGAAACGGCAGCAGTTGGAAAATACCATACAAAATGGGATATGTCATGGAAAGAGTTTTTGGATTTGTCCCTGTATTTAAGTTACCGTATTTTAGATCCTGCAATCAGGGAACAAGCTGTTCTGGATATATGTGTGAGACATATGTATCGTGTCACATGGGATTATCTGCGGAGGCAACGGGGAAATAAAAAATTAAACAATGTAGTTACGCTGAAAAATTATGCATATCATCGTTTGCTTCTCTCGGTATATCTTATATCCATAGTGAAAAATCGAAGCATTGGCATCGTGGAGTTCTTTTATGTTTTTATGGAATATAGAAGGGAATATAAAGAATACAAAAAGATATTAATGATGTCTTTAATGAATCATGATAAATGGTTTCAGTGTTTTTATGATAAGAATTGTTTGAAGCTGACAATCCATTAGAAAGGTTTTAATAATGAAAAGTGCGATAGTGATAGGTGGAAATGGTTTTATAGGAAGATATTTAGTCATGGAACTTTTAGAAAATGGATATGAAGTGACTATAGTTATGAGAAATTCAACCGTTAAAAAATTAGATGGGGTTAAGGTTATCTATTGTGATTTAGCTGATATTGATAGCATAAAATTGCAGAATCAGTATGATATCTGTTTTTATCTGGCATGGAATGGAGTTGTTCCTGAAAAGAAAAACGATGTTGAGCTTCAATTGACTAATATCAAATATGCTATTGACGCAATGCGGTTTGCGAATAGATGCGGATGCAAACGATTTGTAGCGACAGGAAGCGTCGCTGAATATGTAATGGGTAACCATACTATTGATATCCACAAGAAGCAAACGCCTAACGATTTTTATGGCGCTGTCAAAACCGGTCTGTATTATATGTTAACGGTGCTGTCAAAGCAGATTGGCATTGATCTGGTATGGTGTATTTTAGCGAGTACATATGGACCCGGGAGAAAAGGGGATAACATCATTACTTACACCATTGAAACTTTATTGAATGGGCAGGTACCCGTATATGGAAAGTTGGAGCAATTATGGGATTTTTTGTATGTTGCGGATGCCGCAAAAGGAATCAGGTTGTGCGCGGAATGTGAAGCGGAGAATCCTATATACGGAATTGGGAGCGGCATCTATAAACCTTTAAAAGATTATATTTGTATGATTCGCAATGTGATTGATCCTGATTTGGAACTGGGAATAGGAAAACAAAAAGAGATGACAAATAAGTCTGTCAGTTCCTGTGTCGATATATATGATTTAGTAAAAAATACAGGATTTAGTACAGAATTTACTTTTGAAGAAGGAATAGCTGTGACGATTGAAGATATTAAGAAGAATCAAAAAGCAAAGGAGAAGGAACAGTGAAAGTAGTGTTACTTGCAGGAGGGCTGGGAACCCGTATTTCAGAGGAAACAAGTATAAAACCAAAACCAATGGTCGAAATTGGCGGAAAGCCGATTTTGTGGCACATTATGAAAAGTTATTCTCATTATGGTTTTCATGAATTTATTATATGTGCGGGATATAAGCAGCATGTAATAAAAGAATGGTTTGCAAATTATTTTTTGTATAACAGTGATATATCTTTTGATTTTACGGAAGGCCGGAATGAAACTATCATACATAACCAATATTGTGAACCCTGGAAAGTTACGGTAGTTGATACCGGGTTAAATACAATGACCGGCGGCAGAATCAAAAGAATACAAAATTATATTAATAATGAAACTTTCATGATGACATATGGGGATGCTGTTTGCGATGTTAATATCAGCGAGCTGCTTGAATTTCATAAAAGCCATGGAAAAACGGCTACGTTAACTGCAGTGATTCTGGAACAGCAAAAAGGGATTCTTAATATAGACGGGAATAATGCGGTAAAATCATTTCGTGAGAAAAGTTTATTGGACAGCGTACCGATTAATGCCGGTTATATGGTTCTCGAACCGAGCATTTTTGAGTATTTGCAGGGGGATGAATGTGTTTTTGAAAAAGAACCATTAGAAAAACTGGCGGAAAGAGGGGAATTAATGTCTTATCTGCATAAGGGGTTCTGGCAATGCATGGATAATAAGAGAGAGATGGATATGCTTGAAAAACTTTTGGCGTCAGGAGCCGCCCCATGGAAAAAGTGGGAATGAAAAATTTTGTATATTTGGGGAAAATATGAAAAGGCATGGCTGATGAGATTAAGAATATTGTAAATATTTATTGAGGAGACAGGTGATGCGGCAGTGTTAAATTCAGATGCAAAAATATATATAGCAGGGCATAGGGGGATGGTAGGCTCTGCCATACTTCGAACATTGAAATCGAAGGGATTTTCGAATTTTGTCTATAGGACTTCTAAGGAATTGGATTTAAGGGATCAACAGGCTGTTAAGCGGTTTTTTTCTGAACAAAAGCCGGATTATGTCGTTCTTGCCGCTGCCAGAGTTGGCGGGATCATGGCTAATATACAATCCCCCGCGACATTTTTGTATGATAATTTAATGATACAAAGCAATATTATAAATTCCTCTTACGAATCGGGAGTAAAAAAACTTTTATTCTTAGGCTCTTCCTGCATTTATCCAAGAAATGCCAAACAGCCAATGAAGGAGGAATATCTTCTGGATGGAAAAGTGGAGCCGACCAATGAAGGTTATGCGATTGCTAAAATTGCAGGCATGAAGTTATGTGAAATGTATAACAGACAGTATCAAACAGATTATATCAGCGTTATGCCCTGTAATATCTATGGTTATGGAGATAACTTTGATTCTAACAATTCTCATGTTGTGGCAGCTTTAATCAAGAAATTTCATGAGGCGAAGATAGAAAAGAGACCTGAAGTAGTGGTTTGGGGTTCGGGGAATGCAAGAAGAGAATTGTTATTTGTAGACGATCTGGCCGATGCATGCGTTTATTTGTTAGATAATTATTCCGGGAATGATTTTTTCAATATTGGTTCCGGAGTGGATATATCCATAAGGGAATTGGCAAATCTGATTAGCGGTATTGTTGGTTATCATGGAGAAATCCAATTTGATCGCTCAATGCCTGACGGTATGCCGCAGAAACTGATGGATGTGCAGAGAATCACAGATTTGGGTTGGAAATATCAGGTTTCTCTAAAAGAAGGATTATCTTTGACGTATCACTGGTATTTGGATAATTTTAAAAATGTATGAAAGGATTTTCAGGCATGGAAAAGATAGGCGTAGGTTATGCATCTGTTACTGATATTGAAAAAAAGTATGTGATGGATGCTTTGGAGAATGAACGACTTTCACAGGGAAAATATGTTGCGGAATTTGAGAAGAAGTTTTCTTTGGCACATGGGAAAAAGTATGGAATTATGTGTAACAGCGGTACGACAGCGCTTCATTTGGCGTTGGAAACGCTGAAAGAAGTGGACCATTGGGACAGCGACACAGAAGTGCTGGTTCCTGCGATCACCTTTATTGCTACCTCGAATGCATGTTTGCATGCGGGATTAAAAGTAAAGTTTGTCGATGTAGAGCCGGATACGTATAATATGGATCCAATGGAAATTGAAAAACATATCACGAAAAATACGAAATGCATTATTCCGGTTCATACATTTGGTATGCCGTGCAATATGGATCAAATCATGGAAATTTCCAAAAAATATGGGCTCCGTGTCATTGAGGACTGTGCGGAAGCGCATTTTGCTAAAATAAATGGAACTTCGGTAGGAAGCTTTGGAGATATTTCTGCGTTTAGTACCTATGTGGCGCATACCATTACTACCGGTGTCGGGGGCGTGGTATGTACGAATGACAGGAATTGTATGGAAATATTAAGATCTTTGGTAGCGCATGGAAGAGCCTGTACATGCGAAAGGTGTGTTGCTTCTGATGGGGAAAATGTATGCCCGAAGCGTATGCAGTCTGATATTGATAGGCGTTTTTCTTTTGTAAGGCTTGGATTTAGTTATAGAGTAGGGGAAATAGAGGGGGCGCTGGGACTGGCGCAGCTTGACAGAAAAGATGAGATTATGGGGAAACGGCGTGCAAATGCGGAATATCTGATAAAAGGCCTGGAACGGTATGAAGAGTTTATTCAGTTGCCAAGGCATCCGGAGCATATAGAGCATACCTATATGATGTTTCCGCTAGTCGTAAAAAGAGGAAATCATATGGATACTAAAGATTTTGTGCGATATTTGGAAAGTCATAATATCGAGACCAGACCGATGCTTCCTCTGTTAAATCAACCAATTTATCAGAAAATATTTGGGGATATGGAAAAAGAGTTTCCGGTCGCAGAATATATTGATCATCATGGATTTTATATAGGATGTCATCATGGATTGGAAACACGGCATTTGGATTATATCATCCAGGTGATCGCAGGGTATATAGACAAGCAGTTCAATGTGTGAGCAGTCAAGGAGGGATGGAGTTATGGCTGTAGATATGTCGTTTTACCAGGGAAAAAAGGTGCTGATAACAGGACATACCGGATTCAAGGGTACCTGGCTGTGCCGTATTCTTCTTAATTGGAGAGCTGAGGTTACGGGATATAGTCTGGAACCGCCGACAAATCCTAATTTGTTTTCTCTGGCCGGATTAAATGGAAAAATGAATCATGTATTGGGAGATATACGGGATTTGGCTCATTTAAAGAAAGTATTTGAGGAAAATCAGCCGGAAATCGTCTTTCATCTGGCAGCGCAGCCAATTGTGAGGGACAGTTATAAGAATCCACGCTATACCTACGAAACAAATGTGATGGGAACGGTCAATATCATGGAGTGCGTAAGATTGTTTCCATGCGTTAAGTCGGTGCTGAATGTCACAACCGATAAAGTTTATAAAAATAAGGAATGGTGCTGGGGATACAGGGAGGATGAATCATTGGATGGATTTGATCCGTACAGCAATTCAAAATCCTGTGCCGAGCTTGTAACACATAGCTATAAAAACAGTTTTTTTACAGATGGCATGGCAGCAGTCTCCACGGCTAGAGCAGGAAACGTGATTGGCGGCGGCGATTTTGCCAATGACCGTATTATTCCGGATTGCATCAGGGCGGTAAAAGACGGCAGGGTAATTAAAGTGAGAAATCCTTATTCTACCCGTCCTTATCAGCATGTGTTGGAACCTCTTGCTGTTTATCTGGAGATTGTGCAAAAGCAGTATGAGGATGGGAAATATGCCGGATATTACAATGTGGGACCGGATGACTGCGATTGTGTTGCTACAGGAGAGTTGGTTGATTTGTTTTGTCAGTATTGGGGAGAGGACGCCAGATGGGAAAATCAGGCAGAAGAGGGAGCGCCTCATGAAGCCAATTTTCTTAAACTGGATTGCAGTAAGGTAAAATCTGTTTTTGGATGGACTCCGCGATGGCATATAGAGGAGTGTATGGATATGGTATGTCAGTTCAGCAGGGTATGGCTTGCAGGCGGGGACATTCCTGGAGAGATGGATCAGGAAATAAACGCATTCTTTCAGATTTTATGATAGTATGTGAAAGATTAAATTTAATGGAGGAGATAAAAATGGATAACTGGAGCACAGAAACAGAAGCCAGAGAAGAAATCAAGAATATGGTTGCCAGGTACTATCATGAATTTAAGGAGCCGGAGGAATCAAAAGCGGATTTTAAGCCAGGCGATCGGATTAGTTATGCGTCCCGTGTGTATGACGAAAAAGAAATGCAGAGCCTGACTGATGCCATGTTGGATTTCTGGCTTACAACAGGCCGCTTTGCAGAGCAGTTTGAAAAAGAATTTGCACAGTGGATTGGCGTAAAATATGCGCACCTTGTAAACAGTGGATCTTCTGCCAATCTTCTTGCCTTTTGTGTTCTGACGGCGCCGGAACTGGGAGAAAGAAAAATTAAAAAGGGAGATGAAGTGATCACAGTGGCGTGTGGTTTCCCTACTACGATAACGCCAATCCTGCAGTGTGGCGCTGTACCGGTTTTTGTGGATGTTACAATTCCGCAGTATAATATTGATGTCAGCCGGCTTGAGAATGCATTGTCGGAGAAGACAAAAGCTGTCATGATCGCTCACACGCTTGGAAATCCCTTTGATTTAAAACATGTAAAAGAGTTTTGCGAAAAACATAATCTTTGGCTCATCGAAGATAATTGCGATGCATTGGGTACAAAATATACCATAGATGGTGTTACAAAATATACGGGAACCTGGGGAGACATAGCCAGCAGCAGTTTTTATCCGCCTCACCATATGACTATGGGCGAAGGGGGATGCGTTTATACAGACAATCCTCTGCTTCATAAGCTGATCTTATCTTACCGCGATTGGGGCAGGGACTGCAGTTGTCCGTCCGGACGGGACAATCTGTGCGGTCATCGTTACGACGGGCAGTTTGGCGAACTTCCAAGAGGATATGATCACAAATATGTATACAGTCATTTTGGCTATAATCTTAAAGTGACAGATTTACAGGCGGCAGTGGGAGTGGAACAGTTAAAGAAGTTCCCAGGTTTTATTGAACGGAGAAGATATCATTGGCAGCGTTTGTATGACGCTCTGTCAGGAGTACGGGATAAAATAATTTTACCGGAACCGGCAGAGAACAGCAGACCGTCCTGGTTTGGATTTCTGATTTCTGTGAGGCCGGAGACGGGATTGGAGCGCAACCAGGTAATCCGGTACATAGAGGAACACAACGTACAAACAAGGCTTTTATTCAGCGGCAATATTATCCGGCAGCCATGTTTTGACCAAATCCGGGGAACGGATGCCTATCGTGTATCCGGAAGTCTGGAAAAGACAGAATTTATTATGAACCATACATTCTGGGTCGGCGTATATCCGGGGATGACGGATGCCATGATTGATTATATGGCAGAAGTGATTTGTGAAGGAGTAAACCAATAACAATCAAATCAATTTTTATAGGGGAGGTGTGACGGTATGTATTACGAACTTTCGGATGCGGCAGGTTTGCTGCAGGGCCAGCCGATGTTTAAAATACTATCCAGAATAAAGGAACTGGAACGAAGAGGCGAACATATTATTCATTTTGAAATCGGAGATCCTGATTTTCCCACACCAATGAATATAAAAAAAGCTGCAATTGATGCGATTAATAATGATTTTACGCATTATTCAGATTCCATGGGGGACTATGATTTTAGAAAAGTGGTGGCTGAGAATAACTTAAAGACAAGAGGATTTCAGCCGGATATTGATCAGGTACTCGTGGTGCCGGGGGCCAATATTTTAATCTATTATGCTGTGCGCTGTCTGGTAAATCCGGGAGATGAAGTCATCGTGCAGGATCCCTGTTTTCCGACCTATCTTTCGGTCTTTCAATTTTGCGGGGTAAAGCCTGTTTTTGTCCCGTTGCGTGAAGAGAATGGATTCCGCATGGATCCGAATGATGTGGAACGGTGCATTACGGATAAAACAAGATTGATCATAGTAAATACTCCGCATAATCCGACCGGGGCAGTTATGAGGAAAGAGGAACTGGAACGGATTGCGGAAATTGCACTGGAAAGGCATATATACTTGTATATGGATGAGATTTATGCCAGAATGAATTATGGGGAAACACCTTTTTATAGTCCGTCGATTATGGACGGATGTAAGAAATACATTTTAGTGGCTAACGGTTTTTCAAAGGCTTTTGCAATGACTGGCTGGAGACTGGGAGTTGGCATCGGGCCGGAAAAAATCATGGAAAAGATGGGGCTTTTGCTGCAGACGACGTCATCCTGTGTGACCAGTTTTATTCAAAAGGCCGGGATTGCTGCCATTAAAGGAAGCCAGGAGGAGGTCGGCCGAATGATGGCTGAATACAAGGAAAGAAGAGATCTTCTGGTAAAGGGACTTAATGAGATAGACGGGATTGACTGTCTGGTTCCCGGTGGGGCATTTTATGTTTTTCCCAATATAAAAAAATTGGGACTGACCAGCGTGCAGTTTGCCGGACAGCTTCTGGAAAAAGCAAAAGTAGGTGTATGTGCCGGGAGTGATTTCGGGGGCTCCGGCGAATGATATGTCCGTTTGTGTTATGCATCTTCAAAAGAAGATATATTAGAAGGAGTAAAAAGGATTCGATATTTTGTGGAAAATTTACGGGAGGCATAGAGAGTTATGAGAGTATGTGATTTGATTGCGGAGTATGTTTACGACAGCGGTATCAATGACGTTTTTATGATATCGGGAGGAGGGCTGATGTTCCTCTCCGACGGATTGGCATGCCACCCCAAACTGCGGACCGTATGCTGCCATCATGAGCAGGCGGCTGCCATGGCTGCAACAGCTTATTCAAAATATAAGGGGATGGGCTGCGCGTATGTTACTACCGGATGCGGTGGGACAAATACGATGACAGGCGTCTTAAACGCATGGCAGGATAATGTTCCCTGCATTTTTATTTCCGGACAGTGCAAGAGGAGTGAAACATTGGATTATATCAACCTTCCAATCCGTCAGGTAGGGGTGCAGGAGGCAGATATTGTCACTCTTGTCAGTTCCATAACGAAATATGCGGTAATGGTAAAAAAGAAAGAAGATATCCTGTATCATCTGGAGAAAGCATTTTATCTTGCAAAAAATGGAAGACCCGGTCCGGTTTGGCTGGATATCCCGCTGGACATTCAGTCTGCAGAGATAGAAAAAGGCTCTTTAAGACATTTTGAACCGTCAGAACTGAAACCGATAAAAATGGAACCGGCAGATATGGAAATCAGGGGATTAGTAGAGGAGCTGCAGGCGGCGGAACGTCCGGTCATTATTGCCGGACACGGAGTCCGGCTTGCCGGGGCGACAGACGAATTTATGGAACTGGTCCACCGGCATAATATACCCGTGGTTTTTTCACGGCTCGGAACAGATGTTATGCCGACCATGGATGATCTGAATATAGGGCGCATAGGAAATAAAGGCACCAGAGCGGCTAACTTCGCAGTACAGAATGCGGATTTGGTAGTGGCGCTTGGAAGCCGTTTAAGTGTGAGCAGTACAGGACAGGAATATGCGTATTTTGCCAGAGAGGCGAAGGTAATAGCGATTGATATCGATCCCTATGAACATCTGAAAAACACTGTCCATATTGAGCAGGTCATTCAGGCCGATGCTAAAAAAGTCATTCAGAAACTGTTGGAAAGTGATTGGGAAAAGGATTATAGCAGTTGGGCGGCCCATTGCCTTGGATGGAAGAAAAAATATCCGGTATGCTTAAAGTCCTATTATGAGGATGATTCTAAAGGGATTAATATGTACCTGTTTGTGGAGGAATTGTCAAAATATTTAAAAGAGGACTCCGTACTGGTAACAGATGCCGGGTCTGCCGTATATGTTCCTGCACAGGGGATTTGGACCTATGACAAAAGACAGAGATATATTACCAGTGGAGCCCAGGCGGAAATGGGCTTTACCCTGCCGGCGGCTGTGGGATGTTCTGTCGCCCGGGGGAATGGGGAAGTTCTGGGAATTACCGGCGACGGCAGCTTTCAGATGAACATACAGGAGCTGCAGACGCTCGTTCATAATCATCTGCCTGTTAAGCTGTTTGTATGGAATAATGACGGCTATCTTTCCATAAGAGCCACGCAGAGAAAATATTTTGATGGAAGATTTATTGGAACAGATAGTACATCGGGAGTATCCTTTCCGGATTTAGAAAAAATTGCTATGGCGTATGGGATTGATTTTTTCCGGATTGACAAAATTTCAGATATTGGCGTTCAGCTTCCACAGATTATGGAGGCGGAAGGCCCGGCGCTGTGTGAGGTAAAAATTCTGCGGGATCAGGAAGTGATTCCTTCGGTAAGTTCCAAAAAACTGGCGGGTGGAAGATTGGTATCGTCGCCGATTGAGGATATGTATCCGTTCCTTCCAAGAGATGAATTCAGGGAGAATATGATCGTTGCGCCTGTATCTGAGGATTCTTGATTGAAAAAATGGTTTCCTGTTCAGAGGGGATGTGATAGAAATGAATATTGCTGTTGTTACAGGCGCAACAAGTATGATTGGCATTGCGACGATAGAAGCGTGCTTAAAAAATGGGATAAAAATATATGCTGTTGTGCATCCGGGGAGTCCTCGCATTTCTCGCTTGCCGGAAGAGCAAAATCTTTCGGTTGTCGAGTGTGCTCTGGAGCATTATGCGGCTCTGCCCATGAAGATTCCGGAGAAATGTGATGTATTTTATCACTTTGCATGGGATGGAACAGGTTTTAGGAGGAATGACGATTTAGATCAACAGGTAAAAAATATTCAATATACATTAGCGGCCGTGAGGGCGGCTGGAAAACTTGGATGTAAAAAGTTTATAGGAGCAGGTTCCCAGGCGGAGTATGGACTCCTGGATATTGATAAGATTGGTCCTTCGTCGCCGACGAATCCAATTCAACCGTATGGCATTGCCAAATATGCTGCGGGCAAAATGGCGATGGAAGAAGCCGTGCGGGAAGACATCGCTTGTGTGTGGGTCAGGATTTTTAGCGTTTATGGAAAATTTGATCAGCCTGAAACAATGATTCGCAGCGCGATGGCTTCCATGAAAGAGGGGAAACGATTTCTTTTTACGGAAGGATGGCAGCGTTGGGATTATTTATATAGCAGAGATGCGGGCGAAGCCTTTTACCGGATAGGAAAATATGATACAGGAGAGGCAAAAATCTATTGTTTGGGAAGCGGTAAAGCCCGGCCGTTACGAGAGTATATTATGAAAATGCGAGAAGTTATTAATCCGAAAGCCCCTATCGGGTTCGGGGAAATTCCTTACAGGAAGGATGCGGTTATGAATTTGTGCGCGGATATCAGTACATTACAAAATGATACCGGCTGGAAGCCTTCCGTGGCTTTTGAAAAGGGAATCGCTGAAATTTTGGAGGAGGACAAGGCGAATATATAAAAAGACGGCATACATTTATGGAGGTGGAAAGCAATGGGAAAAGTTGCATTAATTACAGGCGTTACAGGACAGGATGGTTCGTATTTATCGGAATTTTTATTGGACAAAGGATATGATGTACATGGTATTATCAGGCGTTCTTCTGTTGAGAGAAGAGAAAGGATTGCCCATTTGGAAAGAGTAAAACATTTTTATATGCATTATGGCGACTTAACAGATTCTATCAGTCTGATAAAAATCATAAAAGAGGTGCAGCCGGATGAAATCTATAATTTAGCGGCACAAAGTCATGTCGGGGTTTCCTTTGAAGTACCGGAATATACATCAGACGTCGTTGCAACCGGCGTGCTGCGTATTTTAGAAGCTGTTCGTATCTGTGGACTGGAAAAAAAGTGTAAAATATATCAGGCGTCTACCTCTGAATTGTTTGGGAAGGTGGAAGAAGTTCCGCAGAATGAAAATACGCCGTTTCATCCATATAGCCCCTATGCTGTGGCCAAACAATATGGGTTTTGGATCATAAAGGAGTATCGGGAAGCGTACGGTATGTTTTGCTGCTCAGGGATTTTATTTAATCATGAGTCTGAAAGACGCGGGGAAGATTTTGTCACAAGGAAAATAACGCTGGCAGCAGCGCGGATAGCGCAGGGAAAGCAGGATAAGCTGTATTTAGGCAATTTATCAAGTTTACGTGATTGGGGATACGCCAAAGATTATGTTGAATGCATGTGGATGATTCTGCAAAATGACGAACCGGATGATTATGTGATTGCAACGGGCGAACAACATTCCGTACGGGAGTTTTGCGTACTTGCATTCCGGAAAGCAGGAATTGAGATTGAGTTTTCAGGCGAGGGCGTCAATGAGAAGGGGATAGATAAAGCGACAGGGAAAATTATTGTAGAAGTATCTCCTGAGTTTTATAGACCGACAGATGTTGTCAATCTATATGGCGACCCATCTAAGGCAAGAAAAAAATTAGGTTGGAATCCAACAAAAACTTCTTTTGAAGAATTGATTGATATTATGGTATCTCATGATATGAAATTGGTGGAAAAAGAAGTTGGAACACAATTATAGTTTATCCGTAAATGACAAGGAATGCAGAGAGGAAACAGGTATGAAAATAATACTTTTATCCGGTGGTTCGGGAAAGAGGCTGTGGCCATTATCAAATGATGTATTATCGAAACAGTTTTTAAAGATCCTTAAGACAGAGAACGGTTTTATATCTATGCTGCAGCGCGTATATGGTCAGATTATGTCAATTGATGAAAAAGCTGATATTATCATTGCCACATCAAAGACGCAGGTGGCTTCGATACATAAGCAGGTTGGAAATGAGGTGGGGATTTCGGTTGAACCATCGCGTCGCGATACTTTTCCGGCTATTGTTTTGGCGTGCGCATATTTAAACTATGTAAAAAATATCAGTGAAGATGAAGTTGTGATAGTCTGCCCGATTGATTCTTATGTTGACGATACTTATTTTTCCGCATTAAAGGATATTGAGGAATTGGCTGAAAGCGGGGCGGGAAATTTGGTATTAATGGGCATTGTGCCTACCTATCCAAGTGAAAAATATGGTTATATCATACCATGTGATACTGCGAGCGTAAGCAAAGTGAAGAGTTTTAAGGAAAAACCGGATGCGAAAACGGCAGAAGATTATATCTTAAATGGAGGTCTGTGGAACGGAGGCGTTTTTGCATTTCGATTAAAATATATTTTAGAAAAAGCGCACAGATTAGTAGAATTTAATGATTATTATGAGCTGCTTGATAAGTATGAGGAACTGCCTAAAATCAGTTTTGATTATGAAATAGCAGAGCGTGAGGAAAACATATCCGTATTACGGTATTCAGGCGAATGGAGAGATTTAGGAACATGGAATACATTAACTGAGGTTATGGATGATGTCAATATAGGAAAAGTAATAACGAATGATACATGTAATAATGTGCATGTAATCAACGAGTTAAATATGCCGATATTATGCATGGGGTTAAACGACGTAGTAGTATCAGCGAGCCCTGAGGGGATTCTGGTTTCGGATAAGGAACAGTCAAGCTATATCAAACCTTATGTGGATGGCATTGACCAGCAGATTATGTTTGCAGAAAAGTCGTGGGGGAGTTACCGGGTCATTGACGTTGAAGAAAACAGCCTTACGGTTAAAATCACATTAAATGCAGGCCACAGAATGAATTATCACAGTCATGACAGGCGTGATGAGATATGGAATGTGATTTCGGGAGAAGGACATACCATTGTGGACGGAATGCGCCAGCCTGTTGAAGCAGGTGATGTCATTACAATACAATCAGGATGCAGGCATACGATTATAGCAGATTCAGAATTAAAGCTGATTGAGGTACAGCTTGGGAAAGAAATCAGCGTAATGGATAAGCATAAATTTGAATTAGAGGAATAGAATGAGGAACAGATTACCTTTTTTATTAAAACCTGCCGGTAAAGATTATCTTTGGGGCGGCAACAGGCTGAATGATGATTTTTCTAAAAATATTAATTGTATTCCGTTGGCGGAAACGTGGGAGTGCTCGACACATCCGGATGGCGTCAGTATGATAGACAGCGGAGTATATAGCGGAAAACTTTTATCGGATGTAATAAGGAAAAATCCTGAAATGTTAGGATATAATTTAAAAGGAGCGTCTGAATTACCAATCCTTATTAAGTTTATTGACGCAAAATATGATTTGTCGGTTCAGGTGCATCCGGATGATGCGTATGCAGGATTAAATGAAAATGGCGCGCGTGGAAAGACAGAATTATGGTATGTATTAGACGCAAAAAAAGATTCGAAGTTAGTCTATGGCTTTTCGGGCGACATGGATAAGGCTGCGGTCAAAACCTGTATCGAGAATGGGACATTAGAAAAGTATTTACAAAAGGTCCCCATCAAAAAAGACGATGTTTTTTATATTGAAGCGGGAACAATACATGCAATCGGCGCCGGTTCTTTGATTGTGGAAATACAGGAAAATTCTAATATCACTTATCGTTTGTATGATTATGACAGGGTGGATAAAAACGGTAAAAAAAGGGAATTGCATATCAGCAGGGCTTTGGACGTACTGAATCTAAAGTCTTCATCAGAACCAAAACAGCCTTTAAGGGTTTTGAAATATACGCAGGGGTGCGCGTCTGAAATTTTATGTGCCTGTAAATATTTTCTGGTAGAAAGATTACTGATCAATACGGAGAGAAGCAAAGGCCTGTTTCACTTTCAAACGAGAAGTAATTCGTTTGTGGTTTTATTGTGTATCGGCGGCTGCGGCGTTGTTTTCTTCCGGGATAAAGAGTATATTCCATTTTTTAAAGGCGATTGTATCTTTATTCCGGCAAATTCTGAGTTATGTAAGATTCATGGAAAAGTTCAATTTTTAAAAGTAAGCTGCTGATGGATAAAGTCATATTGCTTATAAAAAAATATTTGGGTGAGAGTGGCAGCGGTGCTATATGGAAAAATTTGATTCTTGATGGAATGTAAGGTAATAAGGAGAAAAAAGATGTCTTATAAAGAAAATTACGAAGAATGGCGTACCAGTGAATATTTTGATGAACGTACAAGGCAGGAACTGGATGCTTTATCCCATGATCCTGATGAAATCTACGATAGATTTTATAAATATCTTGAATTTGGTACCGGCGGATTACGGGGAATATTGGGGGCAGGCACGAATCGCATGAATATCTATACGGTCCGTTTAGCTACCCAGGGGGTTGCCAATTATATTTTATCGCAGAATAAACAAAAACAAGGGGTTGCGATAGCTTTTGATTCGCGGATGATGTCCCGGGAATTTGCACGGGAGGCGGCGCTGTGCTTCAATGCAAACGGCATCAAAACATATTCTTTTGATATCTTAAAACCAACTCCGGAGCTGTCGTTTGCGGTAATACAGTTGAAATGCATTGCGGGCATCGTAATAACGGCAAGCCATAATCCAAAAGAGTATAACGGATATAAAGTATATTGGGAAGATGGAGCTCAGATTACCTCTCCGATCGATCAAAATATCATGGAGGCGGTATCAGGCATTAAATCCTGGAAGGAAGTAAAAACAATGCCGTTTGAAGCTGCAGTAAACAGCGGTCTCTATCATATCATAGACAGTGAGATTGACGATCAGTATGTTGCCGCAGTAAAAAATCAACGGTTATATCCCGATTTAGATAAAAACATATTGGAAAATCTTAAGGTGGTTTATACGCCGTTACATGGGACGGGGAATATCCCGATCAATCGAATTTTAAAGGAATCCGGTTTTACTAATGTATATGTCGTAGAGGAGCAGAGAGAGCCGGACGGGTTATTCAGCACGGTGGCTTCTCCTAATCCGGAAGAAGAAAGCGCATGTGAATTGGCATTAAATGATGCCAAAAAAGTTGATGCAGATATCGTTATTGCGACAGATCCTGACGCAGATAGGCTTGGCGCTTATGTAAAGGATAATCGTTCCGGAGATTATATTCGATTTAATGGGAATATGCTGGGAGTATTGATTGCAGAATATATAATGCAGGGAAACATATGTGCAAAAAATAAATTAGCGAATCCGATTATTCTTAAAACAATTGTTACTACAAATATGATAAACGGTATTGCCAGGCAGTATGGTGTTTGCCTGAAAGAAGTGCTTACCGGTTTTAAATATATCGGGGAACAGATTAAGTTTTTTGAAAAGGAGAAGACATATGACTTTTTATTTGGATTTGAAGAAAGTTACGGGTGCCTTCTGGGAACATATACGAGAGACAAAGACGCCTGTGTAGCTGCTCTGATCGTATGTGAAATGGCGGCTTTCTATAAAAGCATGCATAAAACATTATGGGATATTATGCTTGAATTGTATGATAAATATGGTTATTATAAGGAGTCGCTGGTAACATGCAGATTAGACAGCAAAGAAAAAGCGGATATGATTTATGACAAGATGAATGCATTGCGTTCCAATATGCCGGAGTATATAGGGAATTTTAAAGTAACGGCAATGCGCGATTATTTCAATCAGGTCAGAATATCGGAATGCGGAGATATTACCCCGTTGCATTTGCCTAAGTCAAATGTTCTTTATTTTGAACTGGAGCATGATTTTTGGTGTTGTGTACGTTTTTCCGGTACAGAAGCTAAAATCAAATATTATTATGGTGTGAAGGGCATTTCGCTGGAAGATGCAGATACAAAGCTGGAGGAATTGACGTCCGTATTTGATCTGGCTCATATGGAGATTTAGATATTGTTATGCTTTGCGCTCAACAGGTATCCATTTTTTATCATGATTTCTATCTTTTGTATCTTGCAAATAATAGTATGCTATAGTAAAATATTATATAATGTGGGTTGAGTATATGCGGGGATACTGATGATGGGAAATGGAGGAGCGTATGGATACAAATATTTTACTGGAGAGCGGAACGAATGAATTAGAGATTCTGGAGTTTAAGGTTGCCGGAAACTATTACGGGATTAATGTGGCAAAAATCAGGGAAATTCTTACATACAATGCGTTGACGCCTGTGCCGAATGCACATCCGAATGTAGAAGGAGCGTTTAGTACGCGCGGCGAAACAATTTCTATCATTAACCTGGCAAGATGCCTGGGGATGGAGGAAAGTACAGATCCATCAGTGGACATGTTTCTGATTACGAACTTTAACGGAATAAATACAGGATTTCACGTTCATGGCGTTATTGGTATTCATCGCGTCAACTGGTCTGCCATTATTAAACCCGATTGTATTATTAATAGCGGCGGCGCGAGTGTGGCGACCGGTATCGTAAATTTTGACGGTAAACTGGTTATCTTATTGGATTTTGAAAAAATTGTTGCAGATATCACGCCGGAGAGCGGAATTAATCTGACGGACGTTGATGCTCTGGGCAATCGGCAAATTTCAATGGCTCCGATACTGTTTGCAGAGGATTCCCAACTGTTAAGCACTTTGATTTTTGACGGTCTGACGAAAGCGGGTTATCGGAACCTGCTGCCAACGAATAATGGTTTGGAGTTATGGGAGATTCTTCAAAAATATAAAAAAGAGGGGACGTTGGAGCAGAATGTTGCCTGCATTATCACGGATATCGAGATGCCGCAGATGGATGGACACAGGCTGCTCAGGCTGATTCGGAACGACCAGCAGCTCAAGGATATACCGGTAATTATTTTCTCTTCCCTGATCAATGATGAGATGCGGAGAAAGGGCGAGCTTCTGGGAGCAAATGCGCAGCTCTCCAAAAACGAATTTGGAGAGTTTATTAAGAAGTTAGATGAGATTATAGCCGAAAATGTTTAGAATATAGCTGAAAATCATAAGGGGCTTACGCATATCAGATTTTACGAATGCGTTCGCCCCATTTTTTTATTGTATCGGCAATTGCGGCCAATGCAGCGGCGTGCATGGCAACGTGCCGACGCTGCCGTTGCCTGTTTTCCCTTTATTGTATCAGACGGTTACACTGGATGAGTCCCCAACCCTGGCGGGCATGTGGGAAACCAAGGTTTAGCGCGGTATTTCTCAGATGAAGTTTAATTTCTTTATTTGTCAGGTCAGGATATTTTTCCAGTAAAAGCGCTGCGCAGCCGCTGATAATCGGAGTGGACATTGAGGTGCCGGTGCGCGCAAGGTAGGCGGCGCCATTGTAATAAATCGGTTTATCCTTCCGTAAGGGAAAAGCGGATGAAAAAGAAAGGCTGTTAGGCGGCGTCATGGGATAACAACTGACAATATTGGAACCGGGCGCTACAATATCGGGTTTTTTGACACAGTCTGAGGTCGGTCCGCATCCCGAATAGTCTCTTTCCAGTTGATTTCTGGCGATATCAGATGAGCCGACGGTAATAATCTTACGGCTGTTGCCGGGAGCGCCGATAGAGTAGGGGGCGGGACCGTGATTTCCGGCGGCGGTAAAAACAGTCAGACCTGCGCTCCATAGCCGGTTGACGCCTTTTACCAAAGGGGAGGATTCGTCCATTTTCTTTCCGCGGGTGCTTCCAACGGATATATTGACAATACGGATATTATATTCTTTATAATGCTGCAAAAGCCATTCGATTCCTGCCAGTACATTTTCTGTATTGCCCTCTCCGCGTTGGTTCAGTACTTTTATCATTACATAATGGCATCCCGGTGCAACGCCCTGCAGATAGCCCTGGCAGGTTCTGCCGCTGCCGGCAAGAATGCCGGCGATATGCGTTCCGTGACCGTTGTCATCATAATAGTTTTTTTTGCCGTGCAGAGTGTCAATAAATTCTACAAGCCCTGTTGAAGAGCCGGGGGTAAACAGATCAGGATGATATGCAATTCCGGTATCGAATATGGCAACTCCGACACCTCTGCCAGTCAATTTTTTTCGACGTGCGTAATCAAGGTGGATAATTTGCGATACACGATTCATGATAATTTAAGCCTTCATACTCCGTGAAGCGTCCATATATTGTATGAAAGGCAGACAATAGATGTGACTTCTCACTGAAAATATGGTATGATAGACAAAGAATGCAGGAAACTGTATACAGTAGATGGAGAAAATAAAAAATATGAAAGAATTGGGATATTGGCTGTTTGCTTTAATATTTAACAGTTGCAGGATATTTCCCGTAAGAGGGAATAAGGTGGTTTTATTTAACGGACATAACCGTGGCCTGAATGGAAATCTGCTGGAAATAAAACAGAAAATCATACAGAGGGCGCCGGAGACAACGTTTGTTTTTATGGCAAAACGAGATTTGTTCCATGGTTCTTCTTTGGCATGCAGGATAAAGGGAGCGGTTCGTTTTTTTCTTTTGCTGCCATATCATATGGCGACGGCGGAGAAGATTTTTTTGAACGATAATTTCTTGCCGTTCAGTCACTGCAGACCTTCCAAACAAACGCAAATTGTTCAGTTGTGGCATGGCGCCGGCGCATTTAAAAAGTTTGGATTGTCCACGGAAACGGATGAAACCGTTAAGGCGCAGGTATGCCGTGCCAATCAGAGGCTGACGCATCTTTTTGTTACCTCCCGGAAGGTAATCCCTTATTATCAGGAAGCCTTTTCCATACCGGCGGAGAAGATTTTTGCCACAGGGATTCCTGTGACGGATATTTATACCGCAGCGGAGACGGCGGATGAGGCGAAAGCGCGGTTCTATGCGTTGTATCCAAAGCTTCAGGGAAAGAAACTATTATTGTATACGCCGACTTTTCGCAGAAGTATGGAGGAAAATCAGAAGCTTATGGAGAAATTTCCAATGGAAAAAATCTACCGGGCATTAGGGGAGGACTGGATCATTGGCATTAAATTGCATCCCAAATATCAGGAGTTTCCGGTAAAGGAAACTCCGTATTGCCTGAATCTTACCGATTATCCGCAGATTACAGATTTATTTCTGGCAGCGGATTTACTGATTACCGATTATTCCTCTACAATCGTTGAATATGTTTTGCTCGATCGGCCGATTGTCTTATATGCTTTTGATCTTAAGGCATATGACCGGGGGTTTTACAGGGATTATGAAACAACCGTGCCCGGTATTGTAGCGCATGATGAGAGGGAGCTTCTGAAAGCGGTTGTACAGGAGCAGAAGGATAGCGGAAGAAGGCGGGAGTTTATCCGGATGCAGTATGATCATATAGATGGAAAGGCGTCAGAAAGGATTTTGGATATTCTATATTCTGCGGGCGCAGAATCCGTCAATTAAGAAATGGAGAACGGCATGCAGGACGAATATACAATTACCAAAAAAGAAGTCAATATGCAGCAGAGGGAACTTTTGTTAGAAGCAGAAGGAACAGTTGTTCATCCGGTGGCAAACGGCAAGCTCCGCATCCTCTGCGTATTTGTATATGATAACTGGGAGAGACGGTTTCCGGTTGAGGCAGAATGTAAAGGCACAGCCGGCGGAACCTTTTTTCAAATTGCGCAGACAATTTGTCTGCCTGCTGTATTTTACCAATTTACGCCGGGGGAAGAGGAAACGGTAAAAGTAACTTTTGAATATTGCGATGCGGCGGGGGAGTGGCATTCTTTCTGCGAGACGTTGGAACTTGCGGCGGAGCTTTTTGAAGAACCCCGGAAAAAGAACTCTGTCTTCTGCCGCTGCTTCCGCATCATTTTATATCTGTGCTGTACGATACTGCTTCCCATTTTTCTGTTGGATGGCTTTTTTGCAGTAAAGGGCTGGAAGCGGACAAAAGCTCCGGAGGAAGGCGGAGAGGGGAAGAAAGCGGTTTTGTATCATGCGCAAGGTATTGTTATGAGGCTGACCGGTTATGGATATAGTCTGCGGGAGATGAAGACGGCGTATTTCCGAAAACAATATGGAAAAGCATGCGGGAAATATGGTACTCCGGAAGGTATTCTTTTTTTGTCGGAACGTATTCCGGAGGCGGGCGGTAATCTGCAGATGGTACAGGAGGCGCTGCTTCGGGAAGGAAAGGAATATAAGACATTTCTGGACAGCCGTCCGATACACAAGCTGCCGCTTGCCGAAATAAAGAAAGCGGCGCATTTGGCGGCAGGAGCGGAAATTATCATACTGGAGGATTTTTATCCGCAGATTCATGCGCTTGCTTTGCGGAAGGAGACAAAGCTCATCCAATTGTGGCATGCCTGCGGCGCTTTTAAAATGTTTGGCTTATCGGATATTGGTAAAGTAAAGAATCTGCGCCAGGACACCCAAAACCATAGAAGCTATTCATATGCGTTTGTCAGCGGAAGCCGTATGGTTCCTTTTTACAGCGAGGCTTTTGGAATTGCGGAAAGGCAGGTGCTTCCTCTTGGCGTGCCGCGTACGGATATCTTTTTTGATGAAGACCATAAGCAGCGGGTTTGTCAAAGGATGTATGAGAAATATCCGCAGTTGGAAGGGAAAAAAGCGGTGTTGTTTGCGCCAACTTTTCGGGGAAGTGGAAATAAAGACGCCTATTATCCATGGGAATATTTTGATGTGAACCGTATGATGGAAACATTGCCGGAGGATTCGATACTGATTCTAAAAAATCACCCGTTTGTGAAAGAAAGACCGGTTTACGATACCATCTATCAAGACCGTGTCCTGGATATGAGTGGAGCAGAGAATATCAATGACATTCTTTTTCTGACTTCCCTTTTGATTACCGATTATAGTTCCTGTATCTTTGAGGCGGCGCTTCTTGAAATTCCGATGTTATTTTATGTGTTTGATTTGGAGGATTATATCCGCACGCGTGACTTCTATTTTGATTTTGCGTCGTTTGTCCCCGGAAAAAAAGCTGAGACATGGGAGGCTCTGCTGGAAGAAACGGAAAAACAGATGGAGGAGAGGACAGAACCGCAGGAGAGCATGCGGACATTTTGCAGCTATTTTATGGACGCAGTCAATGGAGATTCTACGAGAAGAATTGTGGAATTTATCCAAAAGCTGGAACATACTTCCTAAAATTTTCATTACCGGGAATTTAAAAAAAAGAACGGATAGAAATGAAAGTTGACCAAAAAACGGCAATGCATTATTATGGAAGTTAGAGAGGATGGAGGACATATGAAACATTTTGAAAAATATAAAAAGGAGTTGGAACTATTTGAGCGCGGCAGGAGCAAATATGAATGGGACGAGTTAGAGGAGCTGATTACGGATGATTTTGAGGAAGAAAAGATCACTTCGGAGGAATTTGATGCTTTGATGAAACGTCTGATGGATTTGGATTGTGGTTAAAGTGTTTGGCAGGATGCAGAATGATTTGCAGGAATGGAGTGTATTGTGGAGAGAAGAACACCGGAAGAGGAATTAGAGTATAGGCGGTATTTGAGAAAGAGAATCCGCATGCGGAAACGCAGGCGGCAGGTTATGGCGGCGCGCGCATTGGTAGCGGCGGTCGCTATTGTAGTAGTTTTTCTGATTTTTTATGGCATTGGCAGATTGACCGGTCCTCTGGGCAGAAGTTCGGATAAACATATGGCGCAGCAGTCTGCGCAGCCGGAAAATACGCCGTTTGTTGTAGATATTCCGGAGGGATATGAAAAGATTTATGCGAAGCTTTTTGAAATGCGGGAGCAATATCCGGAAGTAGACGATATCCTGCTTAATATGGCGCAATATCCAAAGGATGTTTTGCGGATGCTGACGAACAATGAAGAAACGCTTGAATTTGTCAGGGATTATCCGAAACATGTTGATGACGAGACGGTGTCGGGTACGATCACGGAGCAGGAGATTGCAAACAAAATACCGCATTTTTTGCAATGGGACCAGCGGTGGGGATATGTAAAATACAGCAATAATATCCTCGCCATCAATGGCTGCGGCCCAACCTGTATTTCAATGGTTTATTCCGGTCTGACGGGAAAAACCGATATGACGCCTGCAGATGTGGCAGACTTTTGTATAGAGCATAATTATGATACAGAGGATTCCGGTACTTCCTGGGCGTTGATGCTTGACGGCGCGCAGAAGTTAGGACTCAAGGCGGAAAAGATTTCTGTGAATAAAACGTCAATAAAGGATAAACTATTGGCGGGGCAGCCAATTATCTGCAGTATGGAATCGGGAGATTTTACAACGACAGGTCACTTTATTGTGATTCGGGGGCTGACCGGGAAGGGAAAGATGTTAATTAATGATCCAAACAGTATTTCCCGCTCGGAAAAGAAATGGAAGTTTGACGCGGTGCTGAAACAGATTAAGGCAGCATGGGCATATACATATACGGAATAGCCGGGTAAGATTTGTGATATATTCTGACTAAAATGATACACAGGATGGAGGCAGCGTATGGAAGAGAAAATGGACATAAAAATTGATAATGGCGAATTGGCTACCAGTACAATCCCGGAGGATTTTACTGATCCGGCGGTATTGTATGATAAACTGATCCGGATGGTGCGCAGATATCATCCGTCCGATGATGTACATTTGATTGAGAAGGCATATAGGATTGCATATCAGGCGCATCAAGGCCAGTTTCGGAAATCCGGAGAGCCATATATTATTCATCCGGTATGTGTTTGTATTATTCTGGCAGAATTGGAACTGGACAAAGAGACGATTGTTGCCGGCATGCTTCATGATGTTGTCGAAGATACGGTTATGACAAGCGAAGACGTTGCAGCGGAGTTTAATGATGAGGTCGCCCTGTTGGTAGACGGCGTTACCAAGCTGACACAGATTAATTATGTTGCTGACAAGATAGAGCTGCAGGCGGAGAATCTGCGCAAAATGTTTCTTGCAATGGCAAAGGATATCCGTGTTATCCTGATCAAACTTGCTGACCGTCTTCACAATATGAGAACATTGCAATATATGAAACCGGAAAAGCAGAAGGAAAAATCTACGGAAACAATGGATATTTATGCGCCAATTGCAGACAGATTGGGGATTTCCAAGGTGAAGGTAGAACTGGATGATTTATCGTTCCAATATCTGAAACCGGATATGTATGAAAATCTGGTAAAGCATCTGGATATTGGTAAGATGCATCGGGATGAATTTATCCGTCAGATTGTGGCAGAGGTTCGCTCCCATATAGAATCTGCGGGGATTGATGCAACGATAGACGGGCGTGCAAAACATTATTTCAGCATCTATAAAAAAATGGTAACGCAGCATAAAAATCTGGAGCAGATTTACGACCTGTTTGCCATCCGCATTATTGTGGAGACAGAGCGCGACTGTTATACGGCGCTTGGTGTGATTCATGAAATTTATAAGCCGATTCCCGGCAGGTTTAAGGATTATATCGCTATGCCGAAGCCCAATAATTATCAGTCGCTTCATACGACCTTGATTGGACCGCAGGGACAGCCGTTTGAAATCCAGATTCGTACTTATGAAATGCACCGCACGGCGGAATATGGTATTGCGGCGCATTGGAAATACAAGGAAGGGCAGAATGGACAAAATACATCCGATAGCGAAGAGGAAAAATTATCATGGCTGCGCCGTATTCTGGAATGGCAGCGGGATATGTCGGATAACAAGGAATTTTTAAGTCTCTTAAAAAGCGATTTGGATTTGTTTTCAGATCATGTGTATTGCTTTACGAAGGACGGGGATGTGAAAAATCTGCCGGCAGGTTCTACGCCGATTGATTTCGCATACGCTGTGCACAGTGCGGTAGGAAATCGGATGGTAGGCGCCAGAGTCAACGGCAATCTGGTAACGATTGACTATAAAATCCAAAACGGCGACCGGGTTGAGATTATCACTTCACAAAATTCCAGAGGTCCGAGCAGAGACTGGCTGTCAATCGTAAAAAGTACGCAGGCAAAGAATAAGATTAACCAGTGGTTCCGTTCTGAGTTTAAGGAGGAGAATATTGTCCGCGGCAGGGAACTGTTGACAAACTACTGCAAAGCGCAGGGGGTTCCGCTGCCGGATTTGTTAAAGCCGGAATATATGGCTGCCTGTATGAAAAAATATGGTTTCCGCGATTGGGAATCGGTATTGGCTGCGATCGGCCACGGCGGTTTAAAGGAGGGGCAGGTTGTCAATAAGCTGCAGGATGCGTATCGGAAGCAGCATCCAATCCATACGACGGATCAGGATATCCTGGAGGCAGTCAACAGTAAGAATCAGGCGCAGGGAGCGTCAGCGCCAAAGATGGCAGCCGTCAAATCCAAGAAGGGAATTGTTGTAGCGGGAATTGATGACGTTTCCGTCCGTTTTTCCAAGTGCTGCAGTCCGGTCCCCGGAGATGAAATCATTGGATTTGTGACGCGGGGGCGCGGCGTTTCCATCCACCGTACAGACTGCGTCAATATGATGAATCTTCCGGAGCATGACCGCAACCGTATCATAGAAGCAGAGTGGCAGACTACTCCGGATGGGAAAGAGGATGAATTATATGATACGGAAATTATTATTTATGCAAATGACCGCATGGGAATTTTGATGGATTTGACTAAGGTATTTACGGAAAATAAGATTGATGTGAAATCGGTAAACAGCCGTACAAGCAAACAGGGCATTGCTACGATTAACATTGGTTTTGCTGTCCGCGGGGTAGAGGCTTTGAATGATTTGATTCAGAAACTGTATCAGGTGGAAAGCGTGAAGGATATCCAGAGAACGCAGTCTTAGAGGGAAATATGGCATAGAAAGGGAAAAAAGATGGATTGTTTGATTTGTGAATGTATGGTAGTAGGCCCGGTACAGACAAACTGCTATTTTTTATATCAGGAGGACAGCAGAGATTGTGTTGTAGTAGATCCGGGAGAGGAAGCAGAGAGGATACAACGTTTTATTGAGGAAAAGAAGCTCCATGTAAAGACGATTTTGTTGACACATGGACATTTTGACCATATTACTGCCGCCAGCCATATCAGAAATTGTTACCAGGCAGAGATTTATGCGGCGCAGGAAGAGAAAGAAGTCCTGGAACAGCCGCAGAAGAATTTGTCGGTTCAGATGGGGGGAGGAAATCTTAAGCTGCAGGCAGACAGATGGCTGCAGGATGGAGAGGAGATTTCCCTGCTGGGCCGGACGGTATGTTGCATCCTGACACCGGGGCACACTTGCGGCGGAATGTCTTATTATATTCCAAAAGAAGGAATTTTGTTTTCCGGAGATACGCTTTTTGAGGAATCGGTGGGGAGGACGGATTTTCCTACCGGCAGCATGAGTACGCTGATTCGTTCGATCCGTGAAAAACTCTTTGTATTGCCGGATGCCGTGCGGGTTTATCCGGGGCATGGTATGATGACGTCCATAGGAAATGAGAAAAAATTTAATCCATTTGCGGTAGAGTAAAGGAAACAAACGCATATGATCCATATTGTATTATCCGAACGTGATTTTGACTATGAACTGCAGGCACTGGTTGGCAGCTTTTTTCCGGGGCAGAAGAGCTGTGTGGTCATACAGCAGGAGAATATGCCAATAACGAGGGAGGTTCTGCAGAAATATGACGGTCCCGCCATTGGCATTGTTTTCCGGAGAGAGGAGATTGTGATTTCTTTGGTCTGCGGGGACATATGGATGCAGAGGAAAGCCGGTGTATCAGGCAAAGAAGATTGGCATAAGCATGAAGATAAATCCTCGCATCCATACCGTGCATATTATAAAAATGTATTAAAGCGGCTGTTATTTTTGATGTTGTGCGAGGGAAAAGAGGAGAAATGGCCAGAAGGCGTCGTAATGCAGATTCCGGCATGGGGAACCATGACGGGAGTTCGTCCGACGAAACTGCCGATGCAGGAATTGCTGCAGGGGAAAACAGAAAAACAGGTTGAGGAAGATTTAAGGGAGTGGTATTGCTGCAGTGAAGAGAAACTACGGCTCTGCCTGTCTATTGCCCGAAGAGAGGCGGAACTTTTAAGAGGAAAAGAGGTTCAGGCATGCTGTAGTCTTTATATTGGCATTCCATTTTGTCCGACGACATGTCTCTATTGCTCTTTCCCCTCATACCCATTGCAGCAATTTGGACATTTGAAAGAAACGTATCTGCAGGCGTTAAAAAAAGAAATCAAAGCAGTCGCCGCGCAAGCCAGAGGACGCCGGTTAAACAGCATATATGTCGGCGGCGGAACGCCGACTGCGTTGGATGAAGAACAGCTCAAAGAATTACTTGCCTGTGTGAGACAATATTTTCCACAGGGGGAATCCTGCGAGTTTACGGTAGAAGCGGGGCGTCCGGACAGTATAACGGCAGAAAAACTTGTGATTCTGCGTGATTACGGGGTAACCAGAATTTCCATCAATCCGCAGACGATGCGGCAGGAGACGTTAGAACGGATTGGACGGGAACATACGGTACAGGATACCAAACAGGCTTTCCAGGCAGCGAGGGAATTAGGATTTACGGATATTAATATGGATGTAATTGTTGGACTGCCGGAAGAGACAACGGAGGACTTTGCAGATACGTTAGAGCAGATTGGGCAGTTAGATCCGGATAGCCTTACAGTGCATTCACTGGTCATTAAGAGAGCTTCCGGCCTGCGGGGGATGTTAGAGTCGTCCGGCGATTTTGCAGCAGAGGAAGAGCTGAGAGGCTGCCGGATGGAGCAAATGCTTAAGATGGCGCAGACGTTTGCACGGGAGAAAGGATATCGGCCGTACTATATGTACCGGCAAAAAAATTCGGCCGGACATTTTGGCAGTTCCGGTCAGGAAAATATTGGGTTTGCCAGAAAGGGAAAGGAATGTCTGTACAATATTTTGATTATGGAGGAATTGCAGACGATTCTGGCAGTTGGCGCAGGAGCTTCTACCAAGATTTATCATCCGGAAAAGAAAATTGTCAGCCGTATCGAAAATGTCAAGAGTATAACAGACTACATTAGTAGAATAGATGAAATGATTGAGAGAAAAAAGGGAATTTTGTGTTAGAGAGGTGGACGGATGGAAGAGTACACAAAGAAATTAGAAACCTCTGATAGGATTCCGAAGCATATCAGAAATACGGTATGCGAGGAAATGTGCCATGGCGTTGAGGTAAGCAATCTGGCGAGAATGATAGCGAAAGAATTAGGGGAAACAGAAGAGTTCTGCAAGGATATTACTTTGGCGGGCATTCTTCATGATATTGGAAAACTGAAACTGACCAAATATCTCTATGCAGAGGATGGCCTGCTGGTAGAGCAGATGAAATATGTCAGGCAGCATACGGCGCAAAGCTATGAGATTATTATGGATGCCGGTTATCAGGATGAGATAGCAAGAGCCGTTTATTATCATCATGAAAATTATGACGGTTCCGGATATCCGGATAATCTGCGGGGGGATAATATTCCGTGGATGGCGCGGATCCTCCGTGTTTGTGATGTTTTTATTGCTTTGACGGCAGACCGTAGTTACCGTAAGGCATTTGACCCGAAATCAGCGTTGGAGATTATGATAGACGAGGTAAAAGATTATGATATGAGAGTGTTTCTGGCGTTTCAGCGCGTGGTACACAATCAGGTATTTAAAATAGGGATGGGACAGATGAGAAAGATAATGTATCCCGAACAAAAAAAGGCGCTTCAGGTATTTGAAGGGGAAATGAAACTTTTAATCCCTTAATTCTTGCAGAGGAACTTGCTTAAATAGCAAATTCGTTGTATCATACTTTTTATATGAATTGGAAGCAACTGACAAAAGGAAAAAATAAATTTATCACTCAATCGGTTTGTGTCTGCGCGCTGCTTGCCACAAACATCAGTGATGCGTAAAAGAGCAGCGCAGAAATGAGGAAAACATGGCAGAATCAATGAAAGGCTTAAAACGTACATGCAGATGTGCGGAGTTAAGAGAAGACAATATCGGCGAAGTTGTGACGGTTATGGGATGGGTACAGAAGCAGAGAAATAAGGGAAGTATTATCTTTGTGGATTTGCGTGACCGTTCAGGGATTTTGCAGATTATATTCGAAGAGGGAGAAATTCATGCAGAGGGGTTTGCAAAGGCGGAAAGATTAAGGAGTGAATTTGTGATCGCCGTAACGGGTAAGGTTGTGAAACGTTCCGGCGCAGTCAATGAGAATTTAAAAACAGGTGCGATTGAGGTTCGTGCCGACAGCATCCATATCCTTTCAGAGTCCGAGACGCCTCCGTTTCCAATTGAAGCGGGCAGCAAGACCAAGGAAGAACTTCGTTTAAAATACCGTTATCTGGATTTGCGGCGTCCGGATTTGCAGAACAATTTGATTATGAGAAGCCGGGTGGCTGGATTGATTCGTCAGTTTATGGCGGAGGAAGGTTTTTTGGAGATAGAGACTCCGATGCTGACGAAAAGTACGCCGGAAGGAGCAAGAGATTATCTCGTTCCAAGCCGTGTCCATCCGGGGAATTTTTATGCGTTGCCGCAATCGCCGCAGATTTTTAAACAGCTTCTGATGTGTTCGGGATACGACCGCTATTTCCAAATCGCAAGATGTTTTCGGGACGAGGATCTCCGTGCCGACAGACAGCCGGAGTTTACGCAGGTCGATATGGAACTTTCCTTTGTGGATGAGGAAGAAGTGATGGAGGTCAATGAGCGTCTGCTCCAGAGGATATTTAAAGAAATATTAGATGTGGATATAGAACTTCCGATGAGACGGATGACATGGCAGGAAGCAATGGACCGTTTCGGTTCGGACAAACCGGATCTCCGTTTTGGTATGGAGCTTCATGATGTGTCTGATGTGGTAAAGGGCTGCGGATTTGGCGTATTTACCGGCGCGTTGGAACAAGGCGGCTCCGTTCGCGGTATCAACGCACAGGGACAGGGAAATATGCCGCGTAAGAAAATAGACGCGTTGGTCCAATATGCAAAAGATTTTGGCGCAAAGGGACTTGCTTATCTGGCAATCAATGAGGACGGCACCTGCAAATCCTCTTTTGCCAAATTTATGACGCAGGAAGAGTTAGATGCTTTGATTCAGGCAATGGAAGGGAAACCGGGCGATTTGCTGCTTTTTGCAGCCGATACAAATAAAGTCGTTTATGATGTGCTGGGGAACCTTCGTCTGGAACTTGCGCGCAATTTGGATTTGTTAGATAAAAATGAATATCAATTTTTATGGATTACAGAATTTCCGGAGTTTGAATATTCTGAGGAACAGGAGCGGTATGTGGCGATGCATCATCCGTTTACCATGCCAATGGAAGAGGATATTCCGCTCCTTATGACGCATCCGGAAAAAGTTCGTGCCAGGGCATATGATATTGTACTAAACGGTACAGAGCTTGGAGGCGGTTCCATTCGTATCCATCAGAATGATGTGCAGGAAGCAATGTTTGAAGCGTTAGGTTTTACGCCGGAGAAGGCGCAGGAACAGTTTGGATTTTTGTTAGACGCTTTCCGATACGGCGTCCCTCCTCATGCGGGACTTGCCTATGGTTTCGACCGTCTGATCATGCTGTTGGCAAAGCAGGATAGTATTCGTGATGTCATTGCATTTCCAAAGGTAAAGGATGCTTCCTGCCTGATGACCGATGCGCCAAATGCAGTAAACGACAAGCAGTTAGAGGAACTTGGCCTGAATATTTCAGCGGCCGTACAGACGGAAAACGGAGAATCAGGCGTATGACGAAAGAAGCTTATGAAAGGATGTTTCAAAAAATCCGTTCTATGCGGTATGGAGTTACGGTCATTCGGAATTTAGGAGAAACGGTTACGGTTTTGACCGCTATTTTCTATGCAGCGGCATTATTCGTCAGCGTTTGGAGGGGGAAAGGAAAACAGGCTTTTTTGATCTGCCTGGTGCCGGCAGTCTCTATTTTCGTAGTATCGTGTTTCAGAAATTGGTGGAAGGCAGAACGCCCTTATGAAATCTATGGTTTTCAGCCGCTATTTCCAAAGGAAACAAAGGGAAAATCCTTTCCGAGCCGTCATGTTTTTTCAATCTTTGTCATAGGCAGTACATTATATTGGTTTTATCCGCTGTTGGGAGAATGGATTTGTTTGATGGGGATTGTTTTGGCAATCCTCCGTGTGATAGCAGGCGTTCATTTTCCTAAGGATGTGCTTGTAGGAGCAGCGGCGGGGATTTTGTGCGGCTGTATGGCGGGATTATTAAAATAAAGGAAGAGAAAGGAGGATATCACACATGAATCAGGAAGAAAAGCTGGATGCGTTATTAAAAGCAGTAGAGGGCTTAAAAGAGCAGATGGACAAACAGGACGAGCAGTTGGAGTATATTGTTGCACGCCTGAACCATATGCGCGATAAGGCTCACCAGAAGCGGGAGCAGGAAACGGCATGGCCGAAGTAGGGAATTGACAAATTCCATGAATTTAGTAAAATTTAAAGTGCTATGGTTTATTTTACCATGGCACTTTAGCAGTTAAGGAGGTAAAGCCGTACATGCGCTGTAGATACGGCTTTGCTGAAAGAAAGAGCAATGGCGCAGAAACGGGGAGAATTATGGCAGAAATGTACAATCACCACACAGTGGAGAAAAAATGGCAGCAGATATGGGAGGAAGAAAAGGCGTTTCGGACGGAGAATGATTACACTAAGCCAAAATTTTATGCATTGGTGGAGTTTCCATATCCTTCCGGACAGGGACTTCACGTAGGTCATCCAAGACCATATACGGCATTGGATATTGTTGTGCGGAAACGCCGGATGCAGGGATATAACGTGCTTTATCCGATGGGATGGGATGCGTTTGGACTTCCGACAGAGAATTATGCAATTAAAAATAAAATACATCCAAAAGTCGTAACAAAGAATAATGTGGCGCGTTTTAAGGAACAGTTACGTTCTCTTGGATATTCTTTTGACTGGGAACGGGAAATCAATACAACGGACCCAGAATATTATAAGTGGACGCAGTGGATTTTCCTAAAACTTTTTAAGGCGGGACTGGCATACAAAAAGGAAATGCCGATTAACTGGTGTACGTCCTGTAAGGTTGGGCTTGCCAATGAAGAAGTAGTCAATGGCGTATGCGAACGCTGCGGCTCTGAAGTAGTCCGTAAAGTAAAAAGCGAGTGGATGCTTAAAATCACTAATTATGCAGATAAGCTGCTGGAAGGTCTGGAGGATGTTGATTACATTGAACGGGTAAAGACTTCCCAGAGAAATTGGATTGGCCGTTCCGAGGGAGCGGAGGTAGACTTTTTGATTGCAGGGAAGGAAGATAAACTCCGCGTATATACGACCAGGCCGGACACATTGTTTGGCGCAACCTATATGGTAGTTTCGCCGGAACATCCAATTATAGATAAGTACCGGGAAGAAATCGCAAATTGGGATGAGATTGCAGCATATCGGGAGATGGCCGCAAAGAAATCCGATTTTGAACGTACGGAGCTTGCAAAGGAGAAAACCGGTGTGGTCATTGATGGTTTAAAAGCCATCAATCCGATGAATGATACACAAATTCCAATCTGGATTTCCGATTATGTACTGATGACATATGGCACCGGCGCAATTATGGCAGTGCCGGCGCATGATGACCGTGACTGGGAATTTGCCAAAAAGTTCCATCTTCCGATGATACAGGTGGTTGAGGGAGAAGAAGGACCGGTTGATATTGAAAAGGCAGCTTTTACTGATGTGGCGACCGGAAGAATGATTCATTCCGGTTTTCTGACAGGCTTGCGTGTGGAGGAAGCGAAAGAAAAGGTAAAAGACTTTTTGACGGAGAAAAAGATTGGCCATCGTAAGGTAAATTATAAACTGAGGGACTGGGTTTTCTCCAGACAGAGATATTGGGGAGAGCCGATTCCAATCGTACATTGTGAGAAATGCGGTTTTGTGCCATTGGATGAGAGTGAACTGCCGCTGCTGCTGCCGGAGGTTGACAGCTATATGCCGACCGATAACGGCGAATCGCCTCTTGCTGCTATGACAGATTGGGTAAATACAACCTGCCCATGCTGCCATGGCCCTGCAAAACGCGAGACGGATACGATGCCGCAGTGGGCAGGTTCTTCCTGGTATTTCTTGAGATATACGGATCCAAACAATACAGAAGCTCTGGCAAGTCAGGAAGCCCTGAAATATTGGCTGCCGGTTGACTGGTATAACGGCGGTATGGAGCATACGACGCTGCATTTGTTATATTCCCGCTTTTGGCATAGATTTCTCTATGACCAGAAGGTTGTACCGACACCGGAACCATACCAGAAGCGTACTTCGCACGGAATGATTCTTGGGGAAAATGGAGAGAAAATGAGTAAATCCCGCGGCAATGTAGTCAATCCTGACGATATTGTCCGTGAATATGGAGCAGATACGTTACGCACGTATGAGATGTTTATCGGCGCATTTGATTTAAGCGCATCCTGGTCAGATGACGGCGTAAAAGGATGCCGCCGTTTCCTCGACCGCGTGTGGAAGTTGCAGACTATTGTGACAGAGGAAG
Source organism: uncultured Lachnospiraceae bacterium (assembly GCA_947630925.1). Taxonomy (GTDB): domain Bacteria; phylum Bacillota; class Clostridia; order Lachnospirales; family Lachnospiraceae; genus Butyribacter. Next base: position 243,666 of record CANRJM010000001.1, read on the forward strand.
AAGGGTATTCTGCAGATTTGGAAACGAAGATGCATCAGACCATAAAGAAGGTAAGCAGTGATTTTGAAAATATGAAATTTAATACTGCGATTGCGGCTATGATGGCGCTGCTCAATGAATTTTATAAGAAAAAAGCCGTTACTAAGGGAGAGTATAAGACGCTGATTACCCTGCTCCATCCGGTAGCGCCTCATATCACAGAAGAGATATGGAGTATTTTAGGGGGAGAGAAGCGGTTGTATCAGCAGACATGGCCGGATTATGAGGAAGCAAAGACGATAGAATCAACGGTAGAAATCGCTGTTCAGATTAACGGGAAGACGAAAGCAACGCTTTCTATTGGAAAAGAAGATCCAAAGGAAGAAGTTTTGGCAAAAGCCAAAGAAGTTTTGGGAGAAAAATTATCCGGAAATATCATAAAGGAAATCTATGTGCCGGGAAGAATTGTAAATATTGTAGCGAAGTAAGAAAGACAATATACGCCGTTTTTGCGACGCCATAAGAGAGAAAATAAAAGGAGGGAAACGTTTTTGCATTTCCCTCCTTTTATCATTCTTTTGCAAGAAAATTCTGTAGTTGTTCCATTGGAATCGGTTTGGAATATTTATATCCCTGTAAAAAAGCGGCGTTCATCTTCAGACAATGATTTTCGGTTTCTTCATCCTCAATGCCTTCAAATAGGATTTGATAGTTTGATTTCTGGAAAATATCGGAAAAACTTCCAACCAATGCTCTGGATGCCTCGTTTTTTCCGGCAAGACGCGTCATGGACCGGTCAAATTTTATAATATCGATGGGCAGACTGGTAATCCGCTCAAAATTGGAATAGCCGGTGCCGAAGTCGTCAAGGTAAAATTTAATGCCAAGATTCTGTAGCTGTAACATGACCGCTTTTACCATTTCAAAATCCTGTTCGTTTCGACTTTCTGTCAATTCAATCGCAATCTTATGAAATTCGATATGATTCTTTTGGATAATGTGGATTACGTCTTTACAGAAATCTTTATCCTTCAGTTCTACAATAGAAAAGTTGACGGAAATCCGATTGATCAAATATCCCTTTTTTTCAAATTCACGAATTTGTTGACAGGTCTTATTCAGGATGATTTTACTCAGTGTATGGATATATCCGTGTTTTTCTGCAAGCGGGATAAAAAGATCGGGATAAACAATGCCGTTTTCTTTTAAATGAAGACGCATCAGTGCTTCTGCCGAATTAAAGACATTATGTTTCGTATTTAAGACCGGTTGGCAGAATACTTTTACACGTGGATCGTCCAGGTTTAAATTTTTGTGAATGTCTTTCAATTCACTTAAAATATAAGCAGATTTTAAATAATCTTCCATATCCCTGTTTTTACAGTGATATGCGCTGTTGGCAGGGAGCTGGTCTTCAATAAATTCATCCAGTGCCAGATAATCATCGCCCTCTTGAAGGATGATATCGGAATGAATCAGGACAATTTTGTAATCAATTTTATATTCCTGATAAAGCCTGTCAAAATCCTCAATCAAAATAGGAAACAGACGTTCTGAATCGGGATTCAGTTCATCCTCATAAACAATAATAAATTTGTCGTTTCGAATGCGGAACATACAGGAGTTTTTAAAATATTTCTCATTGAAACGGATAAAACTCTGCGACATCTTTTTTGCGCTTTTCATATTCAGCTCTTCCAGATAGAGGCAGATCATAGAAAATTTCCGATTCTTTAATTCCTCAATATACGCATTGAAGGAATATTGATCCAGGGTTCCCAGATTGATATCATAGGAGTTATGGTGAAACAAAAATAATACTGCCAATACCGGAAAAGTAAAACTGATGCAAAGATAGGAGGTCTGCAGGTGAAGAGAAGATATCACTATGACCAGACCGGATAAAAGCATAACGTTCCGAATGCATTGAAATGTCTTGGCAATAAATTTTTTCCTGTATAAAAACAGTAAAAAAGCAATGATGCAGAAATAGTAGATATAGAAAAAGTGAAAAAAGTCTAAATAAAAATTTTGATGGATGTTTAAACCGGAATCAATATAAAATACCAATTTTGTTAAAGGAGAGGAAATTTCCAACAACACAAAAAGACCAAATGCAGACCAAATGGCAATGTCCAGTATCCGTTTTCCCCTTCCGATAAGATTAATGAGGTTCTTGAGGTAAATACAAAAAATGCAAAACGTTAAAATCAGGGAAATATATAATAAATTCCTCAATATATAAATAGGAATCACATAAATCGCCTGAATATGTTCCATCAGATAATGATAAAATATACTGGAAGTTGCAGAAAGGGTAATCAAAAGAGTAGCTGATTTGAATACAAACAGGTTCTTCTGCTTAATGGTATAAGTGGAATTCAGCAGTATCCAGTATATCAGGCAGATGACTATGGCGCATACATCGGCCGGCGCGCTGTAATTTTTGTAATATAAAACATCAGAAAGCATACGGCTGTCTCCTTTACTTTTCTCACATCTATGAATAACAATTATCATTCATTTTGAAATCTTTCTGTTTCATAATTATATATCAGTTAGATGGAAAAGAAAAGTATATTCTTGTAAAAAAATATATTTTAGCGTATTCTGTTTTATTTGACAGAAGCAGTTCCTTTTGGTATACTGGAATGGCAATGAGGGAGTAGTTAGCGTATGAGCGTGGCTAAGCCAACAAACTCGGCCGGACGGCCTGGCTTAATCTTAAATAACAAGACTCGTGCACAGTGCTTTGCTGTGTCTGGGTTTATGGAATCAGGTACAGCAGTATCTGATTTTTTTGTGGAAAATTGTCGCGGGAAAGTACCTCTTTTTCGAAAAGAATTGGGAGGAATATTTATGGGAATGATGGAATTACTGCTGATTGCAGTCGGCTTGTCAATGGATGCATTTGCAGTTGCCGTTTGTAAGGGGCTTGCCATGCCAAAGCTGCAGATCAGGAATGCTGTTATCATTGCTTTCTTTTTTGGGGGCTTTCAGGCGTTTATGCCTTGGCTTGGCTGGCTTCTGGGCTCTCGCTTTCAGGAATATATTGTGGATTTTGACCACTGGATTGCTTTTTGCCTGCTTGCCTTTATTGGCGGACAGATGATATGGGAGAGCCGGAAGGAGAAAAGGGAGGTTATGGAACAGGAGGATGCGTTAAGGCTCCGACAGCTTTTTCTGCTTGCAGTTGCTACCAGTATTGATGCGCTCGCCGTTGGGATTACATTTGCGCTTTTACCGGGAACAAATATTGGGATGTCTGTTCTGCTGATTGGCATGACGACCTTTTTGCTTTCCATTGCGGGCGTCTTTGTGGGATTTTGTTTTGGGAGCAGATATGAGAAGAAGGCGCAGATTGCCGGGGGCATGATTCTGATCGTATTGGGAATCAAGATTCTGTTAGAGCATTTGGGGGTATTATCGTTTTAATCCCCGCATATAGATTGTATCGAGGAAGAAAGAGGAGAGATAGCTATGGATTATGTATTATTAGTGATTGGTTTTATTTTGTTGATTAAGGGAGCGGACTTTTTTGTAGAAGGAAGTTCAAGCGTTGCAAAACGTCTGCGCGTTCCGTCTTTCATTATCGGAATGACGATTGTGGCGATGGGTACAAGCCTGCCGGAGTGTTCTGTCAGCGTCAGTGCGGCCCTGGCTAAAGCAAATGAGTTAGCGGTCAGTAATGCGGTTGGTTCCAATATTTTTAATTTGTTGATGGTATGCGGCGTCTGCGCATTGTTTTGCCCGCTGACGGTACAGAAATCTACTTTGAAAAGGGAATTTCCGTTTTCTGTTATGATTGCCTTACTCTTAATGGCCTTTGGCGGGACGGAGATGTTTGTAAGCCGTTTGGAGGGCTGTATTTTACTCCTTTTGTTTCTTTTCTTTATTTTCTGGATGCTCTGGTCTGCTCGCAAGGCAAGGGAAGCGGAGAAAATGCAGGAGGATGAGGAGTATAAAATTCTTCCGTTGTGGAAGTGTTTGTTTTATATTGTCGGAGGTATTGCGGCGATTGTTGCCGGGGGCAGATTGGTTGTCAATTCAGCGTCGGATATTGCGGCTTTCTTTGGGTTATCACAAAATCTGATTGGCCTGACGATTGTTGCCTGCGGCACAAGCCTTCCGGAGCTTGTCACATCTGTAGTCGCAGCAAGAAAAAATGAAGTGGACATGGCGCTTGGCAATGTGATTGGTTCCAACATTTTTAATATCCTTTTTGTTTTGGGGATTGCGGCAGCCATTTCCCCGATAACTTTTGTGGGGGAAAATATCATTGATATATTTGTACTGCTAGTTACCAGCCTGTTAATCTGGCTGTTTGGATGGAGCCAAAAAAAGCTGGTGCGCTGGGAGGGCGTTGTAATGCTTGCTGTTTATGTGGGATATGTTATTTACATCTGCAGGAGATAATTTGGTGTAAAAAGAATCCACATCCCCTCTTGACTTTTAAAAAAAAGCGTATTATGATAGGTAACATAGATTGTTAGCACTCAATCAAGATGATTGCTAACTACAATAATAATAAAACAGGCAGGAGGATGAAAAATGCAGAGTAGAACAGGTAGTTTGTCAATTGAATCTGAAAATATGTTTCCGATCATTAAAAAGTGGCTCTATTCCGACCACGATATTTTTATCCGTGAGTTGATTTCGAATGGCTGCGATGCAATTACAAAGTTAAAGAAGTTAGAGATTATGGGAGAGTATGCTTTCCCGGAGGATTATAAGGCGGAGATTCAGGTAGTGGTTGATCCGGAGGAAAAGACCATTTCGTTTACCGATACCGGTATTGGTATGACGGAAGAGGAAGTCAGCGAATATATCAATCAGGTGGCGTTTTCCGGAGCTACGGCTTTTCTGGAAAAATATAAGGATAAGACGAACGAGGAACAGATTATCGGTCATTTTGGACTCGGTTTTTATTCTGCTTTTATGGTAGCCGACCGTGTGACAATTGATACTTTGTCATGGCAGGAGGGTGCAGAGGCTGTCCACTGGGAGTCAGAAGGCGGTATCAAATTTGAAATGTCAGACGGCACAAAAGATGTGATTGGTACGACGATTACGTTGTATTTATCAGAGGACAGCTTAGAGTTTTCCAATGAGTTCCGTGTCCGTGAAGTGTTAAATAAGTATTGTTCTTTTATGCCGGTAGAGATTTTCCTGTCAAAAGCAAATGCAGAACAGGAATATGAGACAATAGACGCAGAGGATCTGCGTGATGATGATGTTGTTGTAGAAAATATCGTAGAAGAAGCCAAGACGGAGGAACGCGAGAATGAGAATGGAGAGAAGGAAGTTGTAGAGATTTCTCCGCGGAAGGAAAAGGTTAAGATTAACAAGCGTCCGGTGTCTGTCAGCGATACGATGCCGCTTTGGCTGAAACATCCCAATGATTGCACGGATGAGGAATACAGGGAATTTTACCGCAAGGTATTCAACGATTATAAAGAACCGCTCTTCTGGATTCATCTGAACATGGATTATCCGTTTAACTTAAAAGGAATTTTGTATTTCCCGAAAGTAAATACAGAGTATGATAATCTGGAAGGCGTAATCAAGCTGTACAACAATCAGGTATTTATTGCAGATAATATTAAAGAAGTGATTCCAGAGTTTTTAATGCTCTTAAAGGGTGTGATTGACTGTCCTGACCTTCCATTAAATGTTTCCCGAAGCGCTCTGCAGAATGACGGATTTGTGAAAAAAATCTCAGATTATATTACAAAGAAAGTTGCCGATAAACTGTCCGGTATGTATAAGGTAGACCGGGAGAATTATGAAAAGTATTGGGAAGATATCAGTCCGTTTATTAAATACGGCTGCTTGAAGGATGAGAAGTTTAAGGAGAAAATGGAGGAATTCCTGATCTTTAAAAATCTGGAGGACAAGTATATTACCCTGCCGGAATATGTAGAAGCAAGGAAGAAAGCAGAGGGGGCTCCTGCTGACGAGACAGAGGAGAAGGAGACTGCTTGCGAAGCAAAGGAAGAGACAGAAGAAAAGACAGATTCGGAAGCAGACACGTCGGATGGCGAAACCGAAGAAGCGCCGACAACGGTATATTATGTTACCGATATGCAGCAGCAGAGCCAATATGTCAATCTGTTCCGGGAGCAGGGAATTGACGCTGTCATTTTAAGGCATACGATTGACCAGCCATTTATTACAATGTTAGAGCAGGGTGCTCTGAAGGTAAAATTCCAGCGTATCGATTCTGATTTGAACGATACCATGACAGAGGAAGCGGATGCCGATACCCTGAAAGAGCAGACAGAAGCTTTGACGGAAATCTTTAGAAAAGCGCTTGGCAAGGAGCAGTTAGAGGTCAAGGTAGAGAAACTGAAGAATGAGAGCATTTCTTCCATGATGACGCTTTCAGAAGAGACGCGCCGCATGCAGGATATGATGAAAATGTACAGCATGGGCGGTAACGGTGCGGATATGGATATGTTTGGCGGCGGAGAAACCCTGGTGCTGAATGCAGGCAACCAGTTGGTACAGTATATTCTGGAGAATAAAGAAGGCGGGCATACAGATCTGTTCTGTAAACAGTTGTATGATTTGGCTATGCTTGCGCACAGACCGCTTCCGGCAGAGGAAATGACGGAGTTTGTTGCCAGAAGTAATGAAATCATGATGCTTTTGGCAAAATAAAAAGCAAAATAAAAAAATAAAAATCAATATTGACCTTTGGTCATTTTCGGAGTATGATATTGTACAGAAAGAAAAATGACCAAAGGTCATTTTGTACATTAAGAAAGGAAGCGGGATATAATGATTAAAATCGGAAAATGGATTACAAAGCACAAAAATATCATTTTATTCTTTACCGTTCTTCTTTTGATTCCGGCAGTGATTGGTTATATTAGTACGCGTGTTAATTATGATGTGCTAAGCTATCTGCCAAAGTCGCTGGAGACTGTGGAGGGACAGGATATTATGGTGGATGAGTTTGGCATGGGCGCATTTTCCATGATTGTGGTGGACGATATGACGATGAAGGAAGCAGTTCATCTGGAAGAGCAGGTTGAAAAAATCGACCATGTAAAGGATGTACTTTGGTATGACGACATGTTAGATACAAACATCCCTGTGGAAATGCTTCCGGGAGATTTGCGGGACGCCTTTTTCCATGGAGATGCAACGATGATGATTGCCCTCTTTGATTCTACAACTTCATCTGACGAGACGATGGAAGCAATTACCCAGATACGGTCAACCGTTACCAAAAATGTGTATGCCAGCGGCATGTCAGGCGTTGTGACGGATATCAGAAATCTGGCGCTGCAGGAAATGCCGGTCTATGTCGTGGTGGCCGCAGTCCTGTGCCTAATCGTTCTACTGATTACGATGGATTCGTTGGTAGCGCCGGTCATCTTTTTGCTGACAATCGGCATTTCCATTTTGTTTAATTTGGGAAGTAATATTTTCCTGGGCGAGATTTCCTATATTACGCAGGCTTTGGCGGCGGTGCTGCAGTTAGCGGTGACCATGGACTATTCTATTTTCCTTTTGGAAAGCTATGAAGCCAATAAGAAGCGGTTTCCGGGAGAGAAGAAACGCGCCATGGCGCATGCCATCTCAAATACCTTTAAGTCCGTTTCCAGCAGTTCGCTGACGACCATTGCCGGTTTTATTGCGCTTTGCTTTATGACATATAAACTGGGTATGGATATTGGCATTGTTATGACAAAAGGCGTTGTCATTGGCGTTATCCTTTGCGTCACGGTTCTTCCGGCGCTGATTCTGACATTTGACGGCGCAATAGAGAAAACATCACATAAGGCGTTGATTCCGCCGCTGGATGCCATTTCCGGATTTATTGTGAAACATCATTGGATTGCATTGCTTTTGTTTGCATTGATTTTATTTCCGGCAGTATATGGCAATCATCACTATGAGATTTATTACAATCTGGACACCTCGCTGCCGAAGGACATTCCAAGTGCAAAAGCAAATGAAAAGCTGAAAGAAAATTTTGATATGAGTACGGTTCATATGGTACTGTTAAAGAATGGACTAAGTGCAAAGGAAAAGAACAGGATGTTGAAGCAGATAGAAGAGACAGACGGCGTTAAGTGGGTGCTTGGCTTAGATTCCCTCTTTGGACCGAACCTTCCGGATTCCCTGTTGCCGGAAGATGTTAAGGGAATGCTGAAAACAGACCAATATGAAATGGAATTTGTCTGTTCGGATTATGCTTCTGCGACAGATGAATCCAATACGCAGATTCATGCTATTGATGAAATTGTCAAGGGTTATCAAAAGGAAGGAATGGTAATCGGCGAGGCTCCGCTGATGAAGGATTTGTCAGATGTGACCAATATTGATCTGGCAAATGTCAACAATATTTCTATCATGGCAATCTTTTTGATTATTATGCTGACCTTTAAATCCATATCCATACCGATCATACTGGTAGCCGTTATCGAGTTTGCCATTGCCTGCAATATGGCGGTTCCATATTATACCGGCACTCCTCTGCCGTTTGTGGCAAGTATTGTCATTGGAACGATTCAACTGGGAGCGACGGTAGATTATGCCATTCTGATAACAAGCCGATATGAGAAGGAACGCGTGATACAAAAAAGAAACAAGAAAGATGCGATTCTCATTGCGCATAAGGCATCCATCAAGTCGATTCTGACAAGTGGCTTCTGCTTCTTTGCCGCGACTTTCGGCGTTGCCATTTATTCCAGGATTGATATGATTGGTTCCATCTGTACACTGTTATCACGAGGCTCCGTGATCAGCATGGTAGTCGTTATCTGTATCCTGCCGGCGATGCTTTGGGTATTTGACGGATTGATTATCCGTTCTACCTGGAATATGATAAAAGAAAAGGTACATCAGCGGGATAAAGAGCAAATTAGGATTGCAGCAGGAGAAAAATAAAAGATTATTATTTATAGAAGGGATTTGATATTATGAGAAAGTCTATGAAAAGAGTAGTATCTGTTAGTGTAAGTTGTCTGATTGCTTCCGGTCTTCTTTTGGGAAGCGTGGAATATGCTTCCCATACATTTGCGGCGGCAAAAGCTGCAGCGGGCGCAGTAACGGTTGCTGCGCAGGAAATTTCAAATCGTGTGGAACAGAAGCGTAAAATTTCCGGCATTACGAAAGAAGAATCCGTATATGCGACGTTAGATGCTTCCGGAAAGAAAAAAGAGGTCATTGTATCGGATTGGTTAAAAGGTTCCGGAATTAACGGCGCTTTGGAGGACGTATCCAATCTGGAAAATATACAGAATACCAAAGGGGATGAAACATTTACGCAGAACGGGGAAGCAATGACATGGGATGCAAAGGAGCAGGACATCTATTATCAGGGAACGACACAGGAAGAACTTCCGGTCGGCATGGAGATTACGTATACATTGGATGGAAAGGAAATAGCTCCGGAGGAATTAGCAGGTAAGAGCGGCGCTTTGAAAATATGCATTCAATATCAGAATACGTCTGTTTCTACCATGGAAACAGAGGATGGTACAAAGAAGGAAGTATATACTCCGTTTCTGATGGCAACCGGAATGATTCTTCCGGTAGAAAAGTTTTCCAATGTTCAGATTGACCATGGGCAGATTTTATCCGAGGGGGACAATGATATCGTAGTGGCATACGGTATGCCGGGCTTAAAAGAATCTTTAGACCTTGACGGTATTGACTTTGGGGATGAAGTTTCACTGGATGCAGATAAAATAGAAGAGAAAATCACAGATTCCGTTACGATTACGGCAGATGTTACGGACTTTGAAATGGGAGCCTCTTATACCATGGCGACATCCAGTCTTTTTTCTGATATGGATTTCGGCAGCCTTTCCGAGGGAGAGGATTTGGACAATAAGATAGAAGAATTAAAAGATGCAGCCGTACAGTTGGTTGATGGTTCGGATCAGATTCAGGACGGCTTACAGGAATTAGACGACAGTTTCGCAGCGTATGAAAAAGCGATTCATAAGCTGAAAGACAGTGTGAAACAGATAAAGGACGGCAGCAAGAAGATTCATAAAGCCACAAAGAAATATACAAAATCTACCGATAAGCTGTTAGGGGCAGTGAATACTTATGTAGATGGCGCGAAAGAGTTTGCAAAAAGCACAAAGACATACAGCTCCGGCACGAAACAGTTGGTTGACGGGGTAGGCGCTTTATATTCGGCAGCATCCGGCTTCCCAAAATCCTATGGGGACTTCCATGCAAGTTTGGACGCCTATACTACCGGCGTTAATACGCTTTTATCAGCGGACAATATGGATCAGATGACGAACGGAACCGCTGCGTTGAAAAAGGGAGTGGAAGATGTAGATGCCGGGTTAAAGCAGATACAATCCGGTGTTTCGGATATCCATTCCAATGCGCAGGCTCTGCATCAGCAGGAAGAAAACGCCGGTCAGTGTATTACAGCATTACAGACAATGAAGGAGCAGTACGATGCACTGGCGGAAGCAGAGACGGATGCTTCTGTAAAGGCGCAATACAAAAAGCTGTCAGAGGCGGCAGAAGGAGCAATTTCCTATATGCAGGCTGCAGAGAAGCTGGCGGCAGGAATTGACACGGCTACAAACGGCAAGAGCGATGGAGAAGCCGATGGAAACGGGCAGAAGGATTTGGCTGCCGGGCTGGCGCAAGTTGAGGCAGCAACAGATCCGACGGCAAAAGAAGAAAATCTGTATACGGGAATCCACCAGTTAGACCAGAGCGCCAAAGCAATAGCAGAGAATGCAAAGACGCTCCGCAGCAAAAAAACCGCCCTGATGGAGGCAAGTAATCAGATAAAATCAAGTATTAGCCAGATTTCATCCAATCTGAACCTGCTGTATAAGAACGGGAAGCTGATTACCGCCAACAATAAAAAGCTGTCAGATGCGGCAGATGTATTGTCTTCCAATTCCGGCAAGGTCAAAAAGAATTCCAAAAAGCTGACAGCAAGCAGTGGAGATTTCCGGAAGGCGACAAGTACGCTGGCAAGCGGAAGCGTTAAGCTGTATCAGGGAGTGAAAACTCTGACAGGAAAGACCGGTCAGGTATCCGATGGAATCGAGCAGTTGGCAGACGGCGCAGTCGATTTGTATGATGGAATGACAGAATTTAAGGAAGAGGGCGTTGATAAGCTGACGGCTACAGTGACAGATTTACTGGAAGGTGGAAGCGCATTAAAGGATACCGTAGAATCTTTACAGACGGCAGCGGAAGATTATAAGAGCTTTTCCGGAATTTCAGAAAATATGGACGGCAGGGTAAAATTCATTCTGACAACGGAGGAAATCCAGAAAGAGGCAGAATAAAAGGAGAGAATTTTTTGGGAAAATTAGAAGATAAAAAGAAACAGAAAAAGGAAGCGCTGTTGACCTCTGCTTTCCAACTGTTTACGGAAAAGGGGATTGACAATACTTCGGTAGCGGAAATTGTCAACTGCGCCAAAATGGCGAAAGGCACCTTTTATTTATATTTTAAGGATAAGTATGAGATTCAGGACTGCCTGATTGCACAGCAGGCAAACGGTATTTTTGAGATTGCAAATCAAAAATTAAACCAATGGCTGTCAAAGGAACGGTTTTTTTCCTTTGAGGAATGTGTTATTTTTTTAGTTGACTGCATTATCGATCAGCTTGCCAGAAATCCCTCTCTGCTGCGCTTTATTTCCAAAAATTTAAGCTGGGGTGTTTTTTCCAATATCCGTTTTACAAAGATGGATAACCAGAACTATATGGATGTGTTTGACGCGATTCTGGAGAAATCCGAGAAGCAATACCGGCAGAAAGAATTGATGATTTATATGATTGTGGAACTGGTTAACGCAACCTGCTACAATGTGATCTTAGATCATATGCCGGTCAGCCTGGAGGAACTAAAGAAGGAACTGTATCCTACGATTCAGGGGATTCTTCATCAGTTTGAGGCTGCATAAACAGGGATAGGCAGAAAATGAAATGGATTAAAATCAGGAAAGAGGTCTTTCATGGGACAGTGTATGGACGGCCAGGTCAATAAGTTGATGGCGACCGGCAATCTGGAAACGGAGGAATTGAAGGAACTGTTAAGATTTCGCAATCAGGAGACAACGCAGTATTTATTTGAAATGGCGCGGATGATGCGTCAGAAGACATACCGGGATACAGTGACTCTTTGGGGGAGAATCCCGATTAGCAGCTATTGTAAATATAATTGTAAGATCTGTGGTCTCCGAAGGGAAAATCAGTTTGCGAAAAGATATCGGCTGAACTTGCAGCAGATACTAAAATATTGCCATGATTTTTGGCAGCAGGGGGTGCGCCATTTTCTCCTGGAGAGTGGATATGATGTCTTTTTTACCGAACGGCAGATGGCAGAAGTGATCCTGGCTATTAAAAAATACCATCCGGATGCAGAAGTGATTCTGGCGGTTGGGGAGAAAACGGAGGAAGCTTTCCGTCATTGGTTTCACGTTGGAGCATCCGGTTATTTACTGGGGCAGGGAAGTGCGAATGAACTGCAGTTTAAAAAGATTTATCCATCCAATATGACGCCGCTTTTGCGGAGACAAAGCCTGTGGGGGCTGAAACAGACGGGATATCAGGTGGGAACCGGTTTCTTAGTCGGGCTTCCCTATCAGACGGTTGAAAATGTCGTAGAGGATATTCAGTTCCTTAAGGAGTTTTGCCCAAATTATATTGACATTGGAACATTTATTCCGACAGCGCATACGCCTTTTGAGCGGGAACGAAGCGGAAATGGGGAAATGGCAATCTATATTATGGCGATTCTCAGGCTGATGCTGCCAAATGCATCCATCATTGCCGGGCCGTCACTGGATTGTGTATTAAGCGGTGGCAGGATGCGTACGTTTGAGGCCGGCGCCAATACAATGATAGTTGATATAGACGATATAGAGCTCTTAGAGAAGTATGGCGTATATACCAGAAAAACCGGACGCTTTTCTTTGCAGCCAGATTCTATATATGAGATAAAAAAACAACTGCAGGAAATGGGGTTGATGGTAGAATGACAACATGCCTGTTTGTTTGGGACGACGATATTTGCTGGGAGGAAAATTTACGGAAAGAACTGTTGCCCGCCAATATAGCCGTTCGCGGAGTGGAGAGCGTGGAACGTCTTATCCAACAGCAAAACTCGTTTGGAAAAGGGGACGGATTGATTGTTTCTGCAGAGCAACTGAAAAAAAACGGAATCAATCTGAAGGAGTTATGTGAAAACTTAACCATGCCCGTTTTTCTTTTGGCATCCGAGAAAGATGTGATGCAGGAAATTGAAGCCTTTGCGTCAGGCGTATCCGATTATTTTATACGGGAACAGGATATGCGGGTGGTGGTTGCGCGCATTAGCGCAAGGATTGTCTCCGAGGAGCTTTCATCTGTGGAAGGAAAGAAAACAGTTACCATCGATGAAAGCATACATACGGTTACAGTTGGCGATGACAGGGTTGTGATGACGAAATTAGAGTTTTTGGTATTTAGGCGTCTCTACCGGGAGTTTGGGAACGTGGTTTCCAGAGAGGTTCTCTATCGTGAGATATGGTCGGACCGGCAGTCGCAGTCTATGCGCGTTGTGGATACCGTTGTAAAACGACTGCGGAAATTATTAAAAGAAACCCAGCTTGTCATTGTCTCCAAATACAAGCTGGGTTATCTGTTGCAGGCAGAAGAAAAATAATGCTATAAGATACAGTTTCCGGCAGTGCGTGGAAAAGGCAGGACATCACGGATATTTGTCATTCCGGTCAGGTACATGACACAACGCTCAAAGCCGAGCCCGAATCCTGCATGGCGTGCAGAACCATATTTTCGCAAATCCGTGTAAAATCGGTAATCTGCAGCATTTAATCCGGCTTCTTCCATACGCTTTGCAAGTACTTCATAATCATCCTCACGCTGGCTGCCGCCGATTATTTCTCCGATGCCCGGAACCAGGCAGTCCATGGCGGCAACCGTTTTCTTATCTTCGTTTAATTTCATATAAAATGCTTTGATTTCTTTCGGGTAATCCGTTACAAAGACAGGGCGTTGAAAAATCTTTTCCGTTAAATAACGCTCATGTTCTGTTTGCAAATCGCATCCCCAGCGGACCTTGTACTGGAATGCATCATTGTGTTTCTCCAATTCTGCAACCGCATCCGTATAGGTAATGCGCCCAAAGTCAGAGTGCAAAACATGGTTCAGGCGATTCAGAAGGTCTTTGTCAACAAAGCGGTTCAGGAAATCCAATTCTTCTTTTGCTTCCTGCATAACATAAGATATGATATATTTTAGCATATCTTCAGCCAGTTTCATATCATCCTCTAAGTCGGCAAATGCGATTTCCGGCTCAATCATCCAAAACTCTGCCGCATGGCGTGCTGTGTTAGAGTTTTCAGCGCGAAACGTCGGACCAAACGTATAAATATTTTGGAATGCCATTGCATAGGCTTCGCCATTCAACTGACCGCTGACGGTCAGGTTGACTTCCTTTCCAAAAAAATCCCTGGAATAGTCAACCGAAGGCTCTCCTGCCATTATGAGCTGATTGAGATCCAAAGTTGTAACATGAAACATTTCGCCGGCGCCTTCGCAGTCGCTGCAGGTAAGAATTGGCGTGTGCACATAGACAAAATTTCTCTCCTGAAAGAATTTATGAATAGCATACGCAATCAGGGAGCGGATGCGAAAAACCGCCTGAAACGTATTGGTTCTCGGCCTCAAGTGGGGAATTGTCCGTAAATATTCCATAGTATGTCTTTTTTTCTGTAACGGGTAATCCGGAGTGGAGCTTCCTTCTATCTGGATGCGGGAAGCCTGGATTTCAAAAGGCTGTTTGGCATCCGGCGTTGCAATTAAGGTTCCGGTTGCAAGAAGCGCCGCGCTGATATTTAATTTGCTGATTGCATCAAAATTCTCCAGTGTATTGTCGTAGACAATCTGAACCGGTAAAAAGAAGGTACCGTCATTCAGTGAAATAAAACCAAACGTTTTAGAGCTGCGCAGGCTTCGGACCCAACCGCATACGGTAACTTCGGTATCAATATATTTTTCTGTATTCTGAAACAATTCTTTGATAAAAATGTGTTCCATTACTGCTTCTCCTTTCATTTCTGCTCATACTCAGATAATTGCGAAACGATTCAAAATAGGATACCTCATTGTGTAATCTGTACAAAAACCATAAACAGGCACGCTTTCGCAATTACTTACTGTTAATACTTTAGTATTTCTTATTTTATGCATTTCGTCAAGTAAAAAACGTCTAAAAGGAAAGAGATTTGCAAGATAAGGTTTTATTTTCCGCCCGAAATAGGAATGATAGGTAGTAATCTCTGGTTTCTTAAGGGGACTGCGTTGACTTTTTGGAATCGAACTACTACTATAAAAGACGAAAAAAGCAATATAAGGGAAAAAACAGGGGGGAGAATGTGAAAATTTGACGGGAGACGGGAAGTGTAATGAAAGCAATTCTGATTGATAGCGATGCGGATGCAGTGCAGGATTTCATAAACAAGAGCGGTAAGATCAATGAGATAGAACTGGCGGGAACTTTTTCAACGGGCAGGGAAGCATTTGCCTTTGTGCAGAAACATCCTGTGGATCTGGTAATATTAGAAATTGATTTGCAGGATATCAATGGGATTCTTTTGGCAAAAAAACTTTATATATGGGATTCGGAAATTTTATTCCTGTTTATTTCCCAGACAGAAAAATATGTGATGGAAGCGTTGCGGCTGCATGCGGTTACATATCTGGTCAAGCCGTATTCAAAAGAGGAGCTTCTCTTTGCGATTGAGTCTGCAGTCCTGCTGTCCAGAAGGAAGAAAAAGAAAATTTTTGTAAAAACATTCGGGCATTTTGACGTATTTGTGGATGGGAAACCTATTATGTTTCACAGCGCAAAGGCAAAGGAACTGTTAGCTCTTTTGGTGGACAGGCGGGGCGGGACCGTAAACACAGATCAGGTTATCGGTACGCTTTGGGAGGAACGACCGAATGATGAAGCGACGCAGAATCTGTGCAGTAAAATCAATAAAAAACTGATGCAGGAGCTGGAAGAATACGGAGTACAGGAAATGTTAGTCCATTCAAGAGGGATTCGGCGAGTAGATACAGAGGTATTTCATTGCGACCTATATGATCTGCTTGACGGAAAAGAAGACGCCAGGCGGCAGTTTGTAGGAGAATATATGCTTGATTATAGTTGGGCGGAGGAACGAATGGGGCAGTTAAACCGAATTTTTTGGGGAAAAATATAATTTTTTTGGAAAAAAACAGGAAAATTCCCTTATATTTCCATTTGGTTTCCCTTTTTTTTCCGGAAACTGTTATATAATAGTAAAAAGTTGCAAAAAAGGCAGTAAGCTGATATTTTGCAACGGCGTTTGACAAATCAATGCATTGCCGGTGTGGCGAAGTCCGAAAAGCAGGAACGGAAAGAAAGGAAGGGGAACATGGAAGCAGAAAAGACAAAGATTCGTGTTATTATTGCGGACAATAGCTTACAGGACCGAGAAAGTAAGAAAAAAACAATGGAAGAAAAAGGGATGCAGGTTATATTGTCAACCGGTAATGGAAGCAAGGCTTTGGAGGCGATTCGTTCCGAAAAGCCGGATGTTGTAGTGATGGATATGATATTGCCGGGAATTGATGGAATTGGAATACTGGAAGAGATTCATAGCGGCGCTTTCCAGGAAAAGAACCCAATCTTTATTATTGAAACAGCGCTGCGGATGGAGAATCTGGTGGAGGAAGCAGTATCGGCAGGAGCGGATTACTATATGATGAAGCCGGTTTCTAATACAATGTTAATCAAAAGGATTTATCAACTGATAGAGCGCGACAGGAAAGACAAGAAGCCGGTTTCTTCCGCAATGTCGTTGCCGGAGGAAAAGGAGGAACGGAAAAAAACGGTATACCACAAAGAATCAATGGGCAGCTTTTTTTCCGGAGATTTGGAAATGGATATTACCAATATATTGTTGGAAATAGGAATCCCGGCGCATATTAAAGGGTATCAGTATATTCGTGAAGGAATCGTTATGTCGTTCTATGACAGGAATATGCTGCATTATATTACAAAATTCTTATATCCGGCAATTGCCAAAAAGTATAAGACAACGGCAAGCAGTGTAGAGCGTACCATTCGCCATGCGATTGAAGTGGCGTGGAACCGTGGAAATATCGAAACGTTAGAAAGTGTTTTTGGAAATACTGTCTGTGCAGGCAAAGGAAAGCCCACGAACTCTGAGTTTATGGCTTTGCTGACAGACAGGCTGCGGCTGGAATATCGTACACGCAGTGTATCATAGGCAGATCTGCGGTCAGACAGACGCAGAGCAAAACTTGACGCAGCCCTTGCTTTAAGATAATATAAGGGAAGCGTCATTTTTTGTTGCTTGCATATATCAATACAGATATCCCAAAGTGGGGAAGGTTAAAAATACAGAAAGAGGGAGATATCGGCTATGAATGGTACCTATTCGATGATGGCATTGAATGAAGTCCTGGAGAATAAGTTTGATGAATTAGTGGAAAATTGCATGAAATCCAGCGCCATAGATTTAAATTTATATCAGGAGTATGACGTTAAGCGGGGATTGCGCGATAGTACGGGAAAAGGCGTATTGACCGGATTGACGGAGATTTCAGATGTCGTTGGCTATAATATCGTTCGCGGCGTAAAGGAACCGGCGGACGGCAGGCTCTATTATCAGGGATATGATATTAGAAAACTGGTAGGTTCGGGCCTGGATAAACGGTATGCTTTTGAGGAAACAACGTATCTTCTTTTGTTTGGCAAACTGCCGACCAGGGAACAATTGACAACTTTTGTACAGGTGTGGAGCAGTTTACAGGAGCTATCCGGGCATTTTGTCCGTGATGTTATTATGAAAGCCCCTAGCGCCAATTTAATGAATGGTTTGCAAAAGAGTATCCTGACCTTATACTCCTATGACGCCAATCCGGATGATATTTCCATTCCTAACGTTTTGCGGCAGTCATTGCAGCTTGTAGCAAAATTGCCGTTAGTTGCAGTATATAATTATTATGCCTATCGTCATTTTAAATTTTTTGACAGTCTGGTCATTAAACCGGCCAAAAAAGAGTATTCTACGGCAGAGAATATATTACATATGCTCCGGCCGGACGGGCAGTTTACAAAACTGGAAGCCAGGGTATTAGACGCTGCGCTGGTTCTGCATGCGGAGCATGGAGGCGGCAATAATTCTACTTTTACCAATCATGTAGTGACTTCATCCGGCACAGACACCTATTCGGCAGTTGCCGCGTCCGTCGCTTCTCTTAAGGGGCCAAGACACGGCGGTGCAAATTTGAAAGTACAGCAGATGATGCATGAATTGCGTGAAAAATGTTCGGATGTAACAAAGGAAGACGAAATCAGAGCATACCTGACTCAGGTGCTAAAAGGCGAAGCCTTTGACGGTTCCGGGCTGATTTATGGTATGGGACATGCCGTATATACGCTGTCTGATCCAAGAGAAGTTATTTTAAAGAATTTTGCAAAAAAACTGGCAAAAGAAAAAGGAATGGAAGAAGAGTTTGCACTCTATGATATGGTAGAACGAGTGGCATCGGAACTTCTGATGCAGCGCTCCCATATTATGAAACCAATATGCGCCAATGTAGATTTTTACAGCGGTCTGACTTATACCATGCTTGGGATTCCGGAAGAATTGTTTACACCGCTGTTTGCGGTTTCGAGAATTTCAGGCTGGAGTGCGCATCGTTTGGAAGAGTTGGTCAATAAAGGAAAAATCATCAGACCGGCTTATAAATATGTCGGAGAACATAAAAAATTTCCAAAGGAATAAGAAAACGTATTGTAATAAAAAAAAAACGCCCCTTTCTCTGACCATACAGCCGGAGAAAGAGGCGTTTTCTATTTGGTAAATTCCTTTAAGGGACGGGATAGATACCGTTTTTATTTAAATTTCTTATAACCGGATTTCTTGAGTTTCTTGACGTTTGCTTTGCGTACTTTCTTTGTTCCGCCGCTTACCTTAATCTTCTTTTTGCATCCTTTAAATGCGCCTTTCTTTACGGAGACAAGCTTTTTCTTTAACGTCAGTTTCTTAAGCGCCTTATCTCCCTTAAATGCGCTTTTTTCAATCTTCATTACGCCTGCGGCAGTTACTGCGGTGAGTTTTTTACATCCTGCAAATGCGCTCGCCGGTATTGTTTTGATACTGCTTCCCAAAGTCGCTTTCTTTAGTTTCTTTGCGTTCTGGAATGCCTTTTTCCCAAGAGCGGTTACCTGATAGGATGCGCTTCCGTTCGTAACGGTATTGTTCACGCTGACAGAAGAAGCTGTCTTCTTTGCCAATCCGACTACCGTAACGGTTCCCGCCGTTTTTTTCTTAGAAACAGAAGTGATGGTTGCAGCCTTTGTGACCTGATATTTCAGGCTGCCCGCCGTAAAGGTTTTTCCTGTTGCAAGACCGTCTGTCTGAACCGTATCCTGGTTTTGATTGCCGCCCGGAGCCGGTGTATTGTTTCCGCCCGGAGCCGGTGTATTGTTTGTACCGGGAGCCGGCGTATTGCTTGTACCGGGTGCTGGCGTATTATTTGTGCCAGGTGCCGGTGATGATGTTGCTTCCGACTTTTTGACCAGTCCGCTTATTGCGTCGCGCAGGGCATTTAATGCCTGAGTGACTTCCTCCGCAGATGCGTTTTCGTCAATGGCTTTTGCTGCCTCCAATGCGTTCTTCAGGTTGGCGGCGCTGTCTTCCGTATAAGCGGTCAGATCCATTCCTGCAGCTTCCTCAATAGACTGTGCCAGTTGCTGTCTTGCCTGCTGTTCCTCCGGAGTGACTTCTGTTAAGAGCGTAAGCCCCGTCAGGGTAATCGCTGGCTCTGCCTGTGCAAAGTAAAGGTCAATCGAGGAAATCTCCTCATCACTGTTGATAAAATCAAACATTGTTTTTAACGGTACATAGACCGTATAGGTTCCGTCCAAACCTGTGGCATTGCCTGCAAAAATGGAATACGTCTGTCCGGTAAAGAAATGGCTGGTAGTTGCCCTGATTTTAAACAGTCTCTGCATCCTATCCTGTTCCTTCATGGCCTCAGCGTCTGCCGTAAAGTCTAACTTCAGGTACGAAGCATCTTCCAGAGACGTATCATTTGTCCAGATATCCTGTATAAATCCGCCTTGTTTGAGGCTCGTGAAAGAATCAAAATCACAGGTTGTAGAAGTAAAATTCTCTTCCGGAGAATCGCCCTGATAGTTATGTACATCTTGCTTTTTGCATTTCTCTGCATCGACACCCGTTACGGCAGTGACTTCACTCCGTTTGATGAGATGACCGTCCCAACCGGCATTCTGGCAGTAGTTATTAATCTTTTCTTTCCAATCGGCATATGCGCTGCTCGCATTGCTCCAGTCGATGCAGCCGCCTGTTTCCTTATTCTGGAAGGTGGACAGGATATCGTAGGTCGCTCCGTCCGCTACTACGATAAAATCCCTGTTGCAGTCATCAAACATCAGCTCTGCGCAGTCAGTCGTGTTGCCGGAACCGAGTACGCTCTGGTAACAGTACGTTCCCTGCAGGCTTTCTGCGTCATAATCTGTCTTTTGAAATTCCACGTATTCCAGGTTTTCACAACCGGAAAAGAGACCGTATGCCACTCCCCGGCTGCCTTCAATCGTAGTAACAGTGTCTGGGATAACAATTTTTTTGATTCCTGAGCCTGCAAAAAGACCGGCCTGTAAAAAGGTAAACCCTTTTGGAAAGACTACTTCTGCCAGGGCGCTGCAGCCATCAAAGACTGTATTCGAGCTTGTATAAGCTGTAATATTGGACCATGCCATCTCGTTATCCGGCAGTGTAACCTTCTTTAAAGCAGTACAATCTGAGAAAACATGGTTGGAAAGCGTTTGCACATGGGAAAGGTCAACGCTTTCCAATGCCTTACATCCCGAAAACGCCTCCTCCCAAATATAGTTTATGCTGTCCGGCAAAGAGATTGACGTCAGGCCGGAACCGGCAAAGCTCCCCAATCCTATGCTGCTCACGCCCTGCGGAATGGTAATCTGCTTGAGCGCCGTACAGCCTTTAAAGGCATAGTCTGCTACGCGGACAGAGGAACCGGAAATGGTGTCCGGATAAGTAACTGTCGTTAACGCCG
>CANRJM010000002.1 GCA_947630925.1 uncultured Lachnospiraceae bacterium
CAGTTCTTCATCCAGTGCTCCTTCCAGAAGGACGGACATCATGTCACGCATAATCGAGTTTACATCGGTACCGCTTTGAACTATATTTTTTCCATTTTTAATTTTATATTTCCCACCATACATAAAAAATCTTCAATTCAAGTCCTCTATGATAATTTATAAAAGGACGGACAACCAATAGGGTTCTCCGTCCTCTTTTTCCTATAGTTACTTGCGTTTTACCTATCAATATAAATTTTACGATGTCTAATCTATTAGTCTGTCGGGAAACATAATGAATAATTCTCCCCGAACTTTTCCCATTTCTGGATTGGCATAGTTCATTTTTTCGTCGCTCAAATGTTGACAGATAAAGTGTCTTAAGAAGCGCCTGGAAACTTGAAAATACTCTTCTCTGGCGGATCAGCCGACAATAGGATGGATTCAAGCTTTCAATGGCATTGGTTGTGTAAAAAGCTTTTCTGACATCAGCAGAAAATTTGAAAATACAGAAAAAATTTTTAACTCTCGACTTTTACATACGTTAGTTGGTGTAATTTTCATGCTTTGTATTTGTTTTTATCATACCAATTTAATTTACAGTTGAATTTTCTATTACCTATTATCTGTTTAATCTCCTTTATGGATAAATGATTTTCATAATCTTTTCCTAATGCTTCACCATCTTTAAAATCACCCTTATAATACACATAATCTGTACCTTTTTTGGGATTACGAACTATGTACCATGCTTTTCCAGTGGAATCTTCAAATTTACCATTTTCGAAATTGCCACAATATAATGTTCTAATAGTTCCGTCACTTGCATATTTTACAAGATATGCATTCCCAGTCTTATCGTTGTAAGATCCATTACTAGTATTCCCACAATAATAAGCCTCTAAAGGAGTTTTTATAGACTTCTTAAATTTATCTACGGTTAATATATCTGAAGAAGTTACATTTTTCATATTAAATTTCTTTTTTTTGTTTTTATTACGTATGTAATTTCGACTTTCACCGTGATTTACATTTCCTTTGTGTGTTCGTTTCGAAATCGACCAAACTTTAATATTCAATGATGTTGTGTATTTGAATACTTGTTTGTAAGATAGCAAGTTTCCGTCATTATATTTTGCCTCCATTATATATGTTAATTTACTATCTTTATATACATTTAAAATACAATCACCATTCCAGTGATTTTCTGTATTAAATTGTCCATAAAAATATACTTCTTGTCCATTTTCAAAATAAGGAATTAATATCTTTTTCCCCTCTAGCTGTTTGGCAGTATATTCTTTTTCTGTTTTAATATCTTTTGCGATTATATCTGTACTTTTCCAACTAGGAGCGTTTTCAATAAAAGAATTATTTTTTTTTACATTTTTCATACAAATAAGTAATGCACCAGTAGGTTTGTAAGTATATACTTTGGAAGCATTATTTCCTACTTTGTTATCTTCCAAAATTTTAACCTTATTTTCCAAGTTTTCAATCCTGTTTTCCAGATTTTTAACATAAATACTAAAATCAGTAATTTTTGTATTTATACTAGGAAGCCCAGTATCTTTGTTTTCAATTGCTTGCACAGAAGTATTTAAAGAACTTACAGTTCCATTAAGGTTATAGACATTTACACCCAAAAAACCAATCATAGCTATAAAAATAGTAGCGATAATACTAATTAATGGAGACAATAATTTAGAAAATGAATCTTCATTCCTTGGAGTAGTTGTTTTCGCATTAGTTTTCTTTTCCTTTTTCTTGTTTCCCTTTGACATTTCTTTTAACCTTCTATCGTATATAAAATTTTTATAGTAATCATTAAAAAAATCCATATATTCATTCTCCTTAAAATATACTATTCAATATAACAATGATAGCATATAGCGAACTCACAAAATGTCAAATGAATGTATAAATTGTTTATTTTTTATCTTTTGTATTGTAGTAATAATTAGCAAATATATTATATGGCAAATTATGACAAAAGTCTAGATAGAACATTTGTTTTAACTATGTTTTAAAATTTGTATCTATAAACTTCTATTAGAGATTGGTATATGTTGGCAATACTCCTACTTTCTCAACCACAAGTTGCCATCAACAAGGCAATACTGCTCTTTTTTTGATTTTATATTTCTCAAAAAGTTCATTCATTTTATCTACATTTTTTTGCCTCCAGTTCCTCTTTTTCCAGTTTTTCTTCCACTTCATTCTTTTATATATTTCATTTTTAATTTATGATGTCCATTCAAATCCACGCATTCCCCTACCCTTCTCACAATATGTATACAAATGCAGACTCATCGGCTCATAGTACGAACTCAGCAGCGGAACGAATTCTCGTGCCATTACATTTATTAAATCAAACAAAAACGCATAATTATAAACCATTTCTATGTTTTTTCTTTTCCCCCATTTTACTGCAATGTCTTCAATGTGATTTTGCTATCATGCGATTCTATTTTGAGGAAAAGAAAATAATCATCCGTATCCTCTTCGCGGTAAATCAGCAAATCATCTGCTGAAAAAAATTAGATGATGCTCCTATATCTTCCATTTGGATAAGCTCATTTCCACAATTCGTTTTTATATCATAAATCTGTATGTAATTATTGTCATTGGCACCATAATTATCACATAAATATACATATGTGATCTTTGACGATCAGAAACTGCATAATTATAATATTTTCTGTTGTCAAAGCGGTATATTTCCTTGTCCGCCTTATTTTAATAGAAAATAGCGGGTTCTACAAGTGTGTGATAAAAAGTCTGTAAAAGTTAATCCTCTATGATAATGACAGGGCAGGGTTCTCCTCGACGGAAGTCCTGCCCTTACTCTATATATAACACTCGTATCAGAGCAAGTCAAGAACAGGCAGGGCATTTCTACCCGTAAAACATGCCTCTGCAGTTACTTCGGCAGGCGCCCTTCGTACATGATGCTCGATAGCTATAAAGAAACCGCTTAATCGCAACTTTCTTACTATAACACTTAATTTACCATTTCTTTTCATCCCTAGAAGAATCTCTACGTGTCCTTTTCTATATAAATAATTTTTTTCGCATCATTATCTAAAATTAGAACAGAAAAATCCATACTATGTCTCTTTTTCATTTTCTTGTAATCATATTGAAAATCCGCCTCGCTATGACGATCATAAAACAAGTAATATCCATTTTGAGGTAATTCAAAATCTAATCCTAATAAATGTTCAGTTAAATCATCCTCCAGCGGAAGCTTTTTCCAATATTTCTGAGCAGAAATTTGCTCTTCAATAGCTTTGTAATCTTCATTTGAATACTGAAGTTCTAATAAAACCTTAGCTTCTCCCAAAAAACCTCCTTTCGTATCAAAAAGTTTAATTACCTTTCCATGATCCAAATCCAGACCGGTTATCTCCTTTGCTCTATCCAAATAAACATCACCAGTATCAGTGAATAAACTCTTTTCACTATACTTTTGTGCCCCTATAAATATCGTCACAAAAATAATTATTAAAATTATTAAAACCAAAACGCATATAGCAATAAAAATAGTCTTCATTTTTTTCATAACTTCGTCCTTTCTTCACGTCATATAGTAGCATTGTTTATAGACCCTTTTTTCATATTATCATATCACACTTTCATGTTTTTATCTTCTTAAAAAACACCCTCCAGCTTACCAGCACAAATACCGCCAATTCCAATACAACTACCATACTAACAGAAAAACCTCCCCCGCAAAACTCCCTGCTTCTTGCAAGCATCATCCAGTTTCCCGGTATAAGATTATTCGCCGCCTGCGGTAGATACTCCTTCGACAGCAGTGCTATAACAGGAATCCCCGGATAGAGAACCACTGCGCACTTAATGGCATCTTTGTGCAGGACAGCATAAAGCATAATCACGCCAAAGAAAAGATTCCCAAGCAGCATCAACATCTGCGACATCAGCAAAAAATACCAGTTTAGTTTCTCCACGTTGCGGTATGCCCGGACAATACCATATCCTATTAGAGCGCCTGAAAATACAGCAGCCTGATATACTGCCGTATATATTACAAAAGACTTGTATACAGACAGATAATATCGATGGAAACTGGAATATCTCACAATGGAAAAATATATCAGAATACCCCAAAAAAGGAGTTCCTTATTTTTTGTCATCCGCACCGTCTGCCCTCTCGTTCTCTCCTACTGTTTTGCCTTCCTTCTCCTTTTTCGTCACCTGATGATTCTGAACCCGATAAACATCCTCACACAGAGTCCGAATATCCTCATCATAATGGGACGCCAGAAGAATTGTAACACCATCCTCCTGCAGCCTCATCAACAATTTCCTGATATCTTCTACTCCCCGCACATCCAATCCGTTAAAGGGCTCATCCAGAATTAAAAGCCTGGGCTTTTCCATAATTGCCTGAGCTATGCCAAGCATCTGGCGCATCCCCAAGGAATACTTGGAAACTCTCTTTTTCAATCCCGGCTCCAGCCCCACTAACTGCATAGCCTCTTCAATCTCCCTGTCCCCAATCTCATTTTTTATCAGAGCCAAATTCTGTAGATTGCTCTTTCCTGACATATATGGGATAAATCCCGGTGTCTCAATCATCAACCCTAAGCTTTCCGGAAAATCGACATCTTTGCCAATAACTTTTCCCTCCACTGTCACTTTTCTCTTCGTTGGCTGTAAAAAACCACAGATACATTTCATAAGCACTGTTTTTCCACTGCCATTCATCCCTACCAGCCCATATATTTTCCCCTTCTCCAAAAGCATATCCACTCCGGTCAAAATCACTTCATCCTGAAATCTTTTCTCCAGTTTTTCCACCCGTATCATCACTTCTTTTTCCATATGCTTACCATTCCTTTCTGCAGCAGCCTGCCATTCTTTCAGTCTTTCACTCTTATATAAAATAAGTTTCCCCATTTTCACGATCATACCGTGCATTCTGCTTATAAACAGTCTACGGACATCCTTACTCCTGACACAGATCAATCCTCCTTACCATCCAAAACCCAAACAGCATAACCAGAACAGTCAAAATAAAAAAATAGACTACCCCCCATCGCCACTCTTTCCAAAATCGGTCTGGTATCGTGAATTGCCATAACCAGCAAATTACACTGATATAACGGGCTGATATAAAACTCCATCCGGATAAGCAGATTTTTGAATTGCCTGTATCCTTCAAAATGAATCAACTGATTGTTGAACAGAGCCGGAAGCCAGTTAAAAATAGTCTTAACTCCCACAATCAAATAGGCAGCTACCGTCCCTACCCCACGACGGAAACAAATATTCAGAGTGACCATCAACATTCCCACAAACACTCCCGCAAGCATATGCAGCAGGAACGTCAAAAGCCATACCCTAGCCGGACTTCCTACAGACACTAACTTCTCTGAAAATGCCAAGCCTACATTCATTTTCATATCAATGCTGAACAGGGCAGCCGTCTCTGGATCAATTGCGCGTTTTACCAGACTGCTCCAATCATTACTCCATATTATCCTCGGAAGCAATGCCATAATAAACCCCACTGTCCAGATCAGATAATATACCACAGCAGTAAAAAACACATATACATACTGAGCTAACAGCCATTTTCCCTTTCCGAGACGTGATATCTGATTCAGGCTTCCCTCCCATTTGGGCAGCGCAGCCACTAAAAAAACAAATATACCAAAATAAATAAGCAAACCCGAGTCAACATATAAGAAAGCGGGCAATAGTTCCAATGCTCCCACCTGACAGCCTAACTCTTTCATCGCACCTGTCATATTCCAGAACAGACTGACCAATGCCACCAATATAGTTATAAATACCATAACAAAACGGGAGGATAACAAAATTTTATGAATATATTCCCTAAACAGATAACGCAGCATAATTACCTATCAGTCACTTTTTCCTCTCCACACACCCCTGACAAACCATATCGTAGAGACAATCCAATATATAAGCACCACCATAATATGAAAAGGAAGTCCCTCATAAGACAATGATTTTGCCCTGCCCTCGGAGCCCAAAACCATCGGCGTCAGGTAATACCACTTCAGTCCTACAAATATAAATGCCGTTACATTGGCATAAATAAATGGAAACAGCATCACAACATATTTATTTTTTACCAGCGTAGAAACCGCCAGAGACAATCCCGGAAAAACAGACGCATACAGGCAGTCATACAGTATGTTCTGGGCGATAAACAAACCAAACTGTCTCCGAAGTATTAAAATACTGGTGTTATCAAAATACTGTACCGCCTCTTCACCACCAAAAACAAACTCTCCATGCAGACACTGCGCGACAGCAGCAAGCAGGACAAGAAGAAGTACTTTCATAAACAGTACAACAAA
Organism: uncultured Lachnospiraceae bacterium; assembly: GCA_947630925.1. GTDB lineage: Bacteria > Bacillota > Clostridia > Lachnospirales > Lachnospiraceae > Butyribacter. Next base: position 6,339 of record CANRJM010000002.1, read on the forward strand.
AATGCCCGATACAATAGCAGCTCCCATCTTGGAAAAGCAGTACCTCAATTTCGTTGTCCTTGACATCACTGCATAATGATATCCGCTCTGGTATTCAATCAGGTAACTGTCCGCTACCGCCAGACTTGATAAAATAGGAATAAGCGCCTTCCCATAGCCCACTCCAGTAACATCAAATAAATACACAACATCATTGCTATCCGCCAGACAGTCAAAAACCGCAACAAACGAACCGATTAGTAAAATAAAAATGGATAAATAAAAAAAAGGCGAATGGAAAACACGTCTGATTTCCTGTCTGATCATTTCATGACTCACATCCTTTCTCATAAATCTGGCCTATATATAATCATATTTCCTTTTATTGTATCCATCCATTTATCTTAATCAATATATCTGGCAAAAACTAAAATTTTTGGCAAAAACTAAAATCTTTGTCTACAAAAAAATCTCCTATTAACGCAAAATTTTTCGTCAATAGGGGATTTCAAACTTACTACTATACTTACTACTATTTATTCGGAATACTAACTACTACCTTAAATTCTTCTCCTTCTTTATTATCTATCATATAAATACCACTATATTTCTTTACAATCCTTTCCACATTTTCCAAACCATATCCGTGCTTTTTTCCGTCCCTTTTAGAGGAAATAAACTTTCCATCCTGCACATTGATTTTTCCGTTCCAGAAATTGCTGACTGCCAGTATCATCCTGCCGTTTTCTACTATAAATTTTACCTTGATTAACGGAGTTTCTTTCTTACATTTTTCACTGGCCTCTATGGCATTGTCCAATAAATTTGAAAGTACCGAAATAATATCTGCATCCTTTAGCGGAATATCTGCCAAATTATTAAAACGAACAACCATTAAAATATTTTTACTTAATGCATCCACATATTTTAAGTTTAATACAGCATTCACTACTGGATGGTTCGTATCAAACCAATCCTCCTTTTCTGTATCCCCACAGTAGCTTTGAATATACTCTGCAATTCTACTATAATCTTTCCTTTCTAATAGTGTCTGTATTACTAGCATCTGATTCCTGTATTCATGTCTTTGACGCTGTAACTCCTCAAAACGTCTTTTCTCTTGCCAATATAATCTTTCCGTTTGTTCTGCATGTTCCAATAACATTTCCTCTCGCTTTCTCTCCGTTTCTCTTTTAATAATGTCCATTATCAGATAAAACACAAAAAGATTCATTAAAGCAAGACCAAACATTACAAATAATATCGTATTTTCCTGTCCTTGCGTCAGATTACCATCAAAATTCACAGCAAATGCTAAAATTGTAATCATAGAAAAAACAGAAAACACTAAGAATTTTATCCACTCCTGCTCTGTCATAGTATATTTACAATAAAAAGAGCATTGTCTCTCCTTTTTTGATATAATGTCCGTGACTAAACTTCAATTAAATCTATTCAGTTGTCAGGTCTAGCTGCAGTGTAAGCTTATCCGGTCCATATTCGCAGAAGTATGCGCTCCAGCATAGGACAAATAACACGAACAAACACAGAAATAAAAACCGTTTCCGTTACGGCGCACTCTGCCACTGGAAAGTTGCCTTTTTCAAAAATAAAATAGTTCTTCGAACTTCTTATCCAACGCAATGCATAAAACCAGCGCCAATTTCGCTGTAGGATTAAACTGTCCTGTTTCGATAGAACTGATTGTATTGCGAGATACACCAACCATCTCTGCAAGCTTCATCTGCGATAACTTTCTTTCTGCCCGCGCTTCTTTGAGACGGTTTTTAAGTATAAGCTTATCATCCATATCATTTCTCCTTACGAAATCGAAGCGGATGCAATCAGAAAATGAATATGATACCCAGATGCCGTAAGAACAAGCGCAGTATAAACGATTGCCATCACAAGTTCGTGCCTGCGGTGAATCTTTATATATTTTACCCAAAATGTCGTCATATTAACACTGAACACAAGCGCCCATATCCCCCAATTCTCACCGCCACCGGTAAAAATCTGTACGGCAAAAAATATAACCGCAAGAACAATCATCACTATGACTGCAACGGCGTTCGCCTGCTTCAATACCTCCTGCTCGTAAATATCCCTGTTCCTATTTTCCGTTCTGCTTTTCTCTAATATTTCTTCCTTTTCCATAATATAGCTCCAATCATTATTGCCAAGTTTTCTTGTCGTTTTTTATTATATCATCGCCAAGTTTTCTTGTCAATACTTTTTCCAGGTTTTGTATAAAAATAAAGCCGATGAATGATTACCGGCTCTATGGAGCAAAATTCCGATTTGAAATTTACCATTTCATAAGTGGTTATCGCTCGTTATAGGGCGTCAATAAAATCCTCCAAAACGCTTGAAAACAAAGGATTTATCGCAGCGCATCCACCTTATTATGATTTCACAAAAATTTACCCTCGTCCCGCACCTTATAAGGGCAAAAACAAGGGGAGACAAATCTGGTAACAAACTATAACAACGTGTAGCAATCGAGAAACCGACATATGTACAAATATATTATACTGGAGAATTTCAAAATGGACAGGCACATTTATGACAAGAGTAATGATATTTGGTATGAACTTCAAATCGAATATTATATCCCTTACCTTACCCGCCAAAAAAGAACAGCCAATAGGCATCTATAGCCAGCAGCATTTGCAGCATCTAAAACAGTATCGCAGGGTTACATATACCAATCTCCTTACCAGCAACAAACTTAACGCTTACCTTGCGGAGATCGACGGACAGGCAAAGAAACTGTTTTTTCGACTGATAAAAGAATATGCTGACAGACAGGGCGTGGCAAAACGGCTGAAAGCGGATAATTCTTTCGAATGGGTATGGAGAATGAACAATATCCACTCCGCTGTGGAGAAAGTCGTCAATGCGGAATTGATTTACACATAAGTCCATTCCAATGGATAGGGTAAGGTTCCTGTTTATTTGATGAATCACGGCGACGGGAATGTTTTTCGCCGCCTTTTGCGCCTCATGCTATTTCTTTAGCTACAAGTTTAGCATAAGCGTCTTCGATTCTCTTGATAGCTTCAATTCTTCTTTGTAGAATTTGATATTTTCTCACAAGTAACAACTGCTCTGAGTATGCTGGGATATCAATTTTAGTGTGAGAAAAAAAGCCAGTCATATTCCATGTCCCGTTATCAGAATTGGATGCATAGGACAGAAAATCTTGTTTATATTGTAACGAAAGCCATTGTAAATTAATTGTAAAAGGGGAATCCTCTCTTACATAAAGGATATAGGCATGGTCATTAATAGTATATTTCCCCTTACTCAAATATTTTGTATTTCCTGCCTTTCCGTTACGAGTAACAAGGAGTCCTTCTTTTCCTTCGAATACTTTTAATTTACGATTGTTAATAACGCACATCGGTATCTCGCCCATCATGGTATTATCTTCAGTCGCACTTGATAACACTTGATAATGTTCGGCATTGTTTTGTAAGGTTTGATAAATACACTCTTCAGTAAGACCTGCATTACCACTCATGTAATCTATGCAAGTTGAAATATCTATAGCTTTGCCTTGATATTCTTGATAATCAAGAGTCAACTCTTTTTTTGCAAGAGAATCATACTCTTTTTTTAATATTTCAAGAACATTCAGTTTGTCTTTGACCGCTCTTAATGACCTTAAGATATTATTTTGCACTTTCCAATCCGGCAAGGTAAATTCTTCGGCATAAATCTGTGTTAGTGATAATGTTTTAGACCCATCGCTCACTCCCATTTCTCTATAAAATTTCTGTAAAAATATAGAGAAATACTCAAGATTAACTTTTCCGATAGCTTCTTTTCGTAAGGTAATAAACCCAGCATGATGATTTAACGCAAACTTTTCTCCATTTTTATAAGTCATACTTCCAGCACTACCATCCAAACTGATGATTATTCCTTCTCCAGAAAAAACAGTTATTGGAATTCCTTTTTTAGTTTTTGCTGAAATGGATATTTTTCGCTCAGTTGTACGATGATCCCTATTCCCACCATATAAAGGAATTAACTCGTCACCATTTTGAAGAGAAGCATAAACTTCTTCATCAGTTAAGGCATAATCGCCTTTATCTATTTCGTTAAATACATCAAGAAATTTCATTTAAAATTCTCCTCATTTCATCATCAATTCTTTTTAATTCATTATTAAACTCTGACTCACTAATATAGTGTGGAGAATATGGGCGTAAATAGTACTCTGGAAGTAATGTTTTATAATTATCAGATTTAATGCGGTTTATGTTTATATTTCCGCCTTTCCTTAAAGTTTGATCTATACCTTTTTCATCAATCCATGTGGTTTTCGTATTACTATCATCAAAGGTTAACCATCTCTTTTCTAATAATCCAGGCATTTCAACACCATCAGTACTAACCCAACCAGAAATTTCATCATGCATCCATCCGTTACGATTATTGCGAAGTTTTGTAGGAAACCTTTTGTCCGAATTTGCCAAACCATCATTATCGATGATATACATCCAAACAGGTTTATCTTGAATTTTAGTTACGGTACTGCTACGCTTTTTAATGAACAAAGCATATGTCTTTTCTTTTGTATAAGGTGCAAAAGCAAATTTCGGCAAGGAAATTATAGCATAAACTTCGCATTTTTCGAGAATTTCCTGACGGAAATTTTTATATGAAGGATTTTCTAACACTCCATCTGGGGTAATGATGCATGCCTTTCCCCCAATTTCAAGCAAATCAATCACCTTGCAAATAAATGCAATCTCTGTTCTGTTAGTTGAAATAACATCAGTATTAGCCTTTATAGTTCCACTCCCATAGGGTGGATTTGTTATGACATATTGATATTTTCTACTTAATACTGTTTTCCCCTGTCTTGCTGGTTTTAACGAGTTATCAGAATACATATGTGTGTGTCCGTCACCAACTAAGAACATATTAAGTCTTGTCCTTGATATGTTCTCATCACGCACATCTACACCATAAAAGCACCTTTTTGACAGGAAATCTTTTGCAGTATCAGTCAAAGTACCACTTTTTTTATAGTTGTTTAATAATACTTTGAAACTTTCTGTCAAAAATCCACCTGTACCACAGGCAGGGTCAATTATAGAGAATTCTTTCTTTTCGTTATACACATCCTCCTCCATCAATAACAATTTAGAGAATATATGTGTGTAGTGTCTACGAGTGAAATATTCGCCAAAATCTTTCTTTTCTTTAGATGAGGCAAACATTTCATATACAGCACCGAATAGATCAAAACCTGTACCGTGTAAAGGTTTCATAGAATCAATAATGCTATAAATCTGTTTTACATCTTCAACATCAATTAGAGGCTTATTCTTTTCATCTCCGCTAATTGCTATCCTAACTACCTCCATAACATTCTTAAATTCCTTAAAAGTTGTTTCATCTTCCAAACGACTAATATACCCGCTTAAATTGTTTTTTATTTTTTCAGATACTTCATCATTACAGGAGGACCAATACACCTTAGATGCATCCTTGCTGCCATCAATTTCTTCTTTTTCTTCAAAATACTCAAGAGCAACAAATCCGACAGTAAAATCAATTTTCTGCACATTATCTTTGAAATTAATGCCCCGATATACTCCGGCAAGTTCCCACAACTTTTTATTAAAAATAGCCTCAGAAATGGTAGAAATAGAGTCAACGTTCGTGTTGATAGCATCCAAATCTGGATTTTTAGTTAGTTTGTTCTTAATAAGCCGATAAATATCAATAGTTTGAAATTCTCTGATAGGATTACCGTTAAGCGTTAGCTGCTTCATTGTTTTTACATTATAGAAATAAGTGGTTTTACAATTTGTAACAATAAAATACGGCAAACCCAACTTTGGCGCTTTTAGTTTTCCTTGTTCTAGTGCATCTTTCCAATCCCTATCATCGACTTTACAATCATCTTTAGCTTCAGCATAGGCAACAAGGTTTTTAATATATTGTTCATCATTTGTTCCGTCATATTCAAACTCAGAAATAAGAATATCAGGGCGCTTTGATCCTGTATACTTAGAAAAAGTAGTGTCATTTACAATTTGACGAAAAGGAATACTTAATTGTGCAACCAGAACTTCATTTATTAGACGGCTTACAGAGAGAGCCTCTTGTTTCTTTTTACTTTGAGCCATTTTAGTTTCCTCCATTTTCTCCTTTTGATTGCCTTTGCTCATCTCTTTTTCGCTTAGATAAATAGCTTTCAGCAGCCTTATTAAAGAGATCTACAAAACTACTCTTGTCATATGCCAAAGCTGCCTTTAGTTCTGTATGCAGCTCCTCTGGCATTCTAAACTGCACTTGTTTCGTTCGATTGCTCAAAGCTGCACCCCCTGTTACAATTAATGATATTATGATATCATTTTTTTTTGAAAAGTCAAGGGTAAGACATAAATACATGCTATCCATGTGGTCAACATTACATATATTCTCATTCATATTAAATTTATGTAAGCACCGCCAGCTTAACCGCTCGGCGGTGTTGTTTTCTGTTTGGAAGTTACCTTTCTCTGTCAAAGGATTTCTTTCGTGGCTTCTGCTGTCTGCCTTGCTCCTGCAACTGTCTGAGCCTGTTTCTGACGCTCTCCCTTTCGGGCGGTTTTTGCGGTCTGCTCTTTTGCTTCATCTGATGCTCCCACTCGGCAAGGTCACGGTTGTACCGTTCCACAACAGATTCGGTTTCCCGATAAGTCGCCATGAATGCCTGCACATCAGGATAACCGCCCTCCTTTTTTCTTAAAGATATACAATGCCTAAGCAGCAGCGAATAGCAAATCATAGTATCTGGTGCATTGACCACGGGAGGAAGCCCGCCGTTAGCAGAGCAGATACTCCGGGTTATTCCAATAACTGATAAAGTATCTCCAGATAAGGGGTTTCAGTTCATCTAGGGTCATGTCTTCCGCCCGGTATCCGGCCGTAGAAGAGTTCGCTTTTCACCCGTGCCCACATACTTTCACAGCAGGCATTATCATGGCAGAGCCCTCCTGTTCTGTTCATGCTCTGCCGGATGCCGCACCAGGCTATTACCTTACGGTAACTCTCGCTCGTGTACTACGCCCTGCTGTCGGAATGGAGGATGGCTCCGCCTATTCCGGGATACGCTTCCGCAGACGCTTTTACCGACCAATCTCTTTTGTAAGTTTGACCGCCTGAACCTTGTATTCTGTTTCATATTTTTTGCCATTGTAAAATACCTTCTTATTCTTTTTGATAATACACCAAATCCGTGAGAATAAGTTGTGTCAACTAAAATGATACAACATCATACCTCTCAGCAAAATTTCCGCATGCTCCTGCTGCATTTTCCCTTTGTCGGTTACGATATGGAAGAAAGCATGTCTCTGCCCGGCAAGCTGTTCCAACGCCCGATCATCTTGTCCAGTTCATCTTCCACTTCAATCAGCAACGCCATGTCCCTTTGGTTCATAATCCTCTCCTCCAATCTCTTTCCTAATCTGCAATTTCCTATTTTTTATAAAGGATAAAATAATAGAACAGCATGCTTGTCTTTATCTGATTCTATTTTACCGTGCTTCTTTTCCGATGTCAGCCTCTAAATAAAAATAAGCAGAATCCAAAAACTGATCTGCTTATCTATATTTTTTGAAATTTATCGATCTAATCGAATTCCCGATAAACTTGAAATTTGCACTTCCTTATTTCCTTATATCGCCGGTAACTATATGTTTCCCATCAGGAACATTGTCTGCTAATAATTTTATTTCATAAATTGCCTGCTCAACAATTACGCTCATTCCCATTCACCGCCTATTTCATCATATGGACCAGTGATTTCTATCGTGTTGTCATCCGGGTCCTTCATTGAAAAATAGTAATATGGATTTCGTGCATTAATGTATCTGATTTCAGTAAGATTGCTACCTATACCCAACGCACACATCCTATCATATTCTTTTCTTAAGTCATTTGCAGTCAGATTAATAACAACCTTCCCCGGATTTTGCATTTTGGCAATTCTAACACAATCATCATATTCCTCATACAATTTCCCTTTGGTTGTTACTTTATCGGGATTTTCAGAATCAAAATATCCGTTCATAATTGATAAACACAGTCCGTCAATGTTAAATATAGCAAATCTGTTCAAATTTTGTGCTGTTACATCTCGATCTAACAACAATTGATAAAAATGCACTGATTGAGCAAAATCTTTGGAAATAAGATATATGGACCCCTTTGTTATCATGATTAACCTCCTCTGAAAAAACGGAACTAACAATGCCATTTTTCGTATTATCAATTAACTTCTGCAACTGATTTTGGAATAATCTGCTGTTTCTTCTAAAATAGATTATACTGATTCACAGCAGATTATTCAACATATTTACCATGCTAATTTGCAGCATTCGGCTTTCTGTTTTTGTTGCCCAAAACACATACCGTCTCGACATATCATTCCATACAAAAAATATGGCAGACACGCCGTTTCCGGTATGCCTGCCTCACTATTCCACCTTCCTGTCTACCATGACTGAAATTCCCGCTCTGACAGCAAAGATTTGTTACCGTGGTCTATTTCCACCCGGATTCCACCCTCCTCCAGGAATGTTACCGGAACTTCCATCCATCCCAACACTGACATTAGCAGAAGTAAAAGTAAATTCTTTGTATTGTGCCAGGTTATCCAAGGATGTGCCATAGTAAACTGTATAGGTCTCTCCCAACATCAATGCTTCACACGATAATATGATTGACTGAAATCTCTTTGTTGGCTGGGCGGATAATACTGTATTTCCATCACTGTCTTTCAAAACTACGTATGTGCCTGCGTTCTGCGCTGTGCTAAATCGCACATTCACTACCGGCTGGGAGGAACCGCTGGTAGGTGCTGCATCCATCCCGACTGCACCCGCAGCAATGAGAGTCCCGCCTGAAATTTCACAGACGCAATGATTATCTCCATAGTCCAGCGCCCCATTTCCACCATTTTCCGGTCCATTTACCGTCACTGTTCCCCCGCGGAAGAAGATATTTCCATTGGAATCAATACCGTCCCCATCCGCATCCACAGTGAGAGTTCCTCCATTTATAATAATCTGGTAATTAGTCTGGGACGACGTTTCTCCTTTAGAGAAACTGTCTCTTCCAAAAGCATTGTTTCCTTCGGAAGCATCATTTCCTCCGGCAGCATTGAGGCCATCATCTCTCGCTTTCACATCAATTTTCCCACCATTAATGGTAATGTCGCCGCTTTCCAATCCCTCATAAGATTCCACGATTTGAATGGTCCCGTCATTGATCTGCAGGCCGATGTCCGAATGAATGGCATCATCCCCTGCCGCCAGTATCAGAGTTCCGCCATCAATACAGATACTTCCATTACAATGCAGGGCATCATCTGCATACGGATCATTAGAATCCTGTTTTTTCCGCAGTTTACTATAAGTAACTGTGGTATCAATGTTAATGGTGCCTGCTGTGTCCGGAATATAGATGGTAACACCGGCTTTTATTCCCTTATAACTGCTATCCTCTGTAGATGACGCCAGATTCTTTGTTGTCACATTGATTTCTGATGGATTCAGCAATAGGGTTCGGAACGCGCTGATTCCATCTCCATTATCGGATATGATCTGGTAAGTACCCCCGTCAATAACCATGTTGCCCAGGTCTGCCAGCGTTTCATCGTCTGCCACATCCTCTTCATCCAACGTGGTCTTTAGAGCATCTCCATCTGAATGGATCGTTAAGTCTGCCTGATAAACATAAAGTTCCGTCTTTCCTGTGATTCCATTATGTCCGGCGGCGCTGCCATCCTCCACACCACTGACATGAATTCTGGTATTCCGTATTTTTAAGGTATCTGTAGCCTTAATACCATTTCCATGTTTTGAATAAATATTTAAGGTTCCTGAACCATTCATGGTCAACGGCGTTTTTTTACAGATAATTCCCCCGGTATAGGTAGTTGAAACACCATCATCTTTATCAATCCCCGTATCCCCCATATCTGACAGTGTATTTATACTGCCATCCTTCACTGTGATAACGGCACGAGTTGCAGATTTTTTAATTGTAATCAGTCCGGTATCCGAATCCGGTTCTGTATTGTTAGATGAGGTAAGATTGATTCCATCCAGAATGATATGTACAGTTCCTTTCAGTGTTTCCCCATTCTCATCCTGCTTGTAATCCACTTCAATCAATCCGTCTACAGCTTTTTCAATCGTTTCTGTGTGAAGAAGATACGTCCCCGGGGCAGTGATTGTTAGTTTGTTTTTTTTGCTGATCTCATAGGTATCCTCAGCAATTTTGCTCTCTGGTGCCTCTGCCGGTAAAGTAATTTCTACCACATCTCCCGGAATTTCTATGTCCTCATCTGTCTCATCATATTGAGCCACGGCAGTTTCCACATAACCTTCCATGGAATCATCCCCACCATATTGACTCCCGCCTGGCGCCGCCGGAGAACTGTCCGGGACTCCCGGTAACGGAGTATTCGGTGTTCCGGATGCGTCAGGTAACGGAGTATTCGGCTTTTCAGATGCATCAGGTGACGGAGTATCCGGCTGTTCAGATACGTCAGGCGACGGAGTATCCGCTGTTCCGGATGCATCCGGTAATGATGTGGCAGAAGGTTCTGCAGTTGTTTCCGGTGATGGGCTATTCACTGCACTGGGTAATGCACTGGTATCTGTTTCTTTTTTCGTCTCCTTTACCTTGATGGTATACAGATAATCTGCCCGCAATTTACTTTTCTGTTCCGTTTTTCTCAGCTTGGCAGTCGTCATTTTTTTGCCCTTTACCGGATAGAGTTTTAATGTCTCTGTTGAGGTAAAAACAAAGGTTTTGGACGATTTTGCTTTTATCTTGTTTTTCTTTGTAAACTGATCGGAGATCGCATAATACACAGTATAACCCTTTTTGACCTTTACTGTCGTTTTGACTGCCCCATTGTAGGTGCCTGCCCTCTTGCTGATGGTATAGCCCACTGGTTTTTTTACCGTGATTTTTAACTTTCGTTTCTTTTTTCCGCTGCGAATGGTTATCGTTGCTTTCCCTTTTTTCTTCGCTGTGACCAATCCCTTTGACGAAACTGTTGCAACTGATTTTTTACTGGATGTAAATTTCAATGAGGATGCACTCAGATTGGTTTTAATCTGGAATGTGCTTCCTACTGCCATGTTTTTTACTTGTCCTGCATAATTCTTTATCTTGATTTCCCCAGCGGATGCATTCTGCGGTGCTGCGGTCATGATTAATGTAAACGCTAATAATACTGACTGCCATCTCCTAATTCTTTTACGCATATTGACCTCCATTCCATCCGCTCTTAGTCAGCGGAATAAATTGCCTGCCATCAAAAAATTCTCCCATACTTTAGTGATTCCCATGGTATAGGAAAAAGATTGAAATAAAATTGAAGTTATTTAAACAAATGGCATACGGACGACAAATTCCACTTTGCCATCATGACATGACACGGCGATCTTACCCTTGTGCGCCGTAACAATCGCCTTTGCTATCGCAAGTCCCAGGCCATAATGCATGTCTTCGCCGTTTCTGGCAGTATCAATACGATAAAAACGGTCGAATAAATGCTCCTTCTGTTCCGGCAGGATTTCATCCCCATCATTGATCACAGAGAGCCTGACATGGTTCCGTTCTGCCCTTAAAAGCAAAGTAACCTCACTACCGCCTGAACCATGACGGACTGCATTATCAAGCAGTATGGAAATCAGTTGTTTTAACTGCCCGCTGTTGCCATCAACAAACAGTCCGTCTGCAATATTACAGTTCAATACCAAACCTTTTTCAAAGGCAACGCTTTCAAAGGGCAGCGCTTCTCCCGCCACCAGACGGCTAAAATCCAGGCGCTGCGTTTTTAAAACCGTATTTTCTGTCCGTGCAAGTTCCAATAGCTGTTCCACCAGTTTACCAATCCTCTCATTTTCATATTGAATGTTGGCAAGCCACTGATTCTCTCCCAACTCCCGCGAAAGAATCTCTGCATTCGCACTTACTACCGATACCGGCGTTTTTAATTCGTGGCCGGCATCTGAAATAAATTGTTTCTGCTTCTGATAACTTTCCTCAAGCGGTTTTACAATTCGTTTGACAAGATGCAATGCCACAAAAAATAAAGCGACCAAAGCAATACTTCCAAAAAGGAGAGTATAACGGAACAGCGTCGTCATGCTTTGCTGCATAATGGTATCGTCCATAAAGACAACTAAGTAATAACTGCCTTTATCTGACATAATATAAATCAAATTTTCTGTAATCCCTTTCTTCTTTTTACTGTTTACAATGTCAACAGCATACTGTCCCAATATCTCATCCTCATAGACCGCCCCGTCACTATTATCCGTTGCAAGAATATCTCCTGCGTATGAAATTGCTACAGAATAAAAAGTGGCAAGATGAAATGCCGGTATATTTTCAAAGCGAGGATCATCCGGGTTTGGTTTTGGAATGTCATTATCGGGATTGGAAATATCCGGAGCCTTTGAAGGGATATCCCCGCTCTGTTTTTCTAAATAGTACAACCGTGCATATCGATGCAGCATATCATAATTTGTTTTGGATACTTCAAAATAACTGAAACCATAGATGATTGCAAGTGTTCCAAGAAATAACAGAACCAATATGGACATGATAGCAGCAACAATTTTTCTTCTTGACTTCTTAAACACGACCGCACCTCAATTCATATCCTATCCCACGCACTGCTTTAATCTCTGTCTCGGCACCAACAAATGCCAGTTTCTTTCTGGTAAAAGACATATATACTTCCACGTTATTGTACTCAACATCACTTTCAATACCCCAAATTTTAACGGCAAGTTGTTCACGGGTAAGAATCTGGCCCTGATTGGCTATAAGATATTCCAAAATATGATATTCTTTTTCACTCAGACGTACACTTTGCCCATTTGCAGAACAAGATAGCATGGATGTGCCTGTGTCCAAAGTAATATCCCCAAAGGTCAGCGTACCATCCGGAGTATTAATATTCCGTCTTCCCAGGGCCCGCAGCCTTGCCAGCAGTTCTTTCGTAATAAAGGGTTTGGTAAGATAATCATCTGCACCGCTGTCCAATCCTATAATTTTATCATCTAATTCACTTTTTGCCGTAAGCATAAGAATAGGAGTACGGATTCCCTTTTGTCTTGCTCTTTTTACAATTTCAAATCCATCCATTCCCGGCAGCATCACATCCAAAATAATAATGTCATAAATATCACTTTCCACAGCATCAAGCCCGGATATTCCATCTGTAGCATGATCTACTTCATATTTTTCAAGGCGCAGGATTTCACAAAGCGCCTGCGCCATTCTTTTCTCATCTTCTACAAGTAAGAGTCTCATTTCAACACCTCCGCATAGTATCAATTATAGCACGAAATGTTGAAATAAGATTGAAATAAGAAATCACAGTTTTTTTCCCTTGTAAAATTTCAAAAAGTGTATTAGAATTAGAATATTAAAAGGAAAAGGAAGAACAATAGCTTCACATTATGAGATTGATGCAGATACCTGCATCAGCTGTGGCGCTTGTGCAGGAACCTGTCCATCAGGTGCCATTTCAGAGGGTTAATGAAAATACTGATATAAAAAATGAGAAAGCTGCCGGGTTGGATCTGGGGTACTCCCGATTGTGACACGGCGGCTTTTTCAATGTGTAGATTTCCCAAAGTTGATGACAGGGGCAGGGAGACTCAGTTTGATCCTGTGTTTGCAAAAATCATGCTCGACATGATCGATGAGGATGCGGAATATCAAATGCGGGAAAGATAGGGGGTAGGATTGATATGGCTTGTGATCTGCTGGGCGTTTTATATCAGTGCAAAAGTTCCGGGAGAATTGAAAAAGTGGCTGTATTTCATTGTAAGTATGTCAGCTTTTTTCTTTTACGGAATCCATGAAACCAGCTTTTATGATCTCGCTCCGGTTATGACAGCGGTGATCATTATTTATTATGCCTCGGGACTGTACGGCATGGGCGTCGCTTTTGGATATTGTCAATATGATCTGGGTCAGGACAAGGGAGAAAAATCTTGATTTTCGTATTGATGTGTCGGAGGATATTCCGGCGCAGCTATATGGGGACGAAGTACGTATTAAGCAGATCCTGATCAACCTGTTAAATAACGCAGTAAAATACACCAGAGAGGGTTCTGTCTCCCTGTCGATCCAGTGCCAGAAAAAGAAAGGAGATACTGCGTACGTTGTGTATACGGTGACGGATACCGGCATCGGGATTAAAAAAGAGAGTATTCCGCATCTGTTTGACGCATTCCGCCGGGTAGATGAGAAAAATAACCGTTATATCGAGGGAACCGGGCTCGGCCTTTCTATCGTGAAGCAACTGGTGGATCTGATGGGCGGCGAGATTGCTGTTGACAGTATCTATCGGCGTGGGTCCCGTTTTGTGGTCACACTACCCCAGAGAATCGCAGAGGACAGGAAGTTAGGGGAGCTCGACCTGGAGAAAAAACATCTGTCAAAGGAGAGGGAGCGCTACCAGGCGGTCTTTGAGGCGCCAAGGGCGCATGTGCTTATTGTGGACGATAATAAGATGAACCTAATGGTAGCGGAAAAGCTTCTTCAGGATACAAAGATTCATGTGGACAAAGCTGGAAGCGGAGCGGAAGCCCTGCAGAACACCCTGCAGAACCGATATGACGTGATCTTTATGGATCATCTGATGCCGGAGATGGATGGGATTGAATGTTTCCAGGCGATGCGCAGCCAGGTAGGTGGATTAAATACAGAAACACCGGTGGTCATCCTTACTGCAAATGCGGGCAGGGAAAATCAGGAATATTATAAAAGAGAGGGAGTGGACGGATATCTTTTGAAACCGGTCAGCGGCAGGCAACTGGAGAGTGAATTGCTGAGACATCTCCCAAGAGAACTTGTCAGCCTGGCGAATGTCCAGAAATTTACAGATATCGTGATGGAACCGGTTTTGGGGAAAGTGAAAAAAGCTCTTGACCTTCCCCTTGGGTCAGGGTATATTATCATGAAAAAATCATTAAATAGAAAGGGATTACTTATGAAAATTAAAGATGTAGAAAAGCTGACCGGATTGACAGCCAAAAGCATCCGCTATTACGAATCGAAGAATTTGATCGCCGTGGAGCGCAATAAAGATAATTCTTATAGGAATTATACAGATGCAGATATTACCAGATTAAGATGGATTAAAATGTTCCGTTATTTAGGTTTTAGTATTAAGGAAATTGAAAAACTTCTGACTATGGATGCTAACGAGATTAAGGAAGCACTGAGACAGAAGGCAGACAAATTTTCAGAGCAGGAGAATCTTTGTGAAGATAAGCGGAATCTTTGCCTGTTGCTGGCTAGGGATTACGAAAATAACGAAACTGTCGTGGAGGAATATAACGACGCCATCGAATTTTGGGAAAGCGATGAAATGAGCGAGCTCAAGGATCAAGTGAATGATTTTGCAGCACCCAATCTAATAACCGCTATTGCAGAAACGTTAATATTCATGGCGCCTGTTTTTTGGCTGTTTTACAATATCAAGGCAGCAAGAACAGATATGTTGATGTTTAATGGTATGATCGCCATTGTCGGCACAGCTCTTACAACATGGAATTGGATACATTACGCCAATCCATACAAAAAGAACAAGGAGCGGATAAAGAGAAAAAATCGTAAGATGGTTTGGCTGCTCCCGGCGATGATTGCGGCCCTCATTTTGGGAGTTGTGGCAATAATTGCGGTGACGGCTCTGTTTTCTGAATTGGTGCTGCCTGACAATTATTTGTTCTTTGAACACGGACCGATTACAGGAGTCATGCTTGTTCTGCTTGTTATACTTCCGGCAATTTTATTTTGTGTATTGACTGTTGCAAAAATCCGAAACAAGCCGGCGGAGGACATGGAAGACGCAAACGACCTTCTGTTTATTTGGAACCACCTCGGAAAATGGCGTGCTGCTGTAATTGCGGTATGGCTGATTGTTCTGTATTGTTGTGCATTCAATTTTACTGCGGTTACAAAAGGATTCGTAAAGTATTTTAAATACGAAGAATCATCTGTAATAAAAACATTACTATATTTGAGCGGAGTATAATCATATGTATCCGTACATGCAACTAAAATTATGTGGTCATCATCATATGGTTTTTCTGGTAATTCTATAGATACTAATTCTTTAAATTTATCCCAGTCATATCTTACAGATTCTTTTCGACGATTAAGCTGTTGTATCGCCTCCTTAACGTTTTCTTTCCGTTTTTCTAATTCATTCAAATCATATCACTTGTATAACTAATTCATAAACTAATTTTATCCCATAAATAAAAATTACCTGTTTCCAAAAAATGCTCTATCTCAATGAATGATTTTCCTACTCCATTTAATGTTAATTTCAATCGGTAGAAATCAACTTCTCCTGCGCCATTCCGGTAAGGATATATTAAGGGTAACTCTGATGAATACTTTAAAAGCTCCTTCCCCTTTTTACCAAACATCCTTGCATAATCTCTTTCCAAAAGCATACTTTTTCTTTGGCACTCTTCATCCATATTGACTTCATAAAAATCTTTATCAATTTCGATATTAGCCCAAGGAAACAATTCTTGAATTACTGACTCATAACACCTTACTCCAAACCCTGAAATCTCTCTTTCAAATAATATTTTCTCCCCTTCTTTTTCACATTCAGATTTCAATCTAAATGTTCCGCGACCAGACAATTTATTAATCCATTCTTCAACCTCTAAGATAAGACTTCCTTTCTCATTAATATGTAGCATCCATTCCTTTGCTAATACCAAGGAAGTCCATCGACTTGTAAATTCACTTTGTTTATTTGCCAAGTCATATAACATTTCTTTTGAAGTTGCTATTGTTTGTTTCCTTGGAATACTTATTTACCATCCTTCTTGACACCTCTTTGCTGTTTGCTTATTAACACATTTCCAAATCAATTCTCCTGTTGTCGGTGAGAACAAAACAATAATAACAGGTAACGAGTGATTTAACCAATAATAATAATGCTTAATATCTCCTCGATATATCCACAATTATCTTTTTGTTCCTTAAAATAAGAATCCCCTGATTTTATTTGAACAGCTATTAATTTACCAGATAGATATTTATCATCTCTTGTCTCAATTATTGCATCTATACCATAATCTCCAATTGGCTGTTCTCTAAACATAAAACCAATTTTCTGAAATGCTACTCCACATTTAAGAACCCCAATTCTCTCACAATCTTCTTTTAACATCATATATTATTGAATAATCCTTTCTTGGTTCACATTTTTTTACATTTACCCTTAATCTCCCTCACCAACTCATGCACCGTCGTACATGGGCACATCTCTGATGGCTTTGCTTTACCTTCTCTGATACACTGCTCTAGCTTCTGCTGTGCTATCTGAATTGCCTTTTCTTCATTCATTACCAACTTTGCAAATTTTTCCATACATCTGCTCATCAGCCTTGGAATACTTCTGCCCAGTCTTAGTTTCGTATACTCGTCCAAATTCAGAGCAACAAGTCCAAGAATCTTGAATTGCCGGCATAGAACCAAAATAAGCATACATCCATATTTCAAAGCAGGGATTGGACCAGCCCACGTCTATTCCTTTATCTTCTGCCTCTTTTATAATCTCATCAAACCCTTGCACTTGGTCTCTATCAAACACAATCCAAGGAATACGATATTGCGCTTCATAAGCTGTAAGTTCCATACACTTATCAATCATGGCACGAGTCTTGGTCCCTACAACTTTAATTACAAGTTTATTTCTGACCTCTTCCGGCAATGCCTGATGAAATCCTGTGAAGAAACATCGCTCTGTAGCTTCTGTATCTGTAACAATCAAGTAGTAGCCTAATTCCAGCATCTTGAATTGTTTTCTCTGGTCTCTCGTTTTTCTATTACCTGTTCTGTCTTTTTTCGCCATACTTATTCCTCCTTAAATATGTCAATACTCTTTAAGGCAGGAATCGCACCATACTTTCCAATCAGGTAATTCTTCTCATAGCTTTCATCCTTACGAATACGGGAACCATCCTCATCCACGAAGTCAGCCAATGAGTAAAGCGTAGATACACCTCTTTCATCCTTTTCTACAAACCAGATTTCGTCACGGCGTAACAACTGGTTCGATAACTGCCATGTATCATGGGTTGTAAATACAAGCTGGGCGTGGTTGGCGTTAATTTCCGGATTTAAGAATGTAAGCAGGAAATTCCTTACAAGTAACGGATGCAGGCGGGCATTTAATTCATCAATAAAAAATACGCTTCCCTTCTCCAATACTTCCTGTAATTCCGGATATAATGCAAACATCTTCAAAGTTCCGGCAGACTCCAATCCCAAAGGAATTTCCGCCATCTCATCAGAATCAATCATCTTGTGGAGTGCGTTAATCTTATATCTCTCTTCTTTAGATTCAGCCTCCTGAGGAACCTTTTCAATTCTAAAGTCCTTGATATGCTCATCAAAAAATGCAAAATATTCCACAACCTTCTGCTGTACATTCTTATCTTCCACAAATCCCTTCGGCAATCTTCGTGACATAAAGAAATTAGTAAAAGGATCGCCAAAATCAGCAAATTCATTTGCAAGGAACCAATCCCTGATTGCCTTACACTTACCAATCTTTAACTTTGCTCCCAAGGAAATGATAAGCACCTGCTTTTCCAATGCTACCTGAATATTATCCCTGCTGCTCTTAGGAAAGCCTGACAAGTCAAGCTCCTCGTCAGCAGCTCCACGATAAAATACTGTACTGTACTTTCTGGCAGTCTTTGCCTTAGAATTAAGCCATTCTTCGGTTACACCCTCCTTATTGATACAGAAACCATAGTTATAGGTTCTCTCAGACTTATCGCTGGGCAGTGTGAAATATACCTCAAAGCTGGATTCTGCATCGGCGGATGTGGAATCAAACAAGAACGGAGTTGGTCTGAACTCCTCGAACTTTTCCTCCTCGTCTCCGTACTTAAAGGAATCTGCAACATAATGGGACATATATTCAAAAGCGTTGTATATATTGGATTTTCCGCTTGCATTTGCACCATAAATGGCAGCAACCGGCAAAATCTTCTCACTGCCAACAGTCACTACTCTGTCTGAGAACTCGGTCATCTTCGCTGCAGACAAATCCAAAGTAGCCTCTTCTCTGAATGATTTAAAATTTTTAAAATTAAATTGAATTAACATGATTGCTACCTCACCTTCTTTTCTTTTTATTATATACAGTTTTTCATAAAAATCAACATTTAAACTCGAATTATTCTCATTTATGTGTATATTTTATTTGCAAACAAAAATTACCCTATTTACATCATCGTAAACAGAGTAATTTTCCATAACTTATACTTTTTTCTTTTTTGATTTTCTCTCCGGCAATTCTGGATACATTTCTTCCACCATATTTTGCAATGCAGTTCTATCATCCAAAATAGTTACCGGCAACATAGGTTTTGCACCTTCATATGGTGGTTCCGGTTCACTATCCGACATAAATTTCTTACTGACCTCTGTAATCTTAACCAGAAAACCGTTTCCATAAATTCCACCAAATATCCGTTCTTTATAATAAAAAACATATCCACCCATCATAGACAAGTACATCCTGATGAAATAAATCCTTATAAAACTGCAAGGATCTTTCCATATCTCGTACTGCTATTACAGTAGTACAATATTTCATAGTTCTTCATCCTTTCCTGCTTGTCAGAATTTCAAAACTATTATACTAAATTTATACAAAAACATCTTGTATATTTCCGACATCCTTGAAAGCCATCATTCTTGCATTATGGATACCCATTGAATGATATTTCTTAAATTCCCGTAATAAGTGTGGTTGGTCTGTATATCCGAATTTATGAACCATACTTAATACGTCAAAATCCGGCTCAAATAAAATATCTCTCCACAGGAACTGATACCTTATCAGGTTGCTTAACTTTTTAGGCGTAATGCCAACATACTCATGAAACAATCGCTCCAACTGTCTGGTACTCACAAAGGATTCCTTTGCTAATTTTGCTATATCCAAAGAACCTTTATTTATCAAAATATTCTGTATCGTATCGTTAATAATTGCATTTTCCCTCACATCAGATAGTTTTTTAAGCAATACTTGTTCGATAAAAGAAGTTTTTTCCTGTAAAGTTCTTAAGTCTAATAGTTTGGAGCGAATCATCTTGTCCAACCATTCAAACCTTGAACCCACATCGAAGTATCCATTCACGGTACATTGCATAGAATCATCAGCAAATGCATATGCTTTCCACGCATAAAAACGAATTGCAAATATTGATACCATATGACCTATGGTTCCATTGCCATGTGCATGGAAACTGCAATCATTTACCCCACAGAATCCTCCGATTACGGTATTATCGGTATAATCTATGTGATAAATAATATCTACACAAGTATCCGGAATTACTAATTCCGGTGCAGCATTTCTTTATGTTTTCAGGTTATTTTTTATCCGTGCGTTCTTTTAGAATGGCTGTGATTACTTCCAATAGCTTTTTCACGTCAATCGGTTTGGCGATATGCGCATTCATGCCGCATTCAAACGCCCGCCTGCGGTCTTCATCAAATGCGTCGGCCGTCATGGCTACGATTGGAATGTCTGCAAGGTCCGGATCATCTAGCGCCCGAATCGCCCTTTCAGCCCTACCGCACTCCCTGCCTTTACGCCGATGTTGACCAATTGAATTACCGTCTTAACCCTTGCTCAATCAGTGGTATTCGCTTTCTTCATTCTCTGCTCCTTTCCAAACAAAAAAGACGGCTACAAATTTTACGTTCATAACTGCCTTGCGCTGTGTTACTATTTAGTTGTGATTATGGTAGATGTTGGTTGGGCAAACAGGAATTGACCGAACTCCATGAATTAGTTAAACTTCATGTTATCTAATTCGCTGTTGAATTCCTTTGTAACTTCAAGTATCACTCTATCCCCAACGGCAGTAATCTTGCGATCTTTAAGTATAGGAAATTTCTCGCCTTTGAATCTCAACACCATTTCTTCGGCTTTCTGTTTAGATGCCAGTTCAAATGTCTCGGTAGTTTTAATCAGCTTTGCCATACTGCTTCCCTTTGCTCTGATTCGTCTTCATCGATCTGGTTATACTACCTCGCAAGCTTTCGCGCTTTTACCAGCAATGCGCTCAATTCCGGATCGGATGTGTCATATAGCAGTCCCGCAAGCATTTTTTCTTTTTCTGTCATATCGTTCCTCGTGGAGCATATAGCAAGGTGACTGAGTGTCATTTTCAGCAGGCTCCAATTCTCTATTTCCCATATTACCGATGCTCCACCCCACATTGCACCATAAACCATTCCCAAAACAGTTTGCAAAATAACTGCCTGTATCTCGCTACTGCACGTTGCTATCAGCCCATACGGCGCCGGTCTGTTCTTCGGCATTGTAACTGACTACGGCTTCCTGATCGTATCGTGATAACGGTGTCATGGCGTCCGACCTTTTGGTATATCTGATAAACAGAATGACTATGATAATGATTGATAGTCTTCTTTGATATGTCCTTTGCATACCTCTCGTTCATGATATCAAGTAACAATTCCTTTGTTTCCCTCAACTTTTGGATTGCCAAAAGTGCTCTGACTGTAATCCAGTCAAAATTTGCAATCTCTGCCCTCGGAATATCTTCGCCAGACCGACATACGTTTTTGCAAAAGTAATTTCTCAGTTCCGGAGCATTATATAGGTCTGCAATCAAATGAACTTCATCAGAATACGGATTGGCTATCCCGCTTTTAATCCGGTACAGTCTCCCCCCTGTCAATGGACATGATGTCTGCTGCGCTCTCCCGGCTACTTAATGAATCATTGCACTTTACCGCTGCGCAACGTGCTTTGTAAAACACGTTGGATTTGGTGTTTGCTGCCAAGTTTGACATTTTGGTTTTTGCCTCCTTCTGCTATCATTTTATTCATAGATTTGTTCCCATCTGGAACACTTGAAACCAAAAATAGATTGTCTCCCATATAGCACCTTGCGAAAAAAGCAAGGAATCACGCAACAAGAATTAGCTGATGCAATCAATATATCTCGTTCTACTATTGCAGGATATGAAATAGAAGATAAACAGCCCTCTTATGAAGTTATTGCGAAAATTGCAAAATATTTTTCTGTTTCAACAGATTTTCTACTAGGTATAGATGATTCGGAAATTATTACCTCTAAAGAATTACCCGAATCTAAGGACAAATACTTCTATGTATCGCTATCTAAAAGGTCATTGCAAGACTTTAGTATGCAATGATTTTCATCAGATTGGACGTGCCGAACTGGTTAAAATGCTGGTCATACTAACCAACACACGTAATATCTGCGCCCACGGAAACCGCCTTTTTAATGTTCGGCATGGTAACGCAATTATGGACTGTAGTGCCCACAAACTTCAAAGACACATATCAAACTCTGGAATTGTTTTAACAAAATCGACGGTAGATTTTTGGGGGCAACATTACAGTGTCTGTCAACTGACCATCTATTAAAATCAAAAATCTACTTAATCAAATCAACAAACTATTCGCATCAAGCAAAAATTCCTTAACCCCCATCATCAGATACCCCTTCTCATCATAACGCGGCTTCATACTCTTTTCGACAATGATAATTTTCTTGAAGGAGTCAGTTGTACGTTCAAAAGACATTGTTTCCTGTTCGTACTTCTCCTGACTGGGAATCGCATATGCCGATTGGATATAGTACTTTTTACTTCCCAAAACGGCAATAAAATCAATCTCCCTCTGTACACGAATTTCTTTTCCATCAGCGTCCTTTTCTCTTGACTCCACAGTCCCAACATCTACTTGGTAGCCTCTGTACCGGAGTTCATTATAAATGATATTCTCCATAATATGTGTTTCCTCAACCTGCCGAAAAGATAAGCGAGCGTTTCTAAGTCCCACATCTTCAAAATATATTTTATAAGGCGTACCGATATATTTTCTTCCTTTAACATTGTATCTTTTTACACGGTTAATCAAAAAAGCCTCTTCCGCATATCCGATATATCGATCTACTGTTGCGTCGCAGGTGGTCGTTCCATGAACAGAATTCATCGTACTTGCAATTTTTCTCGGATTGGTAAGCGTGGAAATGCCCGATGCAATGACATCAATCACTTCAGAAAGCGCCGTTTCATCCTGCACCGAATATCTGATAATGATATCTCTGAGATAAACATTTTTCATCTGTGAAATCAAATAATTTGTTTTTTGTTCTTCCGTAGCCATAAGAGCCACTGCCGGGAGTCCGCCGTACACCGAATAATCATCATACGCCTGGCTTTTGTCTCCCTGCTTAAAGGCATAATATTCGGAGAAAGACAATGGAAGTACATGGATTTCATCTCCTCTGCCCTCAAACTCGGTCAATATGTCTTTCGATAAAAACTTAGAATTACTTCCTGTTACATAAACATCGACATTATTCCTGCGAAGGAATCCATTGAGCACAGATTCAAAGGCGCCCAGCTTCTGCACCTCATCAAGCAGCAAATAGTACATTCCTTCGCCGCTTATCTTCGGCATCAGCCAATTGATAAATTTGGAAGGATCCACTTTACGGTCTTCTTTTGTATTATCAAGAACCGTCGGATCCTCACCAATCTTTAATAAATCCTCCGCTGTATCAAAAGCAAATTTAATGATATGATCGTCTGCTATCTTTTCAGCAAGCAAATGATGATAAAACAAGTTATTCAACAGATATGATTTACCACATCTTCGGATTCCGGTAATTACCTTAATAAATCCATTGTGTTTTCTAACAATAAGCCGTTCAAGATATACGTCTCTTTTTATTTCCATGGCAACCTCCATCTAATATTTTTGCCGTTCTGGACATTTTTATAACATAGAGTATACCAATCTTCTAAAACTTATGCAACCACTTCATCTGATTTTTCACCATATTCCTTTGCTTCCCTTTCAGCCTTTTCCTTATCCAAAATCTCATGTATCTTATCTGCATCAATTTCGACTCTAAGGTAATCATCCGGCTTTCTGTTTTTGTTGACCAAAACACACACCGTCTCCACATGTGGCGGGTGCTGACGAAGAATACAATTCTTCAGTAGTGTCTGATGAAGAAGAACACAATCCTTCGCCACACTCCAGTCCTTCAAAACTCTGTCTTTCATCGTCTAATTTCATCTCATCACTAACATTCAATAGTTCAGTCTGATTAGCCATAATCAAGCCCTCCTTATGAATGTTTTTATATCAAGGCACATGCTACTGATATAACGGCAAGTGCCTTGCCACCTTGAATAGTATACCACAATCTATGCTGTCTTTGTTGTACTTTTTTCAGCTTTGAACCATTCCTTTGCATTAGGAACAACACTGTTGCCATTACCTTTCATAACAAAGGTCAGCTTAAAAGAATCCACTGTACCGTCTTCGTTAGTTTCTCCGACGATAACCTTCTCTACAATACTTTCAAATACCACACGGTCAAATTCATCCAGTATATCTCCTTCAGCAAGTGCTTTCTTAAGAGTTTCCATTCTCTTGCTGACATCCTTCTGATTAGAAACCTCCTGAAGAATAACTATAGATTCCTTTGACTTCTGGATTTTCACTGAAAGCTCATCATACTTTTCATCGTATGCTTCCTTGGAAATTCCTTCGTCCAGATACAAGTCAGTAAGCTTCTTTCTGCGTTGTTCCAAATTATTTAAAGCCTTCTGTTCCTTTTTTAATCTGCCGATATCTCCGTTATTTGTACTGACACTTTCAATCGTATCAATCACAGAATCAATCACATCATCAAAGCTTCCGGCAAGTAACTTATAAGTCTCGAGAAATGCATTTTCCAAGATAGATTCATGCACCGACTTGCTATTCGGGCAATTATGCTTTCCTTTATTTGCTGCATTTCTGCAATACCAGACCGGAGTCTCGTATTTGGAACTGCTATGAAGAGTGCGCCTCGTCAGCTTCGTGCCACAAAAACCGCACTCACACATACTGGAAAATGCATATTTTTTCGTATACTTTTCCCTCTTTCCATCAGCCATTTTATTTGACTGTCGATTTCTGGACAGGCGAATCTCCTTTGCCTGCTCCCACACCTCTCTGCTCACGATAGGTTCATGGTGGTCGCGAACATAATATTGCTCCTCTTCACCAAAATTCTCAATACGTTTCTTGGATATCGGATCAGTGGTAATGGTTTTCTGCAACAGCAAATCACCCTTGTACTTCTCATTTTTGATGATGCCACGAACTCCGCTGTCCGTCCATTGTACCTGTCCTTTCTTATTTACTCTGCCTAATTCCGTTAATCGCCTAGCAATCGTGTAAGTGCCATATCCCTGCAAATACAGTTCAAAAATCAGACGAACCGTTTCAGCCTCTGCTTCATTTACCGTAATGGTCTTGTCTTCTGGATGATAGTCATAGCCAAGACACCCGTTAAATCCCATCAGCTCACCACGTTTCATCTTCATCTTAATGCCCATCTTCACATTCTTGGATGTGGATTCCACTTCATTCTGTGCAAGCGTTCCCATAAGGGTAAGCATCATTTCTCCCTGCTCTGTCATGGTGTTGATATTCTCTTTTTCAAAAATAACTGCAATCCCTCTTTCCTTTAAAAGACGCACATACTGCAGGATATCAACTGTGTTTCTGGAAAATCGTGATACAGACTTTGTCATAATCACATCAATCTTTCCATCCATACAAGCCTGAATCATTATTTGAAACTGTTCACGCTTATCCACCTTGGTTCCGGTAATCGCTTCATCCGCATAAATGCCGACCATAACCCAGTCTCTGTTTTTTGAAATCTTTTCCTGATAATACTTCTTCTGAGACTGAAAACTCTCAAGCTGTTCATCATCATCCGTGCTGACACGTACATATGCCGCAACTCTCTGTCTTGTGATAACAAGCAGATTGCCCTCATAATCCCTCTTGCGAAGAATGGGTCCATCCACCGCCTTAATAACTTCTACTTCTACCATAAAAATCCTCCTTAAATTGAAATCTTTTACCTCGTGCTACCTTTCGCACCAAGCATACTAAAAAATGAAAATATGAACGAACATATGGCAACAGAACTGTTACCATAAAGAAAAGAGCCTGCATACACATTTTCATGCATACACAGACTCTTCTTAACTCCCAATACAGCTAATGGCTGCTAAGCAACTCTATTCCCTGCACCGGTTTTGAAATATTCAGACTCCAGAATATGATACGAACTCATAATCTTATTCTTTGCCAGAATATATTCATTCTCCGAAATCAGCCCAAGATGAACCAGCCTTCTGAGCACTGCCATCTTCTTGCTAAATTCCAGACACTTTCCTGCATTCATCTGATACCACTCCATAGCAAATCCTCCTTCCAAAATACTGTTTTTTACAATTACAAACAACCAGTCTCACATACAACAAATAAACAAATATACGATTTTCTTCAAATAGTTGTAGAACATATGTTTGTTTTGTGTTATACTGATTGTATGAACCACTTCATCTTTTGAGTGTTTTTAGTAATACTTTTTATTGCATAAAGATTACTCTCCCACTTATAGGAGATTTAGAGGTGGGTTTGCGGAAGTGTTTTTGAAAAAATCAGTTTTCTAGCAAAATGAAAGCTTTGCAGAAGCGATTTTGCGAATGATGGGCTCTGATTATTATGCATAAGGCAGGTATTACGGATTAATGAACAGGACATTACCTTTGAAGCCACACAGCAGGAGTTACAGATTGAATTACAACATATAAACGAAATAGAATTAGAACAAGCACTGCATCCCATAAAGGATGATAATATCCAACCAGAGAACGAGCATCCGGACAGGACTCTTTTAAAACGGGATATTCGTGCCATTGCACTAAAGCGAATAGAGGATGCTGCAAGAAATGTTTCCGATTTTGAGGAAGTAGTAAAGCAGTGGGATCATCTGGATGACAACAGGGAACGAAAAGAACGCTACCACGAAATCGGCAGAGAAAACATAGACAGCAAGAAAGATGTAGCGCCCCTTGCCATTGTCATTCCTGTTCCTATCGATTATTCTTACTGGCGTCAGCTTATGAAGGGCGATTTTATAGATTTAATCTTCAACTGTCCTTTTGAAATGCATGAATCCCTATCAGATGAGGATTATTCCAAGATTATTTATGAGTTAAAGAACGAACATAAAGAGCTTATCTACTTCTTATATCTCAGGGACTACAACACTCAGAGATTTGCCACCATGCGAAACCAGAGTGACCGCAACATCCGTGGTGTCCGCTCCACTATCCTAGGACAAATCGCCAAGAAAGTTCTTCTTGTACTGGTTGACAGGCAGGGGCAGGATTTCTCTTTTACCAGTGAAGAATTGGATTTTCTATCCAGACATGCAGTAGAAATACCGGCAGCCCTTGAAAAACTTGATAAAGAAAAACTTGCCCTCATAAAAAAATTGGCATTATGGCTAGAAAGATTGCGAGGAAACTGAAAAGAGAAAAAGAGAAGAATAACAAGAAAAATAATAGTGCAAATCATTAAGAAACTGTTTGAAATTGCAAACATACATGTTATGATAGTAATAGTTTTTATATAGAAAGGAATTACAATGAAGAATATCTTTCAGAAATCCAGTTCCAATTGGGTACGATACGATAAATATGAATGGCGAACCGATGCAGATGGGAAATGGTATATCACGCCTGCCGTGGATGCCAAGCCATCCATTTACAATCCAATCAAAGATTATGAGAAGCTGGTACTGGTTGCCATCAATATCGGTACTATTGCCATGAACAAAGCAGACGAAAATGAACTAAAAGCATCCATTATGGACTTTATAACGAGTTACGGTATGCTTGGACTTATGACAGCACTTCCTACCACACCGGACTTTATTACATATGAAGCAGTCTATCTGCCGAAAAATCATTTCATCCGGGAAGAAAGTATTTCCACGGAAAAGTATCTGTCCTACTTTTTCCCTTTCGATAAGATTGATTTCCGCAAGAAAGACATAGAATCCAGTTGGAGTACAGACAGCCCAGAGATGATTGCACTCCTTATGACCATGAAAAATATGCCACAGGCAGTAATGATGAGTTTTCAGAGAGAATATGCTGAATCCTATGACTGGTTGGTAGAAGTATTCCGTGACTGGGCATTTACCTTTTTCTCCAGTTTTCTGTATTATCAGGACTATGACAAACTGGATGAAAATGAACGAAATCTATACCGTCAGGGAATGGCTGCTTTTGGCGGTGTAGCACCTACATATCATATTGAATTACAAGAACACCCAACCTTAGTCTGGGACTTCAATTCTTTATTGTTATGTGTACAGATGATGTTTTCCTTTATGCTGACTGATGACAATTCCAATCTGAAGGTATGTAAGCACTGTGGAAAAGCATTTGTTGCTTCAAGGCCAAATGTAGAATTCTGCTCTCCACAATGTAAGAATCAGTACAATGTGTACAAGAGCAGAGCAAAGAAAAATGATAATAACAACTCAAAACGGAGGTCTGATTTTATGAATAATTCAAGCATTATTATGTATACAACAGAAGATGGCTTAACCAAAATAGAAACAACTTTTGATGAAGATACTGTTTGGCTTTCATTAGACCAGATGGCTGAACTGTTCCAGAGGGACAAATCAACCATCTCCAAGCACATAAAAAATATATTTACAGAGGGAGAATTAGAACCCTCGACAACTGTTGCAAAATTTGCAACAGTTCAAACCGAAGGAACACGTACTGTGGAAAGAAACATTGATTACTATAACCTTGATGTCATTATTTCAGTCGGATACCGTGTAAAATCTCTCCGTGGTACACAGTTTCGTATATGGGCTATGGGAATTTTAAAAGAATACATGAAAAAGGGATTTGCCTTAGATGATGACAGGCTCAAAAGATTAGGAGGCGGCAATTACTTTGATGAATTGCTTGCCCGTATCAGAGACATCCGCTCCTCAGAAAAAGTATTCTGGCGAAAAGTGCTTGAAATCTATGCAACCAGCATTGACTATGATCCACATGCTGAAAGCTCTGTACTCTTCTTTAAGCAGGTACAAAATAAAATGCACTGGGCTGCCCATAAACACACTGCTGCTGAAGTTATTTTTGAACGAGCTAATGCTGAAAAAGAAAATATGGGACTTACCACATGGGCACATGATGAAATCCATCGTTCCGATGTTGAAGTTGCGAAAAATTATCTTACGGAGCAGGAACTTGATGCTCTCAACAAGATTGTTACTGCCTATCTTGATATCGCCGAGGTACATGCCCTTAACAAAGAGCCTATGTATATGAAAGACTGGCTGGAAACCATTGACGATTATCTGAAAATGACCCGCCGTGATATTCTTACCAGCAGCGGACATATCAGCCATAAGCAGGCTATTGAAAAAGCTCATACAGAATATGATAAATACAAGAATCGTCTGGAAGATACACTCTCTCCTGTTGAAAAGGATTTTATTGAAAGTATCGGTATTCTGGAACATATTACCGACAATTCAAAAAAATAACAATTTTTTAAGTCCTATATTCTGAATGTATATTTTTTAGCTTTCAGAATGTAGGGCATCAAATCAAAAATGCTGGTTTTATGCGTTATTCCACCGCCCCTATTTCATCAAATGTTACTCTTTTCATACAGTTTTCACCTCTTTACAGCACTACGATATCATCATATAAGCAATAGAACATATCCTCAACTTCCGTATCCTCGTGAAAATGTCCGAAATACCATGCCGTAAAATCTGTATTATCAGCTACTTTCTGGAGATACTGTCTTAACTCTACTTCATCATCCGACATTTCTCCATACCCCATAGCTGCAACGACCTCTCTCGGGCCAGAATGAGTCAGAATATAATCCACCTGAAAATCTACTTTTTCAAGATTGTGCCACCCCTCTTCATATTCCCTCCGATTAGGTATCTCCTCTGGGAACCACGATAAACCTTCCGTGCGATACATTTTATCAATACTATAGGCTCCGCCAAAAGTAAAGAAGCGTGTTGCATCTATCTCGAAAACCTGTCCTCTCATCAGATGGATTATTCCGCTCTCAACAAAATGAACTTTTCCCCCATTCCATGTATCAATACCATATGAATTAAGTTGTTCAAAATTCTCATGATTTCCATCTACAAATAATGTAGTAACAGGAAGATTTCTTAATACACTTCGGGTTTCAGCCTCTTCTGATGCAGAGAAACCACATACACCCACATCGCCGCATATAATAAGATAATCTTCTGATGTATATTCATCTTCATATTCATTAAAGAATTTAACAATCTTGCTGATATCAATCATCCCATGAATATCTCCTGATATAATAAAGCTCATAGTTATTATCTCCCTTCCATCATTGGTACTTGTCAAAAGGTCTAACAGGAATCTTCTTACCGTTTTCCACTTGATAATATTTTCCATTTTCTTCATCGTAAGCCAGTAACAACAGTTTTCCGCCCTTATAGACCGATCCGTCAATATAGTAATGACTTTCTCCATCGTAAAAAACATCGTGATAATTTCGATCATCAGCAAGATCTCTGGTACCGGTTCCAACATGCCCCGCTATTATCGTTTTATAGAACTTCCCCTTCGTCGCAGGGAACTTACCAAGAAGAATACTATCAGATGTGCCCCACATCCAGTACTCTCCTGCTTCTTCATCTACTCCTGCATGAACAAATATCTGACTTTCTGATTCAAAATACGAAGGCCTCTGCTGAATCCACCAGATCAGCTTTTCATGATTGGAAAGAATCATCTGACCTGCTTCTCTGTTAATTGTTTCCAAAGAACAGGTTCTTGATATCTGATTTAGGAAATCCATCTTCTGGTCTGATACAAACGTCCTTATAGTATTTGCTCCATACTCAAAATCCGTGCGAAGCCAATCATTGAAAGTCATATAATCTTCTGTTCCATCGGAATATAGATTTCTGTAATCATCAATCCACTCCAAAAACATCTGCTCATGATTTCCTTTAAGAACTACAACTTTTTCTTCACCATACTCCTTCTGTAAATCCCAGATATACTCCAAAACCTGACATGAGCTATCACCATAATCAATATAGTCTCCCAAGAAGATAATACGATTTTTTTTGCCGAGATCAACCTGTTTCATCTGCTTTTGAAGATCTTCAATGCATCCGTGAATATCACTCATAGCATATATCATATATCAATCTCCTCCATTTCATTGGGTGTTGAATAATACGCTTCTCCAATGTCCAAACATAAGGCAGCCAGTCTTCCGCCAGGATAATGCGCCCCACAATCAATTGCTATATTCTTGTTTTGCCTCTGAATCCAATTGGCTAAACTCATTGATTGTTGATTTGCTTCCATTATATTGCCAGGTTACCAAATTATCCAGCATTTCTTTCTCCAATCCCTCTATGGACATATCCGTGATTTCTTTCATCAAAAATTCCAGGCATTCTATCGCCATAAGCTCATAGTTACCAACCATACATATAGCATTTGGCATTTCCATGAGCTTCCTAATCGTCTTTATTGGATGCGGTCCCCTGTCGAGCACATCCCCTAAAACATAAAGTGTATCTGTTTCCCTAAGTTTGATCTTATCGAGCAACTCCATAAACATATCGTATTGTCCATGTATATCTGACATAACATAAGTAGCTATAAAAATCACCTCCTTACGCGTAAAATCTCTCTCCGGTTTCTAGGCAGATACTCGCAAGCCTCCCATTTGGAAGACCACATCCACAATCCATCATGTACACATTCTTTTGTTCATTCAACCAAATTGAACTTGACTCTTCATCGAGATATATCCCTTTGGGATTACTACGCTAATAATTAGAATCATGATGTCCCACCAAAGAAATATAACCTTTTACGCCATGCTTCAATACTCCTGCATTTTTTCTCCCCCCTTCAAGATACATCCTTTCTTCCCGCACTCCATGTGCCGGATCAAATGTCATTGCATGTGCAAGAAGATATTTCGCTGAGTCAATCTCAATTTCAACCTGCAGTGGAAACTCCATTATCAAATTAGCAAGATTTAACATATCCACTGGTGTAAGCCTGTCCTTCATCAGCTCAAATGAATTATACCTGTATTGTTGTAAACTTCTTCGCTTCTTTTGAGTAGTTCCATAGTAAGATTTGTGTTTAACCCACAAATTCTAAAGTAAATACCAACCGGATCAGGCTCGGCACCTCCACGGTCAAAAAGATCCCCTAGAATAATAATCTGGTCTTGCATTGTAGGCGATAACAATTTAATCATCTTATCAAGTTTTTTTATTGAATTATGAATATCTCCGATGACATATGTAGCCATTTTACGGAATCTCCTTACTCTTTTATTCTAACTCATTTCGATCAACTTCTCTGAATCTGTCATCTACAGCAATATACTCGAACATGGCAACCCTTTGCGCTGTAGAATAATGCATATATTTCTGTTCTTCATTCAACCATACAACTGCTCTGTCATAAGCTTCCCTTGCTTCCTTTTTACTTACATATATTCCAAGCCAACTGTCATCATCATGATTCCATTCATCCGCTGTAACAAGAAGAAAGAATGGTCCCTTCCCATAGATAGATTCTTTATTAAGTTCTGCCCATAGTGATTCTGGTTCTACTTCTACAAATCTCTCATTATCCCTATCAAATTCCTCTATTGTAAGTTTTGTATTAGGATTATTGAAATAAAGGTCATATTGTCGAAAGCCATATTCATCTGCGACATTATTAATCACGCGTTCATATGAAGATTTCAATTTCGATATATCATCATATATCCCAATAATTTCATCCCCATCAAAATAACCTGGAAAATATAATAAAAACAGTCTATCTTCCACGACAAATCCCCTTCCTTTTTATACTTTCTCTTTTAGTTTACTTACTAAAATCAGTTGCTTTTTACTTTACCTTCGTGTTCTACAGTTATATGCATTATTTCTTTATTGTGTTTTACACCAGCTTTCGGAATCCAATATCTACACGCTACATCTTCAGACATATCTGCAATTTTTCCAAAAAATATTTTTTCTGTATTTTCCTCAATAAAAACTTGTGTATTACCATCCCAATTCTCCAAAAACTCAGACAAATTCATTATAAAAAACCATCCTTTCGCTCATCAAAAAAACTCCTCTTATTCTATAAAAGCCAATCGACCATTAAAATATTCAATTGGTGCATATTCCCTTAATTCATTAAGTGCCTCTCTATGGTAACGTGACTGTTTGGAAACAACTACATTACACACAAATTCAACTCCGTATTTTGGGCTAAATTCGTTGAGCCTTTTTAAAACAACACAGTTCTCCTCTATTCTTGATTCCACTTTCTCTCGTGTTGATAACAACGGTAATTCATCAATCACACAAAAAATTCGTCTGCCATCAGTCTCCCATTGTCCGATAAGTTTTTCAAGAACATCTTCCACATCTAATCCCGGTGTATCTATTATATGTACTAAATCCATAATTGCTCTTTGCTTTTCGGTAAGCATTTCAGGCAATTCTTGTTTTTCTTTGCTTAATGAAAAATAAATGCAATTAATATCATCTCGCTCTGCCAGCTCAACTGCAACTACCAATGATAGTCTGATATTTTCTCTTTTGAGCTCAGTTCCAATCCAATAATTAATAGTTTCAGTATTTTTCATATTTCAATATCTGTCCTCGCTGTATTGGTCAAAACAATTACCATCCGCTTGTTCAAGCAAGAATCATACTTCCTTTTTACTAGCACTTTTGCAATATTCCGATCACTTTCATCCAAATTATTCCCCATGCCTATACCATATACAAACATGTCATCATAATCGTCTGGAATATCATTTCGATATTCATATAATTTGTATGACCAGTCGTTTCTGTTAACAACAGCAAAATTCCGTCCTATCTGTAAGTATGGTTTAATATCCTTAAACAAAAGAACATCTTTCGCTTTTCTTTCTATATCACGTGGAGTTTCATGAAGAACTATCTCAATTGCTGGTTCTATAGTATCATCCTTTGTTGATATAATCACTCCATCTAAATCCTTTGGATAAATGTATATATCCATAGGAAATTCAACATCAGCCATTCCTACTCCCCAAACATATAAATTCTTATATTTTTCAGCCGGGATGTCCGAAATCATTAAATAATCGTGATAATGTCCATCTTCAAAACATATTGATAACCTAACATTCCTTGCCAGATATTGCCTGATTTCCTTAAACTGAATTGCCATAATACATTACCTCACTTTCTCTTATAGCACTTTTCCTATAGTTTGCCCTTTATATTTCGTAGAGATTCCTCTCTCCATATTGGTTCACACAAAAATCTATAATCCCAAATATTCCATGATTCATTTTCTCCGTGATAATCGTTGGATTTACCTGAATACGCATCTGCGAGATTATTTTTTACAGAACGACGTGTTTTCTTATTTGCTAGTCTCTTGGCATATTTCGTTTTACCACCAACTTTGTATACCGGTGTATGCTTATAACTCCTACTCATTGTAAAGCCTTTCACTCCCCATGACAATCTCTTCTAATGTCCTTGGTTCATAATTCATATATGGCATCATACAACCTACATTATATGCACGAAGCACCTTATCTCCCCTTCTTCTATCAAAGAATTCCTCCGTATTCATTTCACGTAAACATTTCTTAAAATAATATTCCTCTACAGAATTATGAACATGTCCGTACAAAAGAATTGAACCATAATGCTGGTCCTTCCACATCAAAATTGGATAATGGCAAAGAATTAATTTCACATTATCTCCATTAAGAGTATCTTTTATTTCCTTATAGTCGCAAATATCGTCATAAAGCTGTTTATATCGCTGATCACGAATATCATCATGATTGCCTTTCACAATAATCTTATGCCCTTTGAGTGTGGAAACAAACGCAATCAACTCCTCCTGCGTGCCACGCATAGCCATATCTCCAAGGATATATACCGTATCCCCATTGGTTACTTTTGTATTCCATTTTTCTTTGATTATTGAATGCATCTCTTCTAAATTATCAAATGGTCGATCATCAAAATCTTTTCCTTCTCTTGTTACATTCTTATGGAATAAATGCAAATCACTGATGTAATAATTCATAAGTCTTCTCCTTCCCACTCCGGCAGAACAGTGTATCTACCACTATGATAGTCTTCCAACAGTTTTTTCTTCAAATCATCATACTCAGGATTCCATCATAATCTTTTTATGTCTATTGTTATTTTTTCTATCGGTAACCATGCCAATACATCATCAGAATCTATGCTCCCTCCTCGACTTTGCCTAAAGCTCCCTGTTTTTCCGTTTTCAGTGCTCCATACCCCTGTATCCCAACATCCAGCACTTAGATGCCCATTCTTCTCGATAATCAAGCAAACCTCAAAATCATCTGGGAACCTATCTTTTATATAATTAAAGTCTTTCAGAGTTACTTCTCTCGGCTTATTTAATATAGCAACTACTTCATTTGTTCTCATAATTATTTCCCTCCGTATTCTTTATCTCTGCAACATTATCACGCTGTTCTGCATTTGTCATAGGTCTGTGATGTGATTGCACAAATGCTGCTGCTCGCTTTATTCCTTTCACCATTCGAATTTCCTGAGCTGAATATTCACCATAGTCCGTCACGATATCTACGTGTTCCGGATCTTGCAAAACCTCAACCAACACGCTTTCAAATCCATGTACGTGATCCATCTCACTATTATGCATGAAATGATATATTAAACCCGTTCCACAGAACTCCGCTGCAATATAATCAACACCTCCGCTTTCAAAACCGTGCCCCGTCTGCACACACCAAATACCGGAAGCATCATCTTGAACTGGAATATACTCATCAAGATATCTCTGTTCTAATAAGTCATCTGAACCGCCTGTATATTCAGGCTTATTATCGGCTTCAATCATAGGATTCTTTTTGTTGTATAAATTCGTGAGGTAGTTGAGATATGCCTTTCTTTCATCTTTTTCATTCAGAGTCATCCGCTCAATATATATTGGATTGATGTGTTCATGTTCAAATTCTCCCTGATATGTTACACCATCAAACTTAATATCCACACAGACTTGAACATCTGAATAATCTCCTCTGAGATTTTTGTAAAACTCATAATCCTTATCAAAGTAACTGAGTATAATTCCCACTTTCTCACCAAACAAGGTTGTATCCCAGTCACCATAGAGACTTCTTACGATATCTCCATGTCGAAAGTCATGCGGAATAAATACGAAGTCAAAAAGCGATTCATTATAAGGCAAATCCCCTAATGCAGTATTACTCTTTCTGTAATACTTCCTATCCTTTTTTATCTGAAATAATGCCTTTGATATTCTATCCTTTAATGCGTCATCAGATATTTTGTTCATAAAAACGTTTAGCCACTTT
Source organism: uncultured Lachnospiraceae bacterium (assembly GCA_947630925.1). Classification (GTDB taxonomy): domain Bacteria; phylum Bacillota; class Clostridia; order Lachnospirales; family Lachnospiraceae; genus Butyribacter. Next base: position 42,766 of record CANRJM010000002.1, read on the forward strand.
ACTTTTTCTTCATATGAAATCATAATGTGATTTGCAACAATCGTAGCCTTCTCCAAGTCCGTGAATTCATGATGAATGCTATGCAGGTAAGCCCTTGTATCTTTTGATGGAATAAATTCATCAATAAAATCCTTTTCCATTTTTGCCCTCCAAATAAAACTTTTAGCACGCAAACCCCATTCGTCTGATTGTCTTCTTTCTGTTACTCATATCAGGAATATCGCACTCTTCAATAGTCGTGATCAGTTCTGTGGTAATCTCAGATTCTTTAAACTGTAATATTCTCTCTGCCAGATTCATTTTCGCTTCTTCCAAAGTCTTGCGTACAAATCGACCGTTTCCGTAATCGCTCTCCTCACGTACAATATCGAAGTTTTTTCTTAGTTTATTCATAGCTTCATCGGTGATTGCCATTTATTTCTTTGAAACCATAAGTTTTGTAATGTCACACAATTCATCTGTAGAATAATCCTCAAATTCCACCTGAAAAGCGATTCTAGAAAGCATCCCTGGATTTCTGTCAAGGAACTGATGCATCGGATCCGTATATCCGGCAAATATTACGATTACATCATCCCTGTGGTTCTCCATTTCCTGCACAAGCGTATTGATTGCCTCATTTCCAAAACTATTTTCATGGCTGTTGCAAAGTGAATACGCTTCATCTATAAACAGAACACCGCCTTGTGCTTCTTTAAACTTTCTTTTGACCAGCGGGGCAGTAGATCCAACATGGTCGCCAACAAGATCAGCACGTCCAACCTCCACAAAAGTTCCTGTGGATAGAACCTTTTCATCCTTCATGATCTCTGCAAACAACCTTGCAACTGAAGTCTTTGCCGTACCAGGATTACCTGTAAAGACCATATGTATCCCCACAACTTAAGAATACCCTGGCATTAATGTAGTTTAGGAGCTGAAGCAGCCTATCAATATATTTACTGTTCCTACAGATCTCAGCACCCGCTGCGTTGTAATAAACCCGAACCTCTGTAATATCCTCATAAAACCAGATGCAAGACTCCACATCCCCATCTGGAACATTGTCTTCCCGATATCGCATTGTGTAGCGTTTAAATCCATCATCGCTATCCTCAATGAATGGGATGTTGTGGCTTTTCATATAAGCCACAAAGTTTTTTCGAGAGTCTTTCTGAGTCATATCTTCACATCTCCTATCTTATTCAATATCATATATCATCATATTTCGATACTTTACATGTTATTTCATCTTGTTTATCAATTTTCGATACCTTATATGTAAGACTATTCTTCCCTTCTTCAAAATAATATTTTTTATTATCAATTTCATATAAACGCTTTTGAGACTTACCGGATCTCAAATATATTTCAGCTGTAAGCAACTTTGATTTACGATGAAGTTCTTCTAATTGCTTTGCCTCCTTATCTGTCAGCAGAAAATCTATTGTTACAGAAAAGTAATTTGCAAATCTTATTAGTGTATCAACGGAAGGATAACTTGAGGCATTTTCGATATTTGATATTGCACTAGGGGTTAACCCAATTTCTTTTCCTAGGTCTCCTTGGGATAAACCTCGAGAAACACGTAATTTTGCTATATTACTTCCTATGTATTTTATGTCCATGAGACCTCCTTTTATTATACTTGATTTTTCCTTTAGTCGTTGTATGCAAATAGTGAAACACTGGCACTGACAGTGTAGTTCATTTTCTCACCTATAATCTTTTATATGCAAAGTTTCTTTACAACTTTTCCTTTAAAACCTCAATAATTTTATTGGTTCTATAATCTATAACCTCTTCTGATTTATCCAGAAAATCTTCTAGAAGTTCAAGATACTCATCTGCTTCATAATAGGCAATCTCTGGATCAGTACCATTAGGGTCTGTTACCTTTAATCTCTCTTCTAATGGTTTTTTAAACAGTACGACTGGTTCACCATCTTTAAAATATTGTTTTAAAAAAAAACGTTCTTCCCATTCTTTGATAGATAAAAATGCCGGATTATATTCTGGATTCATTTGAAGTTGCATTTCAAATTTACTTAAGTGAATATCTCCTCTCTTTACTTTGTTTTGATATTTAGAAATCGCTATCAAGAACCAATCAAAATAATCCCTCATTCCTTCGCACTCTTCTCTATTGTAATATCCAGCTCTTGCTCCGTTAATACCATTTCTCAGGGTTCCCCTATTAGGAATAACAATGAAATTTCCTATATAGTGATAAGATTTGAAAAACTTTTTTATCTTTGCCCATAAACGCGGATTTTGATCTGCATTATAAAACTTGGCTCGAAAGGCGAAACTTCTTTCCTTTTTCTTATCTTCCTTACCAAATAAAGAGCCGAAGGAATTCATGGTGTCTCCTCTAAAAGCATATTCGTTATTCCAATTCCACGAACCCATTTTTTTTAAAGTCAAGTCATATAAATCGCCCCAAAGAATAATATATATAGCTTGTGTAATAAGGTACATATCTGGATCGATAATATCGCCAACATATGTTGTTAAATCTGTAAAATCAAAATCTTTCAATTTCTCTATATTTCCATCTAAGACATCATTCACAAAGCTTCTTAAAATTTCTATACTTTTCTTATAATCTTTAGTACTTTCGTAATCTTTTCTATTCATATCTTGTCTTCTTTTTTAGTATTCGTTTTTAATGTGTACGAATTTATACTATAACCATATCATTGAAAATTAATATTGTCAAGTAAGATTTATTAAAAATTATTAGCGAACTTTTACTTTTCAAAAAAGAATATTTATGATATACTTTTTTTATAATTAGGAGAAGGAGCATAATATATATGTATTATTACAGATTTCAACTAACTCCATCACAACCAAACTCTGATATCGATTATACTAATTATCAATATGAAATTTTGTCTGCCGTTAATTCAGTTAATAACGGAATTGCCTTTAAACGTGATGGAAAATTTATAGAAATGTCAAATAATGATATAAATTGTAAAGAGCTTAAATTAGTACTTAAGTGTAAAACCCCCCTTGTTCATGCCGCGAGAAGCTTAAGTGCATTGACAAGATACTTGACCACCAATTATTCTGACATTTTTTCAAAATATGTTTTTAATAAAACTCTTTTTCATATGAACTTAATTTCTCAAGACAGTTCATATGATGACTTAGTGATATCCGATACCGATTTAATAAAGGGAATTGTAGATTTATTGTTTACCTATACAACTACAACCAAAACTGAAGCTGATATGCGTGAACAAACTATAAGTAGCATAAAGGAACTAATAAAACCATATATACACAAATAAAAGCTAGCGGGGTTGAAAAAATATGTTTTGCCCGCTGATTTACAAACCCAAATACTTTACTTGACAAACTCTACAGTCCCTTAATCACCTTGTTTTCTTTTGTTTTTCCTTAGTTCTAACTTCTTCTACACCAAAATATTTTTTTCGATATCCATATTCCTCCATAAATTCATCTGGATTAATCTCCTTAATCCTAATATCAGGATAAAGAATTCCATCAATCTCGGTATAAGTACCACCCATTGCTTCATATAAAGATAAATCTCTGCTCATTGTCACTACCTCCATTCTGTTATCTTGCTCTACCCCGGCTACTATCAGGACTATGCTTTTTCTCATGCTCCTGCTTCTCATACCATTCCTTCAAAAGCTGCTCAATTAAATCTTTCTTCTGCTTTGGTGTATAATCCTCCGGAAAATACTTTGCAACAGAATCTGCCCTAAGCTTAATCTGCTCTCTCTGGTTTGGCTTTTCCTGCTCCAGTATGGAAAACATTGTATCTATATCAAGACTTCCCGACTGGTTCATACGTTTCATGCGGTTTGCCTGCGACAAGGACGGAGTACACTGTTCTATATCCATAACCTCATAAAGCTCATACTGCTGCTCCTCTGTCAAATAGGAAAGTTCTACCGCTATGGTAAAAGCAATTTTCCCATCATCTACCATATCAAGCACTTTTGGTATCAGATTAGTGAGACGTACATAACGCTGTATAGTCATGCGATTTTCTCCCACTTGTTTTGCTAACAATTCATCTGATCTGACACTGGAAGAAATCATATTACCTTGCTTAATACACCAATTGCCATCCGCATCATAATACGATTGCAATGCATAAGCCTTCGTAGTAGGATTGTCCAACTTCGATTCAACATGATCCGAAGTTCCTGTCACAACTTGTGACGAAGTTGACTTTTGCCCAACTTGGGAAGAAGTTAAATCCGTTCTTGCTCCCTGCTTCTTCATTGCTTCTAACTTCATCTTATAAGCAAATGCTTTTTCACTTGGTTTCAGATGTTCTCGTTGCAGATTGCTATCAACCATGGCAATTACTGCCTGATTATCATCCAAATCACGAATTACAACAGGCATACTATCAAGCCTCGCCCATTTACAGGCAGCTTTTCTTCGATGACCTGCAATCAACTCGTAACCACCATCAGCTTTCGGTCTTGCAAGTGCCGGAACTATCACACCTTCCTTTTCAATACTTAGCATTAATTCAAATAATGCCATGTCATTTTCTACTTTAAATGGATGCCCCTCAAAGTCTTTTAATTCCTCTAAAGAAATCATTCTGATATCTGTTTCCGCCAGAGCTCCATTGTTTTGTTGTGGAAAAGAATACAATTCTTCTTTTTTCTTCATAAAATCTATTACCTCCTCAAAAACTTCTCATTCTCGCAATTTTTCCAAGAACGACAAAGAGCCGCTTATTTCCAAATTCACTTGAAAATAAGCGGCTCAGACCACTTTGTTACTCTTATTAAAATGTTAGCGTTTTAATAAAATTATTAACGATAGATTTTTGTGTTTCCGAACTACACCCTCACAACCACTTGGACGTTCACTCCGTTCGAAATTGCCTTTTTCTTCGAAATTCTGTCACTTTGTGAAAACACTATATGCCTCTCAAATTGCCTAAATTCAAGGATTTTTAGATATCTTTCCTTTGGAGCAATGTCACGCTCTCCACGTGATAACTCTGCCCAAACATATCACATGCCCGAACCCGTTTCAGTCCATACCCTCTGTCGCACAAATAGCGCAGATCCCTTGCCAGCGTTGCAGGATTGCAGCTAATATACACGATTTTTTCCGGCTCCATCTGAACCACCGTCTGCAGCAGCTTTTCGTCGCACCCCTTCCTCGGCGGATCCAACGTAACGACATCCGCCCGCCGGTTCTCTATCCTCATTTCATACTGCTGCGGCACGATTTCTTCTGCTGCCCCTGCAAAAAACTCAACATTATCAAAATGATTTAATGCCGCATTTCTCTTTGCATCCTCTACAGCCTGCGGCACAATTTCCACACCAAAAACTTTCGCAGCCTTCTGCGCCAAAAACAGAGAGATTGTTCCTATCCCGCAGTACAAATCCCATACAATTTCTCCGCCATGTAAATCGGCATACTCCAACGCCGTCTCATACAGCCGCTTTGTCTGCCTTGGATTGACCTGAAAAAAGGAAAGAGGGGAAATCCGGTATCGGATATCTCCAATCCAATCGTCTATATACTCCTGCCCGTACAGTACGGTCACTTTACTGCCTAAAATGACATTCGTCCTGTCCGTATTCTTATTTAAAACAATACTTTTTATCCTAAATTCTACGTTTTCCCCTGACTCCGTATTTTGCATGGAAAGTTTCATAAGCCGCTCTGCCAAAACATTAGAAAATGGCAGGCTTTCTCCATTGATGACCAAACAAACCATAACCTCGCCTGTTACAACCCCTACACGAGTCAGAATATGGCGAACCAGTCCGGTATGCTTCTCTTCATCGTAAGCGCTTATCCGATACCCGCGCATAAATTCCAATACCGTATCCAAAATCTTGCGGTTACAGGGATGTTGAATGGCACAGTCTGTATGTTCAATAATATTATGTGTTCTACTAGCGTAGAATCCCGCAATAATCCTACCGGAAGAATCTGTCCCTACCGGGAACTGCGCCTTATTCCGATAATGATATGGATTGTCCATGCCGATAATCGGTTCCATTGGAATCTCCGTAAAGCCGCCAATCCGGCTGAGACAGTTTCGCACTTTTTCCTGTTTCCACAAAAGCTGCCTTTGATAAGAGCAATGCTGCAACTGACATCCGCCGCACTGACGTGCGACCGGACAACAGGGTTCCACTCTGTCATTGGAGGGAGTGAGAATCTCCAAAAGACGCGCGTAGCCAAACCGTTTTTTTGTTTTCATCACACAGACACGCGCCACATCTCCCGGTATTGCGTCTTTGACAAAGAGAGTATAGCCTTCGACCCGTCCAATCCCTTCTCCCTGAGCGCCCATATCCGTAATTTCCATGATAAGAATATCGTTCTTTTTACAAACATTCCCCTCCGGAAGAATCTGATTTTTTTTCTTTCCAGCCATAATTTTTCCAATCTTTACTTCCGTTTTTTCTGCACATATCCTGAACTCTGGCGTATATTCGATTCCATCAGACGATGATATCCCAACCACTCTGTTGTGGCGTCCGCCTTATCATAAATCTCTGTTAACGTCTCAAATTTTGCATCCGCATTATCCGCAAAATATAATGCAATTGCTTCTGCAATAGCGGGTTTCTTAGGCGAACCATATTCCAGCTCTCCATGGTGCGCCAAAATGCAATGCCGCAGCTCGGCAGCCAGTTTCTTTGGAAATCCCGGTATCTGCTCCGCTTCCTTTCCAATCAGTTCCGCCCCCAGGAAAATGTGTCCCAAAAGTTGCCCCTCGTCGGTATATTCATTCGAAGGAAATTGTGAAATCTCCCACATTTTCCCAATATCATGAAACAAAGCTGCCGTAATGAGCAGATCCCTGTCCAGAATTTCATAATTTTCGGCATAAAATCCACAGATTTTGGTAACCGCAAGCGTATGCTGCAAAAGCCCCCCCACAAAACCGTGATGTACCGATTTTGCCGCAGAATGCTCCTTAAACTCCCGGATAAATTTCGTATCATTTACAAAATACTTCTCCGCCAGCGTTTTTAAATGCGGTTCCTGTATGGTTGCAACAATCGCTTTTAACTCCTGATACATCGCATCCCTATCATATTTAGACGCCGGAATATATTCCGCCGGATCATATTCTCCCTCCTGCGCCTTACGAATACGACTGACATTGACCTGACGGCTCCCCTGGAACGTGGTAACCATACCGTCCGTCATAATAAAATCCATCGAATCAAAATCATCAATTCCATTATGCAATTCCCATACCTTTGCATCAATGATTCCCGTCTTGTCCTGCAAAAGCAAAGAATAATATGTCTTTCCCGCTTTCGTCTTTAAGACCTGTTTCGACTTACATAAATAAATCCCAAAAAATTTATTGCCTTCCTTATATTCTTCAATATATGTCATTATTTTTTACAAACCGCTTTCTTCGGTTCTCCTTTCTCAATCATGATATCTTTTATAATGAACAAATGCGAAACTCAGATTAACCGGGTTTCGCATTTTATCCTATAACTTCATAACTTTTTCAATCGTTTTAATGATTTTATCTGCTTCATACGGTTTCACAATAAAGTCTAAAGCGCCCGCGGATATTGCTTCCACTACCTTCTCCTGATATCCTAAAGCGGAACACATAATAATTTTAGCATCCGCATCAATCGCTTTTATCTGTTGAACAGCCTCAATTCCATTGAGTTCCGGCATGGTAATATCCATAATAACAAAATCAGGCTGGTATTTCTTATATCCTTCTAACGCTTCCGTGCCTGTTGCTGCCTCATAATAGGTAAATTCATATGGCGAACTATCCAATACCTTCTTCAGGGACATACGGACAAATTCCGCATCGTCCACCAACAACACTTTCATATGTAACCTCCCCTGGTACTCATGCAAATTATTCTGTACTGAAACTATTGCTTAATATTCTATCATACTTTTTGCTCATACACAAGTAAACTTTTCGCCATATTCGATTCCTAATATAACTTATCGTAACATTCCTTTAATTTTTCCAAAGCTTTTTTTTCAATTCTGGAAACATAGGAACGTGAAATCCCATAAATAGCCGCAATCTCCCTCTGCGTCTTCTCTTTCTCTCCATTCAGCCCATAACGCATCCGTATGATTTCTTTTTCCCTCTGATTTAATGCTTTTTCAACATAATCTCCCAATTTCCGGACCTGTTCTTCTAAGGTCACACGCTCCACAACGTCCTCGTCCGCATATTCAATCACATCAATCAGGCTGATTTCATTGCCCTCCTTATCAGCCCCGATAGAATCATATAAATAGACATCCTTTGCCGACTTTTTTTCGGAACGCAGCATCATTAGCAGCTCATTATCAATACATCGCGCGGCATAGGTAGCAAGACGTATGTTCTTTGTATCATCAAAGGTATCGATTCCCTTAATCAGACCAATGGTGCCAATAGAAATCAGATCATCCATGTCCTTATCTCCCATATTGTATTTTTTTGCAATATAGGCCACTAAACGCAAATTTTTTTCTATCAGACGATCCCTTGCTTCCTTATCTCCGGCCTGACATTTTGCTATGCACTCCTTTTCTTCTTTTGCACTTAAAGGTTTTGGAAAAGATTGCACTGACGACACCTCTAAATGATATCTTTACATCCTATGCAAAAAGGAACCTGTCCGTGCTTTTCCAACATCTTTATACATCTATTTCCCGCAGCTTGTATTCCTTGTCTTCGTCAATCATTTCTAACATTTTATCTGCAATTTCAGGATCAAATTGCGTTCCCTTCCCCTTCTCAATTTCTGCGCGCACTACTTCCTGTGGAAGTACATTGCGGTAACTGCGTTTTGAAGCCATCGCATCATATGCGTCCGCAACGCCTATTACGCGCGCCGCAAGAGGAATCTCCTTCCCTTTCAGCCCATCCGGATAGCCCGTTCCGTCATATTTTTCATGATGCCATCTGGCGCCGGTCTCAATGCCGGGAATTTCCGAAATATGCTTTAAAATCTCTTCGCCAATCTGCGGATGGGATTTCATCACATAGTACTCCCATTCCGACAATTCTGACTTTTTACTGATAATATCATCCGGGATACCAATTTTCCCAATATCATGCAGCAGTCCCATATAATAAAAATCCTTCTGCTCCTTCTGGGACATCCCCAGTCTTCTCGCAAGCTCCTTGGAATAACCAGCCACCCGCATAGAATGTCCATTTGTATACTTGTCTTTTGCGTCGATAGCGTTTGCCAGAGCTTCCATAATCTGTAAAGACAGACGTTCCACCTGCATTCGCCGTTTTTGCGCTATTTTGGTCTGCTCCCGAAGCTCTGCCTGTAACTTTTTTTGTATCCGATCAATTTTTAAATTACGGCGGATGCGCTGCATTAAAGTAGTCGCGTCCAACGGTTTTGTGATAAAATCAAGCGCGCCTCCTTCAAAGCCTTTGCTTTCCAACTCACTGTCAATTTCTGCCGTCATCATAATAACCGGAATCTCTTTCCACTTTTTATGCGCCTTAATGCCCAAAAGCACATCTAATCCGCCTAAATCAGGCATAAATAAATCAAGCAGAATAAGACTTGGCGTCTCCTTTTGCAAAAACTCCAAGACCTTTCTGCCTGATGCAACACAGCTAACCTGATAGCTGGGTTCCAGTATTCCTTTTATCCATTCACAACAACCAGCATCATCATCTGCAGCCAGAATATGCTCCTTTACTGCATCATGAGGTAAATCCTTATTTTCCATTTCCTGCATTTTTTTCTGTCCCGCCATATTTTCTATCATTTCCATGTGCTTTTTCTTTACCGGCAAAGTGAAACGCATACATACCACAACATTCGGCAACAGAGAATCCTCCTGCCGCCATCCTATTCCCGGTTCTTATTTTTTATTGCATACTCCGCCACCAAAACAGCGTCCTCCTTCGTTTCTGCCGCGCATAAAAAACCATTTGGATGGCAGAAGCGATGCGTTGCAATGCCGCTCATCTTTCTTAATTCCTCTGCCTCTTTTCCCCACCATTCCTTTGGAAAATCACAGACAAGAGAAGGGTCTTCTTCACTGACTGCCACACCCTGTATGCTATATCCTCCCCGATTGGAAGGATATACGACAAACTGATAAGAGCTTCCAATCACACTCTGCTTCCAGGGCGCATATGTATCTAACACCAAAATCCGTCCGTCCGATGTTTCCATTGCCTGCCGAACTAAGTTTTCCGCACGTTCTATCCCCGCAACCGCCTGAAAATGATTGCGCAGAATCCTTTCTGCCAATGCCTCGGCTTTCCAGAAACAACTGTCATAGGATTCTTCGGAATCCCAGCCCGGATTAAATTCATCTATAATCTGTGCAAGAACATTGCTGCAGCCGGTATTATCCGATAAATCCAAAGGCTGAATAAACTGTGCGTCAAACCGCTTCATTTCTTCTATACCGGCAAATGCTTCGCCAAACGCTCTCCAAATCAAACCAAAGGCAGCATAGGGACAACCATTATCACGGTATTCCTTATCACTCTGATGATGGTCAAATTCTCCTCTTCCAATGTCATAAACAATACCATCAAAATCCTCCGGAACCGTAAAACCTCTTGTAATCGTAATATCCGGATTTATGATGCGCAGAAAAGCAGTTGCAAATACATCATCAGAATGAAATTTCCCGCCATGCGTAAAACCTCTCCGGGGAATTGCCAATTTTTCCTCCATAACCATCCTCCTTATGCTGCTCCAGCATATAATCAATCATTCCTCCTGCCGCTGTCATAAGCCCTGTTTGGAAATACTTTATATGATTTTCTCTAACTGTTTACGGATTGCCATGATAAAATCCTGGCTGTTTAATACAGTTACATCCTTTAAACTTGTAATAAGCGCCAAGTCCTTCGTCATACTGCCGGATTCAATCGTACTGAGCGTTGCTTTTTCCAGCTTGTCTGCAAACGCGCATAACTCAGGCAGTCCATCCAGTTCGCCCCGCTTACGCAGTGCGCCGGTCCATGCAAAGATCGTAGCGACAGAATTTGTGGAAGTCTCCTCCCCCTTCAGATGCTTATAATAATGCCTTTGAACCGTTCCATGCGCCGCTTCGTATTCATATACACCGCTTGGCGATACCAAAACAGAAGTCATCATCGCAAGCGAACCGCAGGCTGAAGATACCATGTCGCTCATGACATCGCCGTCATAGTTCTTGCATGCCCAGATAAAGCCTCCCTTTGCTTTCATGACACGTGCAACCGCATCATCAATCAGCGTGTAGAAATATTCAATCCCCGCCGCATCAAACTTTTCCTTATATTCCTTATCAAAGATATCCTGGAAAATATCTTTAAAGTTATGATCGTAAATCTTTGAAATCGTATCCTTTGTCGCAAACCACAAATCCTGTTTCGTATCTAAAGCATATCCAAAGCACGCCCGGGCAAAGCTTTCAATTGATTTATCCGTATTGTGAATCCCCTGAATAATACCCGATCCGGTAAATTCCTGAATCGTCTTACGGATTTCCTTGCCATCCTCTCCTGTAAATACAAGCTCTGCTTTACCGGCGCCCGGAACTTTAATCTCCGTATTCTTATATACATCGCCATAGGCATGTCTTGCCAACGTAATCGGTTTCTCCCAGTTTTTTACGCACGACTCGATTCCCTTTACCTGAATCGGCGCACGGAATACCGTACCGTCCAAAGCGGCTCGAATCGTACCATTCGGCGACTTCCACATCTCTTTTAAATGATATTCTGTCATTCTGGCAGCGTTTGGTGTAATCGTTGCACACTTTACCGCCACGCCATACTTTTTCGTAGCCTCAGCCGAATCTATCGTAACCTGATCATTTGTCTCATTACGATATTCTAATCCCAAATCATAATATTCCGTCTTCAAATCAATAAACGGCAAAAGAAGCTCATCCTTAATCATCTTCCAAAGGATACGTGTCATCTCGTCTCCATCCATCTCTACCAAAGGTGTCGTCATCTGAATTTTAGCCATACTGTTTTCCTCCAATCATTTCATCCTGCAATCCATTAAACGTATCTATTGTATCACACTTCTTATATTTTGTGAACCTTCTGACAGCCGCCGCAGGATGCGCAATCCGGCCGCGCCAAATCCCGCGACATATAATCATACAGGGAAGACAAAGAACAGACTGCCTGCGCCGCAATCCCTTCGCCGCGTCCGGTAAATCCCATTCCCTCTTCCGTAGTCGCCTTTACGTTAACCTGATTTTTTTCTATCCCAAGCGTTTTTGCAATATTCTCTTCCATAGCATCAATATAGTCCCGCATCTTGGGCCGCTGTGCAATAATTGTCGCATCAATGTTTTCAATGAGACAGCCCGCCTCTTCTATAAGCTGCCCTACCTGTCCAAGCAGCTTTACACTGGAAATCCCCTCATACGCCGCATCTGTGTCAGGAAAATGTTTTCCGATGTCGCCAAGCGCCGCCGCGCCTAAAAGCGCATCCATCACAGCATGCAGCAATACATCTGCATCGGAATGACCGAGCAGCCCCTTTTCAAAGGGAATTGTAACTCCGCCCAATATTAACTTCCTTCCTTCAACCAGTTTGTGAACATCATATCCCATTCCAACCCGCATCATCGTTTCCTCGTCTTTCTATCGTTCTTTCTTCTATCGTCCCTCGTTTCCCCAAATACAGCCGTTTTGTTATACGGAAAAAGTCCTGAAACAAACCTGCAGTCTGTACCAGAACTTTCTCAGTAGCGGGAAAGGGATTTGAACCCATGACACCACGGGTATGAACCGTGTGCTCTAGCCAACTGAGCTATCCCGCCGTATATTTGATTCGATTCGCCGCGACAGAAAAATAGTGGGACCTACAGGGCTCGAACCTGTGACCCTCTGCTTGTAAGGCAGATGCTCTCCCAGCTGAGCTAAGATCCCCCATATATTGCCACGCGACTTGTATAATATATCAAACCTGTCTAAGCTTGTCAAGCATTTTATGAAAGTTTTTTCCTCTGGAACATTGATTTTTTCTGAAAATCTTCTATAATAATATAGCAAGTCCGTGTCCGCATCGCAACCACGGACAAGCGCCTTAAAAAAGGAAAAGCGATGCAGAATGGGGGAAATATGAACAAGCGAGCAGTCAACATCAGCAGTTTAGTAATACTTCTGGCACTACTATCTTTTATTTTGGAAATGTGTATTTACTATTTTATCCCACAGCATATTGTTACGGTAATGGTAGCTGTTGTTATTTCTCTGGGATTAACCCATTTCTGTTTAGAAACCTCTTTAGATTATGACTACTGCTTTTTGCATGCGGCATTTATGACAATCGCTTCTTTTGGTTTTTGCATGGTTGTCTATTTTTTACAGCCAAACCGTTGGATTCATTATGATTACACCCTGATTGCTTTGATTCTCTTTAATTGGCTGACGCCTTTTATTTACTGCTTTATACGGGATTTTTTCGACAGAGGCCCCCGGTTTGCCGAATATTTATTTTTCTTCCACGGAATGAGCGTGCTCTTTTTAATCATTTATTGTATTGCAGTTTTTAAACAGTTCTTTTGGACGCCGCTCCTGCCTCCATATGACGTGATACCGTTTGGAGCGCATAATTTTATTCCATTTATGTCAACCGGCAGCTATCTGGAAACGGCAATATCGCACCATGAGAATATTTCTCAGATGCTTTTGTATATCGCCGAAGTCATCGCTTTATCCATTCCTTTCGGATTTTATGCAAAGGTATACACGCGTATCTACCCAATCCTTGCCCGTCTTGCCATCTATATCGGAATCCCGCTGTTAATAGAGGTACTGCAGCATATTACAGGTCTTGGCCGCGGCGATATTGATGATTTTGCCCTGATGATGATTGGAACCGTCATCGGCATCGCTCTCTATCATATCGTAGCAAACATTTATTATAATGTAAACAAAAGAAATTTTTTGGAAGACCGTACCGTTGTCAAAAATCTGCTGTTCCATTTTAACAATCCATTCTAAACAAAACAGAGACGTTAAAAGGGGCAACGCGCTGACGTTGCCCTCCCTGTCAAGTATTCTAATATTGTCGATACTCATTGATATCATGGGCAAGTATCTTCACGCCGCGTATCAGCGGATCAAAGACTCCCTGTTCTTTAAAAGCAAGCAAAATCATACCAATCGGTATCCCTAAAATCAATCCAATCATCCCCATTAACCGATATCCGATAAATATAGAAACCAATGTTGCAAAGGGGCTCATGCCAATGCTGTCGCCTACCAGTTTTGGCTCTAAGATACGATGCGCCACCAAACAGAGAACATATGTCAACACTAAGATTACCGCCTTGATATAACTGCCGGTCAGCAGACAATAAATCGCCCATGGCGTAATAATAATTCCCGTACCCAAAAACGGAAGAAAGTCCAAAAACGCAGTAACCAACGCAATCAGCCACGCATATTTTTCCCGCAGCAGCAAACCGAAGATAAACAGCAGAACAAAAAACATAATGATCATAATCTTAAAACAAGCTTTAAGATATCCTGCAATCGCGCGAAAACAGGTATCGACTGCCATATTCCAAAAATTCTTCGCTCCCTGTGGTATGCATTTTCTGACCATTTCTTTCACGCGGTTTCTTTCCGCCACAAAAAAGTATGCAAGCATTAAGGTCAGAATGGCAAGAATTACCATATTGATAACCGAACTTGCAAACGTCCCCACAGAGCCCAACGGGTTTTTCTTTGCCAATTGTATCAGGGACTGAATCAGACTGTTGATTTTCCCATTCCCGCCCCCAAGGATGTCCTGCAGGTTTTCCGGAATAAAAGAAAAATGCCGGTGCAGTTCCACTAAAGAGTTTTGTATATTGAACGTAAGCTTTTTATAGGCTCCCGGCAAATCATAGACCAGAGAAATCAGCTCACGTGCCGTCGCATAGACTGCAAGATACAGCAATCCCCCTACCAACAGTAATACCGCCACAATGACAATCGCACTTCCGTGCTTTCTCATAATCTTAATCTTGTCTTCCAAAAAGTGAACCATCGGATTGGCAATCGTTGCAATAATCCACGCTATCAGCATCGGCATAAAAAATGCAATCAGTCTGGGCGCCACGAAAATGAGCAGCAGCAAGCCCACGGCATAGACCGCTAAATTAGTTACGATTCTCTTATGTAACTCCTTTCTTCCTTCGTCTCCCATAAAATCCCCCTTATTTTTGAGCATCCTCTATTTTCCTAACTTCAGGGCAACGGCTCCCCCTGCGGCCAGGGCAATGAAACCGGTAATCACAGTTACGATGCTGAGACCGGATAACACTGTTCCCATCAAAATGACAACCGGGGAAGATACAACCAGCCCCAAAATAGCAGAGTAGGTAAGCCCTTCCCATTTTTTCAAAAGAATCTCAATTATTTTTGCAATCACAAAAATCCCAAGCACAACACCAATCCCAAACGGTATCAAAGATGCGCTCACATGGAATACCGTATCCATATCCCCATGTGTCAATCCCGATACAAATTCCGTAATTGCATTTAAAATAGGATTATAATATCCCATAATCATAAGCATCATGGAACCGCTGACGCCCGGAATGACCATGGTAGCCGATGCGATGACTCCGACAAAAAACAGCTTTACCAACGGGACAAACCCAATAGTCAAACTGACATCAGATGTATTGTTTCCCAGATACTGCATCAAAATAATCGATGCAAAAAAAATCAAAAAGATAATTCCATTCGCGATATTGACTTTATTGCCCTTAACACGCTTTAACAACATCGGTATGCCGCCAAGAATCAAACCGATAAAAACCATCCTGGTCTGAAACGGATAATTCGCGTCCAATGATTTAATTGCAAACGCAAGCCCTACAATGCCTACCGCCATACCAATAAAATACGGAAGCAGGGTCATAACGCTTTTCTTAAACTGTTTGAACAGATTGGTAATGCAAAAAATAATATTGTCATAAATTCCCATAGAAACCATCATCGTCCCCCCGCTCACACCGGGAATCGCATTTGCAATACCAATAATCATACCTTTAATGACATCTTTTAAAAATTCCATATTCTTAACTCCATCCCACATATTTATTTTCATGCGTTTTTTATTTCATGGTAAACTATACCATATTTTCTTTTTTCATACAACAAACTAACATATCTTTTTCATAACTTTGCCATAGTTTTTTTTTATTTATATAAGGAATTTGGAGATGAAAACATATTTTTATTTTTGAAAACTTTCCTCTTTTTTGATACAATCTTTGCAGAAATGAATCCATTTGATTATAATATGATCAGGAAATACAAAAGAGGGACTCTGCTGCAAGAGAAACAAGGCCGTTTCTTAGCAGCCGGCTATTTGTGCCGGAGCACTCGCAAATAGCCCTGACGGCAGACGCAGATTGAAGATTTGCGCCGTCTCCGCCGCACAAAGCGCTCCGGAATGGAGACCATCTATGAAAAATACATTATACCAAAAAATAACCTGTTTACTGCTTGTATGCTGCATATCAGCGATGCCGGTCTGCGCGCCCAAATGCGGGCAGACTGCGGAAGCTGCGACAAAAACAGAGCTTTCTTCTGCAGTCCATACAATAACCCGTGTTTATGATACAACAGATGACGGCACCCTTCAGTACCATTATGTCAATGAAAACGGAGACGTAACCCGGCTTAACACTTCAAATCCTTCCGCCTCCTTTTCTGCCCCTCGCCTGAAACGCGCTTCCAATCTTCCTGCGGCATACGACCTGCGCACACAGAATCTTGTCACTCCTATCAAAAACCAGGGCGTTACGGGCTGCTGCTGGGCATTTGCCGTTCTGAAATCCCTGGAATCAAATTTAATTGCCCAGGGCATTTCTACGGCAAAAAATACAGATTTATCGGAAAGCCATCTGACATGGTATGCCCTGCATCCTTCCACAAACAAAAACGATACTCTCTATAACGAAGGCGTGCGGTTATCAAATTCCAATCCCGCCGCCACTTACCTTTCCGGCGGCAACGCATTAATCGGTATTTTTGCGCTTGCGCGCTGGTCGGGCGCCGTTTCAGAAAGCAGCGCGCCATTTTCGGCCGCTTCCACGGCCGCCTTAAACCGCATGGCAAAAAATATGTCCAAAAAAAGCAACTCGTTCCGATATAAAAAGAATCATATATTAACGGACGCCTCCTGCTATGATGACGCAACCCGTAACCAGATCAAGGAAGCCATTCTTCGCAATGGCGTTATGGATGTCTCTTACTACTATAATGAATCCTATGATACAGTTGCCCCAAACAGGGAAACCGCATACTACCAGACGCGCCATACCGGAAAAAACGCTATCGACTATGCGAATCACAGCGTTGCCATCATCGGATGGAACGACGCCTATGCAAAAGAAAACTTTGGCGCCCATACGCCGTCTTCAGATGGCGCATGGCTAATCGCAAACAGCTATGGGACGTCCTATGGACAAAATGGTTATTGTTGGATTTCCTATGAAGAACCTTCGCTGACGGAATTTTACTCTCTGCAGGGAGCTAAAGCCAAAACCTATGACAATAATTACCAATATGACGCTATCGGCTGGGGCGGCGGCATTACTTCTAAACTTACCTTCTCTATCAGTGGCGCCAATATCTATACTGCTAACAATGATTATACCCAGCTTCTAAAAGCAGTCGGAATCTACACGCTTGCAGATGACCAACGGTATACCATAAAGATTTACCGCGGCGTTTCCAGCGGCAAACCCACAAGCGGCACTCTCGCCGCCACGATACATGGTACGGAGGCATTTCAGGGATATCATACTGTTACGCTTCCATCCGACGTATTTTTAAAGGCAAACGAAAAATTTTCAGTCGCCATAACCTATTACCGAACGACCGACGCCAACGGTTACTTCCCAATCGAAGGGCCGGATGCAGACTATGATTCCCTAAATACCCACTATACATCAAAGACCGGACAAAGTTTTATATATATCCCAACCGATTTGTCAAAAAAAGGAAAATGGTATGATCTCAAACGCTATGGCACAGGCATACTCAAAAACAATTTATGCATCAAGGCCTTTACCGTCAATCAGGATTCCGCAGGCACGCTCCGCCTTTCCAAAACTTCCGTAACACTCGGCAAGGGAGAAACATTTCTCCCAAAAATAACGGCAAAAAATGACGGCCGCGCCGCCAGCGTTACCTTCCGGAGCAGCAAGCCAAATGTTGTTTCCGTCAGCAAATCCGGAAAAATAAAGGCAAAAAAAACGGGAAAAGCAACGATTAACGCTTCTCTTGCCACAGGTAAGACTGCCAAACTAAAAGTAACCGTAAAGAAAGCTCCGAAAAAAATCAACCTGAAGCCCGCCAATACAAAAAAACTCTTGCGCAGGAAAAGTTTTCGAATTAAAATAAAATTGCCAAAAGGCAGCGCCAGTAACCGGATTACCTATACCTCGTCTAACCCAAAGATTGCAAAGGTTACGGCAAAAGGAAAGGTTACCGGCAAAAAAAACGGAACGGCTGTAATCACAGTCTCCACTTATAACAGGAAAAAAGCAAAACTTAAAATATATGTAACCTAAACGAAAGGAAAGAACGTTATGAAGATGTCAAAAAAGTCAAAAGGAATCTTATATATTATTTTATCCGCTCTTTCCTTTTCCTTTATGAGCCTCTTCATCAAACTGTCGGGAAACATCCCAACGCTCCAGAAATCTTTTTTTCGGAATTTTGTAGCCGCCATTGTCGCGCTGATATTACTGCGAAAAAAAAAGACGCCCCTCCATTTTCCGAAAAAATCCTGGTACCCTGTGGTAGGACGCGCTCTATTTGGTACTTTCGGTATTTTCTTTAACTTTTATGCAATCGACCATCTGCATATCGCAGATGCATCCATGCTGAATAAATTATCGCCCTTTTTTGCCATTATTTTTTCGTTCTTTCTATTGAAAGAGCGAATTGCCCCCTATCAGATTTTCTGCGTCCTTGCAGCGCTGTTTGGCGCCGTCTTTATCCTCAAGCCCAATACGGCATCCCTTATATCTTTTCCGGCGCTGATCGGACTTTTGGGCGGCATGTCTGCGGGCCTTGCATACACTTTGCTTAGAAAAGCCACCAGCCAGGGCGTCCCCGGCGCCTTTGTGATATTTTTCTTTTCCGTATTTTCCTGTCTCTGCTCTCTGCCTTACTGCATTATGAACTTTACGCCAATGAGCGGATACCAGATATTGATTCTGCTGATGACGGGCGTTGCCGCTTCTTTCGGACAATTTTTCATCACTGCCGCTTATACATACGCTCCCGCAAAGGAACTATCCGTATACGATTACTCAAACGTCGTTTTTTCCGGACTTTTGGGCTTTATTATATTAGGCGAAACGCCTGATTACTTAAGCTATATTGGCTGTATCATCATTATCGGCGCTTCTGTCCTTATGTTTCGTCTTCGTTTGAAGTATGAAGCGCAAAATGCTGCTTAAAAAACTCCGGGCACATTTCCAATAGCGTGCTTTCTTTTTTCTCCTGCCGAAACAAATCCAATACCGGAGCCATGACCCGCTCAAACTCTTCCTTATCTTTTGACAGACGTAAAATCTCTGCCGTATTGACCGCATCCGCCAGAGCAGTATGCGCCGCTCCCGTAAACTCATAATCCGCAGCTGCAACCGCCTGTTTTAATTTGACTTTCTTTTTAATCCCCAGCAATCTGCTGTATTCCTCCTGAAAGTCATTCCAATTTACCTCCATCTTATGAATAATCTTTCCCCGATACTCTTTAAACTCCGCTTCATTTTGAAATTGCCTGATATCCGACATACTCCATGAATAAAACTGCGTTTTTTCCTTTCCAATCCACCTTGCAAAATCATCCAGGGCCGCCGCAAATTTAGGAGCTCCCTCCAGCTTATCATCCGTAATCCCTGTCAACCCTATAATCAATGCGTTCATTTTATCAAAATCCGGAGATACATATGTCTGATAGGTATCGATTACCTCAAAGCGCGCATCCATTTTCACGGCGCCAATCTCAATCAATTCACTGGACAGTTTACACTTCTCCCGATACCGTTTTTCTATTTTATTCATCTCCAAATCAATCACAATATGATTCACAATCTTACTTCCTTCCAACATTTCTTCTTACTTATTTTACCATAAAAGTTTCCGGTTTGCATTATTTTCCTTTTCCCAAAATATGGTTATACCTATCTTTTTCATCTACTATATATTGTATTTTTTCTTGCTTCTCCACTTTTTTATTAAAAATACACAAAACCACTTTTCCCAAATTGGTATTATTTCTAGCCAAATCATTAGAAATAATATATATTTTTATCTTATTTTATACATATGCTATAATTTATAGATAATTTTATACATTTTTTTATTCATATTTCATATTATCTTTGCCTTGGAATTGTCCATAAAATTGACGAAACCGTTAAAATGTGGTAAAATATCTGCATAAGATAATCAATCATTTGGCAGAGAAAATCATTATTTTAATAGAAAGGGATAGGTGAAACATGAGTCAGGCAGATATAAAAAAAGTAAAGATATCCGTAGATAAAAATATTGGAAACAGAGTGAAAATCCGTGCGAACCGCGGCAGACATAAAATTGACATTACAGAAGGAGTGATCAGCGAAACCTATCCAAGTATTTTTCTTGTAGAAGTAGTTAATAAAGCGGATGATACCATACAGAAAATTTCTTTCAGCTATACGGACGTATTGACGAAAGACGTTCAGATGCAGTTGATATAAGATGAATATTTCAGGAAAACCCAAAAAGAGCGGCTGTATATCCAATACAGCCGCTCTTTTTGGGTTTTCCTAAAATTTCATCGTTACCTTGGTTCCCATTCCCGGTTCGCTGGACAGCTTTAATTTACCGCCCATTTCCTTTACATTATGGCTGATAACATCCATACCAACGCCTCTTCCGGAGTACTCTGTAACCTCGGGCGCTGTTGAAACGCCGTTTAGCAGAACCAGATTTATGATCTCCTGCCTGGTATATTCCTCCGGCAGCTTTGTCAGCATATTCTGCTGCTTTGCACGTTCCAGTACCTTGTCCGTATCAATTCCTGCCCCGTCATCGCTGACACTGACCTTGACTCTTCCATTCTCGGTAGAAAACTTAAGCTTTATCAGTCCCATTGGCGATTTACCGCACATTTCTCTTTTCTCCATCTCTTCAATGCCATGATCCATGGCGTTTCGGATAATATGGATGAGCGCGCTTGAGATTTTCTCCCGTTTTTCCAAATCAATCGGCGTATTTTCGCCCTTTACCAACAGTTTTGCCGGCTTCTTCAACTTCTGCGACATTTCATCGACTACAATTTCCATTTTTTTCGCAACCGGTACAAAATCTGTATTGGCAAGAGACTTCTTAACCATTTCCAAATCCTCGCGCACTGTCTGCAGCTTCATAAACTGCTCTCTGGAAAATGTACCGCTCGATCCGTCTCCCAGTGCATACTCTAACCCATCCACAATACGGGAAATATTCCTGGAACTCTGCCATATTTTGTCCCGTTCCTCCTGTGAAATCATATAGGTCTTCTTTTCCTTTGCATGGAATGCAACGACAGAATCTTCCTGAACATTCTCCTCCATCTCCTCCTGCATTGCCTCGCCGGCGTCCTCCGCATCGGAAACCGTACCTGCAATATAAAACACCTGTCTCTTTGGCTTAGACAATTCCAGATGATATTTTTCTTTTTCTTCTTCCTCCATTTGGGAAGTCATTTCCCTGGTATATTCCTGAATCCTCTGCTGCAATGCAACTGCTTTATCTTCCGGCGTAAAACCTTCTAAAATCTTATCAATCTCTTTTTCAAAAAAAGTAATATAGTCGAGCAAAACCCTGTTAAAGCGTTCTGTGTCACAAATCCGCTTCCCTTCTCCGCGAAAGCAGTACAAAAGACTCTCAAAGTCTTTGCTGATCTGCGCCATATCATCATACAGCATCATCATAGAGTCTGCTTTTAACGTATGTACGCTTCGAAAAATCTCCTGCACGGTATCCTGCTCATAACAGCAGGACTGCCCCTTCTTTTCAAACAGATTTCGCCGTAAGTTATGTAAAATCACATTACTTTCATCACAAAACATTTCGGTCATCGGATCCACTGCAGTTTTTCCTCCTTTCAGTTATTTTCACATTTCATCTGTTTTTGCACCTTACTAAAAATTTCCATAATCTCCGGATCGAACTGATGCCCGTTCTCACGTTCCATAATTGCCAGGCTCTCTTCCAGAGTATATGCGTTTCGATAACACCGTTCCCGATTCAATACATCATAACAATCCAGTATCTTAACAATTCGCGCCGAGAGAGGGATATCCTTTCCGGAAATACCTCTTGGATAACCGCTGCCATCCCAATTCTCATGATGGCAGCGCGCAATATCGATTGCCATCTTTAAAAAATCGTTCTTAGAACCCTGCTCATAAATTTTCTCCAAATGCTTTGCACCGGTTTCAGCGTGCGTCTTTAAAATCTCCCACTCTTCCGGCAGCAAATCCTCGCTCTTAAGCAAAATAGAATCATCAATAGTAATATATCCCAAATCATGCAACTGTGACGCCAACTCAATTTCTTCGATAAAGGATGCGGTAATTTCCTTTTCAAATTTCGGCGAAAGCTGCAAACTCATTGCCAGAAGACGGCTGTTCGCTCCCAGCATGGAAAGATGCGCGCCTCTTTCATCCCCCTTTGTCTCTGCTATATTTTTTAACGCCCACAAAACATTTTTCTGTTCATTGGAAACCAACCGTATCTGATCACTGACCATCTTATGCAGGCGCTGATTATATGATTCAATTTCCTGCTGCATACGATACAACCGCAAGTGGGTTACCAGGCGCACCATAACCTCCTCTTTTTGGAAAGGCTTGGAAATATAATCCACGGCGCCCAGCTTAAATCCCTTTATTTTATCCTCCACACTATCCAATGCAGAAATAAAGATAATCGGAATATCTCTCGTCTTTACGTCTGCTTTCAGCATGGTACAATATTCAAAGCCGGTAATATCAGGCATGGAAATATCCAGAATGATTAAATCCGGCAGTCTTTTCTCAATCGCTGACTGCGCCTGCTTTACGCTTACCACAGGACGCGGAATATCCCCGAGCTCCTTTATGATCTCGGAAAGTATCACAAGATTCGTCGGCACATCGTCAACAATCAATATATTTGCTCTTCCGTTTACGGAACTACTGTTCAATTCCTTCCCTCCTTATCTGCGCCCATACGGCACATCATTCTGTTCCCTTTTTCCCTGATTCTAACTCCATAACCGCCTTTTTCAACGCCTCATACTGCTCCATCGACGTATCATAATCTCCCTTTCGGAGCGTCATCTGCAGACGAAAGGCTTTTCGTTTCAGGTTCATGGCATCCTCCGCTACCAACTGCTTGATATTATCTGCAAAAGCGTCTGCGCGTTCCCAGTTCTCCATCTCAATGCAAAGCACCAGTTTTTCCAGATTGGCATGAATTTGCTCCAGATTCTCTTTTGAACCGAGTTTAAAAATGGCGTCGCTATTCGTTTCTTCCTCCAAAGCATTGCCGAGATGAAACGCCAATGTCTTCTCCTTATCCGGCGCAGTCTGCTGCCCGCCCGACGGGGAATCTGCTTTCTTAACACGGACAGAAAAGGAAAACGTGCTTCCTTTGCCCGGTTCGCTTTCCACATTGATATCTCCGCCCATCATATGTACCAGATCTTTAACAATACTCAGTCCCAGACCGGTACCGCCGAATTTTCGGGTAATGGAAGCGTCCACCTGGGAAAAGCTCTTAAACAGCTTATCTTTTTCAGAATCTGCAATGCCAATGCCGGAGTCAATAACCATAAAGAACAGTTCCATCTCCTTTGGCAGATCGATACTTTTCACAACATTTACTACAATCTGGCCAATAGAAGTAAACTTAACGGCATTTGACAAAAGATTATTCAAAACCTGCGTCAGACGCAGTTCATCCCCGATAATGCGTGCCGGAATATCCGATGATACATTGCAGACCAAATGAAGCCCTTTTTCCTCAATTGCCGGCTGATTTGTCTTAATCAATGTATTCATCATCTCATGAAAATCAAATTCACGGCTTTCTATAGTAAACTTACCTGCCTGCAGCTTGGAAAAGTCCAGAATATTATTGATAATCTTAATCATATTTTTACAGCAATGATCAATCAACTGAACGGCTTCCCACTGCTCCGACGTTAATTCCGTATCCAAAAGATTTTGCGCCAGACCCATTACGCCGTTGACCGGCGTTCTCAATTCATGCGTTACATTTGCCACAAACTCATTTCTTTCTTTTTGCGCCTCTTCCACACCCTCTTTTGCAAGATGCAGTTCCCGTTCCGCCCTGTTCTGCCAGACAATGCTGCGGGCGCGGCATACGCCAAACGTCTCGTCTTCTCCTGACAATAAAGAAATTCGTATCTGAACCGGAAAACAAGTCTGATTTTTCCGATAAGCGCTCGTCTCAAAATATTCATCAAACTTCCCATCCTGGATAACAATATAGCCATCATCTATTTTCGTGCAGGTACGGAAAATCTGATGCATCCATATCTCTTCGCCTTCCGAAAAATTTAGCTGCTCATATGCGCTTTTATTGCACTCAATGATTTTCCCATTGTTCAAAAAATAAAAAATCATGTCTTTTGTTGCTTCAAAAAGAAATTCATAACGTTTCCATTGTTGAATTCTCTCCTTCGAATCCTGCGACACGCTATCACCTCATTTAAAATACTATTGGTTTGCACCACAACACTTTTTATATTTTTTCCCACTTCCACACGGACATGGATCATTGCGCCCGATTTTCTTCTCTTTGACAATCGTGCCTGACTTTTTCTGCGCACGGTATAATTCCGTTCTCTTTTCTTCCGTAAGCAGTTTGTCCCACGCCGGCAGATGATATAACCAGTCCGCCTTTGCAGCAACCATATTATAATATAATTTTTCTATATCGATCTCTAATGTTACCTGCGTATTCTCCTCCATCTCCTCAATCGGATTCGGAGACTTTAAGCTATCATTGATTCCATCCAGAAAACCAACCATATGATTCAGCTCCATATTGTACTTTTCAGCCAGCTCAGCCACCGTACCGGAGACTACATTCGACGGATCCTCTAAAAGTTCCTCATATACCGCCTTTTCCTCTGCAAAATATTTATCCCAGATTGCCTTTCCTGCACGCGAATTAAAATCTACGCCGTACGCATAATCTCTCCACTCCTGTAAAAGTCCCATATTCCATCCTCTCTTTTCTTTAAACTTATGATAAATTATATCATTCTACCACGTTTCGGTCAACCTTACAAAATCCATCCCATATATGTATATTCAGAAATTAAAAATAAAAAACGTCCAATGCGGCTTGAACAGAAACACCGCATATTGACGCATTCCTCTTAGAAAAATACACAGCGTCTCTATGCGGTGTTTCTATTATTTATATTTCGGATAATCGTATAAATATTTTGCAGCAGAAGCATAACATGAACTCATCAGATACATCCTCCTGCCGACATTTTCCGCGTAATCAGGCGCCGTTGCATACTGATGCCATATCGTGCTTTTACTCGGCGAAAAACGCATCTTATAAATAGTATTTTGCTTATATTTACTGTGGATATAATTGGATGATAAATAGCTTGCCGCCCCGTAGATGGCTTTTTTGACCGTCGTCCACTTCTTATAATATGCATAAGAAGTCGCGCCTACAAACGGGTCCGCGTCATACGCCTTGATTCCATACAAATTATAAACCTTTTTCCCCGACTTTAACTTCTTTGTCTTAAATTTCCCATTTTTCTTCCTTGGAAAGCCGGAACGCACCACTTTTCGAATCGTGTTCCCGCTCGCCAGTTTACTGGTTCCATAAGCCGATTCCAAAAAAGTCTGATTGACAAGATAAACCGGATCTAACTTGTATTTCTTTGCAGCTTTCAGAAAAAGATCCGCTTTCCCATACAGGCTGCTCTTCTTTGTACTGATGCCCGCCTCCCTGCAATAATCCTCAATCAGGTACTGGTACATTGTCCGGAATGCCGTCTTATTTACACTCCGGTAACAATCCACGCGCAAATACTGAAAGCCCTGCGTTGTATCCCTGCTTGTGTCGGTAAGCTTCAGATATTTTTGGTACGATACTTTTGGAGAACGTTTGTATTCTACCTTGGCATATTTTTTCTGAGAATACGGATATGACGTCTTTTTTATCTGTCCTGAAAATGAAACACTCTGCCTGTTCAGTATGAACTGTCCTGTCTCGCTGTCCCATGCGCACAAAAAACCGAGCGCTGTGCAAATCTGCTCCATAGGAACCAGGATTCCCTTCTTGCCGGAAACGGTATAAACCACGTCAACCGGCGCCGTCTGCAGCGTTGTCTTCTTTCCATTGACATACAGCGTTTTCTCTCCCACATAAAAAGAAACGATCCGGTTCTGCCATACCAGCCGAACCCTTTTGGTCCGTTTATTATATTCATAGGAAACCTTCGGTCCCTTGCTGCAGATTGTCTGCTTGACTGCCATCATCACAACTCCGTCATATGTAACAATCGGCGTATTTGTGGTATCTATCGCTGACTGCTCATATACGATCGTCTTTTGCGCATCCAATACAGTTGCATTTTCCCCATTTATGGTACAAATATTGTCCGGCAGATTTTTGTCCACACCATCATCCGCTTGCGCCGGCTGCGTCAGCCACAGACCGCCTCCGCCGGAAAGCAACGACATTCCGCTCTCGCCAATCAATACGGACAGACTGAGCATAACGGCAAGCCCCGCCTTTTTCCATCCAAATCTGCTGCATATCAACTGCATTCTCTCCTTCGTCATATCTTCCTCCCATTTCTCTGTCCTGAATCGTCTTTATGAATACTATCATACGCAGAAAATATGAATATAATGTGTCACTTTCCCCGGTTCTCCCTGCTTACGGCGTCAAGCGCCGCCTCGACTACCTTATCCATATCATAATAACGGTACTCGCCCAAACGCCCGCCAAAAATCACACGCTCTTCCTTTTGGGCAAGTTTTCGGTATGTTTCCGCCAACGCCTCATTTCTCTCATCATTTACCGGGTAATAGGGTTCCTCCCCCTGATGCCATTCACTCGGATATTCCCTGGAAATCACCGTTGTCTTCTGCTTTCCAAATTCAAAATGTTTATGCTCAATAATACGGGTATATGGAATGTCCCGCTCTGTATAATTGACTACAGCATTTCCCTGAAAATTCTCCATCTCCAGTCGTTCATGCTCAAAACGAACGGAGCGATATTCCAAAACTCCATGCCGATAATCAAAATACTGGTCTAACATGCCGGTATATACCGTTTTTTCCGCAATATCCGGATGCTTCCTGCGAAAATCAAAATAATCCGTCCGCAACAGTACTTCCGCGCCTTCCAGCATTTTTTCAACAATCTGCGTATATCCTCCCATCGGAATCCCCTGAAAACGGTCATTGAAATAATTATTATCATAGACAAAACGCAGCGGAAGCCGCTTAATGATAAAAGCAGGAAGCTCTTTGCAATCTCTTCCCCATTGCTTCTCCGTATAGCCTTTGACCAGTTTTTCATAGACATCCCTGCCAACTAGGGACAGCGCCTGCTCCTCCAGATTCTTCGGTTCCCCGATATGAAGCTCTGCAATCTGCCCTGCAATAATGTCTTTTGCCTCCTGCGGAGTCTGAATCCCCCACATCTTACTAAAAGTATTCATATTAAATGGAAGATTGTACAATTCCTCCTTGTATACCGCTACCGGAGAATTGATATAATGATTAAACTCCGCAAACTGATTGACATAATCCCATATCGCACGATTCGAAGTATGAAAAATATGCGCGCCATATTTATGCACATGAATATCGTCTATATTTTCACAATATATATTGCCTGCAATGTGGTCTCTCTTGTCAATAACAAGACATTTCCTTCCCTGTTTCGTCATTTCATGCGCAAATACCGCTCCAAATAAACCGGCGCCTACAATCAGATAATCATACTGCATTTTTTTCTCCCCTTTAACCAATATTGAAACAAGAATCCTATCCGGACATATGCTATTTCGTCTGATAGGTTAAATTCTCAAAACATGTCCATTCCTTCGCTGTTTCTCCGCTGCCCCTGTCTGGGTTAACGGCATACAGGCCAATCATCACGCCCGTAAAGCCCATCGCAACCTCACTGGAAAGATAACGGGTGTCCGCATCCGCGAGATGGATTTGTTCCTGTCCGTTTACCAGATAGAAATGATACTGTTTTGCATCTGCAGTAATACGAATGGATACCGCATCTTCTTTGCACACGACCGGACTGCTCTCCTGACTGACGCAGCCTATGGTCTGTCTCACAAAAACAAGATTCTCCCCGTTCTGCCGCCCCGCTCCCTGCGTTACAACCAGCTCATAGCGATGTTTCTCATCCATATAAATACTGACGCCGCTTTCCTGCCTTCCCGGAAGGATATCGCAAGTCAGACTGACAGCAAACTCTGTCTGCCGAATACAGGTAAATGTTGGAGAAGCAGCTTCCCGTAAGGTAACGGCTGTTCCCGCAAGGCAGATACGATCCTTTTCAAAACGATAATTATCCTGTACCGGTATCCGAAGGAAAAGCCACTCCTTGTCCTCGGAAAGAGCATGGATATCTTTCTGATATAGAAATTTTTGCGCCTGGAAAGCAGCTCCCTGCGGCGCCTCCATTTCCAGACGCGCCGTACCGTCCGTTCCCAGAGTAAACCATCCGTCTTCCTGCCAGTTCAACGGCACCAGACAGGTTTCCCGTCCAAGATGATGAAATGTATCATACTGCCCAATCTGCCGAAACGCCAAATGCACAAACCACCAGTTTCCTTTTGCATCCTCCACAATATCGCCATGGCCCGCCGCCTGCAGCGGATATCCTCCCAAATTACGGTTTGTCAGCACCGGATTATGCGGATACGGTTCATATGGCCCCCAAATGGATTTACTGCGCGCATAATTTGCCATGTGCCCATATTCGGTGCCGCCTTCCGCCTCCACCAGATAATAATATTCCCCGAATCGATACAAATGCGGCGACTCCAGATATCTTCCTCCGGTTCCCTGCCATAAAATTTTACTCGGCGTCAGCTTCTGACCGGTAGCAATATCAATTTCACACATCTGAATGCTTCCAACGCCATTTTCATCGCTTCCGTTGCTGATAAAATAAGTATGCTCTCCCTCAAAAAAGAGAGACGGATCAATCCCATCCTGATCAACCGTAATCGGTTCCGACCACTCTCCATAAATATCATCCGTATAAACATAAAAGTTTTGGGGCACGCTGTCATTCGTAGTGACCATATAGAAACGGCCGTTCCGACAACGGATGGTCGGAGCAAAGACGCCGCCGGAGCTTCGCACGCCGTCTAACTCAATCTGCGACGGCCTTGTCAGGCAGTGTCCAATTTTTTTCCAATTGACCATATCCTCACTTTCAAATACAGGAACCCCCGGAAAATACTGAAACGTACTGCAAACCATATAATACTTTCCCTCATAACTGCAAACGCTCGGATCCGGATACATCCCCCGTAAAATTGGATTCTGATATTTCATGATTTGTCTCCTTTCCGCACTTGTTAACAACACATCTATGCGATTTTATTTTATCATAGATGTGCCAACTTTGGTAAATTATTTTTGATTTTGTTTAGCCAGCGCGACCATTGGTTCACTGGACTTACACCAGATGGGAGGTGGCGCTGATGACGGATTATGAAATCATGATGATTTTTCTGGGGATATTAGCATTGCTGATTTCTTTCGGAACTCTGCTGATAGCGTTGCTTGCCTACATAGATAGGAAACACAAGCGAAAATAAAAATTGCCTAGCCTGTCTGCAAACAGGCTAGGCGGTGTCCGTTAGGACATGAAAACCTACGCTTGGGAGTATCCACTTTTGGAATAGGATACTGTCCGTATGAAAGGCATCTGTTATCGGCAGATGTCTTTCTTTGCATTCAGTGTAGCATAGTATAAAAACAAATTCAAGTAGATTTTATACATAGTTGAGGTTTATGATATTGACTTTGAGTATTATAGTAGAATTTTACTTTGCAGCCGATGGTTAAAACGTCCTCGGTGCTCAGCCCCTGCCCGGTAGCAGAGAGACGGATCAAACCCATCCCGGTTTTGGAGGGCATGCAAAGCAAGAAAAAGCCGCTCGGCTGAGCGGCTCCTTCCTTTCATAAATAACCCTCTGTGACCCTGATAGGACACATTCATGCGGATTTTCTTTATGATTTGTTTATTTTACCTTAACAGACTTAACACTGCTATATTTGCCGTACTTCTTGGCTTTATTATAAGCTCTGACTCTTACAAAGTACTTCTGCTTTCTCTTTAACTTCTTAATCGTCGTCTTTGTCTTCTTTGCGCCCTTAACAGTGTATGTCTTCTTACCCTTCTTAAACTTCTTATCCTTTGCAATCTGAACCTGGTAACCTGCAGCATTTTTTGCCTTCTTCCACTGTACCAGCAATGTCTTCTTCTTTGTTGATTTTACCTTGCTTAATTTTACTTTAGCAGGCTTCGCTGTATCAGATGTATTTGGTTTATTGTCTCCATTTGGTGCAGGCGTTACGTTAGCGCCAGGTGCAGTAGTGTTTGGCGCAGGTGATACGTTTGTGCCAGGTGCCGGGCTGCTGCTTGTGCCAGGCGCAGGTGAGTTGCTTGTACCAGGTGCCGGGCTGCTGCTTGTGCCAGGTGCAGGCGTGCTTGTGCCAACTCCCTGAATTGTTATCTCAATTTTAATAGACTGCTTTGGCATCTCATAGGCTGCATTGTTATTTGGGTTAAGAACCTCATTCCAGTTATTTAAGATATCAACCCCTAACTCTGTAGAGTCAAACTGTGTAGCAAATAATCCATCTTGATTGACCAGTTGGTCATCAAAGTAAAGTTTGCAATCCAAAACATTTACCATTTCAGTTGGAATATTAGAAGAAACAAATACCGTATTAAATGCATTCGGATGTTTTGCCAGGTCGTCTCCCTCATGGCTTGCGCCGGTATCGCCCCAATCAAGGTATCCTACAGTAGGATCTGCTTCGCATGTAATTGTATACGTCTTCTCTTCTCCACTCAAATCTACATTCAACGCATCGGTAACAATGGCAGGTACATGTCCCGCTCCTTTATTATCCTCCGGAGCCAACGTCCACTCATAACCGGTAACAGAGCCTTCCGATGCAGTCTGCGCCCACTTACAATCCTCGGTGTCAAACAGACCTCCCTCAAATGCCTCGCTTCCTCCGCCATATGTTGCGTCATTCCATTGGTTGCGGAATACCCAGGAAGTATTTGTCTGTACGCCAAAATAAAGATTATATCCTTCATCGGCTGCTTTAGACGTACTGCCTGCAGGGAAGACTGAAATACCGGATAATGCTACAGCAAGTGCAAGACCTGTTGCTAATGCCTTCTTGTACTCTTTTCTCATAAAAACTTTTCCTCCTTTTATTGATGATATGATTCGCAACTATATGCAGACTGTTTTTGCCTGATATAATTCTACTTGAACATTATTACATTATTTTTTAAGAATTGCAACTGTTTTTTTCTGGTATTTTCCCTTAAATAATTTTTTGTATTTTTTATATTTAGCCTTTGGTACGGAAATCTTACATTTTTTAGCAACTTTATAAAAAGCTTTTCCGCCAATCTGCTTTAAGTTCTTTGACTGAATCGTTACCTTTTTTAATTTTACTGCTCCAAAAAAGGCATTCCTGCCAATCGTCTGTACATTGGCGCCAATCTTTACACTTTTCAGTTTCTTATCATTTTTAAATGCATTTGCGGCAATCGCTGTAACTTTATAAGTTTTTCCATCAATTTTAACCGTTGCCGGCACCGTTGCCGAGGTAACCTTCTTATTCTTCGGCGACTGATAAGTGGCCGCCGGTTTTTTTGTATCCGTTATCTTATACTTCTGACCGGATATTTTGACCGTATCGCCAACTGCGGCTGTATCGGCGGGCGGCGTTACAATCGGCTGCTGTGTTGCTGCGGGTGGCGTTGCAGATGGCTGCGGTGTTTCAGCCGGCGGCGCCGGCGTCTCATCCTTTCCCGGTTCCGCCGTCGGGTCCGGATGGGAAGCGGAATATACGGTAACTGCGCATTCTGCTGTTAAACCGTTTCCAAGAGTTGCCGTAATGACACAGCTTCCTTTGCTGACAGCGGTAACCAAACCACTGGAATCCACTTTTGCCACCGACGTACGGGAAGAAGACCAGGTTACGGTATCCTCTACGTCCTCCGGCGTATAACTTACTGTCAACCGCCTGGTTTCCCTTTTGTCTACATCCAGACGCAATTCACTTTCGCTCAATTTGACAGAAGACGCAGAACGAAAGACCTTCACAGCGCATATGCCCTTTGTACCATTGGACGAAGTTGCAATAATATTACACTCGCCTGCTCCGACCGCAGTCACTATGCCATCCGTAGATACTGTGGCAACCGCATCATTATCCGTAGACCATGTTATGGTGTCCTCTATCTCAATCGGATCCAGGACAGCCTTTAACTGACAGGACGCATTCTCTTTTCCTAAATAAAACGTCTTAGAGACTTCTGTCAGATAGAGATTTGTAACATCCTCCGCCGTTTTTGGCGAATCGTCTCCATCATATACATCCATAATCGCATTGACCAGCGCCGGCTTTGTGATCGCATACGTATTTCTGTCAAACAGGTAGAATGCATGATTGCCATTGTAGCCTTGATCCCAGTAAACCGGAATACAGCCCGTATCTTTACATGTCTGGCATAATGTCTTCATAAAATAAGAGCGGTAGGCGTCATTCACGGGGTCGCCGGCGGTTTTATCAATTGCGCCATATTCGCCGATATAAACCGGGACTCCCTTAGAGGTAAATGTCTCCTGTAACGCCTGGAACTGGGAGGCTAAATAATCTTCATTCCCATCTCTGTACTTCTTTGAACTGTCAATGGCGTATTTCCCCCACTGCGTATACTGATCCGTTTCTTCGCCGCAAAACTGCCATGGCGAATAATAATGGCAGCTAACCATAACTCTGGTTTCCTCTGCAGGAATCGAAGCATCCCGATGCGTATCGGTCGGCAGCTTAAAACCAAGCGTCGGACTGACTGTTGCATCAATATTGGTATTCCATCCACAGACCATCAGCCATCTCTTTGCATTGTTTCCCCCCGTTTCCCGGATGGTATCTACAAAAATCTGATTATAATCCACAATATTCTGATAGGCCTGATGCGTGCTCGCATTTGGGAATCCATTGACGCCGTCAAATTCCTCGTTCATGGATTCAAAGATTAAATGTTCATCACAATCTGCAAAACGTTCTGCAATCTGTTTCCAAACCGCCTTATATTTCGCCTGAATCTCTTTCTGCTTTTCCGCATCTTCGCCGCAGAGCAGCCAACTGTCCTGTATGGTATAGTATCCGTCGCCATGGATGTTGATATTGACATAAAGGCCGGTATCCAGCGCCATACGGACTACTTCTTCCACACGGCTCATCCAGCTTTCATCAATCTGATAACCGCTTTGGGCATCCCCGATATAGGCAAGGTAGCTGGTCGGAATACGTACGGATTTAAAGCCGGCGTCCCGTACCGCCTCAAAAATCTCTTTGGTAACGACCGGATTGCTCCACGCCGTTTCTTTCGGATAGTTATGCCATACGCCATCGCTTTTTTTTGCCATGTTTGCTTCCATCGTATTTCCGAGGTTCCATGCCGGGGATAACGCTGCTGCAATCTCAGACGCAGGGACATTGTCAAAGGTCTCCTGATCCTGTACAACCGCTTGTTCCGCCTGAGCTCTGCTACCGCTATCCGGCAATGCTGTAACAGAAGCAGAGGCAATGACCGAAAAGGATAACGCAAGCGCAAGCGTTCTTTTAATCTGTTTTCCCATATCTCTTCCTCTCCTTTATCAATAAACCAGAAATCTCATACAACCGGCAGGAGCACGGTTGTATGAGATACAATAAACAAACTGCAATATGATTTTTATTTGACCTTAACGCTCTTAACCTTGCTCCACTTTCCGGTAGCCGTCTTACCGGAAGCTTTCTTGTATGCGCAGACTCTCGCAAAGTATTTCTTCTTGCTCTTTAACTTCTTGATCGTCTTCTTGGTCGTCTTAGCGCCCTTAACCGTGTAGGTCTTCTTACCCTTCTTAAACTTCTTATCCTTTGCAATCTGAACCTTATAACCGGTTACGCCGTTTATCTTCGTCCACTGTACCAGTAACGTCTTCTTCTTGGTTGATTTTACCTTCTTTAAGGTTACTTTCTTCGGCGCTGTTACCGTGCCCGGTGTGTTGTTTGTGCCCGGTGCCGGTGTTACGTTTCCGCCCGGTGTCGGTGTTGCGTTTGCACCCGGTGCCGGTGTTGCGTCTCCGCCCGGTGCCGGTGGATTAGGATTGGCCAACGTCTCAAATTCAATTTCAATCGTATTGCTGTCTGACAGCGTTACGCCGGGATATCCGTCAAAGGAGCGAGAATCGTCTTTCGATGTAGGCATATTTTCAATCATCTCTGCATCCAGATTCCATTTATTGAGAACCGTCATATCCAGAACATAGTTATCGTTGATCGCATCAATATCCTCATTCCTGATCAGAGGAATTTCAACGCCATTGACCTTAAAGGATTTTACCGTAACGTGGCAGTAGAAATCCTCACCGGTCATTGTCGCGGTGCCGCCTTCCACTTTGGCGTCCTTCAGATAAAGCGCTCCGATATTGGACATACTCTCTTTTGACATGGTCATCTTTGCTGTATAAGACTGAGCAACCCCGCTTTGGATATATACAGGATCGCTGTAAGATACTGACCAACTGGCTGTATTGGATGCATAAAATCTGCATTCCAATCCCGCCTCAGGAACTTCTATCGTGCAACTGGCAGAATTTCCGTTTGCAAGGCTTGCGACAATGGTTGCTGTTCCTGTCCCAGTCGCCTTTACCAAGCCGTTTGCATTAACAACTGCTACCGTTTCATTAGAAGACGTCCAGGTAACTGTTTTTTCCGGATCCGCCGGATCCAATGTTGCAGTCAACTGACAGGTCTTACCTAACTGAACCGTTTCTTTTTCTTTGTCTAACTTGATAGTCGTTGCAGAAGAATCTGCTTCCGGCGTTTCATACACCTTGGTAATGGCGTCGATAATACCCTGCTGTGTTACAGCTCCCGCCTTCGTTCTGTCAAAAATTCCAAAACCAAATTTGCCATTGAAGCCATTATCCCAGTACATTGGAACGGCGCCGATTCTCTTCGAATTTTCACAAACCTTCTGAGCGTAATATGCACGGTAGATGTTGCTGTCCTCATCATACGCTGTCTTATCGATTGCGCCATACTCTCCGATAAATACCGGAATCCCCTTAGAGGTAAACGTCTCCTGGAGCTTGTCAAAGGCAGCCGCAAGACCGGCCTCGTTTGTTGCCGCAGTTTTAGCGCCGTTTGTCGTAAAAGAACCCCACTGCGTTGTCTCGCCGTCTTCGCCGCCGCAGAAGCCCCAAGGAGCATACTCATGTACAGACAACATCAATCTGGAACCTTCCGCAGACTCTGCCTTCTTTGTATCGGTCGGCATCTGGAAGCCGTAGTCACCGCAGGTAAACTCAATATCGGTATTCCATCCGCATACAACCAGCCATCTGGAAGGATTATTGCCGCCTGCCTCACGGACAGAATCTACAAAAATCTGATTGTAGGCATTGATATTATCATAGTACTCTTTTTTGATATCACTGCCGTTATAGGTTGTTCCATCGAATTCCTCATTCATGGATTCAAAAATCAGATGCTCGTCGTAACTCTGGAATACCGTTGCAATCTGCTTCCATACAGCGCCGTACTTCGCCTTGATTCCCGGCTGTTTGTCCTCTGATGCATTGCAGAGAAGCCAGCCATTCTGAATTGAGTTATATCCGTCGCCATGCATATTGATGGCAACATACAATCCTTCCGCAAGCGCCATATCGACAACTTCTTTGATTCGATTCATCCAGGCATCATCAATGTGATATCCGCTTGCCTCATCGCCAATATGATCAAAATAAGATACCGGAATACGTACGGAACGGAATCCCGCCTCCTTGACTGCGTGGAAGATATCGGATGTAATCACAGGGTTGCCATACGCCGTTTCATCCGGCTTGTTGACCCATTTCCCATCCACTCTTGATGTCTTTGCTGATTCCATCTGGTTCCCCAGATTCCACCCGGGGGACATTACCTCGGCAATCTTATCTGCCGATACATCATCAAAAGACGCCAGATCTGTCGTCACATCGCCTTCCGCCGCACTGGCAGGCTGAAAACCAATCCCGGAAAAAGAAGTCGCAACCAATGCTGCAGAAAGCACTGCTGCTGCGCCTTTTGATAATAAATGTTTGACATTTTTCTTAAACATTTCAAATCTCCTTTCCTGTTTATCGATATGCCTCCGCTTTTTCGTTTCCTTCTGTGATCCATATCTGCGAAACGACTATTACGTCATTTCGATAAGTGCACAAATGATCCGGCTGACTTTCGTGCATGCTATAAAAGATTCCCCCCAGACATATTTTACAAAAAGAAAAAACAAAATCCCGTCAACATATCTGTCTGATTATAATTATATACGAATTTTTCCCCTTTTTCAATCATTTTTTGTATAGATTGCTAACAAAAATCAAAAGGGCGTCCTTTCCCCTGCACACATCCATGTGCAGTTCCTGTGACGCCCTTTTTTATGAAACATCATTGTTCAAGAATCTCTGATTGTCTCATAATGTGGAATATTTCAATTTCATATTTACAATAGCAATTATTTAAATTTCTTATATCCGCTCTTCTTTAACTTCTTAAGACTTGCTTTCTTGATTGACTTCTTGGCAGATACCGTAATCTTCTTCTTGCAGCCCTTGAATGCACCCTTCTTAACAGATGTAATCTTAACCTTCAGAACAAGCTTTGATAACTTCTTGCAGTTGATAAATGCCTTTGCAGGAATCTTCTTCATATACTTATTCAGTTTTACCGTCTTAAGTTTTGAAGCCTTTGCAAATGCCTTTGTGCCCAATGCGCTGACCTTATATTTGCCACCGGACTTGCTAACTGTAGCAGGAACGCTTACCGTAGCCTTTTTCTTGCCCGCTTTGCTTAATCCTACTACCGTTACCGTACCATTCGTTACCTTGGTTCCATATTTGGTAGCGCCCTTTGTTACTTTATACTTAAGATTTCCGGATGTGAATGTCTTGCCCTTTGCAACGCCAACAGCCTCGATCTTGTTAACCTGCTGCGTCTTTGTAAAGTCAATTCCGGAAACCGTAAACTTAAGCTCAATGCTGTCCTTCTGCATGGTCATTCCTTTGATGTCCTTAAACAGAACCTTTGTTCCGTCTTTCAAGTTACCATACATATTAATAGCCATCATCTGATAGTATCCATAAGTTTCAGCCGCATCCGACTTATTCTTCAGTGCTACCGTTGCAACCTGCTTACCGTCCACTATAATCTTAGCATCTGAGAACTTCACTGCCGTCTGCGTGGTAGCAATATCCGTAGAAATATACAACATATTGTAGCCTGCTGCTTCGCCTGAGAAGTCTGCTCCACTCATCTTTACCGAATACTCTTTGCCGTTATCTGTGATCGTTGCATCTTCAAACTTCGCCGTGTATGCTCCCTTAGTAGCATATGGTGCAGTACCGCTGCCTGTCTTATAGAACTGCGTTTTGAAATCATATGGTGTCTCTGTCTTGTCATCAAATACAAGCTTCTTTTCATTCAATCCATAACCATTTACAAATTTCTTTTTAGCAGCAGCGCTCTGATCGGAACACCATGCGTCTCTTACCAGCCAGTTTGTACCTGTCTGGAAACCGAGATAAGCGTGATACTCATGCGCCTTTGGTACCGGTGTATTAAATGCAGGCACTGGTGACGGCGATGCGGATACAGCCGGTGCAGATGCCGTTGCTGCCGGCGATGCAGTTGCCGTACCCTTATTTGATTCTATCTTCAAAGAGAAAGTAACTGCCAAAGTATCAGACCAGTTAAAGTTATCTGATGCAACTGCAGCATCTTCGCCACTTTGTCCTGTTGTCTCATTATAAAGGGCAATTCTGAAATTGCCGTTGCTTTCCAAATCTCCATACTGTATCTTATCCTGCTTTACTGTTTCATCCTGTCCGTCACGGCTGATCTTAACATCTCCATCTAAAGAAAGATTGTAGCCGGCTTCTTTTGCAGCAGTATCCAGTCCGTTAATATCTACGGTAAACACCGTGATACCTGTTGAACTAACGCCTTCATTCGCTTTGATTGATACGGTGTACTCCTTGGTTCCCTCTTCCAGCGTAATTGCTGCATTAGAAGAAGTGACTCCCACGTCTCCGTCTCCGTCTGGATTCCATGACTGCGGTTCTCCCCAACTTCCCGCACACCATACAAGGTGAGCCGGATAGGTTGCTGTTTCATCTGCTGACGCTGTGTTCAAGGTAATTCCGCTTCCCAGTGAAAGCACCATAGCAGCGGAAAGAACCATAGACAAAGCGCTTTTAAACTGTTTTCTCATCTTATACCCTCCTTATTTTTTAATTCGCAATGATTATGAGTGCAAATCATGTGCAAATTTTTGAACATTACAGGTCAATTATACAAAATTTTTTAAAAAATTACTAGTCCTTTTTGTAAAATTTCTTTCTTTTCCTGAATTTTTTGTCATTTTTTGGTATTTTTTTTATGTCAAACTCCGTACATAAGACTTTCTTGCTCTTTTTTTTGTAACATTTTGCTATATGATTCAAACGAAACCCTTTCCTGATAAAAACTGCTGAAGTTAAAAAAAGCTGACGCTTTACGATTTCTTTCGCAAAGCGTCAGCTTTTTCCCTGTCTGGGATGATTTACTCACTGATAAATCCTCTATAGTGACGAACCAACATCTGTGATTCAATCTGTTTTAACGTTTCCAATACAACGCCTACGATAATGATAAGCGAGGTACCGCCAAAGGAAACATCTGCGCCAAATGCTCCTGAGAAGAAGATTGGGATAACGGCAACGATAGATAACCCAACGGCGCCGATAAATACAATGCTGTTTAATACTTTCGTCAGATAATCTACTGTCGGCTTGCCCGGACGAATCCCCGGTACAAAACCTCCCTGCTTCTTCATATTCATGGAAACTTCCTGCGGATTAAAGGTAATGGAAGTATAGAAGTATGCAAAGAAGATTAATAAAATAACATAGATGACTAATCCCAATGTATACTTAAACTCGCCAAAACTTTCAAAATTACACCATGAGTTCTGATTTAACACTTTCAAAATCTTCTGTGTTAAAGTTGCTCCTGCGCCGGATGCCGGCTGAACTCCTGCAAAACCTGCAATAACAATCGGCATCTGGAATAATGAACCGGCAAAAATGACCGGAATAACACCAGCGGTATTGATTTTCAGTGGAATATGAGAAGATTGTCCGCCTACTAATTTTCTGCCCTGTGTCTTTTTCGAATACTGTACGCTGATTCTTCTTTCTCCGTCGGAAAGAATGATAATGAATACAACAGTACCAATGATAACAGCAAGAATAATCAATGCTGCTAACAAACCATTTGTCACATTCGTTGCGCCGGATACAAACTTTTCATACAGGGAAGCCATATCCTCCGGTATACGGGATACGATATTATATAAAAGAATAATGGAAATACCATTCCCTACGCCCTTCTCTGTAATCTGCTCGCCTACCCACATCAGAAAAGCTGCGCCCGCTGTCAGCGAAACGATAATAACCGATACGGAAGTAAAGGTTACTCCCTCGGTCAGATAACCGCCGCTGCCAAATCCGATCGCCATGGCGCCACTTTCAATCACTGACAGTAAAATGGATACATATCTGGTATATTCGGCAATTTTCTTTCTTCCTTCTTCGCCGTCCTTATGCAATTCCTCCAGACGCGGAATAGCAATGGTAAGCAGCTGCAAAATAATGGAAGCTGTAATATACGGCGTAATATTCAGTGCAAAAATTGACATTTGTGAAAACGATCCGCCTGTCAACTGATTAAAGAAATCCAGCGAATTATTCTGCGCAAACCAATCGGATATGACCTGTGCATTGACGCCGGCTACCGGAAGCTGGCAGCCGATACGGACTACCACAAGTATCAATAACGTATATATGATCTTTTTCCTCAGATCTTTTATCTTAAACGCATTACGGACTGTTTCAAACATCCTAAATCACCTCAGCTTTTCCACCAAGAGCTTCGATTTTCTCCTTTGCACTCTTACTGAATGCATTGACCTGAACTGTGAGCTTCTTGGTTAATTCTCCATTTCCGAGTATCTTAACTCCGTCCTTCGGATGACTGATGATTCCCTGCTCCAATAATGCATCTACCGTTACAACAGCGCCGTCATCAAACTTTTCCAGTTTGTCAACGTTGATTGCAACGATTTCCTTCGAGTTAATATTGGTAAAACCTCTCTTCGGAAGACGCATATATAACGGTAACTGACCTCCTTCAAATCCCGGACGCGGCGCACCGGAACGTGCCTTCTGACCTTTATGTCCTTTACCTGCTGTTTTTCCATTTCCTGAACCGTGTCCACGACCTTTTCTGAAGTTTCCACTGTGCTTTGATCCCTTTGCAGGGCTTAAGTTTGATAAATCCATGTTAAACCTCCTAAAACTGACGGTTGTCTCCAACCTGAATCACTAACGGGCGTATCACTGCTGCGATACAGAAAAACGCTCTGCATTTTTCCATGCAGCATCAACGGCGCTGCATACCCTCGCTACAAATTAGTATTTTACCACAAAAGGCATTCTCTTGGCTAGTCCTTTTGTGATAAAAACAAAAGAAATAACGCGCCGGAGAAATCCAAGCAGACACTTGAACCTCCACACCGCGTTAAAAGAATATCTATTCTTAGATTTCTTCTACCTTTACAAGATGTCTTACATGCCAGACCATTCCTTTCACAGCATCATTGTTCGGCAACTCAACTGTTTTTCCAATCTTTCTTAATCCTAAAGCTTCCACTGTTGCGCGATGCTTTGGAATGGCGCCAATTGTAGACTTTACTAAAGTAATTCTTAACTTATCTGCCATAATCATCCTCATTTCTGCGCTGCATTTGCGCCTCTTCTAACCCAAAAGTTCTTCAACAGAAATTCCACGAGCTTTCGCAACCTCTTCC
Source organism: uncultured Lachnospiraceae bacterium (assembly GCA_947630925.1). Lineage (GTDB taxonomy): Bacteria > Bacillota > Clostridia > Lachnospirales > Lachnospiraceae > Butyribacter. The sequence continues at coordinate 83,993 of CANRJM010000002.1, forward strand.
GGGGTCTTTAAGTTCTTTAAACCTTCGAGCGCTGCAAGTACGACATTCTGTTTATTATTCGAACCAAGCGACTTTGTACGAATATTTTTATATCCTGCAAGCTCAAGCACGGAACGGACAGGGCCACCTGCGATAATCCCTGTACCTTCCGGGGCTCTCTTGATCAAAACGGAAGCGCTGCCAAAGTTACCGGTAAAGTCATGAGGTACACTTCCATTATCATCTCTCGGAACTTCTACTAAATTCTTGGTAGCCGCCTCTTTTCCTTTACGGATAGCTTCCGGAATTTCAGTCGCTTTACCAAGTCCTACACCTACATGTCCGTTTTTATCGCCAACGACTACTAATGCAGTAAACCGCATATTGCGTCCACCCTTAACAACCTTGGTAACGCGCTTAATGGTTACTACGTCATCTTCCAGCTCTAAGTTGTCAGCATCAATAATTGTACGTTTCATGCGTTGTTCTTCTCCTTTCTAATCTTAAAATTCCAGGCCTGCTTCTCTTGCTGCATCAGCTAAAGCTTTAATCTTACCCTGATATATGAAACCGCCTCTGTCAAAGACTACACTTTTAATCCCTTTCTCTAATGCTCTCCCGGCAATGACCTCACCGAGTTTTGCAGCCGCTGCTACATTATTTGTCTTCTCTAAATCTGCATTGACCTCTTTCTGGAGAGTGCATGCTGATACTAAAGTATGTTGGGCCGTATCGTCAATAATCTGAGCGTACATATGATTATTACTTCTAAATACAGCTAAACGTGGTCTCTCGGCTGTACCGGAAAGACGATTACGGACTTTCATGTGCTTTTTCACACGAACTTCTGCTCTTGACTGTTTCTTAATCATCGTATTATCACTCCTTTAATTATTTTTTACCTGTCTTACCAACTTTACGTCTAATAACTTCATCAGCATACTTGATACCCTTGCCCTTATAAGGTTCCGGAGCTCTCTTCTCTCTGATTTCAGCAGCGTATTGGCCAACTTTTTCTTTATCAATTCCTTTTACAATAATCTTATTCTGTCCCTCTACAACAACTTCAAGCCCTTCCGGATCTTCCATCTCAACCGGATGAGAATATCCCAGGGAAAGAACTAATGTCTTTCCTTTTTTCTGAGCCCTGTAACCAACGCCGTTTACCTCGAGCTCTTTTGAATATCCCTCTGTTACTCCAATCACCATGTTGTAAATCAGGGTTCTTGTCAGACCATGTAAAGATTTCATCTTCTTTAAATCGTTTGGACGGGAAACCGTAATCTCTTCGCCGTCTTTTTTAATTTCCATTTCCGCAGGTAATACTCTTTCCAGAGTCCCCTTCGGACCTTTTACAGTCACTTTATTATTTTCTGCAATATCCACCGTAACTCCCGATGGTATCGCGATAGGCATTTTTCCGATTCGTGACATGCCGTACACCTCCATATTCCTGGTAATGAAGCGATTCGCATTGCTTTATCCGAAAATAACTACCAGACAAACGCAAGCACCTCGCCGCCAACATTTTCTTTTCTAGCTTCCTTATCTGTCATAACGCCCTTGTTTGTAGAAACAATGGCAATACCCAAGCCGCCGAGAACACGTGGAAGCTCATCCTTTCCGGCGTAAACACGAAGTCCCGGCTTAGAAATCCTCTTTAAACCTGTAATGATCTTATCATTCTTATCTACGCCATATTTTAACGTGATATGAATCATCTTGATACCATCAACGTCAATCATATCATATTTACTGATGTATCCTTCTTTTAAAAGAATATCTGCAATAGAAATCTTCATTTTTGAGCTGGGTACATCTACTGTATCATGCTTTGCAGTATTTGCGTTACGAATTCTTGTAAGCATATCTGCAATAGGATCGCTCGTCATCATCTTAGTTTTACCTCCTTACCAGCTTGCTTTTTTCACGCCTGGAATCTGTCCTTTATAAGCCAACTCACGGAAGCAGATTCTGCAAATTCCGTATTTTCTCAAATAAGCATGTGGACGACCACAAATTCTGCAGCGGCTATACTCTCTTGTGGAGAATTTTGCTTTGCGCTGCTGCTTTACTTTCATAGAAGTCTTAGCCATGAAATTCCCTCCTTATTTCTTAAACGGCATACCGAACTGTGTTAATAATTCACGAGCCTCTTCGTCAGTCCTGGCGGTTGTAACCACGATCACATCCATACCTCTGACTTTGTCTACTTTGTCGTATTCGATTTCAGGGAAAATCAACTGTTCCCTGATACCAAGTGCATAGTTTCCTCTTCCGTCAAATGCATTTGGATTGACACCTCTAAAGTCACGCACGCGCGGTAAGGCTAAATTCACAAGACGATCCAAAAATTCATACATCTTGTTGCCTCTTAAAGTTACCTTACAGCCTATTGCCATTCCTTCTCTCAGCTTAAAGTTAGCGATAGAATGCTTCGCCTTCGTTGGAACAGGCTTCTGGCCTGTGATGATTTCTAACTCAGACATGGCTGAATCAAGAACCTTTGAATTTTCTTTTGCTTCGCCAACACCCATGTTGACAACAATCTTTGCAAGCTTTGGCACCTGCAGCACATTTTTATAACCGAACTTTTTCATCATTGCGTCAATGATTTCGTTCTGATAAGTTTCTTTTAAACGAGTCAATTGAAAAATCCTCCTTTCTCAAAATTAGTCGATCACTTCGCCGGTTGCTTTTGCATAACGTACTTTTTTGCCGTTTTCAAATTTGAATCCTACACGGGAAGCTTTGCCTTTGCTAACGTACATCACGTTAGACATATCGATAGGAGCTGACTGCTGTACAATCCCGCCCTGCGGGTTTGTCTGGCTCGGTTTTGTATGTTTTGTAACCTGATTGATTCCTTCAATGATAACCTTACCCTTTTTTACAGCCGTTACTTTACCTTCTCTGCCTTTATCTTTACCGGTAATCACCTTGACGGTATCACCCTTTTTAATCTTGCTGGTTGCCACTTCTGACACCTCCTTATAACACTTCTGGCGCTAATGAAACGATTTTCATGAACTGTTTGTCTCTTAATTCTCTGGCGACTGGTCCAAAGATACGAGTTCCTCTTGGCGTCTTATCTTCGCGAATAATAACTGCCGCATTCTCATCAAAACGAATATATGAACCATCCGGACGGCGAGTCTTATTTACCGTACGAACGACAACTGCTTTTACAACATCGCCCTTCTTTACAACACCGCCTGGCGTTGCATCTTTGACAGAAGCAACGATAATATCGCCAACATGTGCATATCTTCTGACCGAACCGCCCATAACTCTGATACAAAGAAGTTCCTTAGCGCCTGTATTATCAGCTACTTTAAGTCTTGATTCCTGCTGTACCATAATTACCTCCCTATCCTGCAAAAATTATTTTGCTCTTTCAATGATTTCTACAAGTCTCCATCTTTTATCCTTGGACAATGGTCTTGTCTCCATAACCCTTACTCTGTCACCGATCCTGCATGTATTTTCTTCATCATGCGCTTTTAACTTATACGTTCTCTTAATGATTTTATTGTAAAGTGGATGCTTCACGTTATCGACTACTGCAACAACAACTGTCTTATCCATCTTATCGCTGACAACTTTACCTACACGAGTCTTTCTAAGATTTCTCTCCACGGTCGTGTCCTCCTTTCCATGTTGTAAATGAAACAAAGCTCAATTAATTCTGCGCTGCTGCGAGCACTGTCTGAATCCTTGCGATATTCTTCTTGACTTCTTTGATTCTGCTTGTATTATCCAACTGGTTTGTTGCATTCTGGAATCTTAAATTGAAAAGCTCCTTTTTGGCTGCAACTAAATCTTCATTTAACTCTGCAACAGATTTCCCTTTTAACTCTTCCATAAACTGCTTACTCTTCACTGCCCGCACCTCCTTCTAAGTCTGCGCGAGATACCACCTTACATTTGATTGGCAACTTGTGTGTTGCAAGACGTAAGGCTTCTCTTGCCACCTCTTCGGATACGCCTGAAATCTCGAACATTACGCGACCAGGCTTTACAACTGCTACCCAGTATTCCACTGCACCTTTACCTTTACCCATTCGAGTTTCAGCAGGCGTCTTTGTTACCGGCTTATCCGGAAAGATTTTAATCCAAACCTTACCGCCACGCTTGATATAACGAGTCATGGCTATACGGGCTGCTTCTATCTGATTGGACTTAATCCATGCCGGCTCTAAAGCTACAATACCATACTCGCCGTATGTGATCTTATTTCCTCTGAGCGCTTTTCCTGTCATTCTACCGCGGAACTGCTTACGATGTTTTACTCTCTTTGGCATTAACATTATTTATCGCTCCCTTCCTTTTCAGCATTTTTCTTGGCTGGAAGTACTTCGCCGTTGTATATCCATACTTTTACGCCAATTTTGCCGTAAGTTGTATCAGCTTCAGCAAAACCGTAATCAATATCAGCACGCAATGTCTGAAGCGGAATATTTCCTTCGCTGTAGAACTCTGTACGAGCCATATCCGCTCCGCCAAGACGTCCTGAGCAGGATGCCTTGATTCCCTTTGCGCCTGTCTTTATGCTTCTGCTCATGGCAGACTTCATGGCACGGCGGAAAGAAACACGGTTTTCCAACTGCTGAGCAATGTTTTCTGCTACTAACTGTGCGTGTTTATCAGGGTTCTTGATATCCATAATTTTAATATCAAGCGCAACCTTTCTATCCAACACTTTTACTAATTCTTTCTTTAAATTCTCAATCTCAGCTCCGCCCTTACCAATCACAAAACCAGGCTTAGCTGTATGGATGATTACCCTTACCTTTTCAGCGGGTCTCTCAATCTCAATCCTTGAAATACCGGCGCTGTATAATTTTTTCTTCACAAATTCTCTAATTTTGTAATCTTCTACCAGAAAATCTGCAAAATTATCTTCTGCATACCAATTAGAATCCCAGTCACTGATAATGCCGACTCTTAAACCATGAGGATTAACTTTCTGTCCCATTTTAATCTCCTTTCATAGACCATTTATTTCTAACGCTCATTCAGAATAATCGTGATATGACTCATTCTCTTCTCGATACGATAAGCCCTGCCCTGAGCTCTTGGTCTGATTCTCTTCATTGTCGGTCCTTTATTTGCAAAACACTCTTCAATATATAAATCTGTCGGATTCATACCGTTATTATTCTCAGCATTTGCAACCGCAGACTGTAATAACTTTAAAATGATACTGGAGGCATATCTCGGGTTGTAAGATAAAATTCCGATTGCCGTCTCCACATCTTTGCCTCTGATGGCATCTAATACATAACAAGCCTTCTGAACAGAAACTCTTGCATAAGATAACTTTGCAGAAGGTCTGGTATCTCTCTGGTTCTCATTTCTCTCTCTCTTAATTTGAGATCTGTGTCCCTTTGCCATTATTGAAGCCTCCTTTCAAATTTTTGCTTATTTCACGGATTACCGTTGTACTATTTTCTTCCCTTTTTCTCATCTTTACCATGACCTCTGTAGGTTCTTGTAGAAACAAACTCGCCCAGCTTATGTCCTACCATGTCTTCGGTAACATATACCGGCACATGCTTTCTTCCATCATGCACTGCAAATGTCAAACCTACAAATGATGGGAAAATAGTGGAACGGCGAGACCATGTCTTGATAACCTGCTTGTCGCCGGATGCCACCGCGGCATCTACCTTTTTCAGAAGGCTTTTATCAGCGAAAGGTCCTTTCTTTAATGAACGTGCCATTGTATCCTCCATTCTGCCGGATATTCCGGCTATTCCTAACTCCTGTCTGCTATTTCCTATCTGTTTATTTTGTGTTCAATGCTTTACCGTCTCTTCTTCTCACAATCAATTTATTTGACTTGTTGTTCTTCTTACGGGTCTTTAAGCCAAGCGCCGGTTTCCCCCAAGGAGTACACGGACCCGGGCGGCCAATCCCCGCCTTACCTTCGCCACCACCATGCGGATGGTCATTCGGGTTCATAACGGAACCACGAACGGTAGGTCTGATACCCATATGACGTTTACGTCCTGCCTTACCGAGGTTGACAAGTGCATGCTCGCCATTGCCAATCACGCCAATCGTCGCGCGGCAGAGAATCGGAACCATCCTCATCTCGCCGGATGGAAGCCTGAGGGTTGCATACTTTCCTTCTTTTGCCATAAGCTGTGCGCTGTTACCGGCTGCCCGTACAAGCTGGCCTCCCTTGCCCGGATAGAGTTCAATATTGTGAATTTGTGTACCAACCGGAATATTTTCAAGCGGAAGGCAGTTGCCCACTTCAATTTCCGCTGTCGAGCCGTTCATAATCTTCTGACCGACCTTTAAACCGTTTGGAGCAAGGATATAAGCCTTCTGGCCATCTGCATATGCAATCAGCGCAATATTTGCCGTCCTGTTTGGATCGTACTCAATCGACTGAACCGTTGCCGGTATTCCATCCTTATTTCTCTTAAAATCAATCACTCTGTATTTTCTTTTAGAACCGCCGCCACGATGTCTGACAGTAATCTTACCCTGTGCGTTACGTCCGGCGTTCTTCTTCAATGACACGGTCAGGGACTTCTCAGGTTTATTTTTAGTAATCTCAACCTTATCAAGAACTGACATCTGTCTTCTGGAAGGTGTATATGGGTTAAATGTTTTAATTCCCATGACGTTCTCTCCTTTCAAATATCATTGTATCAATCATCTGCGCGATAGGTTTTCCACGCAATTTTTATAATTTTGTTTTTGTTTGAAATACAAACTTTTCATACGGAATGGTTTCAAAGAAATCTTTCGTCTTAATTTATAAGCTTTCAAAGATTTCAATCTCTTTGCTATCCTCCGTCAACTGCACAATCGCTTTCTTTCTCTTTGCCGTCTTACCGGAAGTCCTTCCACGGCGGCGTGTTTTTCCCGCTAAATTCATTGTGTTGACCTTGGCAACTTTTGTTCCTTCAAAGAGCTTTTCTACCGCTTCCTTAACCTGAATCTTGGTCGCATCCGGGTGCACGGCAAATGTGTATTTCTTCTCTTCCATGCCCATCATAGATTTTTCCGTGATCAACGGCTTCAGAATAATATCATAATACTTTAAATCTGCCATTATGCGTACACCTCCTCAATCTTAGATACCGCATTCTTCGTGATCAAAATACTGTCATATTTTAAAATATCGTATACGTTGATTGCATTTGCCAATACCACGCGTACACCTTCAATGTTTCTTGCGGAAAGCGCAACATTGTCATTATCCTCTCCGTCCAGGATAATCAACGCCTTCTTTAACTTTAATGCATTCAGCACGCTTACCATCTTTTTAGTCTTAATCTCATCAAATTTTAAGGAATCCATAACATAGAACTTCTCTTCATTTACCCTTGATGTAAGCGCAGACTTAAGTGCATTGATCTTTTCTTTCCTGTTCATTTTAAAGGAATAATCTCTCGGCGTTGGCGCAAATACCACTCCGCCGCCTGTCCACTGCGGAGCTCTGATGGAGCCCTGTCTTGCATGACCGGTTCCTTTCTGTCTCCATGGTTTTCTTCCGCCGCCGCGTACTTCAGAACGTGTTTTCGCCTTCTGTGTGCCTTGACGCTTATTTGCAAGCTGTAATACAACAGCCATATGAATCAAATGTTCATTTACCTTTACAGCAAAGATGTTGTCATTCAAATCCATCTTTCCAACTTCGCTGCCTTCCATATTATAAACAGATACGTTAGCCATCTGTGTGTTCCTCCTTTCCAAAAGAATTATTTTACAGCCTTAACGCTTTCTTTTAACATCACGCAGGATTTCTTAGGTCCCGGAACAGCGCCCTTAACAAGAATCAGGTTCTGTTCTGCATCTACTCTGACAATCTCCAGATTCTGAATCGTCACCTTGACGCCGCCCATACGTCCCGGCATCTTCTTACCCTTAAATACACGGCTCGGGTCGGAGCAGGCGCCGTTTGAACCTGCATGCCTGTGAAATTTGGAACCATGTCCCATAGGTCCTCTATGAAGGCCATGTCTCTTAATAGCGCCCTGGAATCCTTTTCCCTTTGTCGTGCCGCTGACATCAATCTTGTCTCCGGCTTCAAAAAGGTCCGCTCTGATTTCCTGTCCGAGCGTATATTCTTCTGCGTTCTCAAACTTAAATTCTTTCAAATATCTCTTGCCTGAAACGCCTGCCTTTGCAAAATGTCCCTGCAACGGCTTATTCACGCCATGCGTTCTCTTTACTTCCTTTTTGCCGGTAGCGTCTTTGCTGATAACCTTATCCTTCTTATCAACGAAACCTACCTGTACCGCACTGTAACCATCATGTTCAACAGTCTTGACCTGTGTCACAAAGCAAGGACCTGCCTGAAGTACAGTGACCGGAGTTAATACTCCATCCTCGTTGAAGATCTGTGTCATACCAATCTTCGTAGCTAAAATAGCTTTCTTCATTTAAAATGCACCTCCTATTAATCTACAGCGGATTTCCCTGCCCCCGCCGGGACGCGGAAATCATCCTAGACGGTCTATAATGTGCAAGTTCGTAAACCAAAAACTCGAACTACCTTTCGTAGCTTTTATATAAACCCTAAGGACTTACTTCTTATTTTTCTTTCATCTTTAATACAACAGCAACACCAGATGGCATTTCCATTTTCGTCAATGCTTCAATGGTCTTCTGTGTCGGCGCGATGACATCAATCAATCTCTTATGCGTTCTTTGCTCAAACTGCTCTCTGGAATCTTTGTACTTATGAACAGCACGAAGAATGGTTACCACTTCTTTTTTCGTCGGAAGAGGTACAGGACCGCTAACCTTCGCTCCCGTCTTCTTAACTGTATCAATGATTTTTCCTGCAGCATGATCAATCTGATTGTGGTCATACGCTTTCAGTGTAATTCGCATTACATTTGTTGCCATAAAAAAAGCCGCCTCCTTTTCGCACTTTTGCAAACATTACTGATCTTGGGTTTCCCCTATGTCTGCTTGTTTCAGCGGAACAAGTGGTGACTGTACACTTAACCGGGCGTGTCCCAAATTGGTTTACATTTTTGCGGGACATCCCTCTGCATCATGCAGAATTATGTGATTTGTACAGTGACTTGTCGCCAGTTTTCTAACTTGACATTCGCTCCACGGAAAACCTGCAGCCCTGATATTTTCGGGCGCAGCAACCTCACGCTTCACCGCTATCAATGTCACAGCGTCATTTATTATACTACAGATATTCTGCATTTGCAAGCACTTTTTTCCATTTTTTTATCTGTCATTTTTATTAGAATCTCCATTCCGGAGCATTTACACAACGGGGCGACAGAAATTCGTGAATACGATTTCTTGTCTGCCATCAAGGGAATTTGTGACGCTCCGGCACAAATTCCTGTTTATCTCTATACATAAAAACTGCGGAGCATATGCCCCGCAGTTATCATAATCATCTTATTCATTTTCCTGCGGCGATTCCTCGTCCAGAACTGCCGCATACTTCTCTAAAATTATATTTTGGACCTTCTCCCTTGTATTAGAATTAATCGGATGTGCAATATCCCGATATTCTCCATCTCCTGCCCGGCGACTCGGCATTGCAATAAACAGACCTTTTTCGCCTTCTATTACTTTAATGTCGTGAATCACAAATTCTTCATCTAATGTGATAGACACTATCGCCTTCATTTTTCCTTCCTTCGCAATTTTTCGAATTCTAACGTCCGTTACCTGCACTACTTTAACCCCCTTTGGTTATCATATTCTGTTGTATTACCATGATTGTAGCACCAATTTCCAAAAATAGCAACTATATTTTTAGTACATTATCGTACTAATTATAATAGGAAGAAACTCATCAGTGATGTATTAAATTTTAAAATGCATAGCGTTCGTTCTTCTCAACTACAATTTTTGTTTCGCCATTCTGTCCCATATATTTTGTATTCGCGCGAATCGTTCCTCTGCTTTCGACAATACAATTTTCAATATGTGTGTTATCGCCGATATAAACATCATTCAGTATAATAGAGTTTCTGATAACACAATTGTTCCCAATAAACACTTTTTTAAACAGAATAGAATCCTGGACTTCCCCATTAATAATACATCCACTGGAAACCAGACTGTTTTTAACGGTAGCGCCTGTGTTATACTTCGCCGGCGGCAAATCCTCTACCTTGGAATAAATATCCGGATACTGATTAAAAAAATAATTGCGGATCTCTCTGTCCAAAAAGTCCATATTTGTTCTGAAATAAGAGTCCACGGAAGAAATATTGCTCCAATAATTCTCCATTGGATAAGTATAAATCTTTTTCACGTTTTTATAACGGATTAAAATATCCTTTACAAAATCGTATCTTTCTTCCTCAATTGATTTTTCAATCAATTCTATTAATAGCCTTCTCCTGACAATATAAATTCCAGCTGATACCTGAAAACTGTTTGCGCTGATTGGTTTCTCTTCATACTCAACCACGCGCCCGTCGCTATCCGTACGAATCACTCCAAAACGGCTTGGATCATCTTTTTCCTTCACATTTGCTGTTACTATTGTGAAATCTGCTTTTTTGGCAATGTGATGCTCCAGAACCTTATTGTAATCCAATTTATATACTCCGTCTCCCGAAGCGATTACAACATATGGCTCATGACTCCCCTTCAAAAAACTGAGATTCTGCGCCATAGCATCGGCTGTTCCCCGATACCAGTAGCTGTTCTCCGGCGTTGTCGTTGGCGTAAAGACATATAAGCCGCCCTGTTTCCGGCCGAAATCCCACCATTTTGAAGAATTTAAATGCTCGTTTAATGATTTTGCATTATACTGCGTAAATACTGCAACCTTCTGAATATGTGAATTACTCATATTGCTCAGTACAAAGTCAATGCTGCGAAAGCCACCCGCAATCGGCATAGCCGCTGTAGCCCTCTTATTAGAAAGTTCCCTCATTCTACTATTATTACCGCCAGCTAAAACAATACCAATCGCTCTCATTACCTGTCACCTACCTTAATTAAAGTTTCCCCGCCTGCAAGCTTTGCACCCGGATAATCTGCCGCTTCCGTCTTTCCGGAAATAGCGGTATTTTTGCCAATTTCCACACCATCAGGAATTGTAGTATTTTCTCCAATTGTTACTAAACCAAATGCATAAACATCCGGTTTTACCTTGTTTGGAACCGCCTCGCCGACGCCGAGCTTACAGTTGGCGCCCACTGTAACACCTTCGGCAATGATGGATTTGTCTACAACGGTCCCTTTTCCAATTACCGTAGAACTCATGATGATCGAGTCCTTTACAACTGCCCCCTCTTCAATCACAACTCCGGAACCAATTACCGAGTTGCGCACCTCGCCATAAATCTCAGCCGCTTCTCCGACAATCGCTTTGTCAACAATCGCTTCTGATGCAATGTACTGCGGCGGAATACGATCTGTCTTCGTATAAATCTTCCAAAATTCCTCATAAAGATTAAATACAGGAATCAGATCAATCAGTTCCATATTGGACTCCCAATACGAGCCAAGCGTTCCGACATCCTTCCAATAGCCATTGTATTCATACGCAAACACCCGCTTGCCCTGTTCATGGCAATATGGAATGATATGTTTACCAAAATCGCATGCCGGCTGATCTTTTAATTTTATAAGGGCATCCCGCAATACCGGCCATGAGAAAATATAAATCCCCATCGAAGCCAGATTGCTGCGCGGATGTTCCGGCTTTTCTTCAAATTCCTGGATCTGCTTCTGATCGTCAGTTATTACAACGCCAAAGCGGCTCGCCTCTTCCATCGGTACCGGAATTGTCGCCAACGTGATATCGGCATGATTTGCCTTGTGGAAATCAAGCATGACTTCGTAATCCATCTTATAAATATGATCGCCGCCAAGGATAAGTACATAATCCGGATTATAATACTCCATGTATCGCAAATTCTGGTAAATTGCATTTGCCGTACCGGTATACCACTCACTGCTTGTACTCTTCTCATATGGCGGTAAAATAGAAACACCACCAACGTTTCTATCCAAATCCCAGGGAATTCCAATTCCAATATGCGTATTCAGTTGAAGCGGCTGATACTGTGTCAGAACCCCTACGGTATCAACACCAGAATTGATGCAGTTACTCAGCGGAAAATCAATGATACGGTATTTTCCCGCAAATGCAACTGCAGGCTTTGCCACGTTTGCTGTAAGAACTCCAAGTCTCGAGCCTTGTCCCCCTGCCAGTAACATTGCTATCATTTCTTTTTTAATCACGTTATCACCTCTTTTTTTGGAATAAAATAAGTATACCACAGTTTTTGGAAAATGTGAATAATTTTTACGAAATTTTTGGAATTTTTTGGTTTTTTTTGTACAATTCGCATAAAATTATTTTTTTCATTTGGATACACGCCAAACCTTGCCCTGAATCTTTTGATAAGCTATAATAAAAAATAAATAGCGCAAAAATGTTGCGCCGTCATATTATTATTAAAAACAGGATGGTGTGAATATTATGTACCAAATTGATTTGAAAAATCCATGTACCGCATACTTCATGGGCATCGGCGGCATTAGTATGAGCGGCTTTGCCAGATTGCTTCACGAAAATGGTTTTACTGTAAAAGGTTCCGATTCCCAAAAAAGTAAAATCACGGAGCAGCTTGTTTCCCTGGGAATCGATATAATATATGGACAAACCGCAGAAAATATTACTGATGATATTGATTTTATCGTATACACCGCCGCCATTCATCCAGACAATCCGGAGTTTGCGGCGGCTGTCAAAAAAGGGATCCCCATGATGGAGCGCGTTATGGTAGGGCAGATCATGAAAAACTATAAAAATGCCATCGGCATTTCAGGAACGCACGGAAAGACAACTACAACCTCTATGCTTTCCCATATTTTTCTGGCTGCCGGAAAGGATCCGACCATTTCCGTCGGAGGCATTTTAGACGCGATCAAAGGAAATATCCGAATTGGACATTCCGAAAACTTTATTACGGAAGCATGTGAATATACCAACAGTTTTCTGAAATTTTTTCCAACTGCCGAAATCATCCTGAATATTGACGCCGATCATCTTGATTTCTTTAAAGATATTGAAGATATCCGCCATTCTTTCCAGGAATACACAAAACTTCTGCCGGACGACGGCGTATTAATCATCAATAAAGAAATACCAGATTATGAAGAAATTACCGACGGGCTCTCCTGCCGCATCATTACCTTTAGTTTGGAGCAGGAAGCGGAATACGGAGCCGCCAATATCATTTTTGACGAAAACGGATATGGTTCCTTTGAGCTGTTACATAACGGAAAACCTACCGGAGACACGATCCGGTTAAATGTAATCGGAAAACACAATATTGCAAATGCATTATCCGCCATTGCCACGGCGCAGTATTATGGCATTCCAATGGAACAGATACAGAAAGGGCTTTCTGCCTTTGCCGGCACAAAGCGCCGCTTTGAAAGGAAGGGCAGTTTTCAGGGGGTAACGGTTGTGGACGACTACGCGCATCATCCGACGGAAATCAAAGCAACGCTGCAGGCTGCGGAAAAATATCCGCACAAGCATCTCTGGTGCGTTTTCCAACCGCATACCTATAGCCGTACCCGCGCCCTGTTAAAGGAATTTGCCGAAGCTCTTTCCTATGCGGAAAACCTTATCCTTACTGATATTTATGCGGCAAGAGAAGCCGATCCGGGGGATATTTCTTCCAAAACACTCCAGGAAGAAATCCGGAAAAACGGCAAAGATGTCTATTATTTTTCAGATTTTGAAGAAATTAAAAATTTTTTAAGAAAAAAATGTTTCAACGGCGATTTGTTGATAACCATGGGCGCTGGAAATGTTGTAAATATTGGAGAAGATTTAATCAAATAAAGTTATACACATTATCCACATTTTTTTGTTGTTTTTCCTCAACAAAAAGCTGTGGATAAATTTTTATGCAATGCTCCTGTTATTCGTGGATCAATATCCCTTTTTTCATTTTTCCACATTATCCACATTTCTTTTTCTGTAATCTTTGCGGAATCGGCAGGTATTTCCAACCCTTTCAAACTATGTTACAATACATTTTGTCGATAGGGAAAGGGAAAGTTTTTAAAGGATGGTATTACTTATGGATCAGATATTATTATGTTCCAATCACATTCCATGCATGACTTCCATTAACAATACATTTATCCGGAAATATATGCTGGACGCTAATGGAAGCTATGTTAAGGTTTATCTTTATTTATCTATGTGCATTCAATCGGGACAGGAGAATCTGTCTATTTCTTCTCTTGCCGATATGATGGAAAATACGGAAAAGGATATTCTCCGCGCATTGCGTTACTGGGAAAAGAAAGGACTTATGCTGCTGCAGCGGGACGAGGGACAGCATACCATTACCGGAATTGAGATTGTCAATCCGGATCTTCTTCCGGAAACAGTTTCAGCAAAAAAGCCGCGCAAAGAGCCTGCTGCCATTGAGCATACCGCTTCCGCTGCGCAAACTGCCGCATCTGCCGAAGCGCTTCCTGCAACCGGCAGACAGGATTCCCCAAACATTTCCGTCACACAGGAGCAGACGGTGCGTCTGGCGCAGGATGATACTTTTTCCTGGACATGCCTCATTGTAGAAAGTTATCTGGAACGCCCGTTAAAGACAAGCGAAATCCAGTTGTTGACTTATCTTTATGATACCATGCACTTTTCAAAAGAGCTGATTCTTTATCTGTACGAATACTGCTGCTCTTTAAAAAAGACGAATGTAAAATATGTTCAGACCGTTGCGTTATCGTGGGCAGACCACAACATCACTACGCCGGAGGAAGCGCAGGAACATTCCGCTAATTACAGCACGGCCCGTATCGCCATTTCCAAAGCGCTGGCTCTTAGCAGGCCGTTAGCCGGAATCGAGTGCCAGTACGTGGAGCGCTGGCAGAAACAGTGGAATATGGATTTAGCCGTTATCCTGGAGGCGTGCAACCGGACCATGCTCGCTATACAGAAAGCAGATTTTAAATATCTGGACGGTATTTTAAGCAACTGGCATGACAATAACGTACATACATTGCAGGATGTGCAGCTTTGCGATGAAACATATAATAAAAAGAAAAAAAAGACTGCAGTCCCCGCAGCCGGACGGACGGACGCATCCCCCGAAAAGCTAAACCAGTTTCAGAAATTCCAGCAGCGCGACATTTCCAAAGAAGAACTGGATCAGTTAGAAAAAACACTGCTTGCACAATAAGTTCCTGAAAGGAGAACAAGAATGGGCATCTCAAATACACAATACCGCGATATTATGTTTGAATACGACCAGACACGTATGAAAAACCAGCGTCTGCTTGACGCACGGTATCAGGAGCTTTATGAAAAATTACCGGAACTCAAAGAAATCCATGAAAAGATCGTGGAACTGTCTATTCAACAGGCTAAGACAGAGGTATTGAATCCAGAAAAAGCAAAAAGAAATATGGATGGCTACGCTGCACAAAAGGATGCATTATTGCAGAGAAAAGCGGAAATTTTACAAGATAATGGTTATTCTGCGGATTACCTGTCTCCCATTTATACCTGCGCAGACTGTAAGGATACGGGATATCGGAATGGAAAACCCTGCCATTGTTTTATGCAGGCAAAACTGCAGATTTTATATGATAATTCAAATATGGGAGAAGTGTTGGAACGCGAAAACTTTGATACCTTTTGCGAAGAGTATTATGACGACACGGTCGTCCACAAAAATCTTTCCATCACGCCAAGAGAGAATATCCGCCGCATCAAAGAAATCTGCCTTAAATTTATCAGGCATTTTGATGAAGTATACGATAACCTGTTATTTTATGGCAATACGGGAGTCGGCAAGACGTTTTTGACGCACTGTATTGCAAAGGAACTTTTGGACCGTTCGCACACCGTGCTTTACTTGACTTCCCAACAGCTTTTTGCTATTTTAGAGAAAAATAAGTTCCAAAAGGACAATCCTTATACAGTAAATGAGCAGGCTGCCTATATTTTAAACAGCGAGTTGCTCATTATTGATGATCTCGGAACAGAACTTTCCAACTCTTTTACAATTTCACAATTATATCATATAATTGAAGAAAGACATATCAACAAACGCTCGACGATTATCTCTACCAATCTGTCTTTTGCAGAATTGCGGGAACGTTACAGCGAAAGAGTTTTTTCCCGATTTACCGGATATTACGATTTTAAGCAGATTGTCGGAAACGATATCCGCATAAAAAAAGCAGTTAAAAAACAGAACATATAGATGGAGGTTACCATGAAACGACATGACAAATTAGCTGGAACAATTCCCGTAGGCCCCCTCGGCATCCTTGCATTAGAAAGCAGCCGTGACATCGGAAGAAAGGTCAATGATTATATTGTTGACTGGAGGAAAGAACGCGCCCAAAAACATACAGCGGCATCTTCCCTGGCGGGATACAACAAAGATTCATTTATGATTGATTGCGCATGTCCTCGTTTCGGCTCCGGCGAAGCAAAAGGTCTGATTCGGGAATCCGTACGGGGCGATGATCTATATTTATTAGTAGATGTTTGTAACTATAGTCTTTCTTATTCTGTATGCGGCCACACAAATCATATGTCGCCCGACGATCATTATCAGGACTTAAAGCGGATTATTGCCGCTGTCGGTGGAAAAGCACGCCGCATTACTGTTATCATGCCTTTTTTGTATGAAAGCCGCCAGCACAGAAGAAGCGCCCGCGAATCTCTTGACTGTGCGCTTGCTCTACAGGAGCTGACACAAATGGGTGTGGAAAGTATAATTACCTTTGATGCGCATGATCCGCGTGTACAGAATGCCATACCATTGAAAAGCTTTGAAACTGTTCAGCCTACATACCAATTTATCAAAGCTCTTTTAAAAAACGTCGAAAATCTGCAGGTCAATGCCGAGCATTTAATGGTAATCAGTCCGGACGAAGGCGCAATGGGACGCGCCGTATATTATGCAAGCGTCCTTGGCATTGATGTAGGTATGTTTTACAAACGCCGCGACTACAGTAAGATTGTTGACGGCCGCAATCCAATTATTGCGCATGAATTTTTAGGTTCTGACCTGAAAGGAAAGGACGTCATTATTATTGATGATATGATTTCTTCCGGAGAAAGCATGATTGATGTAGCCACAGAGTTAAAAAGGAGAAAAGCCGGGCGCATTTTTGTCGCCGCTACTTTTGGCCTCTTTACAAATGGCATGGCTAAATTTGATGAAGCACGGGAAAAAGGATTGATTGATAAGGTATTGACTACAAATTTAGTTTATCAGCCGGACGAGGTTCTTTCGAGAGATTATTATATCAACGTAGATATGAGCAAATATATCGCCCTGATGATTGATACGCTGAACCACGACCAGTCTATCAGCGAATTGTTAAATCCTTCCGAGCGCATCCAGAATATCCTGAAAAAATATGGACAACGTTAAAAGCGAACAAAAATCCTGTCATTTTTAAAATTTATATTTCATTAAGATTTAGCGATTTATTTTATATTTATTTTATATTTCGTACAAATAACTTTCACATTTTGTGGATATACTATAGATATCAGGCAAGGACAAGTAATCAATTTTAAATTTGATAACAGCATGCCTGATATCCCAAATGCTTACTGACTTATGTTTGAAATAGATTCTTTTTCATTTTTTTCATTTTAGCCATCGGTAGCTCCCTCTACCGATGGCTACTCCTTTTTTCGCACCCCCTTTTCTAATGATTTTCCCTCTCCTCTTTATTTCCGTCAGGTTCTGCATTGCGGTATTTCGCTCCGTTTTCCCCTCATACGGCTGTCTTTCCCGCAAAATCTCCTACAGTATCGCATTTTTCGTATTTTCTACTGTTCCGATTGCATAATGCAATATACTGTTTTGAATCGTTTCGCCATCGCCTGCTGAAATATCAATATACCTTATCAGCCTCTTTAACTACATCATAAAGCCACTTTTTTTCAGCGGGGAGCATATGCAGGAGATGAATTTCTCCTGACACATCTGGATCCATAAACACCCATATCCCGTCTCCTTTCAATAAAATGCCCATCCGAAAACTTTCCTGAAATTTATTTTCAAAAGTCAACCAATAACAGTTGTCCGGATCTTCTTTTGTAACCTCTTCCCATGTCTTCTGCATATCAGCTTGTAAATCCTGTGTTGCCTCCTCTTGTTCCTCATTCTCAGAGACAGACTCCGATACTTCCTGTTCCTCTTCTTCTATGGCGCTCTCCGGTATCATCGCCATGATCTGATTTTCATTCTTGAGACAGGATAAAAATCCTTTCTTCTCCTCATCCTTCGTATAAACCGACAGCAATCTCTCCGGATTCTCTTTGCTTCTTGCCTGATATCGTTCTAACGTGATGGAACGGATATCCGCTGCCGACTGCACGCCATAAATTTTTTCAAATATTTCCTTACTGTCCGGCAAATTTTCCGTAGAACAGGTCTTGCTAAGCCCCTTGTACTTTGCCAGCCCCCAACACTGTTGTGACTCATCATATAGAAGCAGATAATTTTTACTGGTTCTGCCCGATAACTCGTACACCTTGTTATCGTCAAATATTCTATCTGCCTTTTCTGCCTCTTCTGAAACATAACAAATCATTACGAAGTTATCTTGTATGCCATTATCTAATTTTCTTTTATCTTTTATTCCTTTCTCCGTTTCTGTACAGGGAATATCATACGTTTCCAGTTTTTTTGAAAGATCCTCCGGCAGGCGGATCGTCCGATACTGATAGGCAACTCCCTGCATGTCTACAGTATCCCAAATATAGCAGGTTTTCATAATAGCATTTCTTTTCTCCGCCTCCTTCCAAAGCCTATTCAGATATTGCGTGGTGCGTATCTCTGTCCGGCTTTGGGAATATACAAAAAATCCAACCAAAAAACAGCACACAACGATTGTCATGGAAGCGATACAAATAATCTTTGCTTTGCGCCGTGGATTCCGGATATGCATCTTCTCTATACAGTAAAAGATCCTGTCTTCGAGCCCTTCTGAATAATCCGAATAAAAGTCATCCGCTTCCTCTGCAGCATTGCTTTCTTCCAATTGATATATTTTAAAGGCTTCCTGAATCATTTTTTCTTTTTTCCGCATCTTACCCTCCTATCCTGCCGCAGCTCTGTTCATTTTGAGCCGGCATAATCATGTTTGTTCTAATCCACTGATGATTCTGTGTTGTTAATGCAATAACAGCAACAACAGCCATTCTCCCATTCAAAGTAATTTCAACAATTTCTTCCGTCCCCGGTTAATCTGAGAACGTACCGTATTGTATGGACGATTTAATACATCTGCAATTTCCCTTGGCGACATTTCATTCAGGTAAAAAAGCGACAACACTTCCCGATATTCTGTTTCCATCTGTTCAATGGCTTTGATTACCCTCCGCACTTCTTCGGAATCGCAGACGACTTTTTCCAGATTAAATGTATCTGCCGGTTCAATCAACAAATCATCATAGGATATATTCTTTCGTTCCTTTTTCCGGTAAATGTCAATTGCCGCATTTCGCACTACGGTGCGCACATAGGAAACCGTTCGAATATCTTCTGGCTGCTCTATTGCATCCATATGCCTTGCCATCGCAATCAGACTGTTTTGAATGGCGTCCTCCGCATCCTGTGTCTGATGCAGGATACCCATCGCAATCTTCATCATCATTGTGCCATGTATGCAGTAAATGTCCTCTAATTTCTGTCTTGCCTGTTCTTCCCAAGATGCTTTGTTTTTCCCTTTTGCTATTTTTTACACCCCCTCTTTTCGTACCGTTATCTTCCGCAAGAATAATATGATTTTTTATCCTCCGAATAGATATAACGAAGCAGAGATAAAAAATGATGCATACTAATCCTCATTCCGGAGCGTTTACGCGACGGGGCGATGAGAAAAAACGGTTTACACAGTTCGCGTATGCAGTTTCTCATCTGCCACCAGAGCTATTTGAGACGCTCCGGCACAAATGCCGTGTGAAAAAGTATCGGTTTTCCTTATTTGACACCTGAATCCTATCGGGTAAAAAAAAGGGATGCAAATGCATCCCCCACAACGAAATTCCCTGCAATGTTGATTCGTACATAACTATGATATGCGCAATTTCGCTATGATTCTTTTCTTTTGATATAGGAATACTTACAGCTTCTCGACGCCAAGCGTTACCTTCTCGCCGTTAATATTCCATTCTTTGGTAAAACCTGAAGCAGTTTCGTAAGAAACCTCATCTGCCATTACCTCCGATTGAATCTCTGTCTCATTTTTTCGGACAATCTCTTTTACTTTGTCATTGTCCTGCATACTTACCCGAATGTGATCCATAACCTCAAATCCGGCGTCTTTTCGCATGGTCTGCACCTTACTAATTACTTCGCGCACAAAACCTTCCTCCAGAAGCTCCGGCGTTAAATTCGTATCTAAAACTACGGTAATGCCATGGTCGCTGTCCGAGATATATCCATCTACCTGTGCAGCCTCGATCAAAAGATCATCCTTCTCAATTTTTTCTTCTGTTCCATCTACGGTAATGGTAAGCGCGCCTTTCTCATTCAATTCCGCCATTGCCTTCTGTCCGTCTAAGCCGGCGAGGATTTCCCGGACGGCATTGATATTTTTGCCAAAACGGCGTCCCAGTGTTTTTAACTGCGGTTTCAGATGATATGTCGTCAGTGCGCTGACGTCCTCCGTAAATTCTGCTTCCTTGACGTTCAACTCATCCCGTATGATATCCATATAGAAATCGGATAATACCGTCTCTGCCTTGACAAACATTTTTCCAATCGGCTGACGGTTTTTAATATTCGCGGTATTACGGCAGGCGCGGCCAAGCACAACCGTTTCCAGCACAATCTTCATATCCGCCTCCAGCTCATTGTTGATCCATGCTTCCTGAACCTCAGGAAAATCACACAAATGGACGCTTTCCGGCGCTGACGGATCAACTGAGCAGACCAGATTGCGGTAAATATCCTCTGTCATAAATGGAATCATTGGCGCCGCTGCTTTGGCAACCGTGACCAAAGCAGTATAAAGCGTCATATACGCATTGATCTTATCCTGCTCCATTCCTTTCGCCCAAAAACGGTCGCGGCAGCGTCTGACATACCAGTTGCTCATTTCGTCCACAAACTCCTGAAGCGCTCTTGCCGTTTCCGGAATACGGTAATTGGATAGATTATCATCTACTGTTTTCACAGTACTGTTCAGGCGGGAGAGCAGCCATTGATCCATAACGGAAAGTTTATCATATTCCAGTGTATATTTTGCCGCATCAAAGTTATCAATATTTGCATACAGCACGAAAAATGCATAGGTATTCCAAAGCGTACCCATAAATTTGCGCTGCCCCTCCTGAACGGCCTTGCCATGGAAACGGTTTGGAAGCCATGGGGCGCTGTTGACATAAAAATACCAACGGATAGCGTCTGCTCCATACTGCTCCAGTGCATCAAACGGGTCCACGGCATTTCCTTTCGATTTACTCATTTTCTGGCCATTCTCGTCCTGCACATGGCCAAGTACAATGACATTTTCATATGGCGCTTTGTTAAATAAGAGGGTGGATTCTGCCATCAGAGAGTAGAACCAACCACGCGTCTGATCGACGGCTTCTGAAATAAACTGCGCCGGGAACTGTTTTTCAAACAATTCTTTGTTTTCAAACGGATAATGATGCTGTGCAAACGGCATCGCACCGGAATCAAACCAACAGTCAATTACCTCCGGTACACGGCGCATCGTCTTGCCGCAGCCCGGGCAGGTAAAGGTAACTTCATCAATATACGGACGGTGCAGTTCTATCCCGGCATCTTCCGGATTGCCGCTGCGTTCGGCAAGCTCCTTGCGGCTTCCAATAGATTCCATCTTTCCACAGCCTTCGCATTCCCACACATTTAACGGCGTTCCCCAGTAGCGGTTACGGGAAATTCCCCAGTCCTGAATATTTTCAAGCCAATTTCCAAAACGCCCCTTACCAATGGAGTCGGGAATCCAGTTGACCGTATTATTGTTGCGGACCAAATCCTCTTTTACCGCTGTCATCTTGATAAACCATGATTCTCTTGCATAATAAATCAGCGGTGTATCGCATCTCCAGCAGTGCGGATATTCGTGTTCAAATTTTGGTGCGTCAAAAAGTTTGCCTTCTTTCTCCAAATCCTTCAACACTTCCAGATCTGCCTTCTTTACAAAAAGACCGGCATATGGCGTTTCTGCTGACATTTCTCCTTTTTCCGTCACAAACTGTACAAATGGAAGGTCGTAGTTTCGACCCACATTTGCATCGTCTTCGCCAAATGCAGGCGCAATGTGAACAATGCCTGTACCGTCTGTCATCGTGACATAGGAATCGCACGTCACGAAAAATCCTTTCTTATGCTGCTTTGCCGCGCTTTCCGCTGCACAGGCAAATAACGGTTCATACTCTTTGTATTCCAGTTCCTTACCTGTATACGTTTCCAATATCTCATACGCTCCGGAAGCATCCTCTGTCAATTTCCCAAGCACCTGATCTAAGAGCGCCTCTGCCATATAATAGATATAGCCGTCTTCTGCCTTTACTTTACAATAGCTTTCCTCCGGATTGACACAAAGCGCAACATTGGACGGAAGCGTCCAAGGCGTTGTAGTCCACGCCAGAAACCACGCATCTTCTCCGACTACTTTAAAACGGACAATGGCGGAACGCTCTTTCACTGTCTTATATCCCTGCGCTACTTCCTGGGCAGAGAGAGGTGTCCCGCATCTTGGACAGTATGGAACAATTTTAAATCCCTTATAGAGAAGGTTTTTATCCCATATTTCCTTCAATGCCCACCATTCAGACTCAATAAAATCATCATCATAGGTTACATATGGATGCTCCATATCCGCCCAGAAGCCAACCGTCTCTGAAAAATCTTCCCACATACCTTTATATTTCCAGACCGATTCTTTACACTGCTTTATAAACGGCTCCATACCATATTCTTCAATCTGCTCTTTGCCGTCCAGCCCAAGCAGCTTTTCCACCTCCAGTTCCACCGGAAGGCCATGGGTATCCCACCCCGCTTTTCTTGGAACCATATATCCCTTCATCGTCTTATACCGGGGAATCATATCTTTGATAACACGCGTCAGTACGTGACCGATATGCGGCTTTCCATTTGCCGTCGGCGGCCCGTCATAAAACGTGTACGTAGGGTTCCCCTCTCGTATTTTCATGGACTTTTCAAAAATCTTCTGATTGCGCCAAAATTTCCCGATATTTTTTTCCCGCTCGACAAAATTCAGGTTTGTAGACACTTTCTCATACATGGCATTTTTTCCTTTCTTTTTGTTTCTTTTTCTCTGTGCTGTGCAACAACAGTATGATGCAAGCAAAAAAACTTTCATCCCAAAATATGGTATTTTTCATTTGTCAATAGCTGCCGTTTTCCCCGGCAAGAATACAGCGTGCCACATGCACTCCGCTCGCAGACGCATGGGACAGGGAATGGGTTACCCCGCTGCAGTCTCCAATAATATAAAGTCCCTTATGATTGGTCTCCAGATGTTCGTCAATTTCCACTTCCATGTTGTAGAATTTTACTTCCACACCATACAGCAGCGTATCGTCATTTGCCGTCCCCGGAGCAATCTTGTCTAACGCATAAATCATTTCAATAATACCGTCTAAGATCCGTTTCGGCATAACCAGACTTAAATCGCCCGGCGTCGCCTGTAAAGTCGGCACAACGTACCCTTCTTCAATACGCGAAAGATTGCTTCTGCGCCCCCGGATCAAATCGCCGAAACGCTGTACAAGCACACCACCGCCTAACATATTAGAAAGGCGGGCAATGCTCTCCCCGTAACCGTTGCTGTCACGAAATGGTTCGGAAAAATGTTTTGCCACAAGCAGCGCAAAATTGGTATTGCCTGTATGTCTCTTTACATCCTCATAGCTGTGTCCATTTACCGTAACAATACCGTTGGTATTTTCATTTACCACTACGCCATATGGATTCATACAGAATGTACGTACTAAATCTTCAAACTTGGCTGTACGGTATACAATTTTGCTCTCATACAGTTCATCC
The DNA here is from genome assembly GCA_947630925.1 of uncultured Lachnospiraceae bacterium. Classification (GTDB taxonomy): domain Bacteria; phylum Bacillota; class Clostridia; order Lachnospirales; family Lachnospiraceae; genus Butyribacter. Next base: position 108,001 of record CANRJM010000002.1, read on the forward strand.
GTCAAATGGGAAAATACCTCCGCAGGAAGTTCCACGCGCACCCCGATATCCACGCGGTTGGACTTTGTTGGAATCTGTAAATCCCTGCACAGCTTTTCCGCCCATTTGCTGCCGCTTCTTCCCGTTGAAACAATACATTTTTTGCAGGAATACTCTCTTTCCGCTGTTATAATCCGATAAGTCCCATCCTCTATCCTGACGGACTCTACCGGAGTATTGAAATAGAAATCTGCTTTTTCCTTTAAAAGATGATAGATATTCTGCAGAACAATATAATTGATATCTGTTCCCAAATGACGGACAGAGGCGTCCAAAAGATGCAGGCCGTTCTGAAGGCATAGTTTTTTTATCTCTGAATTTGCCGTAGAATACAGCTTCGTTCCCTCTCCGCCAAATTTCAGGTTCAGCGTATCTACATATTGCATCAATTCCATCGCCTTATCTTTTCCAATGTATTCGTAAAGCGTACCGCCGAATTGATTTGTAATGTTATATTTTCCATCCGAGAATGCTCCCGCCCCGCCAAAACCGTTCATGATAGAGCAAGTGGGGCATCCAACACAGGACTTGACGTTTTTCCCGTCAATCGGACATTTTCTCTTTTCCAACACATTTCCCGCCTCAAAAACAGCAACCTTTTGACCGGACGCCGCCCGTGTCAGTTCGTATGCCGCAAAAATCCCGCCGGGTCCTGCGCCTACAATAATCACGTCATAGTCCATATCCTGTCTACCTCCGTTCTTCTGTGCGTCCTCTACGAAACAATAACATCCGCATAACTTCCACCTGTAACCTTTAGTAAATCCTCCGGCGACAGAAAAATCTGCGCGCCAATCCTTCCCCCGCTGATAATAATTTCTTTCAAGTCTCTGGCGCTTTCCTGAAGAATTGTCGGATAATTTTTCTTCATTCCAATCGGGGTACAGCCGCCCCGGACGTAACCGGTAATCTGATTTAACTCCCTGACGTGTACCATTTCCAAACTTTTTTCGCCGACTGCCTTTGCCGCTTTTCTCCGGTCAACCTCACGGTCGATTGGTATGGCAAAGACATAATACTGCCCGCTTTTTCCGACCATAACCAGCGTTTTAAATGTCATGGCATACTCCTGCCCCAGCATATCTGCAATATGAATGCCGTCAATAAACTCACTGCATTCATACAGATTGATCCGATATGGAATTTTATTCCGATCCAATATGCGCATCGCATTTGTCTTGATTTCTTTTCCCATGCCGCTAAAATCTAAACTTCCCTTCAAAGTACTGCTCCAACTCCGCAATCGGAATCCGTTCCTGCTCCATGGAATCGCGGTCGCGAACGGTAACGGCGCCATCCTCCTGCGAATCAAAATCGTATGTAACACAGAATGGCGTTCCAATCTCATCCTGACGGCGGTACCGTTTCCCGATATTACCGCGGTCATCAAATTCACAGTTGTATTTTTTACAAAGCGCCGTATAAATCTCCTCTGCCTGCTCTGACAGCTTTTTGGAAAGCGGAAGCACGGCTATCTTTACCGGTGCAATCGCCGGATGAAAATGCAGCACAGTACGAATGTCGCCTTCGCCGATCTCTTCTTCGTCGTATGCCGCGCACAAAAATGCAAGCGTGACACGGTCCGCGCCAAGGGACGGCTCAATAACATACGGAATATATTTTTCATTTTTGGTATCATCAAAATAACTCATATCGACCTTGGATACATTTTGGTGCTGCGTCAAATCGTAATCAGTACGGTCTGCAATGCCCCAAAGCTCGCCCCAGCCAAATGGGAACAGATACTCAATATCCGTAGTTGCCTTGCTGTAGAAAGAAAGTTCCTCCTTTTCATGGTCACGGACACGCATCTCTTCCTCCTTGATGCCAAGCGTCTTTAACCAATCAATGCAAAACTGCTTCCAATAAGCAAACCATTCTAAATCTGTATCCGGCTCGCAGAAAAACTCCAGCTCCATCTGTTCAAATTCACGGATACGGAAAATAAAGTTGCCCGGCGTAATTTCATTACGGAACGACTTACCAATCTGACCGATTCCAAACGGAATTTTCTTGCGGGAAGTGCGGGCAACATTTTTAAAATTCACAAAAATTCCCTGCGCCGTCTCCGGACGGAGATAAACGGTACTTTTAGCATCCTCCGTAACGCCCTGGAAGGTTTTAAACATCAGGTTAAACTGACGGATTTCCGTAAAATTGTGTTTCCCACAACTTGGACACGCAATGCCGTGTTCCGTAATATAACGTTCCATCTCTTCATGAGACCATGCGTCTACACTGCTTTCCGGCGATATCCCGTTTTCTTCCATATAATCCTCAATGACCTTATCTGCACGGAAACGCTCATGACAATCCTTACAGTCCATCAAAGGATCGGAAAAGCTTCCCAGATGCCCGGAAGCCACCCATGTTTGAGGATTCATCAAAATAGCGCTGTCAATTCCGACATTATATGGGTTTTCACGGATGAATTTCTGCCACCATGCCGCCTTGATATTGTTTTTTAACTCCACACCAAGATTTCCATAATCCCACGAATTGGCCAGACCGCCATAAATTTCAGAACCGGGATATACAAACCCCCTTGCTTTTGCAAGAGCAACAATTTTTTCCATTGTCTTTTCCATAATACTCTCCATTTCTGAGCGACTTGTTGCGAAGAGGCGATGAGAAAAAATTGTTTACACCGTTTTCTCATCCGCCACCAAAAGCGAACCCTGTTCGCTTTGCTATTTGTTTTCGCTCCGAAACAAATAGCCAGAGCGAGCGTACGCTCACTTGTGAAAAATAAGCGGATATTTCAGCCGTCAGCCTTTTATACGGTATTCCATGTATAAAATTCCGAAAACATTTTCTAACTTAAAAAATATACCATTTCCTTGCAGATTTTGCAAGTATGCCAAACAGCGCTTCCGCCGTCTCTTCCTGAAATGATTTTGAATGCCCGGCACATCGCTATGCCAGAAACGCCTCCGACTTAAACTGATGCGTCAGATAACGTCCCTTATACGCCCTCATGAAACGCTCCATTTCTTTTTGCACCTCATCCGTAACCAAAAAAGAATATAGTTTTTCTACCGGCGCTGTCAATATGTATTGAAAAGAATACAGAACGTCCTTTTGCAAAATAAAAGGATAGGAATCTGCCAATTCCTTTTCCTTTGCCGCGCATTTGTCACATACCAGGCCGCCTGCTACAAAGTAAACAGAACGGGTATCCGTATTATGGCAATGCAGGCATTCAAACAGTTCCAAGCCCTGCCCCTCTATCATCAGCAGGCGCATCTCATAAATGATACGAATCAACGAAAACGGCAGTTTGCCTGACTGCAATGCTAAAAACGTTGTATATAACAGGATCATTTCGTCTAATGCTTCCATATTTTCCCTCGTAAAATACTGCGCCATTTCTGCAAAATAGGATGCATAGCAGGTCATATCATAATCCTGCGCGATATCCCCAAAATACTTCTGAATTTCCGCCGACTGTATCGTATAGGAACTTCTGCCCTCATATAAAACAAATTTTCCAAACGTAAACGGAATGGTACATGCAGAAAGGGCGCTGCCTGCTTTCCGTGCGCCCTTTGCAAATGCCGATATCCGTCCTCGTTCAAGGGTAAGCAGTTCCACCCGCCTGTCATACTCCTTAAGGGGAGCTGCCTTCAATATCATTCCCGTTACTGTTACTGTCGTTCCCATTTTCCCTGTTTCCTTCATTTTCATTGCTTTGACCGGTTTTCATCTTCCCCTCTGCTACGCTTTCCCGATACCTCAAATAATCCGTTACTCTGCCTGATGCGGCAAATTGATTCCAACGCTCATCCTGTTCCATTTTTCCCCTTACCTTTCTCATGTACTTTACCGTACTTATAGCATGGCTAAAGAGAAGTTTTACTATACTTGGAATCTTTTGACAGTATCAGTCAAAATCCGTATTGCGGTAACCAAAATTTTTAATCAAAAAATCACTGTCGCGCCAGCCTTTCTTTACCTTTACCCAAAGCTTTAGATTGACTTTGCAGTCCAATAGATTTTCCATGTCATGACGCGCCTGGGAACCAATTTTTTTTAACATCGCCCCCTGCTTTCCGATAATAATCCCCTTATGGGAATCGCGTTCGCATACAATAGTTGCGTCAATGTCAATAATGTTTCCCTTCGTGCGTTCTTTCATCTGGTCAATCGCCACTGCAATACCATGTGGGATTTCATCCTGCAGGCTGCGAAGCGCCTTCTCCCGTATCATCTCCGCTACAATCTGACGCTCCGGCTGATCCGTTATGGTGTCCGCATCGTAATATTGCGGCCCTTCTTCCAGATAATCAAACATGACGGAAAGTAATTCATCCGTATTCTCTCCTTTTAAAGCAGAGACCGGCACAATCTCCTGAAAAGGCAGAATATCTTTATATGCATCTATATATTTCAGGATTTCAGCCTTTGAAACCGTATCAATCTTATTAATAACAAGAATAACCGGAGTTTTAACCTGCTTAAGCTGCTCTGCAATATGACGCTCTCCCGCCCCAATAAATGTACCGGGCTCCACCAGCCAGAGGATTAAGTCCACCTCGCGCAGCGTACGCTCTGCAACTGCAACCATATATTCTCCCAGTTTGTTTTTTGCCTTATGGATTCCCGGCGTATCAATAAAAATAATCTGCCCTTTTTCATCGGTATACACGGTCTGAATCCGGTTTCTTGTCGTCTGTGGCTTATTTGACGTAATGGCAATCTTCTGACCAATCAGATGGTTCATCAGAGTAGATTTCCCTACATTAGGACGACCAATCAATGTTACAAAACCCGACTTGAATTTCTTCATTTCGTATCTCCTCTGCTCGCATTTCTATGACAATGGCTGGATTTCCGTAAACAGTTCCTCTTCTTCCGTAATGTGTTTTTCATTTCCAATCACGCAAAGATTGCCAGCCTCCGATACCGCTTTTACTGCCTTGGCAAGACTGTGGATATCCTCCAGCGTACACTGCAGTACCTGATCCCGTTCCTTCTGCAACTGTTCTTCCGTAATTCCCATAAGATATGCCGAAAGCGAACGGCGTCCCGTCATATTTGGTGTAAGCGGCGCATCCATTCCACTAATCGTACCAATAATTGTTTTCGTTACTTCTCTTTCTTCCGCCTGATAATTTGCCAGATATTCTGCCGCTTTCTGATAGATAGCAATCGTAGCGGAGAGATTCGGATCGCGGTAGGAAGCAAAGAAGCCCTCCCCCTCTCTGTTAAAACGGCACGAAACACCATAAGCGCCGCCCTTGACGCGCACCTCGTTCCAGAGATAATCATAATTCAAAAGATGCCTTGCTACGTTCAGAGCTCCCATATTATCCGTGATTCCTTTAAAACTGCCGCCAACAGCAACATATTGGATTTCTGCCGGCGTAGTGTACCCCTCTTTCTTTTTCTCCGGCGCCGGAATATACTTCGGTAGGCTTTCCATCTGTTTTGTAAGTTCTGTTTCCTTTGCTGCCTCCTGTTCAAACTGCTCTAATCTCCGGAGCCATACCGGCATTTGTTCCGCAACTGCCGCATAATCTTCGTTATCGCCGGTAACTGACAAAAGCAGCCTGTCTTTCATAAACAACTTTTTTAGAACCGCTTTACATCCGGCAATCAAAGCATCTTTTTCCTCTTCAAACTGTTCATCCAGTTTTTGCAGATATGCATAGTAACCAATTCCGCCATAATAATCGTTCAGCCATGCGCTTTTTGAAAAACCTGCTTTTACTCTGCCCGCCGCTACCATATGACCATATGACAGCAAATGAACTTTCAAACGGGAACGGGCCTCTGCCACGACTTCGCGCAGATGTTTTTCATCGGTAAACAAAGTCTCAAACATCATCTCTCCCATCAGATCCAACGCATGGGCAAGCTGGCTGCGAAGCACTTTGGTATGGAGTTCAAATTTTATAGAATATGCATCACTTTCTCCATTCTGGCAATAGATTCCTATATCAGATGAAATTCCACCAGTATAGAAGTTGGTTTCGGTATCAAATTCCGTATAAGAATGCTTCTTTGTATCCATGTACCCCAGCAGCGTTGTCAAAAAACTAATCTGAGGCATATATGTTTCCAAATCTCCCATATCAAACAACATCCGCAAATATATGATTTCATTGGTCGGAATATTATGATGGATTGTCGGAATCCCCTGGATCTCCTTTTCTTCGTTATGAAGCGGTTTGATTTTCTTTTCAATATCTTCACGCTTTAACATAGGAATGCCTTCTAATATTTCTTTCGGAGTTGGCGTTTCCTGATACTTTTTCAAGGCTTTTGTATCCTCAATCAACTGCCTGATTTCTTCTGCTGAAAGATGTTCCTTATATTCCCGGAGCTTCTGTTTTAATTCCTCTTCTTCCCGAATCGCCATGCCCGGTTCCGGAATCATTTCTACCAATACTGCATGATGATTGTCCAAAAGATATTTCTGAATCAGTTCTTCATAAAATCCCGTTTGAAGCTGCTCGCGCAGAAAACGATAATATTCTTCATAACACAACGGCGCATATGGCTGTTCATCATCATACAGCCACGTTTTAAAGGAGCGGATACTGTACAAAAGTCCCTTTGGAACCGTTCCATAATCCGCCTCCCGTTCTCTGAATTCCGTTCCATTAATTGCCGCTTCCAACGCCTTTTTATCAATTCCTTCTTTGACAATCTGTTCCAGTGTAGAATGAATAATGCGATAAAATTCCTCCTTCTGCCCTGCCTTTGCATTTTTAGCGCTAATGGCAAAATAACTCTGCCGTAAAATATCACAAAATTCTCCATCAATATCCGAACCGATTCCAGCATCTAAGAGAGCCTGTTTTAAAGGAGCTCCCGGCATTTCAATCAAGACATAGGAAAGCATTTCAAACGCCTTGCAAAGTTTTTGATCGAGTGTAATATCCATAGCTGCAGCATAGGCATAATATGTCTTCTCCGTACAATCTGCATCTTTTGCCACCGCATATTTTTTGGTCAAATCTTTCATCTGCGCAAAAGGCTTTTGCAGCGGAATTTCGGAATCTACTTTGATCGCGGAAAAATGTTTTAAATATTCTTCATCCATAAACCGCAGTTTCTCTTCAATGTCCATATTTCCATATAAATAGATATAGCTATTGGAAGGATGATAATAGGTGCGATGAAAATTAAGATACTCTTCATATGTCAGGTTTGGGATTTCCCTTGGATCGCCCCCGGATTCGCCTCCATAAGTATTATCAGGGAAGAGGCTGTTTAAAATAAACCGCTCCAGTACGCTTTCCTCCGAAGAGAACGCCCCCTTCATCTCGTTATATACAACGCCGTTATAGATAAGCTCCCCTTCCTCGTCTTCAAGCTCGTAATGCCAGCCCTCCTGCTTAAATATCTCCTGATATTTGTAAATATTCGGATAAAACACTGCGTCCAGATAGACATGCATCAAATTTTGAAAATCCTTATCATTGCAGCTCGCCACCGGATACATTGTTTTATCCGGATATGTCGTCGCATTTAAGTAGGTATTGAGCGAACCCTTTACCAACTCTACAAAGGGATCTTTCGCCGGAAAATTCTTCGAACCGCAAAGCACGGTATGCTCAATGATATGCGGTACTCCTGTCGAATCTTTTGGCGTCGTTCGAAAGCCAATATTAAATACCTTGTTATCATCCTCATTGCTTAACACAAGAACTCTTGCCCCACTGCGCCTGTGACACAAAGTTAAAATAAAACTATCTACCTCATGTATCCATTCTCCTTTGATTAACCGGTATTCCTCAGGAATCTTTATCTGAGATAACTCTTTAATACTTGCCGCCATGATAACCTCCCTATTTTCTTTCTTCATATAATTTTAAAAAGCGTGCGTATGCCTCCTGCCAAGCCTCCTGAGCCTGCGGCAGGTATTCCTTCGTTTCAAAGGATGCGGCCAGAATGTCACACTTTTCTTCCTTTGTCTGATATGCGCCTACCGCCTTAAGCTGCGCCATCACATTTCCCACTGCCGTCGCCTCGCTTGCTCCGGTAATGACAGGAATACCAAGCGCATTTGCCGTATACTGGTTTAACTGTACATTCTGCGTACCGCCGCCAACAACATAAAGCTTTTCTTCCCATGTGATATATGGTTTTAGCGTATCGTATACCTGGCGGTATTTCATTGCAAGGCTTTCCAGCATACACCGGACAATCGCGCCGTCTGTCTGCGGTACCGGCTGATTCGTCTGTTTACAGTATTCCCGAATCTGAACGGTGTAATCTCCCGGCTGCATAAAATCATCCGGACGGATAAAACTCTGCAGGGGTTTTTCCCGATCCGCCATTTCCTGCATCTGTTGAAAAGTATAATCCTTGCCCTGCGCCGCAAAATTACGCCTCAGTTCCTGATTCATCCAGAGACCGATAATATTTACTGTCGGACGGTATCCGCCGTCTGCCGTGCCTTCATTTGAAATTTTATCACGTATGATCCGCTCGCCCTGAAGCATCTTTTTCGAAGAAATTCCCATCAGCGACCATGTACCGCTTGACAGGAAAGTAAACTCTTCTGTCGTTGCCGGTACGGCCTCTACAGCACAGGCTGTATCATGCCCCGGCGCAGAAATAATATGAAGCGATTTCTGACCAACCTCTGCCGCAACATCGCTGCGAAGCGCCCCTAAATCACATCCCGCCAGATCCACACAGGTAAACAGGGCATCAGAAACCCCAATTTTCTCCATGAGCTGCTTTGCCCATACCTTCCTGTGCATATCAAACATCTGCGTTGTGGAAGCAATCGAATATTCTGTGTGCATGACTCCGGAAAAAAGATACTCAATCAAATTAGGCATTAAAAGCATTTTGTCTGCACAGGCCAGCATGGACGGCATTTTTTTCTGCATATAATATAATTTATAAATCGTATTGTATGCAAGGCTTGCAATGCCGGTCTGTTCAAAGACCGCTTCCTCTCCCCCGAGTTTCTGCAACGCTTCCGACATATTCTTATCATCTAACGCTGCGTCCCTGTAGCTTCCCGGCATGCCGAGCAGATTGCCTTCCCTGTCCAAAAAACCGCAATCTACCCCCCATGTATCAAATCCAACGCCGCTTAGTTCTTCCTTGCAGGCGGATAGCCCTTTCTTCATCTCGTCCATCAAAAATAAAATATTCCAATAAGCACGTCCGTTTAAAATACTAAAATTATGCGGAAAGCGGTGTATTTCCTCCAAAGTAATCCGTTCTCCGTTAAAGCGCGCCAATATTCCACGGCCGCTGCTCGCCCCCAAATCAAAAGCCAATACATTTTTTGTTGCCATATATGATTTACCATTTCCTTTCTGCAGCACAAATATTTCCTGTTTGCAAGCCGCTTTATGATTCACAATTTCCTATATATCGAAAAAGGGCAAAATCTGCATTTTGCCCTGACAGGAAACGCTTCGCACCGGTTATTTTGAATATTTCTTATAACCCGGATGCTTTCCTGTAACCTTATACTGTTCCCTCATACTGATTAAACGGTCAATATTTTCCCGGGAAAGCTCCTGCGCGCCCCCTAAAAGATGTGCGTTTAAACTAATCTTTGCAAACAGTTCCAAAGATTCCATGCGGTAATATGCAGTCAAAACATCGGCCCCAACTGCTAAAGCGCCGTGATTCTGCAGAAGCATAACATCATGTTCGCCAAGATATGGCGCAATCGCCTCGGGAACTTCGTTTGTAGAAGGAGTCCCGTAAGGGGTTACCGGTACAGAACCAATCGCAATTACTGTCTCAATCATGGAATATTCATCCAAAGGAACATTGGCTACCGCATAACCGGTTGCTACCGGCGGATGTGCGTGAAGAACCGCTCCAACGTCCTCTCGTTCCGCATAACAACGTAAATGCATTTTAATCTCCGAAGATGGCCGGTATCCCTCTAAACCATCTAATATATTGCCGTCCCGGTCAATCTGTACCAGTTTTTCCGGTGTGATAAAGCTCTTGCTGATGCCGGTAGGCGTCGCCAGAAAAGTTCCATCCGGAAGCTTCACAGATATATTTCCGTCATTTGCCGCTACCCAGCCAAGCTGCCACATCTTATGGCAGATATCGCAGATTTCATCCCTTAGTTCCATATAACTTAATTCCATCTTATCCTGTCCTCCATTTCTGCAAAGAAAAACTGTTTTCCCTGCTTGCATTTCATTGTGTAACTGCTATGTATTAGTATAATACAACTTTCTTCTCATTTCCACTACTGATTTACACTCCCTGAAAATTTCTCAGATATTGTATAAATTGATTTTCCGGCAGCGGCTTGGAAAAATAGTATCCCTGTAAAAAATCCCCATGCAGCCGCTTTATGATGTCAATGTGTTCTGCCGTTTCAATCCCCTCTGCAATAATGCGTTTCCCCTCTGCGCAGATTAAAGCCATTAAATCATTTAAAAACTGGTTTTTCCCTTCTGCAAACGACCATACAAGACTTTTATCGATTTTGACATAATCCACCGGAAGTTCCAAAATATTGGATAACATAGAACTGCCCGTTCCAAAGTCATCCAAAGCGACCTTTGCTCCGGTTTCCTTTAAACGTTTCAACGTCCTTCCAACCGCCTCTTTATCTTTAAACTCACTCTCCGTAATCTCTAAATGGATTCTCTCCATGGGAATAGCATACTCTTTGGCAATCTTTTCTAACGTTTCCGTCAAATTTTCATATCGGCACTGCGCCGGCGAAAGATTAATATTGATATCTTCAATCCCAAGTTCAAATATATGATTCTGACTGGCAAAAATACAGGCTTTTCTGAAAATCTGCTCGCCCAATGGGATAATGGTATGATTTTCTTCCGCCACATGAATAAAAAACTCCGGATTGATATATTGCTTATTTTCATCCTTCAGTCTGGACAAGACTTCAAGCGAAGTGATGCGATTCTTTTCAATGGAATAAATCGGCTGAAAATGTAACTCCAGACTGTTATCCATAATCGCCTCTTCTATCAAATGCGCAGCCTTTTTCTTCTGTTCTGCCTCCGCAACCGTATCATGGCGCAGCCGGATGAGTTCTCCCGGCTTATGATGATTCTCATGATCGGAGCGGGCATAATGGATTCTCTGTATTAATTCTTCTGCATCATCACTGTCGACAGGATATCCCACCTGATAAAAGCTGTACTCATGACTGACCGTCTCTCCAGGGAACTCCCATTCTCCCGGAATCTGTTCCTTTGCTTTCTGATATATTTCCTGAACCGCTGTTTCCGTACGCAATACGACAGCAAATGTAGAAGCGCCAATATGATATACAACGCCCCGGTCTGCAATCTGTTCTAAAATATCCCGAATCTGAATCTGAACCGAGCGAAGGGCATCTTCACTATAGATCCGGTTCATGGAATTATAATTGCGGATGCGTGCGAGAAAGCAATATGTTTCCTGCTGATAGGCAATCCTCTCACGGAATGTTTCCAAAAAACCGTTCCGGTTAAATGCGCCGGTTGCACTGTCTACATAAAAATCCGGGCTTTGAAGCGACAAATAAAATGCATATATAAAAAATACAAGATACATGCTATAAACAGCCGAACCCTCCGGTTTTACCATTTCAAAAACCGTTGACATTAAAAAACCAAAATCCAGCATAATGCAAAGCATGATTCTTCGAAGCGTATATTCGCTTCTGCTTTTCCATAAAACAGACGCCAGATAGCCGAAAAGAATCAGGATGATAGCGGCGGATACCCAAAACAGCGGATGTCTTTGCAAGTTTCCGTTTTGATCAATGGAAAAGAAAAATCCTGTCCATGGGGAAGATAACAGAAAAAGGCTTATCAATAGAAATGCGGCAATATCTAATCTGCGCTGTATCCGATTTTTCCGTAAACGATAAATCAATGCAAGGATGTATTCATAAAATGCGAAAAAACAAAGTACCTGCAGATACAATGTAACCGCCGCTAACACTTCACGGAACGGTTCTGCCGCCGCAAACGCGCCAAACGCCCTGCTAAATACTTTCGCATATGACGCCAGTACCATCAGGCAAAGCATGATCCGAAAGAATACCGTACGCATGGATGGCAGGTGCCTTTTCACTAAATCTACCAAAAAAAGCATTGTTAAAAATCCCGCCGCGGCTATCTCATAATGAATGCTATCAATCAACCGTATCACCTCCCTGGCACACAAAATATTCTTCTATTTTCTCGGAAAGCCGGCTTAACTGCAATGCCATTCCCTGAATATAAGAACATCTTAACTTACAAAGGATTTCTATCTGCTCTAAACGGTCGACGCCATCCAGATAGATTTCCCATCCCTTTGTGCGCAGCATATTAACCAGATAATCCAACTGATGGCTCTCGCCCGTACAATATGCCTGAACCATATAATTGTTTAACTTCACGGCATCAAACGGCATATTGAGCACATTTTTCAGACTGCACACACAGACGCCAAATTGATCCAGCAGCAAATAAATCCCGTATTTTTTCAGCACACCAAAACTTTCTGTCAGCATTTCGTAATCTACATCCTGGTCAATCGTTATTTCAAAACACACTTTTTCTCCCGATATCCCGTTATCCGACAGGATTTGGACATATTTTTCTGCCGCGGTGGGATTTAATACCTGGCACGGCGAAAGATTTAAGTGCATCCGTTCCGCCGCTTCCGGCCCTTCCAGAATATTTTTCTCCCGGATATAGGCACACAGCATTTCACAGGTTATGTAACCAACCTCTTTACTGCATTCCGTCTCATGCGCCAGCTCCCAGATGCGTTCCTGCGAAACAGCCGACCCATTTTCCAACGTCTGGCATATAATGAACTCATACGATAATGTATCGCTGTCCGACAGGGAACGAATCGGCTCCACCTGATACTGGAATTCTCTTTTGGCAATACAGGCATTAACTATGCGCATTGCCTCAAGGTCATTCTGAATCTCCATCTGTTTTTCGCCCTGATACCGCAGCAGATTCCGCCGATCCAATCCGGACATTGCCATTTTCCGCATGCTGCTTAAAATCCGTTTAAAATCTTTTTCGTCATATCCTGCGTCTGCAAACTCAACAGCATAAACATTACAGAGTATCGGGACATTCTTCCCGTTGATGCGAATATAGTTCGGGATTCCCTCCGCCAGCGTCTGGTGGAGTTTTTCCACGCCGTCCGCCCCTTTCAGCACAGCCATGTATTCAAAGCTGTGAATATTATATGTATTTTTCCTGCCGCAATAATAACGCAGCAATCGGCCAAAGCGTCTGTGTAGCTGTACAATTTCTTTTTCCGTACAATAATTCGTAATGCTTTCAATATTATTAATGCATATACCAAGACATGCGAAATTTTCCCGGTAATACGCTTTCTCTTTTAAAACAATCCCAAATCCCGCACGTCCAAAACACCGGCTGGGTAAAAAACGATACTGGTCAGAATTATGCAGCGCCAGATAAAATAAAATCAATATCATGGAAATAATATAATATGAACTGAGCATCCTGTTTCCAAAAAACATCCACAAAAAAACGCCCGCAAGCAGAATGACATCCGTTACAGAAAGTACCAGAAATTCTCTTCTATGCAGCTCCCTGCGGCTGATAACCACAAAATACAAGGCGCACAAAAGGCAGGCGGCCAAAAAGAGCATCATCAATATATGATATCCCGCCCCGCCGGCCCATTTCTGTTGAGCGGGTAAAAGAAACGAAATATCCTGTATGATCATAAAGATCGTTATCAGAGTGACTGCAACTCCAATGAAGATAAAACCACGGAACAATGCCGTATGAAATATGCGGAGTTTTTTCGTAATAGCAAGTTGGTATAATAAAATATGAAAATACAGCACCGGAAATGCTATATTTGTCCAAATTCCCAGTGCTTTTTGTAAAATCTCCCGGTCCCCTACGGAACGGAAGGAGCAGATTTCCAGAATAATATCAACCAGCATAATCATGACACTGCCAAGCAGAAGGCGTGCATAAATCCTGTTTTTCCTTAAATCAAGCCAGTTTTTATATTGATAAATAAAAATTGTGATCAGCAGCATCACTACCGCTACCTGTTCATATGCAACGTAGACTTTCATTGATTTACTCCAAAACCAAACTCTATTTCTTCACTTGATAAATGTTCCAACAATTCTTACCGCCATTTTTGGAATGGTACAGCGCCGAATCCGCCATCTTATAAATCGTCTCAAAATCCTTTGCAAAATCGGGCGCTATTGCAATACCTACACTGCTTGTAATATGTACTTCCCGATCGCCATTCATATATGTTCTTCTGTTGACCTCGCAGATTTTATCCGCCTTATTCCTGATAAAACGCTGCAGACTTTCGTCGTCAAAAGCATCATAGGATACACAGACTGCAAATTCATCGCCGCCCAGACGGCCAATATATGCATTATCGTGAAATACTTCTTTTAACCGTTCTGCCGTATCCATAATCGCCCTGTCGCCTATAATATGTCCAAGCTTATCATTCACATTTTTGAAGTTATCCAAATCAATCATAAAGAAAATATAACGATTGCCGCCCTGGATATTCTCCAGACATTTGATAACCTTCTCTTCCATCGTCTTTTTATTTAGAACGCCGGTCAGCAGATCGTTCTCGGAACGCTCAATCAAATTTTTCTCTTTTGCTATCTGCTGGTTTGCACTCTCCACCTTGCCGACAAAGTTACAATTGATCCCCCACCTTTTATCCTTGATCAGCACTCCCGTAATACGGTACCATCCGTATTTTCCATCTGCATCTATAATACGCACTTCCGTAGAAAAAGCTTCCCGGTCGTCGTCATAAAATTGATGGATTCTGCCCCGCACGGATGCATCATCTTTGTGGATATAGTTGTATATCTCGTATACTGCTTCTCCGCGCAGCAGTTTTGTATTATAACCAAACATTCTCTCCATATCCCCGAAAAACTGCAGTTTCTTCGGCGAAAAAGAAAAATCAAAAATGAGCGAATGTTCATTTTCATGGATTACTTTATAACGCTCTAATATATTGCCAATCTTTTCCCTGGAATGTGCAAGATAGATAAAGAAGAGAACCCAAATCAGCCAGAAAATAAGAGATAATGCAATGATAAATTTTGTCCCCTGCTGCAGTGTAAAAATCTGATTAAAATGATCGGTATTGCTCAAATAGCCAATGTAATACGGCCCTCTTTCTAACGGCTGCAATACGCCAATATATTCCACATTCTTTCTCCGGTATTCAATTGCGACAGCCTGCCCCTTTTCTACTGCATTTTCCATATCGGATACGGAGCTGATATCACTCTTCATATCGCATTTTGCCAGATAATCATAGAAACTTTCTGAATTTTCTCCCATTATTTCACGAAAACCAACCGTACCGGAAACATATTCGCCCTGTTCATTCATAATAAACATGACATCACTTTTTAAGTATTTCTCTTTTTCCAGGAAATCGTCTAATTCAGATAAATAGATATTCCCCTGCAGAACGCCGATTGTTTTTCCATCATCTTCAATCGGCGTATAAGCCGCAATATACTTTTTGTTGGCTTCATCAGATAAAATCCCATCATAAATAACCGTCTTTTTTTCCCTTATAACGGAATGAAAAGCATCCTCCTGCGAAATATCCCTGTTTGTTTTTTCGCCATAGAGCAGATTTCCATCCCTATTTAAAACGGATAACGCTGAAAAATAACGATAATATTCGGAAAATAATTTTTCCAGTTTCACTTCGTCCGCAAGCGCAGAATTATCTATTTTATGCGAAAGATATTCCAGATTGATCAGCTTTTCATCCAACACGTCCGTAAAATATGTTGTAAATAACGATACATCCTCTGATATGTTTTGTTTTGCAGCCTCAATGCTATTGCCACGAACATCATGATATGCTCTGATGATTGCAATAAAAGAGCAGAGTAATATAAATAACATCACTATATATTGCTTTCGCCGTGTTATAAACTGCTTTTGCATGACATATCTCCATTCTTTTATCTATTATAAACAACATATCATAAAAAGTATAACATATTTTGGCAAAAATTACTATATATTTTTTTCTATTTTGCTAATCCGGAAACCATCTCCGATACATACTCATATAATTTTTCTCCCGCCTCGTTTCCATACCGACCTATAATTTGCACAATTGCGCTGCCAACGATTGCTCCGTCAGAGAGTTCCGAAAACTGATGTACCTGCTCTTTTGTGTTAATACCGAACCCTACCGCCACTGGAGTGTCCGTAACATTGCGGATAATCCGTACCATTTCTTTGATATCCGTTTTAATCTCACTGCGCGCGCCCGTAACTCCCATCGAAGACACCACATAAATAAATCCCGTAGCGTCGGCCGCCATCTTTTGGATGCGTTCCTTTGAAGTCGGCGCTACCATAGTAATAATATCAACATCATACTTCCGCGCAATCGGAACCAGTTCTCCCCGTTCCTCAAACGGCAGATCCGGGAGAATGACGCCGTCTACGCCGCACTCCTGGCATCTTTTACAAAATGCATCATAGCCGTATTTATATAACGTGTTCAGATACGCCAAAAACACCAATGGTATCTCCGTCTTCCTGCGGATAGAAGAAACTGTGTCAAATATTTTGTCTGTTGTGCAGCCTGCAGACAGCGCGCGGATATTCGCCTCCTGTATGACAGGGCCGTCCGCTATCGGATCGGAAAAAGGAATGCCAAGTTCCACAAGCGCCGCTCCCGCTCTCTCCATCTCAAGCACAAATTCTTCTGTTTTTTCCAGCGTCGGATCTCCCGCCGTAAGAAATCCAATAAATGCTTTTTTGCCCTCAAAGGCTTTATATATTTTACTCATGCAAATCAATCCCCCTGTATCTTGCTATGGCTGCAACATCTTTGTCGCCCCTGCCTGATAATGTGCAGATAATAATCTGGTCTTTCTTCATCTGCGGCGCGATTTTCATCAGATGCGCTACTGCATGCGAACTTTCAATCGCCGCAATAATCCCTTCCTCTCGGGCAATATATTCAAACGCCTGCACCGCTTCTTCATCTGTGACAGGCACATATTCCGCCCTTCCAATATCCTTAAGATATGCGTGTTCCGGTCCCACGCCCGGATAATCCAGCCCCGCCGAGATGGAATATACCGGTGCAATCTGCCCATACTCATTTTGGCAGAAATACGATTTCATTCCATGGAAAATGCCTTTCGTACCGACCGCCATCGTAGCCGCCGTCTTATCCGTATCGACGCCATGCCCTGCCGCCTCGCAGCCAATCAGACGAACTTCTTTATCGTTGATAAATTCATAGAAGGAACCCATGGCATTACTTCCGCCGCCGACACATGCCATAACCACATCCGGCAGCCTTCCTTCCCGTTCTAAGATCTGTTCTCTTGCTTCCCTGCTGATCACGCTCTGGAAATCCCTGACAATCGTAGGGAATGGATGCGGGCCCATAACGGAGCCAAGCACATAAAGCGTATCATCCACCCTTGCCGTCCACTCCCGCATACAAGCGTTGACAGCGTCTTTTAACGTCTTTGTGCCGCTCTCTACCGAATGCACTTTTGCGCCGAGCAGTTCCATCCGGTAAACATTCAAAGCCTGACGAACCGTGTCCTCCCGACCCATGTAAATCTCGCATTCCATATCTAACAGCGCCGCCGCTGTGGCAGTTGCCACGCCATGTTGTCCGGCTCCTGTCTCGGCTATCACCCTGGTCTTTCCCATGCGTTTTGCCAAAAGCACCTGTCCCAGCACATTATTGATCTTATGGGAACCGGTATGGTTCAAGTCTTCTCTCTTCAAATAAATCTTTGCCCCTCCGAGCGCCTTTGTCATCTTTTCTGCATAATAGAGCAAAGAGGGTCTCCCTGCATATTCTCTGTTCAGTTTATCTAATTCTGCAGTAAATTCCGGATCGTTTTTATACTTTTCATATGCTTCTTCCAGCTTATGGATCTCATTCATCAATGTCTCCGGTATATATTGTCCGCCATGCTCTCCAAATCTTCCGCTGCCCATTGAAAACCTCCTTCTGTCTGTCATTTTTTAATACCTGTATTCTTTATTCTTTTCCTGCGAAAAGCAGTTCTGCCAAAACTTCTTTTACGTTTCCCGCGCGCATCATGGTCTCTCCGATCAGCGCCGCATCCACATGATGCGCTGCCAGTTCCCTGATATCATCTGCGGTACGAATGCCGCTTTCTGATACAAAAAGCACTCCCTCCGGCACAAGGTCCCGAAGACGGATACTGTTTTTAATATCCACGGTAAATGTCTTTAAGTCCCGGTTATTGACTCCAATCACCCTTGCTCCCGCCTGCAGCGCCATTTGGATTTCTGTCTCATCATGCGCCTCTACAAGTGCCGTCATGCCAAGAGCGTGCGCCTTTTTTATATAATCCGCCAATGCTTCCCCGGACAAGAGGGAACAGATCAGCAATACCGCTGAAGCCCCTAAAATCTTCGCCTCATAGATCATATATTCGTCAACTGTAAAATCTTTGCGTAATAGAGGTATGGAAACCTCTTTTGCAATTTCCTGCAAATACTCATCTGCACCCTGAAAATAATACGGCTCTGTCAAAACGGATATGGCGCCCGCGCCTGCCTGTTCGTATTCCCGGGCAATGTCTATATAAGGAAAGTCCCGTGCAATAACGCCTTTCGACGGCGACGCCTTTTTTACTTCGCAGATCAATGATATCCCTTTTTTTGACAATGCTTTTTCAAAAGGAAACCCTGTATCGGACGGCAACGCAAGCGCTTCCCTTTTGACCGTTTCAAGCGGTTTTTCCTCTTTGGATTCCGCTATGCGCTGTCTGGTCTTTTCTGCAATTTCTTCTAAAATATTCATATCTGCTCCTTAAGCATTGGTTGCCTTGATAAATCGTTCCAACTGTTCTTTTGCTTTGCCGCTTTCGAGCACTTCTCTTGCTTTCTGAATGCCCTCTTCCATGCGAATCGTTCCGTCTGCAAGATAAATGGCGACTCCGGCGTTCAATACGACGGCATCGTATTTTGCTCCCTTTTTCCCTTCCAGAATCTCTCTGGCAATCTTCGCATTTTCAGCCGGTTCTCCGCCAACCAGCTCCTCCTTTTTGCAGGATGCGATGCCAAACTGTTCCGGAGTAATCTCGTATGAGCGGAACACCCCGTCCAACACTTCACAGACCTTTGTCGGCGCGCTCAAAGAAATCTCATCCATACTGTCTGTACCATATACCGCCATGGCGCGTTTCACGCCAAGGTTACTCAGCACATGTGCCAAAGGCTCAATCAGGCTCTCATCATATACTCCTAACAGCATCTGCGTAGCGCCCGCCGGATTTGAAATCGGGCCTAAAATGTTAAACAACGTGCGAATGCCAATTTCCTTGCGGACAGCGCCAACAAAGCGCATTGCCGGATGATATTTCTGGGCGAAGAGGAAACACATTTTTGTCTCCTCCAACGCTTTTTCACTCACAGAGACGTCAGCGTCTATCTTTACTCCGAGTGCCTCTAAACAGTCCGCCGTACCGCACTTACTGGAAGCCGCCCTATTTCCGTGTTTTGCCACCCGGTAACCTGCAGCAGAAGTGACAATCGCTGACAGCGTAGAGATATTAAAGGTATTGGAACCATCTCCTCCCGTACCGACAATTTCCAATGCATCGTTTCCATTTCTAAACGGCGTACAATGCCTGCGCATTACTTTTCCCGCCGCTGTAATTTCTTCAATGGTCTCCCCCTTGATGGCGAGCGCTGTAAGAAATGCCGCTTTCTGCGCATCTGTCGCTTCTCCGGTCATAATTTCATTCATGACCTGCTCCATGGAATCCGCATCTAAATCTTTTCCTTTTGTTAACATACTAATTGCTTCTCTGATCATTTTATTCCTTCCTTTCCTGTATCAAACGGTTCATGTGTTACATTGATATATTTTTGCAATGGCGTGATATATCTGCCATATTGTTATCATGGATCCTGTAAATAATTTTCCAATATTTTGTATCCCTGCGGTGTTAATATGGACTCCGGATGGAATTGAAGGCCATAGACTTCATAGTCTTTGTGTTTCACTCCCATAATTTCCCCTTCTTTCGTAACCGCCGTTACCTGCAGGCAATCGGGAATCGTATCGCTTAATGCAATTAAGGAATGATATCTTGCAACCTCTGCCGTCCTGCCCAATCCGCGGAATAGCTTACAATCTTCCCGAAGCTCTACTACGGACATCTTGCCATGCATCAGCTCTTTGGCATAGGAAATCGTTGCGCCAAAAACCTCGCAAATCGCCTGATGACCGAGACATACGCCAAGAATTGGAACTTTCCCCTTAAAATATGCAATCGCTTCCTCGCACATTCCTGCATCCTTTGGTTTTCCAGGGCCGGGGGAAATGATGATATGGGACGGCTGCATTTTTTCGATTTCTTCTACGGTATATTCATCGTTCCTGATTACCATGATATCCGGCTGGATATTCCCAACGAGCTGATACAAATTGTAAGAAAAACTATCATAGTTATCAATCAAAACAATCATTTACATCACCTCCTGCCCTTCCATGACAGCATTCATCACTGCCTTTGCTTTATTAATACATTCCCTGTATTCCTTTTCCGGCACACTGTCCGCCACAATGCCGGCTCCGGAACGGACAAACACCTTTCCATTCTTTTTATACGCAGTACGGATTGCAATGCAGGTATCCATATTTCCCGTAAAATCAACATATCCGATTGCCCCTCCATATATGCCGCGTTTGTTGTTCTCTAACGCATTGATAATTTCCATCGCGCGGATTTTGGGAGCGCCGGACAGCGTTCCTGCCGGAAGAACAGCATCTATGGCATCCAGACTGCCCTCCTCTTCTCGTATCGTTCCCCTGACAGTAGAACCAATATGCATCACGTGGGAATAATGGAGTACCGACATGTAATCCTCTACTTCAACAGTACCAAATTTACTAATCTTGCCAAGGTCATTTCTTCCCAAATCTACAAGCATATTATGCTCGGAGCATTCTTTTTCATCCGCCAGTAATTCCTGTTCCAGACGTTCATCCTCTTCTTTTGTCTCTCCTCTCGGACGGGTTCCCGCCAGTGGAAAAGTATGCAGTGTTCCATTCTCTAACTTCACTAATGTTTCCGGAGAAGCTCCCGCCACTTCCATATCATCACTGCTGAAATAAAACATATACGGAGACGGATTAATGGTTCGGAGTAAGCGGTAAGCATTGAAAAGGCTTCCCTCATAATCTGCCTCCAGACGGTTTGACAATACAACCTGAAAAATGTCTCCCTCATAAATATAACGTTTTGCTTTCTCCACCATTTCGCAGTATTCTTCTTCCGAAAAAAGCGGCCGGAACTCAGACGTAACTTTTCCCGGGATGACATCGATTGCTTCTCCCTTTCGTATCAGATGAACAATATCGTCAATCTCCCTGATGCATCTGTTGTATTCTTCCTCAAGTTTTTCTGTTCCCGCATTGGCAATAATAAAAATCTTCTGCAGATAATTGTCAAATGCAATGACTTTATCAAATAGCATTAAATCTACATCTTTAAATCCTTCCTCATCTGCTGCATCCAATTTTAATTTTGGCTCGCTGTATTTGACATAATCATAAGAAAAATATCCGACCAGACCTCCGGTAAACGTCGGAAGCCCCTCTACTTTAGGGCTGGTATAACGAGCCAGAATCTTTTTGATATAATCTTCCGGATGCTTTACCTTCTCTCTAATCTCTTCCCCATTTACCAGAATCCTGCCATTCGTACAGGTAATCTCCATCTTAGGATCATAACCCAGAAATGTGTATCTTCCCCACTTTTCCTGATTTTCTACGCTTTCCAACATATAGCAATGACTGCTGACGCCTTTTAAAATCCGCAAAACCTCTATTGGCGTCTTAATGTCTGCCATAATCTCTTTACAAATCGGTACTACCTGATAGCCTTTTGCCAAATCCTTTGCTTCCTGTAATGTAATCATTTTTTCCTCCCATCTGCTAAGAAGTGACCGGTTTCACTGCATCCTTGTTGACGCCCTACAGAAAAGTAGCTTTCTGCGCCTCCATCGCCCTACAAAAAAACGCCCTTAACTGATACTGATTCATATCAGTCAAGGACGGTCAGAACAATTTCTTCCGCGGTGCCACCTTGCTTTCATGGTTTCCCACACTCTTAGCGAAATACTAACATATTTCCGGCAACTAACGTATGCCTTCACGTCATGGAATACTCAAGCGATAAACTCTTTGACCATGCCCTCAGTGGTCCATTTGACAAACTGCATCTCTACGGGTTTCCACCATTCCCCGCTCTCTGAAAGCGCATTTTTCGCCGTTATCTCCACCTCATCGGTTTTATCATTTTTTTATTGTTTATCATTATACACCCTTCTGATGAATTGTCAAGCGTTTATTCTTCTTCATTCATCATATTCCAAATTCTGGCATCAAGACATTCTTCATAAGCATCCGCCGCTAAATCATATTCTGCTTCATCTTCAATGTCTTCTAATTCAAAATCATCATTTCCTAATTCTTTTAGGCGAAATACATAATACCCGGTAACATTTTCCACATCTCCCGGAATCAGGGCCGCATATAAATGTTCTCCCGCCGGATAGATTTCATCAATATAAAAATCACGGTCCATGCCATCTTCATCCGTTAATGTTACCATGGTTTCTTCAAAACCGTACTCCTTGTTTTCTTCCATATACAGCCTCCCTGTTCTTTGTCATATCCGACAAAGAACCTCTCCCGGCTCCCTGCCCGGACCGGTTACTCCACTGTTACTACTTTTGCCAGATTTCTCGGCTTATCCACATCAAGTCCTTTATCCATCGACACATAATATGCTAACAACTGCAGCGCCGCTGACGCCGGGAAGACCATAAATTCATCTGCCATCGCCGGCAATAGAAAGATATCTGCATACTCTGCATCGGACAGTTCAAAGCTTTCCTTAACCATAAGCACTACGCTGGCCCCTCTTGACTGCACTTCCCTGATATTGGAAAGCTCCTTATCCTTCAGCCTGCTCTGTGTCACTACTGCAACCACAGGGGTATTTTCTGTAATTAATGCGATTGTTCCATGCTTTAATTCGCCGGAAGCATATGCCTCGGTATGAATATACGATACTTCTTTCAATTTCAAAGCGCCTTCTAACAGAATGGAATAATCTAAACCGCGTCCAATCATAAAAGCATCTTTTGCATCTAACATATCTCTTGCAATTTTATGGATAGCCTCTTTCTGCTCCAATACCTCCTGCATCTTATCCGGAGTCTGCACCAGATTCTCAAGATACTTTTTTTCATCCAGCTCATCAAATGCGCCGCGGACTTTCGCCATTCGGCCAATCAGCAAAAACAGCGCAATCAACTGTGTTGTATACGCCTTTGTGCTGGCCACTGCGATTTCCGGTCCCGCCGAAGTATACATAACATAGTCGCTCTCCCGCGCAATGGAGGAACCCTTCACATTAATGACCGCAATACTCTTCGCGCCTTTCTTTCTTGCGTATTTCAACGCTTCCAATGTATCAATGGTTTCGCCGGATTGTGAAATTGCAAGCACCAGCGTTTTTTCATCAATGACCGGATCGGAATACATAAATTCCGACGCATATTCTACACTCATATGCATCTGCAGTTTGGATTGGATGAACGCCTGCGCCACCAATCCGGCATGCATTGCTGTTCCACAGGCTACAACGCAAACACGTTCACATTCCTTAAGGATATTGTCCGGTATTCCATCTACAGATAAATCAATCCTGCCATCTATGATGCGTTCCTCCATAGTGGCCTTTATCACTTCCGGCTGCTCCATGATTTCTTTTTCCATATAGAAAGGATAGTTCCCTTTTCCGTCTCTGGTGGTATCCCAGTCAATCTCCATAAACTGCGCTTCACATGGTTCGCCCTTCCAATCAAACAGCTTAATTTCACTCTTATGTAGTTCTGTAATAACATACTCCGGTATCACCATATAACGGTCGGCCGTTGCTCCAAGTGCGACAACGTCCGATGCCAACATGGTACCGTTCTCATTATATGCCGCTACAATTGGACTAACATTTCGAATCGCATAAATCACATCCGGATGATCCACAAATAAAATTACCAAAGCAAATGTTCCCTTAAGGTATTTTACGGTCTTACGAATCGCATCATGTGGATCTCCCTGATAAAAACGGTTCAGCACTGCCGCCACCACCTCTGTATCTGTCTGCGATTTTAACTCCTTATGAAGCATAAAATGGTCAATCAATTCTTCATAATTTTCTATAATGCCATTGTGCACCAATAAAACGTCGCCAATACGGTGCGGATGCGCGTTTTCATCGCTTACCCCTCCATGAGTCGCCCATCTGGTATGCCCAATGCCGCAGGTAGAAAGTTTCTTGTCATTCTGGCAAAGCTTACGCAAATCACTTACTCTTCCGGCGCATTTTCTTAATTTTACCTTTCCGGTATCTCCGTTTAATGTCGCAAGTCCTGCGCTGTCATATCCTCTATACTCCAGCAATTCCAAAGAGTCTAATAACTGATCCGTTACCGAATGCTTTCCCGTATATCCAACGATTCCACACATAATCTGATATCCGTCCTCCCATTTTAATGTTTACCATAAATCTTATTTATCCTATGCAGACAGTTCTTGTCTGCTGTCTTTTTCATTTCCCCGTATGGGATTTTATTTGCAACAGCTCGCTTATTTCCCTGATAGATATGAAAACTGTGAAAAGGCATATGCATAACAAATTTTACTATACTTGATATAAAAATATGTGTCAAGGCAGAAATATCTGTTATTTCTTTGTCGAAACATTCTTCGTTGTACTCTTTTTGCTGGAAGACTTCTTACTCGTATTCTTCTTGCTGGAAGACTTTTTGCTCGAAGACTTCTTACTCGTATTCTTCTTGCTGGAAGACTTTTTGCTCGAAGACTTCTTACTCGTATTCTTCTTGCTGGAAGACTTTTTGCTCGAAGATTTCTTACTGGTATCCTTCTTGCTGGAGGACTTTTTGCTTGAAGACTTCTTGCTTGTATCCTTCTTGCTGGAGGACTTTTTGCTCGAAGACTTCTTGCTTGTATCCTTCTTGCTGGAGGACTTTTTGCTCGAAGACTTCTTACTTTTATCCTTCTTGCTATTATCCTTTTTCTTTGATTTTGTCTTTGCAGACTTAATCTTTACAGATTTTATTTTGGTATATGCTCCGTATACTTTTTTGCCTGCCGAATCCTTCTTATACGCCCGGACAGCAATATAGTATCTCTTTCCCGGTTTTAATTTTTTAAATTGAACCGTCGTCTTAGTCTTATTGTAACTTTTTGTTTTCTTTTTCAAATTGGAAGAAAGACCAAGACGGATTTGATATCCTTTTACGCCGGAAAGCTTTTTAAACTTCACCTTCGCCTTTCCTTTTCCCGTACTGACAAAAGATTTTATTTTCGTCTTTTTGACGGATACGCCTTTCCACTTGGCATACAGATGGTAGACTCTTTTAGCAGAACCATGAATCGTGGATATCTTGTTCTTAAATTTTGCATCGGTATACCATCCGGCAAATGTACACTTTCTCCTGATCGGATGTTTTAAGTGGATCGTATTGGTAGCAACATAGGAAGCCGGATTGGAACTAACATTTTTCCCACCATTTAAATGATAATAGATCGCATATTTATTAATCGACATGCTAATCGATACAACAACCTGACGATATGCCTCCTCAGACGAAACCTTAAAATAATATGTCCTTGACTTTGCTAAATTCAATTTTTTCCGAACAACCGTACTTTTATTCGTGACGCCGCTATATGTACTGATTCTGTTACCGGCGGAATCCTGTAACTCATATGTACCTGAACTGCCTGCGGTTGGTTCTATCGTCAGATAATACGTGGCATCCTGGCTTCCAATCGTAAACCACATAAAATCAACATCACCGGCAACATCCGTATTTACCGCATATTCCTTATTAAAGCTAATCATACTGGCTGTCTGCCTCGTATCCTGGAAATCATCCTTTACTGCCGACACCAGAATACTTCCTGCCAGATATCCCGCCCCTGTAATCCGCAGAAAGTACTTTTTTGACGCCGACAGGGCAAAGCGCGTATATGCACTATCGGCCAAATCAGCGCTTCCTATCAGATTTACTGCTGCCGCATCATAAATTTCAACATGGAACGCAGCGCCAGACGTCACAAAGGCGCGAACCTGATAATACGCCTTCTTCGTTGTTGTGGAAAAAGAATAAATTGCACTTTGTGAAACTGGTACCGAAACGGAATACAACTGGGAAAGATTGATATTTTCTGCATCGGCAGTATTAAACGCCGGTCCCGTAACCGAAGCCGCCGGACCGGTTGCGCTAGCCGCAGGACCAGTTGTACTAACTGCGGGACCGGTTGCTGTCTGTGACATTTCTGCCGCTACAGCATTCGACTCTGCTTGCCGCACTGCATTCTTCGTTTCTGCATCTCCGCTGGTTCCAAATACCATTGTTACGATACAACACACTGCTGTTACAAATGCAATCATTCGTTTCTTTGCGCTTAACATCTTATTAACCTCACATTCTTTTGCTATTTCATCTGAACCCAAACCGCCGGCCTGATATGACAGGTTGCATTATCGACATATGTCCTGCTTACTCTTCCTTCTGCATCGACATACTCTGCCACTCTCGCAGACAACGTTTCTTCCATTCGAAGCCACCAGTTCTTAGGGCGAATCGGAATATTCTTTTCGCATTTCTCATATTCACTGCTGCTTAGCAGAAATACGCCTCCCGATTGGCCTGTTTCATGATCGGCAGATACATGATCCGCTGAAATGATATCCGCCGCCTCCTCTTCCGAAAAAGTCTGTTTCCAAAATGTTGCGTTTAACCAACGATAAATATCTGTCTTTTCCCAAACCGCATTTTCCTGATTACTATAAATCATCTTTTTGTCTAATTTATTGCAGAGCAAAAGAATACGATTTTTTTCCCTGGCAGCTACTAACCATTTCACTGTTCCAAATCTTACGATATCTCCTGCGTCCGCCTCCCGCAAAAGCGCCTTCTCTAATTTTTCTGTCTGACGGGGAGCGTCTTCATATTTTTTTGCTTTCACAAACAGTTTCAGCGCCCTTTCCTGATTTCCTTTTTTCAAACACTTCCTACCAAGATGATAATAACATGCTTCGAGTTTCCCATCTGCTCCCGGTATCCCCAAAGAAATCTTATAATTATTTGCAGCCGCGCGATAATTTCCCATCTGCTGATGTACAAATCCTTTTGCGTAAGGATATAACATTGTTCTGGTAAATCCAAAAACGCATACAGCCAAAACAGCCAATGCAATCACTCTCTTTTTCCAGACGGCATTCCTCTCAAGTATCACTATTCTTTTTTTGCAGGCTGCAATATGTTGTTCTGCGCGCTCTTTATATTCTGCTTTTTTCCAGACACGTTTATATTCCGCAATCGCATCGCGCAGTTCACTTTTTGTCACAGCCGCGCTTTCTTTTTGCAAGGCTGATTCAAAAGCTTCCCTGCTCCCTGCAAAATCAGCTTCTTCCGCAGCTTTCCTGCAGGCAGAGGCGCGCTGCGCCGCATCCTTATAATCTCCCAGCTTTTCAAACTTCTGAGCAGCATTTTTTAAGCTGATTACTTTCCTCTCAAAACGAATAATATAAGAAATCGATTCCTGTAAACCGACTGCTTCCTGATATTTCTTTTCTTCTATTGAACTTTGCTTCTTGAACAACTGCTCCGCCATATGGTCTCCTCCAAAATCTAACGATATCTCGAACTATATAAAGCTCTATGCAGTTCTGAACGATACACTTTTCTTCCCCATTGGATCATACAGGTATTCCCTGCATTGCACTCTCCGACTACAACATAATTGCTGTGTTTTTCCACTACAATAACAGAATGCCCGGAATAACGGATGACATCTCCCATCCTGCATTTTGCAAAGGAACGAAAATTTTTAATCTTGGCTGTCCGTCCATAAATAAGATCACTCATTTTCCATGCAAAACCATAACACTGATAGCCTATAATCCCATTCGGACAATTATAATGGTTACAGGTAGATAACCCGTTTCCCTTGTTATGATTGCACGGTCTGCTTGTAATAGTCGAACTGTTATATTTTTTCTTTCCTGCATGATTCCAGTATTTCCCATTGGGATACTGCTTCTGCAATTTTTTAAATATCTTTACGACTTTCTGCGTACTCAGCGCATACGCAGTCTTTACCTGGCTAAAGGAAGTGCGCACATAGTGACTTCCATATTTTAAATAGGCGCGTATTTTAAATTTTGTAGTTTGCGTCCCGGAAAGCTTCTTTGCAGTCCAAGTCAAAGTACTGCCATTTTTTATTGTCTTTACTTTTTTATACGCATGCTTTCCTTTCTTGCAAAAAATCTCATACCCTTCTGCGCCGTCGGACTTTTTCCATTTCAAGGTCGCTTTGGACGCCTTTCTCTTAAGGGCGCTGAATTTGGGCGCCTTAAAATCCGCCTTAAAGACCGTATAAACTCCGCCAACTTCTATATTCTTTCCGGCGCCGTCCGTGATATATGCTACAATCCGATAGGAAAAACTGAGGCCTTTTCGGAATCCGGTATCTTTATACATATGCGTACTGTATTGTATATTTTTTACCGTACCAATTTTCTTATAACCTGAATCGTATGGACTCATCCGATAAATATAAAATCCGTCATTATTGCCTGCGCTATACCATGAAAAGGTAATCGCCTGCGAGGTATAACTGGCAATATAAGCATTCTGGATAGAATAATACCTCTGTTCCGGCGGAATCACGATAGTATCCCCATAAGAATCCTCAACACTATTTTCTCCCCATTGTGAAGCCGTACTTTGTGTCACTGAGGCAGAAAGTATTCCGTATACTGCTGTTACAACTGCCAAACAAAGGACAAAAATATTCTTTCTATATTTTTTCAACCTATCCCCTCCTTCACAGACAAATGACCTGCTTTTCTACAAATGCAATCCTGTATCTTCCGCAAGCCCAAGCACCAGATTCATACATTCCACCGCAGCGCCGGAAGCTCCTTTGCCAAGATTATCAAACTGCGAAGAAAGCACAATCCTCTCCGCATTTCCCGTGACATAAATTTTTAATCCATCCCAACCGGATAAGCCGTTTCCCGGCAGGAAACCACTCTGTATTACCTCGTCGTCCATGTCCGCCACTTTCATAAATTTTTCTCCTTTGTAATAGTCTGCAAAATACTTCTGAAGCGTTTCCGGCGTCTGGTTTCCCTTCAGCATATCTGCGTACAAAGGAACGGAAACGACCATACCGCTGTAGTAATCATCTATGATTGGCGAAAATAACGGAGTTCTTGCCAATCCGGTCATCCGCTGCATTTCTTTTAAATGTTTGTGCTTCTGGCTCAATGCATATTCCCGTGAAGAAGAAAACGTCTCCGGACGGTTTTTGTCTCCATAAGCGGCTATCGCCTTTTTCCCTGCGCCGCTGTATCCGGTCAGGGAAAAACTGGTAATCGGATAATCCTCTGGTAATATCCCGCCTGCAATCAGCGGATAGACCAGGGAGATAAAGCCTGTTGCGTGGCAACCGGGTACGGCTATTCTTTTGCTGCGGATGATTTTCTCCCTATGTTCTTTGGACAGTTCAGGGAATCCATATGCCCATCCGGCTTCTGTCCGATGTGCTGTCGAAGTATCTATGATGCACACCTCTTGATTTTCCACCAGAGAAACCGACTCTCTTGCCGCATCATCCGGCAGGCATAAAAAAGTGATATCAGAGCGGTTGATCATTTTAGCACGTTCTTCCGGCTCTTTCCTCTTTGCCGGATCAATCTTTAAAATTTCCACATCCTCTCTTGACTGAAAGCGTTCATCAATCCGCAATCCGGTCGTCCCTTCACTTCCATCAATAAAAACCCTAGTCTTCACTATTTTCTCCTCCTTGATACCACAATAATACAAACCATGACCGCTAAAATGGATATTACCACCGATACTACTGCGGCCGGTTTATTGGGTTTTTGGCTTTCTGCGGCGCTGACAGCCGTTTTCTTCTGCCCGTTGTCTTGATCTTCCTTTTCCTTTGGTATCTTTGTCTGTTCCGGCGTCGCTTCCGGCTTTGGCGTCTCTATATCATTTGATGGAGACGCTTCCGGCGTCGCCTCCACCCCTTCCGGTCCGGGAGTATCGTCCGGCTTAGAAGCTAATATCGTATAGTCCACTTCGTTTTCTTCTGCATACTGCTGCGCCGGACTGTCTTCATAACAGCGGATTTCAAAATCCTCAATCTTTTCCTCCCCGTCATAGCCCAGAGAATGTTGCTGCAGCCGTGTATCCTGCGGTACTGTCACATGGTTCAATGAGGTACAGCCGTCAAAAACAGACTTCCTTAATTTTTCGAGATTCTCCGGCAGAGAGACCTTCTGCAACGACGTACAGCCCTCAAACGCTTCATCATGAATCGTTGTAATACTGTCCGCCATAGAAATTTTCTTTAAATCCCTGCAGCCAGCAAACGCCCGCTCCCCTATGACCAAAACTCCTTCCGGTATGACAATCTTTGTATAGTCCCCTTCTGCAAAAGCTTCCGAACCAATGATGGTAACTTTCCTGCCGTCAATTTTTCTACTGATTTTAACTTCTGTATCATATCCGATATATTCTGTTATTTTGATTGTTCCATTGTCACGGACAACATATTTATAGTCTCCTTCCGTTTGTTCCTCGCCTATGGCATCTGCCACGGATACCATGTCCGGATTTACCACATCCAGCATGTCCTTTGGCAGTACAGCCCCCGCTGATATGCAAAATACAACGCATATCCCTAAAACCAATTTTCTCATAATCTGATAAGCCCCCTTAACTGTTCTTTCCCTTTATTATAACGATTTTTTATCCATTCATGGATTTCAAGATTTTTCTTTTTATCTTTTTCATAATACACTAAAAACATCCCGTTGTCATTAATTCCTGTCATCTTTACGGAGAAAAAAATAAAACGGATTCTTTTATCCTTTACGGAAACTATTTTTTTTGCTAGAATACTATGAGCCTTCCTATTTGGAAGGAAGGAAGCAATTTGCGCCTGTGCGCTGCTTGACACAAATTGCTTTATGCACAAAAAATGCAGCGCGGAAACGAGGAAAAAATGAGACTTCGCAACGTCAAGGGTTCACAGGAAAAAATCCTGCAAAATCCATATACGATACAGACAGACGGCTTAAACGGCAGTGATTATAAAGGAATGTGGAACCAGAATATTTTCTGTAATGATCATCCTATCCATATTGAAATCGGTATGGGGAAGGGACAATTTATCACGCAGTTGGCAAAAGAAAATCCGGACGTTAACTATATCGGTATCGAAAAATATTCCAGCGTACTCGTTCGGGCGCTTGACAAAAGGGAAGCGTTGGAAACAGATAATTTAAGGTTTCTGCGTATGGACGCAGAGGACATTACCTCTTACTTTGCCTTTGCCGAAGTATCGAAAATCTATCTGAATTTTTCCGATCCATGGCCGAAAGACCGCCATGCAAAAAGACGGCTTACTTCGACCCATTTTCTGTCCCTCTATGACAGCATCCTTTCTCCCGGCGGATATCTGGAATTTAAAACGGATAACCGTCCATTATTTGACTTTTCACTGGAACAGCTTGAAGAAACAGGTTGGATAACGGATGAGGTGACTTTCGACCTGCATCATAACGGACCGGCTCCCCATAATATTATGACGGAATATGAAGAAAAATTTTATCGTCTGGGCAATCCTATCTGCCGCTTTGTTGCCCACCATGCGTCTCCTATTCCTTAAATTCCTCTAAAGCCTTAATATGCTTATCCTTTAAACGGCTGCTGATAACTTTGTTTACCAGAAATGCAATGACCGCAACCACAGGGACGCCAATAAACATCCCTAGCAATCCAAAATATGCCCCGCCCACGGTAATGGCAAAAATGACCCATATCGGATTTAAGCCGGTAGACTGCCCCAATAATCTCGGCCCCAGAATCCATCCATCAAACTGTTGGAGAACCAATATCATAATGGCAAAAACAAGCGCTATTTCCCAATCCAGGCAAAGATAAATCACTATGCCCGGTACCGCTCCGATAAATGGTCCAAAATACGGAATCATATTCGTAATGCCTACAATAACGCTGATCAAAACAGCATAGGGCAATCCCAAAATACTCATAGCAATACAGCAGATACAGCCGATAATCAGGGAATCAATCGCTTTACTGATTAAAAATGCGCCAAAAATGTCATTGCATTCCCGAAGCGTTGTACAGACAATATCTCCTTTATCCTCCGGAAATACAGCATATATCACGCGCTTTGCCTGAAAACGGAAGGACTCCCTGCTATAAATCATATACATGGATATCACAATTCCCAATATAATATTAATAATGCGCTTCACAATTGACAGAGAAGCCGAATACACCAATGGCAGCAGACTGCTTACCAGATTTGTGCCATATTCTACAAGATCCGGCACCATACCTGACAGTTGTTTATTAATCTGTTTCATATCAATGTTCGGATATTTTTTATCCAGATAAAGCAGTTCTTCTGTCAACTTACGATACATAAACGGAATCCGGTTGGTAAGTTCCTGCATACTCTGAATAATTTGTGGAATTACAAAGAAAAAAGCAATAACGATAAAGCCCAGTACAGCGCCATAAGACAAAATCATGGATATGACAAAGCTAAGCCTGGTATATTTCCCTTTGGTCACATTCGCCTGTATCCAGGTATCGACCCGCTTTACTAACGGAACCAAAAAATAAGCAATAATGACGCCAAGAAAGAACGGCTCTAATATCTTAAACATCCTTTCTATAAAAGAGAGCGCACTTGACCAATGTAAAATAAACATATACACAATAATCGCCGTAACAATCACAAACAATGCATAACGGCAGATAGACAGATATTTTTTATTGACCTGAAACCAATGATTCTGTTTCTGCATATTATTCTCCATTCTTGCAGGGGCACGCAAAGCGCGCCTTTTTTTGCGCATAAAGTAATTTATTCTCTATTAGAGAGTATATCCTATTTTTACTATTTTGCAAACAAAACAGTCTGAAAAGGTTAAAATATGCCCTGACCGTATTTATCATCCATAACAAAAGCCAATAATCAGGAACAAGGAGTACGCTCCCACAGAATTATGTGGGAGTATACTCCTTGTTTACATCATTGAAATTTTTCGCCTTTTGTCGCTCAAGAACATCCATCAGATATCCTACTCTTCGGTTGAAGTAGCATATACCTCCTCTTCTTCAACCTGTTCTTCTGCTTTTTTCTCTGTTGGCTCGTCAGCAGGCAGTAAACCATTCATGGCCGCTTCCTGCTTTCTTAAAAATTCATCTGCCGCTTCATCGGTATCCAGCTTCACAGAGCGATAACACTTCATACCGGTACCAGCCGGAATCAGCTTACCAATAATAACATTTTCCTTCAAGCCTACCAGAGGATCCGTCTTCCCTTTAATCGCCGCATCCGTAAGTACTTTGGTCGTTTCCTGGAAAGATGCCGCAGACAGGAAAGAATTTGTCGCAAGCGCCGCTTTGGTAATACCAAGCATTACCTGTTTCCCTTCCGGCGGCTCTTTTCCTTCTGCTTTCAGTTCTTCTACTGTATCTTCATACTGCAGCGCATCAACCATAACGCCCGGAAGGAACTTAGACGCCCCGCTGCTTTCAATACGAATCTTCTTAAGCATCTGACGCACAATTACCTCAATATGCTTATCATTGATTTCAACACCCTGCAGACGATATACACGCTGAACCTCGCGAATCATATAGTCCTGCACGGCACGGACTCCCTTAATGGAAAGGATATCATGCGGATTTATACTTCCTTCCGTCAATTCATCGCCTGCTTCCAAAGTCTGTCCCTCTAATACCTTGATACGGGAACCATATGGAATTAAATACGCTTTCTGTTCTCCGGTTTCATGATTCGTGACAATGACTTCACGTTTTTTCTTTGTATCTCTTAATTCCACTGTTCCGCCAAATTCGGCAATGATTGCCAGTCCCTTCGGCTTACGGGCCTCAAAAAGCTCCTCCACGCGGGGAAGACCCTGCGTAATATCATCGCCAGCCACGCCGCCGGTATGGAATGTCCGCATGGTAAGCTGCGTACCAGGCTCTCCAATGGATTGCGCCGCAATAATACCAACTGCTTCTCCCACCTGAACCGGTTCGCCGGTAGCCATATTGGCGCCATAGCATTTTGCACAGACTCCAATATGTGACTTACAGGTTAAAATAGTACGAATCTTAACCTTAGCGTTATCTCCTTTATCTACAATCGCTTTGGTATTGACAATACGCGCTGCACGCTTCGGCGTAATCATATGATTTGCCTTGACAATCAAATCTCCTTCGTCATCATACATATCTTCACAGGCAAAACGTCCTGTAATACGCTCTTCCAGAGACTCTATCATCTCCTTGCCGTCCATAAATCCGGAAATCTCCATCCCCGGAATATAATCCTTATCTGCGCAGCAGTCTACTTCACGGATAATTAAATCCTGTGATACGTCAACCAGACGGCGTGTTAAATATCCGGAATCGGCTGTACGAAGCGCAGTATCCGAAAGTCCTTTGCGGGCGCCATGCGCCGAAATAAAGTACTCCAGTACGTCGAGCCCCTCACGGAAGTTCGACTTGATTGGCAGTTCAATCGTTCTACCGGAAGTATCGGCCATCAGACCGCGCATACCGGCAAGCTGTTTAATCTGCTTATCTGAACCACGGGCTCCGGAATCTGCCATCATAAAAATATTATTATATTTATCCAGTCCCGTCAAAAGCGCATCCGTAATCTGATCATCTGCAATCTTCCAGGTATTGATAACCGCCTTATAACGCTCTTCCTCTGTCAAAAGACCACGGCGGAATTTACGGGTAATCGTTTCTACTGTCTTTTCTGCATCTGAGAGAATTGTCTTCTTTGCTTCCGGCACTGTCATATCAGAAATAGAAACTGTCATGGCAGCACGCGTAGAATATTTATACCCAAGCGCTTTTATATTATCCATGGTCTCTGCAGTACCGGTTGCGCCATGCGCATTAATACATTTCTCCAAAATCTGCTTTAACTGCTTCTTTCCCACATGGAAATCTGCCTCAGGCAGCAGAAAATTCTCATCCTTAGTCCGGTCAACAAAACCTAAATCCTGCGGAAGAACCTCGTTAAAAATAAAGCGGCCTAATGTAGACTCTACAATTCTGCTCTCTTTTTCTCCCCGATTATTAATACCTGTCCTGCGTACCTTAATCTTAGAATGAAGCGTCAGACATTTATTCTCATACGCAATAATCGCCTCATTGACAGACTTATAATAGTTGCCCTCTCCGAGAGAACCCGGTCTTTCCTGTGTCAGGTAATAAATCCCCAGTACCATATCCTGCGAAGGAACGGCAACTACGCCGCCGTCTGACGGCTTTAACAGGTTGTTTGGCGACAGAAGCAGGAATCGGCATTCCGCCTGTGCTTCTACGGACAACGGTAAATGGACCGCCATCTGATCGCCATCAAAATCGGCATTAAACGCCGTACAAACCAATGGGTGAAGTTTAATCGCTTTTCCCTCTACCAGGGTAGGTTCAAACGCCTGAATCCCCAATCTATGAAGGGTAGGCGCACGGTTCAGCATAACCGGATGCTCACGAATCACATCTTCCAGAACATCCCACACTTCCGGCTGCAGCTTCTCAACCATCTTCTTTGCCTGCTTAATATTATGCGCAGTGCCATCCGCAACCAATTCTTTCATAACAAATGGTTTGAACAACTCAATTGCCATTTCTTTCGGAAGACCGCACTGATATATCTTAAGTTCCGGTCCTACTACAATAACAGAACGTCCCGAATAATCCACACGCTTACCAAGCAGATTCTGGCGAAAACGTCCCTGCTTCCCTTTCAGCATATCAGAAAGAGACTTCAAAGCACGATTTCCCGGACCGGTTACAGGACGTCCACGGCGTCCATTATCAATCAGGGCATCTACCGCCTCCTGAAGCATCCTCTTCTCATTCCGTACGATAATATCGGGCGCGCCCAATTCCAGCAGCCGCTTCAAACGATTATTTCTATTGATAATACGACGATATAAATCATTCATATCTGACGTTGCAAACCGACCGCCATCCAACTGTACCATTGGACGAATATCCGGCGGAATTACCGGAATAACTGTCAAAATCATCCACTCCGGCTTATTCTCTGATTCCTTAAACGCCTCAATAACCTCTAATCTCTTAATAATGCGAGCTCTTTTCTGACCGGATGAATTCTGTAACTCTGTTTTTAATTCAGCAGATTCCTCTTCCAGATCAATGCTCATCAGAAGCTCCATAATGGATTCCGCACCCATTCCTGCACGGAACATATCGCCATACTTCTGTTTTGCTTCCTGATATTCCATTTCTGATAAAACCTGCTTCTGTGTCAGTCCGGTTCCCTCCTGCGTTTCCAACACAATGTAGGATGCAAAATACAAAACCTTTTCCAAATTTCTTGGAGAAACATCCAGGATCAATCCCATACGGCTTGGAATCCCCTTAAAATACCAAATATGGGAAACCGGGGCAGCAAGTTCAATATGCCCCATCCGTTCACGACGAACGCTTGCCTTGGTAACCTCTACGCCGCAACGATCGCAGACAACGCCTTTATAGCGTATCTTTTTATATTTGCCACAATGACATTCCCAGTCCTTACTAGGTCCAAAAATCTTCTCGCAGAAAAGACCATCCTTCTCCGGTTTTAACGTCCTGTAATTGATTGTTTCCGGTTTTTTCACTTCTCCCCGGGACCATTCCCTTATCTTTTCCGGCGAAGCAAGACCGATCTTAATTGCATCATAATTAATGTGCTCTTCTACCTTTGCATTACTTTCTGCCATAGTAACCTCCATCTGCCCGAATGGGCGTAAGTTAATAGAATCCTGATACAAATATTGCTATTTACTCTTCAAAAGCACTAAATGATGCTTCTTCAAGTTCCTCTGCAGTTCCCTCTGTAAAGCCGGCTGCTTCAAACGATTCATTGCTGCCAAAGGCAAAATTATCATCCCCGTCAATCAAAGGTTTGATTTCTTCATCCGTGCCTTCTTCCACGCTTTCTGTCATAGGGATTTCATTTCTATCTTCATCCAGCACCTTAACATCCAGAGCAAGAGCCTGCAGTTCTTTCAGAAGTACTTTGAAGGACTCCGGAATACCCGGCTCAGAAATATTGTCGCCCTTAATAATGGCCTCATATGTCTTCACACGGCCAACTACATCATCAGATTTTACAGTCAAAATTTCCTGCAATGTATATGCAGCGCCATATGCCTCCAGCGCCCAAACCTCCATCTCTCCGAAACGCTGTCCGCCAAACTGTGCTTTACCGCCTAAAGGCTGCTGCGTTACCAGCGAGTACGGACCGGTTGAACGGGCATGGATCTTATCATCAACCAAATGGTGTAATTTCAGATAATGCATAAAACCAACGGTAACGGCGCCGTCAAAATACTCTCCGGTCCGTCCGTCACGAAGGCGGACTTTACCATCACTGTTAATTTCCACGCCTTCCCATTCTTTTCTATATTCCTTATTCTCCTGAAGATACTTTAACACCTCCGAATCGAGAACGTCCTTATATTTGTCTTCAAATGGAACGACCTCTTTCAGACGCGCCACTTCATCTGCATCATCTGTCTCCTTGGCTTTCGCTAATACCTCCTTTAACTCATCCTTATCAAACGGAGTATTGACATAATCATTCGCAAGTTCCAACGTATCCATGATATCATACTCATTTGCCCCATCAAACACCGGCGTCCCGACATTAAAACCAAGCGCTTTTGCAGCCAGGCTCAAATGGATTTCCAATACCTGGCCGATATTCATACGGGAAGGAACGCCCAACGGATTTAATACAATATCCAATGGACGGCCATTCGGAAGGAACGGCATATCTTCAACAGGGAGCACTCTGGAAACAACGCCTTTGTTTCCATGGCGTCCCGCCATCTTATCTCCAACCTGAATCTTACGCTTCTGCGCAATATATATGCGGACCGTCTCGTTCACGCCCGGAGGCAGTTCATCCCCATTTTCACGGGTAAATACCTTAGCATCCACAATAACGCCAAACTCGCCGTGAGGTACCTTAAGCGACGTATCTCGCACCTCTCTTGCCTTCTCGCCAAAGATAGCCCGCAGAAGTCTTTCTTCCGCCGTAAGTTCCGTCTCTCCCTTCGGGGTCACTTTACCTACCAGAATATCCCCGGCACGAACTTCCGCACCAATACGGATAATTCCCCTCTCGTCCAAATCCTTTAACGCATCATCGCCAACGCCCGGCACATCTCGTGTGATTTCCTCTGCGCCGAGTTTTGTGTCTCTTGCTTCCGCTTCATATTCATTGATATGAACCGAAGTATAGATATCTTCCTGGACCAGTCTCTCGCTGAGTAGGACCGCATCCTCATAGTTGTAACCTTCCCATGTCATAAAACCAATCAGAGGATTTTTACCAAGCGCAATTTCTCCGCCGCAGGTAGAAGGCCCGTCTGCAATAACCTGTCCAACCCGGACTTCATCTCCCTTGTCTACAATCGGACGATGATTCATACTGGTTCCCTGATTACTGCGCTGGAATTTGGCAAGCTGATAACGATGTATCTTTCCCTGCTTGTTGCGAATAATAATCTCATTGGAAGCAGAACGTTCCACTACGCCGTCCTCTTCTGCAATAATGCAGTTTCCGGAATCTACGGCCGCCTTCATCTCCATACCGGTACCAACCACGGGAGCTTCGGTTACAAGAAGAGGCACCGCCTGACGCTGCATATTAGAACCCATGAGCGCACGGTTCGCATCATCATTCTCCAAAAATGGAATCATTGCCGTAGCTACGGAAAATACCATCTTAGGAGACACATCCATCAAATCCACTTTGCTTTTCTCAAATTCAGATGTCTCCTCGCGAAAACGCCCGGAAACATTACGGTTCACAAAATGTCCTTCTTCATCCAATTTTTCGTTTGCCTGTGCAACGACATAACGGTCTTCTTCGTCTGCAGACAAATAAACCACTTCATCCGTTACGCGCGGATTTTCCGGATCCGTCTTATCCACCTTACGATATGGCGCTTCCACAAATCCATATTCATTGATGCGCGCATAAGAGGCCAGAGAGTTGATCAGACCAATGTTCGGCCCTTCTGGCGTCTCTACCGGACACATACGTCCATAATGTGTATAGTGTACATCACGTACCTCAAATCCTGCACGGTCTCTGGACAAACCGCCCGGTCCCAAAGCGGACAGACGACGTTTGTGTGTCAGCTCACTCAGCGGATTATTCTGATCCATAAACTGCGACAACTGAGAACTTCCAAAGAACTCTTTTACAGCCGCCGTCACCGGTTTAATATTGATAAGAGACTGTGCGGTAATCGTGGTAATATCCTGCGTAGACATTCTTTCACGCACTACCCGCTCCATACGTGAAAGACCGATACGGTACTGATTTTGAAGAAGTTCGCCAACCGCACGGATACGCCTGTTTCCTAAATGGTCAATGTCATCATCATTTCCCACTCCATACTCCAGATGCATATTGTAATTCACAGAAGCAAAAATATCTTCCTTCGTAATATGCTTCGGCACTAACTCTGAAGCATTTGCCATAATTGCTTCCTTAACCGCTTCTTCGTCTTCATTTTCCTCCAGAATCTGTTTCAGTAAAGGATAATAAACATTCTCTGTAATGCCAAGTTCCCTTGGATTCACATCAGGAAGATACTCTTTCAGGTCAACCATCATATTCGACAATACTTTTGCTATCTTATCTTCCTTCTCTATCATAACATAGGAGACTGCCGCATTCTGCATCTGTGTTGCAAGCTCCTCGGTAATCAGAGTCCCCGCCTCAAATACTTCGCCCGTAACAGGAGAAACTGCGTCCTCTGCCAGGACGCATCCGGCAATACGATATCTGAAATGAAGCTTTTTATTAAATTTATATCTTCCAACTTTTGCCAAATCGTATCTCTTTGGGTCGAAAAACATGCCATTCAAAAGACTTTCCGCGCTATCTACGGAAAGTGGCTCGCCGGGACGAAGCTTTTTATATAATTCCAACAAACCATCCTGATAATTATCCGTCGTATCCTTTTCTAAGCTTGCAAGGATTTTCGGTTCATTACCAAATACTTCTTTGATCTGCTCGTTTGTGCCTAATCCAAGCGCTCTTAAAAATACCGTAATCGGCACCTTTCTGTTTCTATCTACGCGGACAGAAAATACATCGTTGGAATCCGTTTCATACTCAAGCCATGCGCCACGGTTTGGAATAACGGTTGCTGAATACAATTCCTTACCAATTTTATCATGTCCAATCGCATAATAAATGCCGGGCGAACGAACCAACTGGCTTACAATAACACGTTCTGCCCCATTGATCACAAACGTTCCTGTAGCTGTCATCAAAGGCAGCTCGCCCATAAAGATCTCGTGTTCTTTAATCTCTTCTGTTTCTTTATTATGCAGTCTTACCCTGACCTTAAGCGGAGCTGCATAAGTAGCGTCTCTTTCCTTGCACTGGTCGATGTCATACTTTGTCTCGTCTCTACATAATTCAAAATCTACAAATTCAAGACTTAAATGACCTCCAAAGTCAGCTATCGGCGAAATATCACGAAAAACCTCTTTTAGACCTTCGTCCAAGAACCACTGGTAAGAATTGGTTTGCACTTCAATAAGATTTGGCATTTCAAGCACTTCCCGCTGGCGGGCGTAACTCATTCTCACACCATTATTCACTGCAACCGGATGTATCCTGTTCTTCTCCATCGATGTTCACTCCTTATTTTTAGAGTATTTTGCGGCCCTAACTTTTAAATTCCTTCATTAATATAAGAAAGGCTTTTCAAAATATATATTTTGTGCTATACTAAGAAACACATGAACGAATCGTATAGTCAGCCACAATAGTGCATTTTTCATCTTATCACCAAATCTCGTGGATGTCAAGTACTTTTCCTCTGAATATATTATTGAAACAGCACACGCCGGGGGAAACATAAAAATTTGATTTTCCCTCCCGCACTATAATATATTATCTAACCAACAGATACCACTTTTTCTTCACATTACATAGTTATCGCCGCCTCATTGCGTAAGCGCTCCGGAACGGAAGATAATAGGAAATACGGCAGGATGCCATGCGATTAAAAACAGGTTTCTTAAAAGAAAGGAATATTCTATGAAAAGAAAAAATACGGAAGAACTTTTAGAACAAATGAACTTACAGCAAAAAGCATCTATGTGTTCCGGCGCCGATTTCTGGCACACAACCGCCATAGAGCAGCTTGGAGTTCCAGAAATCACATTAAGCGACGGTCCGCACGGTCTTAGAAAACAAGAAGAGGACACCGATCATCTTGGCATTGCCGAAAGCATAAAAGCCATCTGCTTCCCTACCGCTTCGGCAATGGCATGCTCTTTTGACAGAGAGCTTCTTTATGAAGTCGGCGATGCTCTTGGCGAAGAATGTCTGGCGGAGGATATTGCCGTACTGCTCGGTCCCGGCATCAATATGAAACGTTCCCCCCTATGCGGAAGGAATTTTGAATATTATTCGGAAGATCCTTATCTTGCCGGAGAACTTGGAGTTTCTTTTGTGAAAGGCGTACAAAGCCACTCGGTAGGAGCCAGTTTAAAACACTTTGCAGCAAACAACCAGGAGTGGCGGCGTATGAGCATTTCTGTCCTTGCAAATGAAAGAACGCTGCGGGAAATATATCTGGCTGCATTTGAAAAAGTAGTCAAAGAGGCGAAGCCCTGGACTGTTATGTGCAGCTACAACCGGATCAACGGCGTATACTCCTGTGAAAACGACTGGCTTTTAAATGATATCCTCCGTAAGGAATGGGGATTTGACGGGCTGGTAATAAGCGATTGGGGCGCCACGAATGACCGCATTGCCGCCCTGATATCCGGTCTTGATTTGGAAATGCCGGATTCTCATGGAGAAACAGATAAACTACTTGTCCATGCTGTCAAAAACGGAATCTTAGACGAAAAAACGCTGGACCGTTCTGTTCTTCGCATTTTGAATCTAATCAATCAATATACAGCCGACAAATCTGATACACGTAAAACTTATGATAAAGAAGCGCATCATTGCCTGGCAAAAAAGACGGCAGCGGAATCTGCCGTACTATTAAAAAATAACAGGATACTCCCTCTGGCTTCCAGGCAGAAGATCGCTTTGATTGGCGAATTTGCCAGAACACCGAGAATTCAGGGCGGCGGCTCCAGCCATATCAACTGTTGGAAAATTGATTCTGCCCTGGAGTCCTTCCGGAAACTTGATGATTACACGGTAACATTCGCTGCAGGCTATACAACAGAAGAAGACAAAACAGACTCTGCTCTTTTGCAGGAAGCGATTGATACAGCTAAAGCGGCTGATGTTGCCGTTGTTTTTGCAGGGCTGCCGGATATATTTGAAGGGGAAGGCTACGACAGAAGCCATATGGATATGCCGATGTGCCAGAACCATCTGATAGATTGCATCTGCGAAGTCCAGCAAAATGTTGTTGTCGTACTCCACAACGGCTCTCCTGTCCGTATGCCATGGGTCCAAAAGGTCAGCGCCGTACTGGAAATGTATCTGGCAGGACAGGCAAGCGGCAGCGCTGCGGTAGACTTGCTAACCGGAAAAAGCAATCCTTCCGGGAAACTGGCTGAAACTTTTCCGCTCAGACTGGAAGATACCCCTTCCTTCCTGAATTTTCCGGGAACCCGTAATGAGGTCAGCTATAGCGAAGGAGTTTTTATCGGTTACCGCTATTATGATAAAAAGAAAATGGAAGTTTTGTTTCCTTTTGGCCACGGATTGAGCTATACTACATTTTCTTATAGTAATCCGTCCTTAACGATAAACGGAAAACCGATTTCCACTGCAGAATTTGCAGTTACAACGGATAACGCCATAACCGTCCTTGATACAGATGATATTGTCATTTCCTGCGATATTACAAATACCGGAACGGTTGCAGGCAAGGAAATCGTACAACTCTATGTGCAAAATTATATTGGTCTGGAAAACCGTCCGGAACGAGAACTTCGAAATTTCACAAAGGTATTCCTTTTGCCCGGTGAAACCAAACGAGTCTCCTTCGCACTGGACTATCGTTGTTTTGCCTACTTCAACGAAACCGTACACGATTGGTTTGTGGAAAGCGGAACGTATCATCTATCCATTGGAGCCTCTTCCCGCGATATCAGACTGGATGTTCCGATTTCCGTTACCGGAACAAAACCATTTCCTTTCCGTGTAACAGACATTACTACCTGTGAAGACATCGAGCTCTTTGCCAAAAAACCGGAGCTTTTAGATCCTCTACTGAAAAAAAGCGGTTTTGAAGCTGCTTCTGACGAAACAGACGCTTCCGTCAACGCCAACACCATGAAACTGGCAAAAGCCATGTTTGCCAATACTCCGCTTCATACAATCCTTTCCTTTAGCGGAGAGAAATTAAAATACGAAGATATTCAAAATACCATCCAAAAAATCAACAAGGCGGAAAAATACAAATAGAATAAATCCTTCCCATGTTACATACTATGAAATAAACAAGTAGTTTCAGGGGGAAGGAGATTGAAAGAATATATTGAAGAAAGAGCAGTGGAAGCTGCCAGATATATTGTAGAGCGCAACGCAACCGTGCGGCAAGCTGCCAAAGAACTGGGAATCAGCAAAAGCACCGTACATAAAGACGTAACCGAACGATTGCGCTTCATTAATCCTTCATTAGCCGCCGAAGCACGAAAAGTGCTGGATAAAAACAAATCCGAACGCCACATCCGGGGCGGCATGGCGACAAAAGAAAAATACCAACATATCCACGAACAAACCGATATGGACTGCGAATTTCCAAAAGCGGCACATCATCTGCAGTAATACGGTAAAGATATGCGTATGACAAGAACCATAGCCCATGCCGCAGCCCATATTATAAAGAGTTTTGGGAATTTAACATGCAAAGTTTGAGTACAATGCAAAAACAAGGGACTGCAAAAAAAGCCCCTTGTTTTTATTTGATATCACGAG
This sequence comes from uncultured Lachnospiraceae bacterium, assembly GCA_947630925.1. Taxonomy (GTDB): domain Bacteria; phylum Bacillota; class Clostridia; order Lachnospirales; family Lachnospiraceae; genus Butyribacter. Next base: position 152,173 of record CANRJM010000002.1, read on the forward strand.
AAGATATCTCTTAATCTGCCAATTTATTCAATCTGTTTCTGACCTGCGCAGACGAATCTAAAATCATAGATGAGGAGGCTGCAATTTCCTGTGAAACAGCAGCAAGATTCTCTGTCTTTGTATTGACCTGACTGATAATTTCAATCAACTTATCTGTTTCGTCAATAATCTTTGAAACCGCATCCATGATTTTTGCCTGGGTGCCGTCGCTTCGCTGCGCCGTCTCACTGGAATCTGCCGCTAAATTATTAATTTCATCTGCAACAACCGCAAAACCTCTGCCTGCTTCTCCTGCGCGGGCTGCCTCAATGGAAGCGTTCAGCGCCAGCAGATTTGTCTGTGATGCAATGGAAACGACTTCTTTATTATTTTCCGATAATTCCAGGACAAAATCATTGATTTGCTTCATTGATTTATTTAATGCATCGCAGAATTCCATAATGTGCGACATATTCAGGGAAATTTCCGTACACTCCTCCGCGCTGCTGTTATTCCCGTCTGACATTTCGTTAACCGCTTTATAAATCTGGTCAAACTCTTTATTGATCTCAGAAATCGTCGTAATAATCTTTTCTTTTTGTGATGTGATGATATCCTTTTCGTCCTGAACCTGTTTTACAAATTCCAACGCCCGCCCTTTTTCCTTTTCTACTTCATCTTTTATAAAATGAATACAATTCTCTTTATAATTAAATCCATTATGAATGGCAACCGCCATATCCCTGCAGGTATCATACCCGCAGCAGGAACAGTTGATCTTCCTTGACTCAGGCGACCGTTTCCCCATATCATTGAAAATATCCTCTAATTCCGTCTGGCTTGGTTCGCCGAAGTTGCATTCATCTGATTTATCCGTATAAGAACACAGATAATCATTCAGGTCCAGTTTTGCAAACTGTTTATTCAGTTTCCGTAAACGCTGAGCCGGCGAAAGATGACGCGACCATGCGGTCGTCCTCTTGTTGCTCTTACATGATTCGCGTATTCTCATCATCTCCACCAGAGCATCGTCTGTTTCATTCTTAGCCGGCTCCGTTGCCGTGCCATACAGACATCCGGAAGCACAGTTTAAAGCATCAACAAATAAATACGGCGTCTGGTGCTTTTGGAGTTTTTCCTTATTCTGCTTCAGATAATGATACATATGTTTCTCGCCTTCCATCTGGCGGATAAACACATCTTCGCCAAGGAACCAATAAACATTCTCTTTCAGGCCGCCGGGAGTCGGATAAACAGAACCTAAACCATATTCAATTTCATCCTTACAGGAAGGTCCTGAAATATTATGTTCCCTGACATATTTCATCAGATGATCAAACGTTACATTATAAGAAATCAAGCCCTTGCCTCGCTTGGATTCCATTTCATCCTTCTTTGCAATACACGGACTGATGAATGCCATCTTGTCCGTAACGCCCATTTCTTTACTGGCATAAATCGCAGCGCACATCATCGGACTTTGTACCGGGAACAAGGTCGGTATCAACTCCGGAAGATAATGCTCAATATAGCTTACCACAGCCGGACACGGTTGGGAAATCCCTCCCGTAAAATTATACTTTTTCACATAATTTAAATATCCCCATGTCGTAATATCCGCGCCAAAAGATACGCTAATCATTCGGTTGACTCCCAGCTTTTTCAAGCCGCCCAAAACGCTCTCGTATTCTCCCGGATAATTTGCCAGAAATGCCGGTGCAATCAAAATTGAGATTTTCTCGCCCCTATGTAACGCTTCAAAAAACGCCTCTGTATCATCCGCATACTCCCTCGCCTGATGCTCGCATGCATCAAAACAAGCGCCGCAGGCAACGCATTTTGAACCATCAATCTCAATAATATTTTTTCCGTCCTCCAGCTTTTTGGCAATGGTGGCGCCCATACAACTGCAAACGCCAATGCATTTATTGCAGCCGACGCAATTATCATTTGTCCTGATCAGGCCCGTTCCAATTTGATTCATTTCTTCTTACCTCTTTTATCATTCTCTTGTTAAACTGCGTACGAAATTTATAATACATTGATTATAGCATAAAACCTGCCTGTTAGCAAACCATTTCATCCTTAATACGACAATTTTTTTAAACTTTTTACCCTATATTTTTGCTCCGCCTTCCCACCATATTATGCGTAAAAAGTGCACTGGCGTTTTTTCCTTTTGATTTCTCTTTTTAATGCGTTTTTTATTCTGTAAAAAACAGAAAAGTTCTTTGTATTATTTGCATAAAAATGGTATAATATTGATAAAAAATCAGGAGAGTGATAAATATGCCACATAAAGTAATATGCATTAACCGGCGCTGCGGCAGCGGCGGACATATCATCGGCGAAATGGCAGCGAATGAGCTGGGGATCAAATACTATGACCGAAATTTACTGGATATGGCGTTGGAATATGGAGGTCTGGACAAAGCAAACGGCTTTCATAAAGCGGACGAAAAAGCGACCAGTTCTGCCTTTTACCGATTGCAATATAAGGGAAACGAAAAGGTTGTCAAAGGAAAACCTGTGAATGACACGTTGTTTCAATTACAAAGAGATCTCATGCGTGAAATCACGCAAAAAGAAGATTGTATCCTTGTTGGAAGATGTGCAGATTTTATTCTGGATCGTAAAAAAGTTAATTTTTTAAGTGTGTTTGTAACCGCTCCTTTTGATTTCCGTGTAAGACAGATTATGGAGCAAAACAATCTGAGCAAACATGAGGCTGTAATCCACACAAAAAAGACGGACAAACGGCGCAGTGATTACTATCATTATTTTACAAAACGGGACTGGACAAACACAAAAAATTATGAAATTATTTTAAACAGCCAGGCATTGGGCTTTCAGAACTGTACGAAACTTCTTTGCGACTGTTACCGGAATTTATTATAATATTTTTATAAAACAGGATTGGATGCATAAAATTGTTCGACCGGGCAACAATAGTATTGTTACCCGATAACCGCTATTGCGAAATAGCAGCAACAAAGTGTATTTACACGGAAATGAGGCTATTATGAAAAAAACAGAAAACTATTCTGCGAACAATGATGCCAGCAAGAATGCTACAAACCGTTCTGACAACAAGTCAAGCAATTCCAGCAGCAAGAACAGCTCAAACAAGTCACAGAACAAGGCAAACAATGCATCCAACTCTTCTAATAAGAGCAGCAACTCTTCTAACGATTCTAATTCAACAAACTGCAACTAAGCAAAGGAAAATAAACAAACTGCATTTTGCTTAGGTCTGTAGTACAAACATCAATTGATAACACCGGAAGGAAGACTTTTTTCCTTCCGGTGTTATACATATGATCTGTTTCTTCATAGAATATAAATTAAGAACCAATTTTTTTCTATCTCTGGCATGAGGCAGAAAGAACGGGGCGCTTTATGCAATTTCGAATTATATCCTGTGAAATATTAGAACAATATCTGGAAAGAAACGATATCTTACTTCTTGATCTGCGCAGCAAATCGTCGTATGAACAAGAACATATTCCGGGAGCGCTTTGGGTTGACTGGGAGAAAGCAGAGGACAATATGCCGAAACTTCTGTCCACGCTGGATTTTATACCTGCCTGGATCATTCTTTATTGCGAACATGGAAATACCAGCCTTCTGATTGCCCGCGATCTGGCGCGCAACGGTTACCCGGTTATCAGTTTAAACGGCGGTTATGCATACTGGAAAAAATATAAAAAAGCCTGAATCCCGCAATGCATACGCAGGCCAAAGCGCCGAAAAACTTGAATCTATTGATATGATATAGTATAATTTCATCTGGAATGATATGTATTTACCGGCACACAGGCACCAATTACCATATATTTTATTTGTGCAGAAAAGAGGTTTTTATGAGTCAATTTACTAAAAGTATTACAAACGTATTAAATGAAATTGATACGATTGTATGGGGACCGATTATGCTGATTCTCCTGGTTGGTACAGGCGTTTTCCTTACGCTCCGTACAAAAGCGCTTTGTTGGCGCAATCTCCCATATGCTTTAAAAAGCGTACTGAGCAAAGAAGCGCGCACAAAGAAGGGAACCGGAGACGTCTCCCCCTTCTCTGCACTGACGACAGCTCTTGCCGCTACAATAGGCACCGGAAATATTGTGGGCGTTGCAACAGCTATGATTTCCGGCGGGCCCGGCGCGCTTGTATGGATGTGGATTTCCGCCGCCTTTGGCCTTACTTCTAAGTTCAGCGAGTGCATGCTTGCTATCAAATACCGTGAAGTAAATGATAACGGCGAAATGTCCGGTGGGCCAATGTACACTATGAAAAAAGCATTCAGGCATAAGAAGTTTGGCGCTGTTTTGGGTTGGCTGTTTGCACTCTTTGCAGTATTCGCATCCTTTGGAATCGGGAATCTGACGCAGGCAAATTCTATTTCTACCGCATTGAGCGCAACCTTTCATGTCCCCGTCTATATTACCGGCATTGTTATCACAGGACTTGCTTTACTAATTATTATAGGCGGTATCAAATCCATTTCTAAGGTCTCGCAGGTCGTTGTTCCTCTGATGGCGGTTTTATATATTATATCGGGAATCATTGTAATTTTGGGAAATATTGCAGAACTCCCGGCTGGCATCGCTATGATTTTTAAAATGGCGTTTTCTGTTAAAGCGGTTGGCGGCGGACTTTGCGGAAGCATTGTCGCTTCCATGACGCAAGCCATCCGATTCGGCGTTGCCCGCGGCGTATTCTCGAATGAGGCTGGTATGGGGTCTGCTGCAATCACTGCAGCGGCAGCTTCCACGAATGATCCGGTTCGCCAGGGATATATTAATATGACGGGTACTTTCTGGGATACGATTGTCGTTTGTACCATCACGGGACTTTGCATTGCAAGTTCCGGCGTGTTGGGAAGCACGGAACGGAACGCCCAGGGAAGCTATGTATGGCAGGCTGAACAGCAGAACCAACTGACCATTAGTTCTTCCGACATCAACGAAGAGGAAACCGTTGTTACAAATTATAAAGTATCCGTTTCGGATAACGGCAGCAAACTTTCCCTGACGCAAAACGGGGAGGAAGAGACTGCCCTGACTCTGGTAAAGAAAGATACCAAACAGACAGATGCGGCTTCCAAAGAAAACTCCCTGACGGAGCATGTATCAAATACGGATATCCTTACCGGAACCTGGAATGATACCAGCGGAAACGAGTACATATTTAAAGAAAACGGCGATTATGAATATCGCTCCCTGGTTGTTGGTTCTCCGCTGACCATCCTCGCATTTCAAACCATTCTTGGCGGGGCGGGCGGATGGCTGATTACCATATCCATTTCCCTCTTTGCCTTTTCTACTATTTTGGGATGGGAATATCATGGGGAAAAAGCTTATGAATATATTCTGGGCACGCATAAATATAATATGATTTACCGCATTTTCTTCTCACTGCTTGCCTATATCGGCGCAACAACAACACTGGAAATTGCATGGACATTCTCTGATATTGCCAATGCTTTGATGGCAATTCCAAACCTGATATGTCTGCTGGCGTTAAGCGGCGTTATCAAAAAAGAGCTGGAACGGTTCCAGCTCGTGATAAAAGAAGAAAAGAAACAGAAGGCACGGTCCGGAAAATAATTTTGTTCCTTCACCCGCCTTCTGTTAAACCAATTTTCATGATTGCCGTTGGTTCATCTGAAAACATCCATGGAACCAGCGGTATCTTTTTATTCTTTCTTTTCCAACAGTTCAAGGAGTCTCTGTTGGTTGCTTTCTATGGATTGAAGAAGTTCTACGATACTCTTCTGATTGTTATCCATAATGCTCTTAACTTCCGTTGTATTCTTACTGACATACCTTGCCACTGTTTTTGCGGCTGTTACAACATTATCGTTAATCGCATGGATCAACTCTTCGGAATCCTTTGTTTTTTCCTCTTCCGGTTTCGAATGCTCCCGTTCATCGGCAAACAGATTTTCCGGACTCTGCGTTGCATATACCCCTCTGTAGATTTCCTTCTGGAACTGCAGTTGTTCATTCAATACACTATACAGACGCTGTTCATACTCCTTTTCATGTTCGGATTTTCTCTCCTTCTCCCCCAGAAAATAACTTCGGATTCCATCTATCACAAAATACGCTGCCGCCAGAATCACAACCGCCATTATAATACTTAAGATAACGCCAAAGATTGATTTTGACATAACGTCGCAGAAAATAATCTCTGTAATTAATCCCGCAATGCATACAAGTGAAGACAGCACTGTAGTTTTCTTTAATTCCATAGCAGCATTTCCTCCTATATCGTTGAATTATTCAGGTATGCTTCCTGTTCCTCTGTAAGTACATCGATTTCTTTCCCCAAAAAAGTTAATTTACGTTTCGCAACTTCCAGATCTACCTCCCGCGGTACATTAATCAAACGTTCTGTCAGCGCATTCTCATGTTCGACAAGATATTTCGCGCTTAATGCCTGAATTGCAAAACTCATATCCATAATTTCTGCCGGATGTCCGTCTCCCGCTGCCAGATTGACCAAACGTCCCTGAGCAAGTACGTAAATCCAAACTCCCGTTGGAAGCCTATATCCCATAATATTGTTTCTCATTTCTTCCCTTGCTGTGGCAATCTCTTCCAACCGCTTCATATCGATCTCTACGTCAAAATGTCCCGCATTACACAGGATAGCGCCTTCTTTCATCTGCATAAAATCCTCTTCGTCTATCACGCCGGCGCAGCCGGTTACCGTCACAAAGAAATCGCCATACTTTGCGGCTTCTTTCATAGGCATCACTTCAAATCCATCCATCACTGCTTCAATCGCTTTAATCGGATCGATTTCCGTGACAATCACTCTTGCCCCAAGCGCCTTTGCGCGCATTGATACGCCTTTACCGCACCAGCCATATCCTGCTACAACGACAATTTTCCCCGCCACGATCAGATTCGTGGTACGATTGATGCCGTCCCATACGGACTGTCCCGTACCATAGCGATTGTCAAATAAATGCTTGCAGTCTGCATTATTGACCATAACCATAGGAAACTCCAACTGACCTGCCGCATCCATTGCCTGAAGACGTATAATGCCGGTTGTTGTCTCCTCACATCCTCCAATCACATATGGCAGTTGATCGCGCTTTGTCGTATGGAGCATATGCACAAGGTCGCCGCCGTCATCAATGATAATATTTGCCTGATGCGATAAGGTCTCAGCAATATGGGCATTGTATTCTTCATCTGTCGCATCATGCCATGCAAATACATTCAATCCGTCTGCGGCAAGCGCTGCAGCTACATCATCCTGTGTAGACAGCGGGTTGCTGCCTGTTATATACATTTCCGCACCGCCTGCTGCCAACACTTTACAAAGGTATGCCGTCTTTGCCTCTAAGTGGATGGAAAGAGCAATCTTCTTGCCGGCAAATGGTTTGTCCCTCTTAAAATCCTCTTCCAAACTGCGCAGAAGCGGACAGTTTCTCCTTACCCATTCAATTTTATGCGCTCCGGACGGCGCCATTTTTTCATCTCTTATCTGACTCATAATTAACCTCATTTCTGCGCTGCCTTTTCACATAACCGATGTTTGTGGCAAGCAGCGCGCATACACAAACCCGTTAAGTAAAAAATCTCTTTTTTACCATTAAACATTATACCATAAATATACAAAAACGCCAAAATTTTTTTCATAGACTTACCAATATGCGTATGCTATAATACGATTGAGTTTTTAATCTCCGCATTTCTCTTTGCCAAAAGCATTGTAATCTCAGAGCATCACTGCAAAAGATGCATTTTGTTGGCGCAAACCTGCGCCGTGCGGGATTTCAAACAATAATATTAGGCAAGCGCTTGCCAGATAGGAGAAAATAATGAATGCTCAAACAAAACTAACCCATTACTTATTTACAGTCATATTGTTTTTTGCTCTTTTCTATGCATTTCTGCCGGGCCAGAACGCCGCAGCAGCAGAAATCACATATAACGTTACAGAATATGGCGTGACCGGAAACGGTTCTACGGATGATGCGGCTGCTATCAACACATTGCTGAAACAGGCTGCCGACTTATCAGACAGCGATACTCTGGTATTGTATTTTCCGGCAGGAAAATACATGATAGACAATGTTTTGAAAATCTATTCCAACACCACGCTGAATCTTGACGCGAAAGCCGAGATATATCGTACGGATACCTCTAACGCAATGCTGATGAATGTAGGCTCCGATGGAACATTTCAGGAAAAAACGTCTACAGGCGGCGGTTATAATCTTTCTAAAAATATAACCATTTCCGGCGGTATCTTTAACGGAGGAGATACTGCGCATGCAACGGTAGATAATAATAATGTCAATTTTGCCCACGCACAAAATATTACCATAGAAAATACTGTTTTTAAGAATAATTTTGGCGCACATCTGGTTGAGTTAGCCGGTGTAAAAAACGCTACCGTCAAAGGTTGTGATTTTTCTAATTTTACTCCGCTTTATTCTAAGGAAGACAAAGACTATCAGCCAAAAGAATGCCTTCAGTTAGAATATACCTATTGCCATCCGACCAATGAGTCCCTTCAGTGGTGTTCCTCATATTATTCGGATAAAACCTACTGCCAGAATATCACAGTGGAAAATAATAATTTCCATAACTATCCGCGCGGTGTGGGCAACCATCACGGCTGTTTGGAATTTCCGGGACTGTATTCCCGTAACGTGACCATCCGGAACAACACATTTAAAGATATGTATGCACTAAGGCCGAACGGCACGAAACTATACGGACCGGCAATTATGGTACACAGCTTTTATACCTCCGTTGTTTCGGATAATAAAATAGAAAATGCTGAGTTAGGCATCTTCCTTTTATACAGTCCAAATACAACGATTAAAAACAACACCATTACCAATGTAACGGCCAGCAATATTGCTGTCACAAAAAATTCCAAAAATACGGTTGTGACAGGAAATAAACTGACAGACGCTGTAAAATTCGGATTACATCTGCAGTCATCTTCCAGTGTTACGACATTCTCCGGAAATACGCTCTCCACCGGAGCCCTGAAAAGGAAGATGAAAGACGGCATCTGCGCTGAGGAAGCTTCGGTTTCCATTAAAAATATTACCGGAAATGTTTTTAACGGCATGGGAGCATGCGGCATTGCCCTAACGAATACCAGACAAACCGCTTTGATTTCCCAAAATCGTTTTTCATCCTTTGGAAAAGCCGCCATCTATCTGTCCAATGCCGCCTGTACCAATATGACAAATAATATAGTGACCGGTTCATCCGGATGCAATTCCATCATCCTGACGAATAAGGCGGCAGTTACGACCATTTCCGGCAATACGCTGAATAATAACGGGAAAAACGCTCTTTCCATCGGAGAAGGCGCAAAAGTTACCCTGATTGCAAATAACACCTTAAACCAAAATAAATTAATTGGTATTAGTTTATTGGACAAAGCCACGGTAACAACGATCCAGAAGAACATAATTATCGGAGGGAGCAAGTCCGGTATCTGTATTACCAAGTCAACCTGCAATCTGATTGACAGCAATACATTGACCAACTGCAATATTACCATTGCCAAAAAGTCCGTCCTGAAAAAGATAAAAGGGAATACCCTGACCAACTGCAGCAAAAACGCGATTTCCATTGGTAACTCTTCACGCGTTTCCTTTATTGCAAACAACACAATAACGAAAGCCGGAGGCAATGGAATCTGTATATTTACCAAATCAAAAGCCGGAACCATCCAGAAGAATACCATTACCGGAACAAAGATTGGCATTAGTATTTTAAACTCCTATTGCAATAAAATTATCAAAAATACGATAAAGAGTTCAAAAAATATAGGCGTCTGCAGCACAACATCTACGGTCAACTATGTTCAGAAAAACAAAATCACCTCTGGAAAAAAGGCGGGAATCCTCTTTGTGAAAAAAAGCAAAGGAAAAAACGTCTCCGGCAATACGGTAAAGAAAGTCTTCGGAAAAAGTATCTATGCAGACAAATCTTCTAAGATTAAAAAGATGCAGAAGACTAAAAAAGCCAAAAAGAAGAAAAAGAAAAAATAAAAAATGCAACAATGCAAAAGGACTGCCCCCTGACGAATTTTCATCATCAGGGGGCAGTCCTTTTATTTTTTAACCTATTCTAGTAAGTATAACTTTCTTCACTATAATCGCTGCTGTCATTGTCGTAGCCGGTATCATATGAATCTCCATTGAGTCCCGAAAGGATAGAGCTAAGATCGATTCCTATTTTTTTCTGTACCTGCTGCAGCCATGTATCTAATGAAATTTCACTCTGGTATGCCTTCAAATCCTCTTCATTTGTGATATCATATACCGTATCGCTGTTAGAAGGTTTTGTTGAATTCAGGCTGCTGCCTTCGGAATTCTCCATAGCAATACCAATAAGCTCATCCTTGCCGGCCAATACGCTAATCCTGCTTTTTGAAGCTTTCATGCCGCCTTCCGACTGAATTTTCAAAGCATAATTTGCAATCTGCGGAATCGCATCAGAAGATATCGTACAGGTTCCGCTAAATTTACCATCTTCAATATCGGATAAGTCATAGTCCTTTAGCTGAAGCTTTAACAAATCTTTCCCGGAAGCAATATCCATATCTGAAGCAATCGAATCATTCAGACTTAAATAGTATTCTCCGTTGACGACATCAGATTTCTCTTCTCCGCTCCCTAAAATCGTAACGTATGTAACATATCCCAAAGAACATGTAAATTCATAACCAAATTTCTTACCATCTCTCGGACAAATTGATTTTATCTCAAAAACCTCGCCGCCGGCATTTACCTTCAACTCTCTGCCGACAATTTCATCATCACTATCCACATAGGTCTTCATGGTTAAAATATTTTCTTTTCCAGCTTCTTGTTCAAATTCTTTCAGCCCCTGTGCTTCTCCTTCAGCAAGCTCTTCTTCCATGACCTTTTCATATTCCGAATAAAGCTTGGGAGAAATCTTTTGGATGATATGCTTGATATTTTCATCCTCTTTTACTTCGTCCAAAACATCCCGCGTAACTTCAACCACATCAGAACCGCTATATTTTACCGTATAGGCAGCAACCTCCTGTGATATATCCTTCGCCTCAAGCGTTACATCCTCTTTCTCCACATCTTTTGCGCTCTTAATGGCAAGATCCGTATAACGTGTAAAAATCTGATCTAGATCTGAAGTTTCCGGCAGATACTGAAACGGATTCTCCAAAACATCGACCGGAAGGTAATCCGTATCCCGCAGCGACTGATTTAACGCGTTGGAGACATTCATATAAGACTCAGACCATTCCGGAATCTGGTAGTACATTTCTTTATTTTTATAATCAAAATACAGCTTAAACGTCACCAGATTTTCATTATTGACTTTTAGCTGCATCTGTGCGGAATTTGCACTTCCGTTTTTGTTTTCCAACACATTAATCTCTGCGTCATTAAACTTTGAACAATCCACACCTGATAATGATATCAAAGATTTCGCCGTATCTGAAAGAGTTACTTTGGCGTTGATTTCCTGATTGATTTTATCCTCCGTCAGAACCCCGCGCATGGTATCATAATATCCCGTATAAGACTTCTTATATGCATCACGGTTCTTTGTCTCCACATACTGGTAATACTCTGTCGGGCTCATCATGGCTTTTTTTACCGCCTGATACGCCTTCACGCCTATAATGGAAACCAATGCGACAGCAACAACACAGGCTGCCGTAATCCCAATGACCCGTTTCGTCTTCTTTTTCTTTGATTTCGGCATTTGTGCCTGTTGTTCCGCAACGTCCGGCGCCGCATATGGCCGTGCAGCATCATCCGGCGTCCCGGTCTGCTGCGTGGTCTCTGCCGTTTTCTCCTCCGGCTGTCCTACGCCTGCCTGCGCCTCTGCCGCTTTCTCCTCTGGCTGCTCTGCGCCTGCCTGCGCCTCTGCCGCTTTCTCCTCCAGCTGTCCTGCGCCTGCCTGCGCCTCTGCCGCTTTCTCCTCCGGCTGTCCTGCGTCTGTCTGTGCCTTTGCCTGTTGTTCCTCTGTTTCTGACTTGTGCCCACATACTGCACAAAACTTATCAGTTGGTGCCATCTCCGCACCGCAATTGCTACATTTCATATTCAATAATTTCCTTTCACTTTAATATACTGTAACCCTGCATAACTAATTTCATATATCATACCTAATAAGCCTAACAAAGTCAAGTTACCGTGCCCCCCAGAAGCCAAAAGCTTTACAATAAACCGGTTACCCGTATATGTGTATATGTTTCTTCGTAACATTGTGAATTTTTTTTATTTATGATAAGATAATAATGAATATCCGCTAAAAAATATGTAAATACAGGAGCAGGCTATGAGTCCCAAAGAGATGATAAAATATGAGTTACAAGTAAAGAATCTTGCAAAGAGTTTTTGCCATGGACAGAAACAGGTTTTAAAAGATATTAACCTGGAAGCGCATGAAGGCGAATGCATTGGCATTCTGGGAGACAATGGCTGCGGAAAATCCACATTGCTTTCTGTCCTGGCAGGTATTTTAAAACCGGACAGCGGTACTGTCCTATGGAACGGACAGAAATATTCCTGTAAACAACAACCGCGGAAACATGCGGACATCATCGGTTATGTTCCGCAGGAATGCCCCTTAATTGAAGAATTGACAGCCAAAGACAATCTAAAGTTATGGTATTGCGACAGTCCCCTTTCTATGGAGCAGGAACTGTCAGAAGGCTTTCTTGGGATGCTTGGCATTCCAGATTTTCTGAACGTATTGGTAAAACATATGTCCGGCGGTATGAAGAAGCGTCTCAGTATTGGCTGCGCTATGGCATATAACCCACATGTTCTTCTGTTAGACGAGCCGGGTGCGTCGTTGGATCTGATCTGTAAGGAAAGAATTGAGGTCTACTTAAAAGAATATAAAAGACAGAGAAATATTATTTTGCTTGCCACCCACGAGGAACGGGAAATTAACCTCTGTGACAGAATATATATTTTAAAAAACGGCGTTCTTTTGCCTTTTGCCTATGATGGCAATATCCACACCCTGATTAGCCGATTTAGCTAAACCGTATACGGAGGAGAACTTTCATGAAACGTTTTATGCAATATATCTATTTGGAATGGAAACGGATGCTTACATCACTGCCTGGCATTTGTCTTGCAAGTCTGTGTATTGTTTTTTTTGTTGCAGGCATTTTCTGTATCTGCCATCTTGGCAACAATCAGCAGGAACAACAACTTGTCCACATTGGAGTTGTTGCAGACAAAGACGAGCCCTTTCTTGACTGGATGATTTCTATGCTCTCCAAAATGGAAAAGACAAAAGACAAACTTCGTTTTAAAAAATTGGAAGAAGCAGAAGCAGATAAGCAACTGAGCGAACGAAAGATTAATGTTATCATATTAATCCCGCATCATTATATCTACTCCATTATCAAAGGAACAAATAAACACCTTACGATTCGATTTGCCAAAGGGGAAACCTCCATTATCAGCCTTCTGCTTTCTCAGTTGTCGGAAACCGCTTCTTCCCTGATCCTGAATTCCGAAGCAGGTATTTATGCCCTGCAGGAGTATTATCAAAAATACGGTTATACAAATATGAAAAAAGATGAACTCGCCCTGAACCTGCTGTATCTCCAGGAAGCCGCCAAATTGGATCGCGGTATCAAAATAGAAGAGATACAGACGCAGGCAAGCTACCCGCTGATTTCTTCCTATGTCGTTTCTGCTATTATTCTTCTGCTTTTTTTATGGGGACTGACCTATAGTAAAATGCTGACTTCACAGACAAGGGCCTTTCAAAACCAACTGCGGCTGTTCGGGCTTGGCATCGAAAAACAGCTCCTTGCCAGAGGCATCGCCTTTTACGGCATAAATCTAATCAATTATGCTATTTTGGTCTGCCTTGCCGGCGTGGCAATGATAGTCAGCAATATATGGCTTCCCGATACCCTGCTAAAGAATCCCGGCGGTCTTTTGCTATTTGCCATTGCGCTTTTACCCGCCTTGCTCTTGACAACTGCTTTTATCCAGTTTGTGTATGAAATGACGGAAGATGCCCTTGGTGGTATTCTGTTTCTCTTTTTTAGCGTAATGATCATGGGATTTTTCTCCGGTTGCTTCTATCCGATGGATTTGCTTCCGAAAATGGTACAAAATATCGGAAAATTAACGCCAATCTATCAGCTCCGCCAATACGGGCTTTCTCTTCTGCATCATGCTTCCCCTATAAAGCCACTGTTTGGAATCTTGCTGTACAGTATTGGTTGTTATGCTTTCATCCTGCTAATACGGCATATCCGCCGGACGCAGGAAGCCTGAAAAAGATACCCCGTTAATGAACATAACATATAATATGGAGATTATTATGAAAGAATTTTTTACCTGCTGTTCCCTTTGGTGCAAACGAATATTAAAACGCCCTCTGTTTTTATTGACCCTGTTATTGATGCCTCTTTCCAGCCTCTTTTTACAAAACTGCCGGACCAGGGAAGACGCAATTCTGAAAGCAGCCTTATATATACCGGATGCAGAGCATAATGCATCTGCACGGGAATTGACGGAACAGTTAATCCAAACCTCCAACCATTCTATTTCCTACTATTACTGCAGCAGCAAAAAAGAATTAAGACAGGACGTTTCCTCTGGAAAAGCTAACTGTGGTTATATCTTTCCCCGTGATTTAGACAGTGCGCTAAAAACTTATGCCAAAAAACATAAACCATTCATCACGTCCATCCGCCCCAACCAGAATACTATTACCAGTATCATTGATGAAATTATATTAGGTAAATCCTATCAAAAAATTTCCTATCATATCCTGCAGACGTTTCTCTGTTCTAAAACGCTTTCCGTACCAAATGATGCAGACTTGACCGAACTTTTTTCCAAACATACGGACTCTGAACTGCTGTTTCAATTTGAATATATGGATAAAACGAAAAATGAAAATTTGAATCACCCGGATTCTAATTTTATACTGACACCAATTCGCGGCATTACCGCCGTTTTTATATTACTCGCCTGTATGGCCGGCGGCTTGCTGTGGTACTCTGATCAAAAGAACAAACTGCTGCCTTTTTTAACCCAAAGGAAACAACTGTATTTTCAAATCCTTTCCCTGCTTGTACCGGGATTCCTTGCATCAGTTATCGGGCTACTGACCATCTCTTTAACCGGCATATCCAGAAATCCAAAAAGAGAATTTCTTTCCATGACTGTCTATCTGTTGGCCTGCATTGCTTTAACGGACGTTCTCCGCACGCTCTGCCGCAAACGGGAATATTTCCTTGCAGCCATACCGTTTTTTACCATTGGCTCTTTTATCCTGTGCCCGGTATTTGCCGATATCAGCATAATATTAGCGAAACTCTCTTATTTAAGAACAATCCTGCCCGCCAACTACTATCTGAATACCCTGCACAGTTCTGCAGATATCGGATATCTATTCCTATATGCCGCCATACTTTTTATGATATCCTTTTTGCTGCAAAGAGGAATCCCCCTACTCCTTCAGAAGTTGAAAACATAAATCATAATCTGTTTTTTCTCCATTGATGCTCAGCCTCCCATATGGATACATATCCAAAAACGGATATCTCGTAACACGGGTCCAAAAGCCGTATGATTTCCCCAAATGAGTCAGCCGTAGACTGTAGGACTGTATTCCACTGCTCCCATTTCCTTCATACCGTATACAATACGAGTCGTTTTTGTCCAAATCACGTAATCCGATTACCTTTCGATATAAAATTTCCCGCTTTGGATTGGAAAGAAGTTCAATCCGATATTCTTTATTGTTACTGTTTCTGTCGCGCGGTTCCTCAACCTGAAAATAAAGTTGGAGCAGATTCCATTGATTCCTCTCAAGGGACTGACCCTCCTGTATCGTTTGTTCCTGTACCCATGGCGTCTTATGAATTATCTGTACCGATTGCGTATCATGCGTTCCCGAAAAGTAAGTTCTGCTCGTTCCCTTCCCGCCGCCTTTTGCAAATGCCGAATACGATAAGACGCTTCCTGTGACCAGGCAGCTCCCCGCCGCAATCAGACAGCCGGATGCAGCAATTTTTTTCCATTTTTTTCTGCGCTGTTTTTTCTGCATGGCATATAATGCTCCTGTCCCATCTGCAGCAAGCAGCAGACAACTGAACAGAAAACAGATATTATATTTCGGATTTGCTTCCCAGATAAGGAAAAAGAGTATTGCTCCAAGCAGGGTAAGCGTAAACAGAAAAATATCATTCCATGCTTTTTTTCGTATTTGTCTGAAAATGCTCATACAGATCAGAAAAAAGGTAATGGCACGAAACACCTGTACATACATTACAAACCCAATATTTTTACTCCCAAAAAAGTAATCATACAGTACCGGATACTCCTGCGCATAGCGCGACTTATAAAAAGCATCATCTCCGCCCCTTGCCCAGACACGTTCTAATTTCTTCTCTAAAAGCTCCAGATAACCGGTCACGCCCAGATGGGATAATCGTTTTTTTATTTCTTTGATATTTGCATTTTTTCTCTCTTCTCTATTGGAAAAACTTTCTGTAAAATGACGGTCTTCCAACGAAAAGCCTCCATCCCCTTTTAACCCCATCATGATCCAATGTGTAATAGGGAATGCTTTTTCAGAATATCCTACGGGAATATGTCTGTCCAATATGAGCTGACAGGAAAGGAATGTAATGGCGCAGGCCGCCAACGCAATTCCTGTTTTTAATATCATGTCTTTTTTTAACTGAAAATAACGCATACCTTCATATAAAACAATCGCAATCACAGGTAAGATTGTCGTAGGACGAAGCAGATATCCCACCACGGCAAAAATGCCCCATACAATGCAGAGTACCGCCGTCCTCTTCCCAAACTGCCTTTTCCTGATACACAGATACAGGTACAGGACGCCCGTTACAAAGGGAATGGAAAACGTATTGGTATATGCGTAGGTTTCCCAAACATAGGTTGTTGGACAAAATAAACAGAGTAACAGAAAAAAATTTGCGGACGACGGATTTTTCACACGCCTGATAGAAAGATAAGAGAATAAAATCCCTGTGTCCAGGCAGATTACATTAAATATTACCAGTAACACACCCGTTTGATGAATATCCCAGTAATCTAATATACTATAAAAATAGTAAAATAAAACAACGATAAAATGATTGTTTGTATAATCCTGGAAATAGGGGATTTCCATGTTCAGCCTCCCCTTCTGCTTTTTAAACATATCCAGGGATTGACTTTGCACGGTCGCCGCATCCGACGTCTGCATCGGATGAGATACCAAAAACAGAAACAGAATCTGCAGGATGAGAATCATGGCAAACATGCCAATGGCAGTAAAAGAATACGAGCCTTTTACCGCCGGAATCCTACGATACATCCAAACGCAAAAGATACTTGCAGAAAACGTAAAAAGAAGCATCGCACAAAAAAATATGACATTTTGTGTAGAACCGGATATTAATTCCTTCCTGTTTTCAACCGTAACTAAGGAAATCAAAAAAATATTACAACACAAAATGAATGTAAGATAAAGACAAAAATAATAAAACCATTTTTTTATCCGATGCATCCTGTTACCCCTTTACCAAATAAAAGCTTCCTTACTTTTTACGATTCATTTCTCATGATTACAAATCTTTTTTTTCTCTTTCTTATATTTACGAATGAATGGCTGGCGCGAATAGTACGGTTCCGGTTTTTTGCCCAGAACCTCGGTGTTAAACCAGTCTTTTGCAATCGACTTAACGCCCGGCGATAAATGTTTGAAATATACATTTGACTTATGAATCTGTGAATAAAGTCCGCGAAGGCGGTTCAACTGTTCCTCCGGCGAAACTGCCGTAAATGCATATACCGCTCCCGGAAATTTCGTCTCCTGTATTTTTTCATCAAAAGGAACGGGACCCTCTACATCCCCTTCCTTATTATAAATAGTGTCTAAACCATTTTGATTCAGAAAATCTAAATAGTGCATAAAACGTTCTTCATGCCCTTTCCGAAGTGCGCCAAAATCTGCGCTGTTATGCAGATCAAAAATATTGGTATCCGTTTTCAAATCCTTTTCTAACATATGCGGAATGTTATGATAGTCTACCAATTCCTTAATTCTGGAATCAGACACTATAATATAGCACGGCGTCCCCGATAAAATTGATGCAATATTTCCATGGATACGGCTCCCAAAAGAAAAATCCTTCTTGCTCAAATATTCTAACCAGGACGGCACATTGACAAATGTAATGCCCTTTCCGGACGCATAAATCGGATCGGTAAATTCTATCGGAAAATGCTTCGGTATTTTTTTGACAAAATCAGACGCCCATGGTTTTCCCAGATACATCCGATAAATTTCTTCAATAACCTGCGGTACATAATGCCAATTTGGAATGGCTTCCCTGCTCCGATACATAAAGTCATGAAACTTTTGGGACAGATGGATTTTTGAATTTGTGCTTACATTGGAATGCGGCGTCAGCTCTGTCACTTTCATTTCCGGCAATTCTTTTCCATATAGATACATCGAAGGACATCCTATGACCGTATAATGTTTTTCTGCCTGAAAGCCTAATTTCTTTAAATACTCTGCAGTAAATTCTCCACGCAGGCCTACTATGGCAGACTTATCAAGAATTGCCCCCATAAAATTTTTAACCGCATCCTCCAATTCCTTATTCTGAATGGATTGATCCAGCCCCGCCTGCGCGCCGACACCCACTACAATACAGGGAATCTTTAACTGTTCTACCAACTTTGTAACTTTCTCTAACTTATTAATAAAAGAAGCACGAAAAGCGTTTGCGAAGGGCAGTATCAAACAATCATAGTTGGAATTAATCTGTTTGACATCATATTTACTAAATTTTTTTCCTGTGGCTATCATGTCAATTAACATATTCTTACGCAGCAATGTCCTACTGATACTATATGGAAACAACATATTCCCAATATTATTACATATCAAATTATTATAAATCACGTCCAGTGGATCATATCCGATAAAAGGCGACATTTCTCCGCGCATCAGAATTTTTTTCATACCCCTTAGCCTCCTGTTCCTTTATATTCCGTCATTTACTGCTCGTATCTTCCAACGCTATCTTTTTATATGATTGAATTGGTAATAATAATATACTTTTCCAAATATCCTTGCTGCCATCCTCATATGCCGTTTCCGTTTTGCCTGTTCCCTCTTCGTTAATGTCACATAAGCCGAAAGAGGCGGTGCAAATACCGTACTGTTTATTACCCCGTCAAACGGACAGCACTTTACGTTACCATTTTTATCATATATGGTTTCCAAGCCATTCATGGATAAAAACTCCAGATAATGAAAGAAACGCTTCTCGTGGCCTTGGTATATCGCAGAAAAATCCGCCCGGCTGTGCAAATCAAAAATACTGGTATTCCCTTTTAAGTCTTTTTCCAACATATACGGAATATGATGATAATCTGCCAATTCTTTAATTCTCAAGTCAGAGACGATAATATAGCACGGCGTTCCCGATAGGATTGAAGCAATATTTCCATGGATACGGCTTCCAAAAGAAAAATCCTTCTTACTCAAATATTCTAACCAGGACGGCACATTGACAAAGCTAATCCCCTTTCCCTGGCGATACAGCGGATCATCATACGCCGCCGGAAAATGCTTCGGTATCTTTTTTACAAAACCCTCCCGGTAAGGACAGTTTACATACATTCTTCTAATTTCTTCGATTACCTGCGGTACATAATGATAGTTTGGAATCGCTTCACGGCTTCGGTACATAAAATCATGGAATTTTTGCGACAGGCTGATCTTCGCATTTGTACTAACAGAAGAATCCGGCGTCAGTTCCTGAACGTCCCTTCTTGGAAGATCTTTTCCATAGAGGTACATCGATGGACAACCAATCACTGTGAAATCTTTTTCTTCCCGAAATCCTAACTGCCGTAAATAGTCTGCCGTAAATTCTCCGCGAAGTCCCACAATGGCGGATTTTTCAAGAACCGCTTTCATAAAGGCCTGTACCACTTCTGCCAATTCCTTATTTTCCAGTCTTTTCCCAATTCGCGCCTGTGCGCCGACGCCAACTACAATACACGGAATCTTTAATTTTTTAACTACATCCGTTACTTTTTTTAAATCCTCTATAAAAGAGATTCGAAATGCGTTGGCAAAGGGAAGGATTAAACAGTCGTAAGTCTCATTTATCCGATGGATCTCTGCAGCAGAATATGATTTTTCTGTCGAAAACGGAAAGAGCTGAACCTCCTCTGTCATCAATGTCCTGCTGATGCTATACGGAAACAACATATTCCCTATATTGCTTCCTATCATATTATTATAGATGACATCCATTGGATTGTAAGCTGCCAACGGCAACATACCGGTACGAATTAAAATTCTCTTCATCTGTCTATCCCCAAATGTTGACACAAAACCGACAAAGTCTTGACATATATTTTCATATTACACTATCTCCTATAAATATTCAACCCCTAACAGTTTCAATCCCTTAGCGGGCGCAGTAGGTCCTGCTTCCTTTCGCTCACGAGAAATAATAATACGCTCCATATCTTCCGGGCGAAGATTCCCTTTTCCTACCTCCAGCAGTGTTCCTGCAATAATCCTAACCATATTATACAAAAAACCATCTCCTCTTATTCGAATCCGCAGAATTTCTTCTTTTAAATCATGCAATATCTCCAACGAATAAACCGTCCGTACCGTACTCTGTACCTGAGCTCCTGAAGAACAAAACCCCGCAAAATCATGTTTTCCCAAAAAAGCCCGCGCTGCTATACGCATCTTTTCGATATCCAATGCACCATAATAAAAAAACGCCGTATTCCGATATTCCGGCAGAGGAAAGGTTCGATTCAGCACGGTATATTCGTAAGTCTTAATACAATCGCACCGCCTTGGATGAAAAGTAGCTGCTACTTCTTTTGAAGACTGGATAACAATGTCGTCCGGCAGATATTGATTCAGCGCATACGAAAATTTTTCTCCCGGAATCCGTGACTCTGTATCAAAAACCGCCACATTCCCACGTGCGTGTACGCCTGCATCCGTCCTGCTTGCGCCAATGACCTGTATCTGTTCTCCGGTCAGCGAACATAGTGCCTGATTTAATACGCCTTCAACTGTAACTGCAAACGGCTGTACCTGCCAACCATGATAATTTGTTCCATCATACGAAACAATAAGCATCACTCTTTTCATCCATCCTCACTTCCTTTCTCCGGCTTTTCTGATTCATGGCACAAAAATAATCAGTATGCCAACATAAAAAAAGCAAACGGCATATGCTAAAAGATCCGTAAGCCGGTATTGCAGCGGATACATCTTCGTCCGTCCCTTTCCGCCGTGATAGCATCTGGCATCCATCGCAAGCGCCAGTTCTCCTGCGCGTCTGATGGCAGATACAAAAAGCGGTATAAAAATCGGCAGCATATTTTTTATCCTCTGAATCAAATTCCCTGTTTCAAAATCTGCGCCGCGCGCTGCCTGCGCCTTCATAATCTTATCCGTCTCTTCAATTAAAATTGGAATAAAACGCAAAGCAATCGACATCATCATAGCAATTTCATGAATCGGAAGCCGGATGGCCTTCAAAGGAGACAACAGCCTTTCCAAACCGTCTGTCAATTGGTTTGGCGTTGTTGTAAAAGTCATCAGCGAAGAGCCCAGCACCAAAAGAATCAGCCGCAGGGAAATAAATACGGTCTTTTCCACCCCCTCCCAGGTAAGCTCAATGATTCCCCAGGAAAAAAAGCTCTCTCCGGGCGTCCAAAACAAATTCAGCGCCGCTGTAAAAACCAACATAAAAATAACCGGGCGCAATCCCCTTGCCAGATAGGAAAAAGGTACCTGAGACAACGCTGCTACCCCACAAAAAAAGGCAATGGCAAAAAGATAGCCCGATAAACTATGAAATGTAAATAACGATATAATATAAAGGAACGTCCCCGCAATTTTTACTCTGGGATCCAGATGATGAATGAGCGAATCCGTAGAATAGTACTGCCCTATGGTAATATCACGTATCATTCAATCGCTCCTTTCCGGTACCATTGCACAATTTCCGCCGCACTTTCCTGCACCGTCAGACAACTGTCATCTATCTCTATCCCTCTATCGCGCAATCGATGCATAACTTTTGTCACAGACGGAATATCTAACCCAATTTGTTTTAATTCCTTTTCATAACGGAATATCTTCCTCGGCGGTCCATCCAATACAATTTTCCCCTCATGCATGACAATCATACGTTTCGCATATTCCGCCACATCATCCATACTATGCGAAGCAAAAAGAATAGAAATATTTCGTTCCTGATGCAGTCTGGAAAGCATCTGAAAAATATCCTGCCGTCCCGCAGGATCCAGTCCTGCCATCGGCTCATCCAATACAAGGATTTCCGGCTGCATGGCAAGAACACCCGCCAAAGCGACACGCCTTTTCTGTCCACCGGACAATGCTAACGGAGAGCTGTCAAACAGTTCTTCCCCGATACCAACCTCCTTTAATGCCTGAAAAGCATTTAACTCAATCTGTAGATTCTCCCAACCCATATTACGGGGGCCAAATGCAACATCCTTGAGAACGGTCGACTCAAACAACTGATGTTCCGGATATTGAAAAACCAATCCCACTTTACTGCGCAGTTCCTTCATGGAAAAACCTTTTTCATAAATATCCCGCCCATGAAAATAAATTTTCCCCTCTGTCGCTTTTTCTAAACCGTTTAAAAGCTGCATTAGGGTTGACTTTCCGGAACCCGTATGTCCCACGATTGCAGTAAACTCCTGACTGCCAATTTCCAGATCAATATTCGTTAATGCCTGTTTTTCATTACTTCCACCCCTGTCATACGTAAATGAAACATTTTGTAAGATAAGAGACATATATTTACTCCTCCATCCAAATGCCGCTAGATTTTCAAACAGGCAAGCAGCTCCTCCTCCGACAGGACGTCTCCCGGCACCGGAAGCCCCGCGCGGTTGAGCTCTTGCGCAAGCTGTGTGATTTTGGGAATGGTCAGTCTGCACTCCGTAAGCTTTTCCGTACAGGCAAATACCTCGCGAGGCGTCCCTTTTAGCGCAACTTTCCCTTCCTGCATCACATACACATAATCTGCCTTAGTCACTTCTTCCATATAATGTGTAATCAAAATAATGGTAAGCTTCTCCTCCTGATTCAAAGACCGGATTGTATCCATGATTTCCAATCTGCCAACCGGATCCAACATAGCGGTAGCCTCGTCCAGTATAATGCATTTCGGGCGCATTGCCATAATTCCTGCAATTGCCACGCGCTGCTTCTGTCCGCCGGACAGATGATTCGGCGAACGCTTGCGATACGACTGCATCCTCACGCTTTTTAAGCAATCCAAAACTCTTTTTCGTATCTCCATGGTCGGGACTCCAAGGTTCTCAGGCCCAAATCCGACGTCTTCCTCTACTACATTGGAAATAATCTGATTATCCGGATTCTGAAAAACCATTCCCGCTGTCCGCCTGACTGTCAGAAGCTTCTCTTTTTGCGTTGTATCAATCCCGTCAATATAGACCGCCCCTTCCGTAGGATATAACAAGCCATTCAAATGCTTGGCAAAAGTGGATTTGCCGGAACCGTTCGCTCCCAGTATTGCAATAAAATCTCCCTGCTCTACCTCAATATCTACGCCATCAATGGCGCGCACAATTTCGATGATATTCCCATTTTCATCTCTTCTGGAATATTCGTGCGCCAGATTTTCCGTGCAAACAATCTTTGCTTTCTTATTTTGATTGTTAGTCTCCCCATTATTCCATTTTCTGTTACCTGTCATCTTCATATGTCCGACTGTCTTCTTCCCTTCTAATCGCTCCTGCTTCCCTGCATCCCATTTGATAAAACTTATTTACAAAATACAAAAGAAACCAGATCCAATAACTGACGATTATCAAAATAATCCTTTGCCCATCCGGAGTAACCGCTCTCCACTGTCAGATATACCGCATGCCTTCCGGTAACAGGACAAACCCTGCTCCTGACAATCGTGCTGTCTCTCTGGAATGCAGCATTTCCTATCTCATGCTCTTTCGAAACGCTGTCCAAAAAAACCCGAATCGTTCCATGGCACCCTCTTGGTATCATCTTCAAAATAAACTGCAGTTCTTCCCCCGTATCATCTTCGCCAAAGTCAAAATATTTCCATCCCATCACACAGCCATCGGTAATATTCGTGATGATGCGGGTAAAAATATCAAGTTCTGTAATATAAGCTCCCGCACCGCCCTTTAAAACGCAGGCTGTATCTGCCAGAGTAATTTCATATGGATTCAATGCTTCTTCAAATCCAAGCGATGTCATTTCTACCGTTGGTATTGTGCCGTTTTCCAGAATGGTAATTTTCTCCACACAGCCCCTTCGGGACATAAGCGTCCCATTTGTCATCCTATGATAGAAAATATACCACTGGCCATTAATCTGACAGATAGAACCATGATTATTTCCACCCGGATAATCCACTCCGTTATCTATAATATACCCTCTGTATGTAAACGGTCCGGTTGGCGAGTCTGACGTCGCATACGCCAGACGGCTTCCAATCTTCGGAGAATAAATCAAATAATAGGTATCCCCTATCTTCCGCATGGAACACGCCTCAAAAAACTCATAAGGCTTTTCCACCGGGATAATATCTGTCTGATAGGAGCCGTCTAAGACTTCATACATATTATCAGGATTCAACTCGCACATATAGGAACCTTCAAATCCGCAATAAATATATACCCTTCCATCCTCATCCACTAACACGCCGGGATCAATAAACGTCCCCTGGTCGTAATGGTTCTCAATATGATATTCATACCGGGACAACAAAGAAAACGGTCCTTCCGGCCGGTCGCTTACCGCCACACACCCCCTGGAATTGACAATGTATGCGTATAAATAATATTTCCCATCTTTTTCAATAACATCCGGTGCATAGAGTTCCTGCTCCGTCCAGTCAACATCTGCCTGACAGCCATGTTCCGATTTTGTCCGAAAAATATCCCCATGACATACCCAATGCCTCAAATCATGCACAGATGCGGACCATACCTTTAACTTATAATCACAAAAACGTTCTGAATCAACACGGTCATGCGAACCATAAACATAGACGCGGTCGCCAAACACCCTTGGTTCTCCATCCGGAATATACTCCCATGACGGTAAATATGGATTTGACATTTGGATGATCTCCTTTTCCTATATTCTTTTGGCACTTATCACTTTTTATTTACCCCATATTACCACACTTATTTCTAATTGAAAAGTGACCATGCGCTCAATCGCACATGGTCACTTTATAATCCAACCTGATATTATACTAATTCAATCAGTACCTGCATTGCAGCATCGCCTTTTCGCTGTCCGATTTTAACGATACGCGTATAACCGCCGTTACCATTCCGCTCAGCATACCTTGGCCCCAGTTCGTCTAAAACCTTTGTTGCAATATCAACGGTCTTTATGGCTTTCTTACGTCCCTTTATTTCCGTTGGAACCTCTGTTACCGTATAAAGAATCTTCTGCATCTGTCTTCTTGCATGAAGTCTGGAAGGCTGATCCTTTTTGATTTCCTTCTCTACTTCATCAAATACAGTCTTTTTCTTTCCATCGACAACTTCCTTTACTCTTCTGCCATCCTTGTCCTTGCGGGCAACTTTAGCAGTCACTTTTACCGTATCATAGTTATTGCATTCTCTGATACCTAAAGCGATAATATGCTCTGCGATTTTACGAATCTCTTTCGCTTTTGCTTCTGTCGTAACAATCTTACCATAATATAATAAGTCGGTTACCTGATTGCGAAGCAAAGCTTTTCTCTGGCTGGAAGTTCTTCCAAGTTTTCTATAGCCTGCCATTGCGCTTACCTCCTAATTATTCCTCTACCATGTTAAGGGAAAGACCTAATTCCTTTAACTTAGATAATACTTCTTCTAAAGACTTACGACCAAGGTTTCTTACCTTCATCATATCCTCGGATGTACGATTACACAGCTCCTGAACCGTATTGATACCCGCACGTTTCAAACAGTTGTATGAACGTACGGAAAGTTCCAATTCATCAATACTCATTTCAAGCGCCTTATCCTTATTATCATCTACATTTTCAGCAATTACCTGAATACCTGCTGTTTTATCAGACAGGTTGATGAAAGATTTCAAATGGTCGCTTAACACCTTGGCTGCAAGACTTACTGCATCGCTTGGTTCAATTGTACCATTTGTATATACTTCAACCGTCAGTTTATCAAAGTCCGTAATCTGACCAACACGGGTATTTTCAATCTTGATATTTACCCTTTCTACAGGAGTAAAGATGGAATCAATGGCAATTACATTGATTGGTAAATCTTCTCTCTTGTTTTTATCAGAACTTACATATCCGCGGCCATTTACAATTGTCATCTCAATATAAAGCTTGCAGTCAGCGCCGCCGCTTAAGGTTGCGATTACCTGATCCGGATTCATAATTTCAATATCAGAATCCACCTGAATGTCTGCTGCCGTAACAACACATTCTCCTGAAGCCTCAATATAAGCTGTTTTAGCCTCATCCGTCTCGCTATTATTTTTAATCGCCAGACTTTTAATATTCATAATAATCTCTGTCACATCTTCCTTCACTCCCGGAATGGAAGAGAATTCATGAACTACGCCATCAATTTTAATATGGCTTACTGCCGTACCCGGCAATGAGGAGAGCATAATCCTTCTAAGAGAATTACCCAGAGTTGTACCATATCCTCTTTCCAGAGGTTCCACAACAAAACATCCATATCTTTTATCTTCAGAAATCTCTGCTATTTCAATATTTGGTTCTTTAAAATCAAGCACTCCTTAACCCTCCTTTTGGGTGTTATATGCTTACTTGGCCTATAATGCAGCGCCTGCACGCCGCATTCAGTTATTATTTAGAATATAACTCGACGATAAGCACTTCATTTACAGGAACATCAATCTGCTCTCTCGTTGGGATATCCTTAACGGTGCCGGAAAGTGTTTCATGATTTGCTTCCAACCAATCCGGAACCAATCTTCCTTCTGTCACTTCAAGAATATCCTTATATCTCTGAGCGCCTTTGTGCTTTTCCTTGATTTCAATTACATCACCCGGCTTAACTTCATATGATGGAATATTGACGCACTTGCCATTGACAAGTACATGCTTATGACCAACAATCTGTCTGGACTCTTTTCTGGTACGTCCATATCCCATGCGGAATAAAACATTATCCAATCTAAGCTCAAGGAGAATCATAAGGTTCTCACCAGTTGTACCATATTTTAATTTCTGCGCTTTTGCAAAATTGTTTCTAAATGGTTTTTCTAATACACCATAAATAAATTTAGCTTTCTGCTTTTCTCTTAGCTGAAGACCATACTCGCTCTGTTTTCTGCCAACTCTTACGCTTCTGTTAGACTTCTTATCAAGTCCCATAAATGCTGGCTCAATCCCAAGAGCTCTACATCTCTTGAGTACCGGCGTCATATCTCTTGCCATGTCTATTCCTCCTATAATAAATCAACTGTTTTTCACTGCGCCTTTTTATATCCGCATTATACACGACGGCGCTTCGGCGGCCTGCAACCATTGTGCGGTACCGGAGTCACGTCACGGATACTTGTAACATCGATTCCACAAGCCTGTAATGCACGGATTGCAGCCTCACGGCCGGAACCCGGTCCCTTTACCATAACATCTACTGATGTTAATCCGTGTGGCAAAGCAGCCTTTGCTGCTGTCTCTGCAGCCATCTGCGCTGCATATGGAGTTGATTTTTTGGAACCCCTAAATCCCAAACCGCCTGCACTTGCCCATGAAACTGCGTTTCCTTCGGCATCTGTAAGCGTTACGATTGTATTATTGAAGGAAGACTGAATATGTGCCTGTCCATGTCCGACATTTTTCTTGACACGCTTCTTGCCTGTCCTTTTTGCTACCTGTTTAGCCATTGTCAAACCCTCCTATAAGATTTGTACATATTAAATTACATTATTTTTTCTTATTTGCGACAGTACGCTTTGGTCCCTTTCGAGTTCTGGCATTTGTCTTTGTCTTCTGTCCACGAACCGGAAGACCCTTTCTGTGGCGAATGCCTCTGTAGCATCCGATTTCCTGAAGTCTCTTGATATTCATAGCAATCTCTCTGCGAAGATCGCCTTCGACAGTCTGTGTTGCATCAATAACATCACGAATACGTGCAACTTCATCGTCCGTCAAATCCTTTACACGCGTATCAGGATTGACTTTCGCTTCTGCTAAAATACGGTTGGAACTAACTCTACCAATACCATAGATATAAGTAAGCCCGATCTCAACACGCTTCTCTCTTGGTAAATCTACACCACTAATACGTGCCATGTGTACTTTACACCTCCGTTATTTTTTGTTTGATAATTGATTCATTACAGTGCTCTGCACTGTCAGCCGCTTTAAATTGTAGCCTTATTGCATAGACGCTTCCATTTTTACCGGAATCAGTAAACTGTCGGGCTGCCTGCGAAACCGCAGCCGGTACTATGCCGCAGTCATCAATCTGCCATAGATAAGACCGATCACAAATGAAAATGACACATCTGAAACCGAAGTGGGTAATCAAGCCACCTACAATATCATAGTGCTTACCGCACTACAACGAACAGAAAGCAAGTAATATTAAAATGGCAGTCTTACATGCGCTGCTGCCTGCTAATTATCCCTGTCTCTGTTTGTGTCTGGGATTTTCACAGATTACTCTGATACGTCCCTTTCTTTTGATGACCTTACATTTTTCGCAAATAGGTTTTACTGAAGATCTAACTTTCACAGCAATAACCTCCTTTCAATAAAGTCCATTATCCACTTTATCATAATTTTTTGTGCAATGCAAGAAGAAATTTTATAAATTTTCTCCAAAAAAAGAGACACCAGTACTTTCGGTGTCCCCATATCTTTTTTGTCCGCATAACAGACATCTGTATTCTATGATTATTTATCTCTCCAAGTAATACGTCCCTTGGTCAAGTCGTATGGCGACATCTCCATCGTTACGGTATCGCCCGGCAGAATACGGATAAAATTCTTTCTCAGCTTTCCGCTGATATGCGCCAAAACCTGATGCCCATTTTCCAGTTCTACCCTGAACATAGCATTTGGTAGTTTTTCCACTACGACGCCTTCAATTTCCATTACATCTTCCTTTGACATTACTTCCTCCTTCTCCGGCAAATTGCCAAAATCTTTCTATATTATATCATAAATCATAAAAAATCTTCCCTGTAGGAAAGAAGTTCCGGCTCGCCCTCGGTAATCAGCACGGTATTTTCATAATGCGCTGATTTCTTAGAATCTCTGGTCACAACCGTCCAGTCATCCTCAAGTACCCAAACTTCAAATGTGCCTGCATTGACCATCGGCTCAATCGCCAATGTCATCCCCGCCTGAAGCTTCATCCCTCTGCCAATCGGCTTAAAATTTGGTATCTGGGGTTCTTCATGCATCTCTTTCCCTATGCCGTGCCCAACCAAATCCCGTACAACGGAGTAACCGTTTGCCTCCACAAAATTCTGAATCGCCTTTGAAATTTCATACAGATGGTTACCGCTTTTTGCATATCGAATCCCCTCAAAAAAGCTTTGTCTGGTAACATCAATCAGCCTCTGATCTTCCTGTGAGATTTCCCCCACCGCATGGGTACGCGCAGCATCCGACTGATATCCCTGATAGATAACCCCTGCATCCAGACTGACAATATCGCCCTCCTGTAAAATGCGTTTCTTACTTGGAATCCCATGCACCACCTCATCATTAACCGATACGCAGATAGACGCCGGGTAACCTCTGTAGTTCAGGAAAGACGGAATACAGTCATAGCTGCGGATCACTTCTTCTCCCTTACGGTTAATATCCATTGTGCTGATCCCCGGACGAATGATTTTCCCCATCTCGTCATGAACAATGGCGAGGATTTTACCGGCTTCTCTCATCAATTCAATTTCATGCTGTGATTTAATTGTAACAGACATAATTTGCCTTCTTTCTTTCTATTTTTCTCAAAAAATACAGGTAGCATCCCCTTATGCTATGATTGAAGAATCTTTTCGATGGTTTCTGCAACTCCCTGGATACCAAGCGTACCATCAATTTCATGCAGAACTCCCTGCTTCTTATAATATTCAATCAACGGCGCAGTCTGCCCATGGTATACGCCAAGTCTCTTCCTGACTGTCTCCGGCTTATCATCATCACGAAGTTCTAACGGTCCGCCGCAGGCATCACATACTCCTTCTACTTTTGGCGGAACATTTACCGTATGGAAGGTCGCGCCGCACTTTGCACATACTCTGCGTCCTGCCATGCGGTCGATAATCGCCTGATCTTCCATTTCGATATCCAATGCATAATCAATAGCCATTCCTTTTTTCTTTAACGCTTCCGTAAGCGCCTCTGCCTGAGGAATTGTCCTCGGAAAACCATCTAAGATGTAACCGTTCTTACAATCATCCTTTTCCAGGCGATCCACAACCAAATCGCAGACCAGTTCATCCGGTACCAGCTCGCCGGCATCCATATAACCTTTTGCTTTCTTGCCAAGTTCCGTTCCTTCTTTGATATTCTGACGAAAAATATCTCCCGTAGATATCGCAGGAATCTTATGCTTCTCTACAATTCCCTTTGCATGTGTCCCTTTGCCTGCACCCGGTGCGCCTAACATAATGATTTTCATAATGCTCTCCTTTCAAAATTCATATCCGGTAAAGTTCTTTTTCATTTCCGCTTCTACAATTTTCCATTCAGAAAACGGACGCTCATAGGATATAATACCCTATACATAACCATTTTTCAACTATTTCTCAACTTAAAAATAGGGAAAACACTATCTTTTTGTCAAAACTTGCGTTCCCACTTTTCATGCGTTATAGTATATTGTATAATAAAGATAATGCCAATTATACGTGAACTGAAGCGCAGGAATGGAGAAAAATATGAAGAGTATCGTTTTAACGGGCGGCGGCACTGCCGGGCATGTCACGCCAAACATTGCACTGATTCCGGAATTAAAAAAACAAGGGTATGATATCCACTATATCGGTTCCCTTGATGGAATAGAGAAAAAACTGATTACCGCTCTTGACATTCCCTACTACGGAATATCAAGCGGTAAATTGCGCCGCTATATCGATTTAAAAAATATAACCGACCCTTTTAAAGTAATAAAAGGATTACATCAGGCACGCCGTCTGCTGCGGAAAATCAATCCGGACGTTGTCTTTTCCAAAGGCGGTTTTGTCTCCGTTCCGGTTGTGGTGGCTGCCAGGTTGCGCAAAATTCCATGTGTGATTCACGAATCTGATATGACGCCGGGACTGGCAAATAAAATCTGCATCCCATGTGCGAGCAGAATCTGTACTAATTTTCCGGAAACCGTAAAGCATTTGCCTGCCCATAAGGCAGTTTTGACCGGTACGCCTATCCGGGAGGAACTTTTTCACGGCGACAAAAACAAGGGGCTGCAGTTCTGCCAATTTGACGACAGAAAACCGGTTGTCCTGGTTGTCGGAGGAAGCCTTGGAGCTGTGGCGGTCAATCGCGCCGTGCGGAATATCCTGCCGCAGATGTTGAAAAAATATCAGGTCATCCATTTGTGCGGAAAAGATAAACTGGATCCTTCTTTAGAAGGGACGAAAGGTTATGTCCAATTTGAATACATTGAAAAAGAACTCAATGATTTAATGGCGGCGGCCGATATTATGATTTCCCGTGCCGGAGCCAATACAATCTGCGAAATCCTCGCCTTACGGAAGCCAAATATATTAATCCCGCTGTCCGCACAGGCAAGCCGCGGCGACCAGATTCTGAATGCGGCTTCTTTTGAAAAGGCGGGTTACAGTATTGTAATACAGGAACAGGAAATTACAGATGAAAATCTGATGGCGGCTGTTAACAAGGCATATGATAATCGGGAAGATTACATAAAAGCCATGAAACGGAGTCAATTAAACAACTCAATCGAAAAAATCACAGGTCTAATCAACGAAGCTTCCAAACGCTCCCGCTGATTGCAAACGACTTTCTGCATTTTGCCCCAAGGCACACCGCTGCGTTGTCCGCAGCTTCCTATCCATAAAAAATAAGGCGGCTATAAGCCGTCTTATTTTTTGCTGAACCCTCCGATCGCCTGATATTCCGGCGCAACTACTTCTTTCCCATTTGCATTGATAATACCATACCGCCCGTCCTTACGCACAACCGCATAACCATATGCGTTAAAGCTTTCAATTGCGCTATACGACGGAGACAGAATCTGTTCTTCCCTCCTGTCGATCAGAGTAAAGCCCTTTTCTGTCTGCACTGCTGCCAGCCCGTTTTCATTAAATGCACTGGCGCTTACATATTCTGGCTCTATTACGACATCCCCCTTTGAATCAATATAACCATATTTGCTATTCTTCATAATAACGGCAAGACCATTGGAAAACTCCCATACACTTTTATATTTGTTTTTAATAACGAATTTTCCTGTTTCATCAATGTAGCCCCAACGGGTAAATCGGCATACGGCTGCAAGACCATTGTCCGCAAAAGAAGCGGCATTCTCAAACTTCGGTTTAATTACCTCTTCCCCTTTCTGGTTTACATAACCGTAAAGCCCCTTTTCAGAAACCAGCGCCAAACCATTTTTGGCGTACATTTCAATAGAATCATATTTGCATGGCACCACTTCCCTGCCCGAAGCATCCATCATGCCGTATCCTTTTTTCGTTCGGATACATGAATATCCTTCTTTTGAAAATGCAGTTGCCGCAAGATACTTTGATGGAATGACCTCTTTCCCGTCCGTACTGATAAAACCGTATTTTCCATCCGCCTTAATCATGGCCAATCCATTATCCGCAAAATTTCCCGCAGCTTCATAAACAGGCTCAACTACAATATTTCCATGCGTATCAATAAAACCATATTTCCTGTCCTTCCCTACAACGGCATACCCGCTGTGAAAGCTTCCGGCATCCTCAAAGACCGGCATAATTGCCCATTCGCCTTTTTCATTAATATAGCCATACCTTCCATCCGTTCGAACAAGGGCAAGCCCTTCCGAAAACTCGCCTGCATATTCATAAAAGGCGTCGTCAAATACCTTTTCTCCCCGGCAGTTAATAAAATAAAACGCTCCGTCCTTCTCTACCGGTACAATGATCCGAGACGCCTCTTCTATATGAATCTTCTCCTGCTTTTTCAGTTCTTTTTTACTGCATCCGGCTAACGCCGGCATGATTATCCCGCAAAAAAGGAATATGGAAATAATCGTTTTTTTCATTTTTCCTTCTGTAAAGTGCAAATGTCTCCCCTCCTGTTTGCCTTTTTCCTGTCATTCGACTATACTAAAAGAATAAAGCGAGGTGATTTTATATGTCCATTCCAAACGATCCCGTTATTCTTCTTAGTTATATCAATACACAACTGAGAGATTTTTATCCATCACTGGATGAACTTTCTAAAAGCTTAGGCATAGATCAAGAAAACCTCATCCGGAAACTTGCTGCAATCGATTATCATTATTGCGCTGAACAAAATCAATTTATTTAATCCTGTTTAACTTCTTTTTAACTTTTAATAGGAAGTAACGTTTCCCTCTTCATCCCTGCTTACCCATACGGACATTCCGGAGCCATGATCTCCAAATGGCCTTTGATGAAAGCCAAATTTTTTATAGAAGCCCTCTCTCTGGTAAGCAGACATCAAACTAATCATCACCGTTTCCCCCTCCAAAACATCCTTTTTGATAAATTCCAATGCCTTGGAAATCAATTCCGTGCCTATATGATTCCCCTGATATTCCGGATTTACTATAACATCCGTAATAAAATATGAATAGCCGCCGTCACTAATAATCCTTACCATACCGATTGGTGTATCTCCAAGCACTGCCACACATAGGAAAAAAGAATTTCCCAGAGCAATTCTGGCACGGTTTTTTGCGACGGTAATCCAATTTACCGACTTTCTCAGCTTGTTATATGCTTCTACAGAAATCACATCTGTATATGTTATCTTTTTTTGAATATCGCCTTTCATGTGCATTCCTCAACTTTTACCGCTAAAAGCTTACTCCAAAGAAAAACTTCCAGTCCTGTCATATATCCTTACTGGAAGTTTTTCATATTAATCCTTATTCCGGAGCGTTTACGCAACGGGGCAATGAGAAAGCTGCGTATGCAGTTTCTCATTTGCCATCAGGGGAATTTGTGACGCTCCGGCACAAATTCCTGTGTGAAAAATCAGCACATCAGTGTGATTTTTCACACTATCCCATTTATTTTAAATACTGCTCCTTAACCCTTTCCAAGGAATCCTCCCTTTGGATTTAGAAATGGAAGAACTGAATTTCTTTTTCCAAATCCTCGGACAATGACAACAGATTTCCTGCAGATTCTGCCAAGAGATTGATGGTTGCATTCAACTCCTGCATAGATGCAGTTGTCTCTTCCGTAGATGCTGCATTTTCTTCCGAAATTGCAGAAAGGTTTGTAATAACATCCACAACCTTTGTACGCGCGCCATCGCACACAACCGTCTGTTCCTTAATCCCCGTCGTTTCTTCGCGGGAAGCTTCAATTCCCTTGCTCACACTGCCAAACTGGCTCTTCGTTAAATCTAATTTTTCCTGCTGCTCATTCACAATCTGCTGTACTTCCTTCATAACTTCTACTGTTCTCTCGGAATCGCCTAACAGCTCTTCGATAATCTCCGCAATCTTTTGTGCGGACTCATTGGACTGCTCAGCAAGTTTCTGAATCTGGTTTGCAACAACGGCAAAGCCCTTCCCCTGTTCGCCTGCTCTTGCAGCTTCAATCGAAGCATTCAGTGATAACAGGTTCGTCTCCTCTGCAATGGAAGTAATCAATTGAATTGCCTCGCTAATCTTCTGTGCAGATTCATTTGTAGCATTAACCTGTTCGCCAATTCGTCCAATTGCCTGCATCGTCTTATCATTGGACTGACTCAGTTCCTTGATAATGGTATTAGACTGGTCTCCTGCATTCTTCATATTATCAGAAGTCGTATTCAGCACTGCTACGCCATTTACAATCCTTCCAATCACATTGCCCATTTCCTCAATACGCGCAGACGCTGTTTCAATATCCTCAGCCTGAGATACAGCGCCCTTGGAGATATCTTCCACTGCATGCCCTATCTCATCTGCAGTAGCGCTCGTCTGGGAGGCCATAGAACTCAAATCTTTTCCTGCTGTCAGCAATACGTTGGAAGATTCCTTTACTTTGCTCATAACCTTTTTCAGCTCTACCTGCAGCTTTGATACAATCCGTGCAATATCCCCAAGTTCATCTTTCCGTTTCAAAGCGCTCTCTTCCACTTCTACCTGAAGATCACCATTTGCCAAAGCGGTAATTACCCTGCCGGTAGCCAGAATTCCTCTGCTGATCCTTATGGAAATAAACAGAACCAGTACCGTTGCAATAATGGCAATCACAACAGCTACAACAAACAAAACCGTAACCTGCTTCTTTACAAATTCCGTCATGCTTTTGGTAGGTATTCCTGCAAAGTACATACCTATAGTCTTTCCAGCCGAATCCTTCATCGGCGCATAATATGCATAGTATGGCTCATCATTAATAACAATATCATAAGAAGTATAGTTCTCTCCGTTTTCTACAACCTTCTCATATACTTCGTCGCTGGCTTCTGTTCCCAGAATCCTCTGACCGGATTTCTTATCTAATAATGTCGTGGCACGGCGCACTTTGTCATAAAAAAATGTAACATCCAATTCACTGTCTTCTACTAATGAATCTATCAGTTGCGTATTCTGCGTGATATTAACGCCGTTTTTCATGAGATTTCCATTGGCGTCTAACGTATAATCGCCTTTGCCCAGGGCATCTCCCATGGAAGACATGCCGTTGACCGCCTGCTTAAGCGTATCAATCATCTCATCCCGAAGACCGCTGCGAATAGCATTCGTTCCAACAAATACCATGCAAACTGCTATTACAATTGCCGGAATTACCCCCATTGCAACAATCTTCATAGTTAAACCAATACGGAACTTTTTCTGCCTTTCTTCTGAAACTGCCTGCTGTCTGCTGCGCTCATCTTTGTTTTTCATTGTAACCTCCCTCTTGCAAGCTATCCCGATGCTGAATAACTGCAATTCATAGTAATTTTACACCTATAATAACTTTTTACATAATCGCTCCCTAACAGAGACTAATCTGAACATATGCTATTTTCTCATTTGCTTACTATTCAGTCTGCTAGTAATTATATCATAAGACAAACAAATCGTCTATCTTTTTTATTTCCTTTTCATAAAAAATATTTTATTGCAAATGAAATATAGAAATTCCTGCATAAGTTCCCTTTTTCTGTCATATGATGATTTATCAGAAGCCAAAGAACCGCCGGTACAATGATTATTTGAAACAGAAAGGAATGATGGTGAATATATGGAATTATCGACGAGAAACATACATACGCAGGGAATTGTCTGCCGAAGCGATATGCAGATTACTTTGGAGGATGATATCAATGTACCTGACACAAAGCCGGATATTGAACAACTGGTAAAGACACAGGGGACCGTACAGATTACAAATATATCTTCAAATGATGGAAAAGTCATCATCCGCGGATACCTTTCCTTTTCTCTTCTCTATCTGACAGCGGAAGACATTCGTCCGGTACATAATATGAAGGGACAGATTCCTTTTGATGAAACAATCAATATGGACGGACTTGCCGCTGATAAAGAAGTGATGTGCCACTTTGATTTGGAAGACTGCCAGGCAAATCTAATCAATTCCCGAAAAATCAGCGTACGCGCTATTGTCAGTCTTCATTGCTGCCAGGAAAGCGGGCAGGAAATCGCCGCCGGCGTCGATATTATCTCTTCTGAAGCCGCACGGGCGGACATGGAACTTCTTTCCTCTCCAGACGGATTACATAAATATTTTCATCAATTTGCATTTACCCGCTTAGTAAGCCATAAAAAAGATGTTTTCCGCATTAAAGATGAACTTTCTCTCCCAAAAGGAAAGCCTAATATTGACACCGTCTTATATTATGAAATGACGCCGCAAAATCTTCAGAGCAGGATTGTAGAAAATGGAATCCGCTTCTTAGGCGATCTGCAGCTTTTCCTTCTCTACATTCCGGAAAATGAGGAACGCCGTCTGGAATATCTTGAGACGGAATTTCCTTTCGACGGAACAGTGCATTGCGAAGACTGTTCCGAAGATATGATATCCGATATCGAGATTCTGAACACAACCAGGGAATTGGAAATCAGAGGAGACGAAGACGGAGAAAACCGTATTCTGGAATTAGACTTGAACCTGAACCTGAGAATAAAGTTTTATAAGGATGAAACATTTGACTATCTGGAGGACGCCTAC
Source organism: uncultured Lachnospiraceae bacterium (assembly GCA_947630925.1). Taxonomy (GTDB): domain Bacteria; phylum Bacillota; class Clostridia; order Lachnospirales; family Lachnospiraceae; genus Butyribacter. The sequence goes on from CANRJM010000002.1 coordinate 189,570, forward strand.
TCTACGGCATGCACTTTGGAATTAACAAAAGAAAAAATCACAACCACAAAACTTTTAATGAAAAACCAAAGCGTTGTCCGTGTCTCCGACCGTATTCATATCAGCCAGAATGATGATACGATATTGCAAATCTGCAATGCAACCGGAAATGTGCAAATTGATGAACAGAATATTGTGGAAAACGGCATCGAACTGGAAGGCGTCGTGGATTTGGATATCCTTTATATTACAGAAAATGACGATAAACCTCTGGCAACCGCAAAAGGGACCATTCCTTTTACTCATACCATTGAAATAAAAGGAATCCAACCGGAAGACGACTACGAACTGCAGTCTACAATCAGCCAAATCAGCGTCATTATGTTAGATGGACAGGAAATCGAAGCAAAAATCATCCTAAATCTTTGCGCATTTGTATTCACCCACACCAGGCAGGATATCATTACGCAGATTCAGGAACAGCCTATTGATATGGAACGCATTCAGGCCATGCCCGGTCTGGTTGGATTTATTGCTGAAAAAAATGGAACTCTGTGGAATATTGCAAAGGAATACAATACAACCGTAGAAAGTATTATGGAATTAAACCATTTGGACAGCGACCATGTAAAGCAGGGAGACCGCCTTCTCCTGCTAAAACAAATTGATGGCATTTAACTGCCATTTCCGATTGGTACGCCGCTGCGTTACCGGCAACTTTTCAGATAGTGACAAAGGACACCGTTTGGTGTCCTTTTTTATGGCAACGCTTTTATTCCTTTGATTCAGCGCCCTATTTGATTTCTTTGATCCAACCTTCCGGCGCCTCAATATGTCCCATCTGGATTCCGGTCAGAGTATCGCGAAGTTTTGTGATAACCGGCCCCATTACTTTACAACCATTCGCAAACAGAATTTCCCTGCCATGGTCGTTTACGCATCCAACCGGCGAAATCACTGCCGCAGTACCACAAAGACCGCATTCAACGAACTCAGGAACCTCTTCCAAAAGAACCTCGCGCTCTTCTACTTCTAATCCCAGATAATCTGTTGCAACCGTCATCAGAGACCGCCTTGTGATAGACGGCAGGATACTGTTGGACTTAGGAGTAACAATCTTGTTATCCTTAGTAACAAAGAGGAAATTTGCTCCTCCCGTCTCCTCTACCTTGGTACGGGTAGCGGCATCCAGATACATATTTTCCTCAAATCCTTTTGCATGCGCATCTACAATGGCATGCAAACTCATTGCATAATTCAAACCTGCTTTAATATGACCGGTTCCATGCGGAGCTGCGCGGTCAAAATCACTGACACGGATTGTGATCGGCTTAACGCCGCCTTTAAAGTAAGGTCCAACCGGTGTACAGAACAGGCGGAACTGATACTCATTTGCCGGACTAACGCCGATAACCGCATCACTTCCAAACATATATGGGCGAAGATATAAAGTAGCTCCCGAACCATATGGCGGTACATAATCAATATTCGCCTTTACTGTTTGCACTACAGCATCAATAAAACGCTCTTTCGGGAAAACAGGCATTTCCAACCGCTTTGCGGAGTCCATCATACGCTCTGCATTCAAGTCCGGCCGAAAACATACTACCCGTCCGTCCTGCGTGGTGTAAGCCTTTAAACCTTCAAAAATCGTCTGCGCATACTGCAATACTCCGGCGCACTCTGTAATTGTGACCATATCATCATCTGTCAGCGCACCTTCATCCCACGCACCGTTTCTGAAGTTAGACACGTAGCGTTTATCCGTCTTCATATAACCAAAACCAATATTACTCCAATCGATGTCTTTTTTAGCCATAGCAATACTTCCTTTCGTATACTATAAAATTCTTCTATATCTAATATTACCCCTTGTGTCCCACAGTGTCAAGAAAGTTATTATTGATAGGGCTACGGTTCTATTTGTTCAATTCTCTTGATATGCCGTTCCTCGTTTGAAAAAGCAGTATGTAAAAAGGTGTCTACAATTTTTAAAGCTAATCCGGAACCTACAACGCGCGCTCCCATCGCCAGAATATTGGCATCATTATGCTCTCTGGTTGCCTGCGCGCTGAATGTATCATGGCACAATGCCGCCCGTATTCCTTTTACCTTGTTTGCCGCAATAGAAATCCCAATTCCCGTACCGCAGATCAGGATTCCCTTTTCACATTCTCCGTTTACAATGGCAGATGCAACTTTTTTTGCAAAAACGGGATAATCACAGGATTCTTCACTATAGCACCCAAAATCTTTATATGCAATCTGATTTTTTTCCAGATACCGTATCACCTCCTGTTTCAATCCATATCCGCCATGATCACTGCCTAATGCTATCATCCTGTTTCCTCCTTCTTTACTCTTCCCGGTATTGTTTTTCTATTTTTTGTATGACCTTATTTACCCGACGCACCAATTCCTGAAAACATTCTTTATACGCCTCATCATCACCGCCGCCTGGATCTGCGATATCTGTATCTTCTCCAGCAAATTCTCCAATCGTATAAACATTTTCTTCCAGTTGAAACTTTTCAATCAATTTAACCTTTTCGCTGAGCGTCATAGTCAATACCAACGTCTCTTCCGTAAGATCCTCTTTTTCTATCTGCCGGGATTGATCATGCCCGCTAATATCAAAACCATTCTGCATCAATAAGATATCGCATTTCGGGCTAATCGGCTCTTCAAATAATACAACCAATCCCCGGGAAACTCCTTTTGGCATCCAATCCAAAGAATTTTTCCGATAAATCCCCTCTGCCAGAGGGCTTAATAATGTATTTGCCGTACAAAGAAATATCACTTGATCGTAGTGTTTCATAAGCACTCACGCACCTCTCTATACCTGTATTCTATGATAACCTGCGGCCTTCAGCAACCGATTCATAATGGCAGAACCTAATGTATCCTCAGAAAAGCTTTCAATATAAATAAATTCCGCTCCAATATGATCCATTAACCGTAGTATATCATATAATCCTGCTGCAATGGAACCTTCTGTTTTTCGCGAACCAATACTATATACATGTTCACTTATATAAAACTGCCTCGATTCTTCTGTAGCAATGACAACCGCCTTCTCCTGCCTGCTCTGATGCTCTTCGGTTAAGGCGTTAATTTTGGCAACAACACGCTCCATATCCCCCTCAACCACAGTCAACTGCCCTTTCGGAGCATAATGCCGGTATTTCATCCCCGGCGCCTTTGCCGTTATATCCTCTTTGGGTTCTGTCAAAAGAACCGCAGGATCTACAGAAACCCTGCCTATAACACCTTCTAACATGATTTTTGTATAAAAACCAGGGCGAAGTATCACAGGCATGTCTCCACTCATATCGACTATTGTAGACTCAATGCCGATTCCTGTCCGTCCGCCATCCAGGATCAGTTCAATCCTGCCCTCCAAATCCTCAATCACATGTTCCGCTTTGGTAGGACTTGGACGACCGGAGAGATTTGCGCTGGGAGCTGCAATATAAACACCGGATTGCCGGATCAATGCTGCAGCAATCGGATGATTTGGCATACGCACAGCGACTGTGCGGAGTCCCCCGGTCGTTGATGCCGGCACGCTTTCCTTTTTGGGAAATATCATAGTTAAGGGACCCGGCCAGAACGTCTCTGCCAACGCCAACGCTTTATCGCTCACTTCTTCTGCAAGATCAAACAAATGGTCCATTTCCGCAATATGAACAATCAGGGGATTGTCAGAAGGCCGACCTTTTGCAGCATATATTCTTTGTGCTGCTCTTGGCAAAAGGGCATTTCCTCCTAAACCATATACCGTTTCCGTTGGAAATGCAACCAATCCGCCTGTCTGCAATATCCGGCTCGCTGCTTCTAATTCACTATCCTCAAAATATTCAGGATTTACCTTTTGTATGATTGTTTTCATAACAGCCTCCCTATTTCTGCTGCTTCAGATCAGTAAGATACTGCATTGTCCCCTGCGCGATAGCCCACGCTACCTGTCTCTGATACGATTCTTCACATAATTTTTCTGCTTCCTCCCGGTTGGATAAAAAGCCGCACTCTACGATTACTGCTGTTTTTGTTGTATTTTTTAACAGATAATAATCGGAATTGCCTTTCGCCTGTCGATGATTTTTTACATCCACAGCGCTGATTAGCTGCTCTTGTAAAATCTTTGCCAACTTTTCTCCCTCTTCGGAACCCTTCAGATAAAATACCTGCGCTCCTCTGGTACTCTCCCCGGAAAAACTGTTTTGATGAATGCTAATAATCAAATCAATATTCTCCTGGTTCATCAACGCAACCCTGTTTCTTAAATCGGAGGTTTTTTTATTGGTATCGGTTTCCTGATATAAGCCGCAGTCTGACTCTCTCGTCATAATTACCTGGCACTTCTTCTTTTCCAGCGCTTCTTTCAAAAACAGCCCGATTGCCAAATTGATATCTTTTTCGTATGAGCCATTGATTCCAACTTTTCCCGGATCAATTCCGCCGTGGCCGCAATCCACCACAATAGTATATTGATCCGTCTTTTTTGCCGTTTCAACGACAACAGGGACATCTGTCAGAATACAGAACAAGCATACTGCCACAAAAAGTGTAACAAAAAGAATTCCCCATTTGTTTCTTATTTTTAGCAACATCTTCATAAAATAAACCTTTTGCATATTTTCTTAGTTTATTTTATGGTTCCCTACAGCATGGCAGAACTACTTATTATATTTATAAATCATGTCCCATACGCTTCTGGTCTCCATGCCAAGCTTCCAAAAAGCAACGCCGGCAGTATTGTTCTTAGCTACCTCTTCCATCTTTAACTGCAGGGAATTGATATCCTCAATCCACATTTTATGGATTGCCTTGCCTTTTTTATACTCCAGATAATTCATGCCGTTCTTTTCATCCCAAACTGCTGCCTTTTTAGAAGCTGCCAGGATTTCCTGCGCATAACTCATAGAACATGCCTCCGAGGACAGCGTCACTTTGCCATTTTTCGTTTTTTCCGTCCAATGCCTGGAATAAAACGGAAGCGCTATAACAGCCTGTTCTGCCGGTATCTGCTCTAATATGCTTTTTGTAGAATCTCTGACATAGGATATTGACGAAACCGGACCTGCCTCTTCCGAACCGGAATAATATTCATCATATGCCATCGTAATAACATAATCTGCAACATTTGCCTGTTCTGTACGGTTATAGTACTGACTATAATCTGCAACGGGATAGTTATCAATAGATAATACGATTCCATTGTTCCTGCACATAATGCCAAGTTCTCTGATGAATTGGATGAAATCCTCCCCAGACTCTTCCCTGACATTTTCAAAATCTATATTAATGCCATCCAGGCTGTATCGTATTGCCTCTGCAATCAGATTCTTAGCTAACTTCTGTCTCCTGCTTGTCGTCCCCAATACCTTTCCTATCTTCATATCAGGGCTAAAGTCATTACAAAGCCCCCAAACTTCTATACCTGCCTGATGCGCCTGTTTCACATACGTATCGCTGGCAAGAGAATCAATATTCCCATTGTTATCTGATGTAGCAAACCAGGTAGGGCAAATAACATTTATCCCCTTTGTATTGGACAGCAGATTCAATAGATTGCTGTTTGCCTCCCGGTTCGTGATCTGATGCCATGCTAAATTAATTTTTTCGTCCTTTAATATGTGAGTATACTCTTCTTCCTTAAACTCCGTTGCCTGCTGCGCTTCATATTCTTTTCCCAGATCTTTTGCGCGGACAAACCCGATTACCCCGGTCTTGTCCATCACTTTACAAAAACCGGTTTCTTTGTCCTCCTTTTCCAACAGGCGCAGCGTCTCGTCCTCTTTCAGCTCAACCAGAATATCACTTTTAATATCTGCCTGAAAGCGAAGAGCGCATTCGGAATCCGTTTTAATGTATTCTTTATCCGTCCCATATTGATATGTGATCACAACTCTCTTAGGATTTTCATAAACTTCATATGCCAGAGCCGTATGCTCCTTCACATAATCTATCGCAATATAAATATTTTCCCCTTCTGCACGTACGATTTCATAATCCTTTGTCTTTTTACTGTTATTCTGATAACAATCCTTACTGCCGGACTCCGTGGAAATCACAGATGACGGCGTGGAATATAATAACAGGTTCTCATTCTTGTCCCAATAAAAACGGGTATTCAGCCGTTCCTTCACAACCTGCAGCGGGAGATATATCTGCTTCTCTGCCATGACAGCAGGCGTCTCACAGATTTCGTCCTCCAATATAATCGTCACGGCGTCCTTAGCCGTCTTAAAGTATTTCGATAATTCCATTTTTTCCCTGCTTGGGGCAAATTTACGATATAAAAGAACACCGATAATCGCCAAAAGCAATACGGTAATAATAATGAACGGTATCACGATTTTCTTATTTTTCTTCATGTACTTTATCCTCTTCCATCAAATCCTAAAACTATTATCTCCATAGATTCTGTATTAGTATACCACGTTTCCGCCCTTTGGGCAAACAAAGATATATGAGGGGCATCTCTCGGGCGGGATCCCCTCATATATCCATAGGAGTATGTACGAAAGAGTTTCGTTTGATACAACAAAGTGTATTGATTTTCATAACTGAAAATCAAATAAACCATCATACGGAAACGTTCTCCATATGAATCTGCCATCAGACACCGGAAATATGGTCAAAATCAATTCGAACAATCCTCCCGGATTCATCACCGGTGTAACTTTTCATATAGTAATGATTTTCCATGACTTCTCTTAACTCATCTGCTTCACACAGGGAATATATCTTACCGTCAACTGCAACCGGAACCCCTGTTGCTTGTGCAGCCGATATCTCAGATAGCAGCCATGCAAACATTTTATTTTTTACCTCATCTGATTTTGTTTCCATGTTTTTCCTCCCATATAATCAGCAATCCAGGTACAGATGTGATACGTTTTGCCGATTATCCAGTATTGTCGAAAGCGAACTACGAATCCCTATATACGCTTGAAAAAAAGGAACAATCCTTTTTTTCCATCATATGATAGAATGTATTCCTACAGTGTCTGAAAAAATATCTCCACCTCCTTTTTGTCCATTGAATCCGTATCGCTGCCTATATTATATGACAATTGATAAATGGAAACTATTGACAAAATGATTGAAAAAATATTTTATTTTTGGTAAGGAATACGCCGGCTTCTTTTCTTTTACACATTTGTGACACATTTTAAAATTTCAAACAAAATCACATATTCTGCTAGTATTTATTTTTTACTTTTTACAAAAAATAATGATACATTGACTTCTATTTTCTATTATTTTATAATTTACTTGTACATAGAAGAAATCTGGCTGTTAAGCCGATAATACCATCTTCTATTATCCTGTTTGTTATGATGGGATGCGGATAAGAAAGGAAGTGAGCCTATGCGGATTGAAAAAATCAACGAAAAACAAATTCGTTGCACCCTAAACCAAAAGGATCTCAAGGATCGCGAAATCGGTCTGAGCGAGTTAGCTTATGGTACAGCTAAGGCAAAAGCTTTATTTCAGGATATGATGCAACAGGCTTCCTATGAATTCGGCTTTCAAGCTGATGATATTCCACTGATGATCGAGGCAATTCCACTGCTTCCCGAAGCACTAATCTTAATCATTACTAAGGTTGAAGAACCAGATGAATTGGATACCCGTTTTTCAAGCTTCACAGAGGAAAATAACTGGTATGAAGAAGAGGAAGAGGAATTTATATATAAGGATATATATGACGACACAGAGCATATGGAGCTATTGGATGAAGAGGAGGATACAGACTCAGAATGGAATTATCCGCTGGAATCCTCTAAGGAAACTTCTTCCAATCATTTAGAGGATGATTTTATATCGCTTCCCGAGATGCTTGGGATGGAGCCACGCCCAAAGACTTCGGAAGAAAAGAAAAAATATGACGTTAGCATGATTTTTGCATTTCAGAATTTGGATAGCATCACACAGCTAGCCTGCCAAATCAGCAACTTTTATCATGGAAAAAACACTTTATATAAAGATACGGCAACCGGAACTTATTATCTCATTATCCACCGTTCCGACCATTCCTCCGAGGAATTTGCTAAAATCTGCAATATATTGCATGAGTATGGGGAAATCGAAAAAAGTTCATCTTACAGCCAATATTATTTTGAAGAACATTTTACTCCTATCCTTGCGGAACATGCCATTGAGACTTTAGCAAGCCTTTAAGATAATACGTAGAAAAGGCACCGACGGTGCCTTTTTCTTCTGATAAACCCTGCTTATTTCTTTTCAAGATATTTGTTTACGGTTTCAACCAGTTCGTCTGCATTCAATCCATGAACCATTGCAGCCTCATCTAAACTTTCTCCCTGCGCAGACGGGCATCCGATACAATGCATGCCGGATGCCATAAGAATCGGCGCGATTCCCGGGTCAATCTGCAGCATATCTGCAATGATCATGTTCTTATTTACCCTTTCCGTCATCATCCAAAACCTCCTCTGTTTATTTTTTTATTCCATAAATTAAGTATTTGCGAAATCCCCGCGCCTTACTCACTACACGGATAAAAAATAGCAGCGCCGGCATTTCCCGGCAGAACGCCGCCACATTTCAGGCAATTTCCTAATTCATGAAAAAGGGCACCCGACCCAATGCAGCATTTACCGCACCCGGTCCGGCAGCCCTGTCAAATTGCTTATTAATCATTGTATTACTCTTCAGAAATAGCGCCTGAAGGACATGTACCTGCGCAAGCACCACAACTAATGCATGTATCTGCATCAATTTCATAATGAGCGGAACCCTCAGAAATAGCACCTACAGGGCATCCGCCTGCACATGCGCCGCAACTAACACAATCGTCACTAATTACATATGCCATATTTTCATTCCTCCTTTTTTGATGATATTCTCATTCTAATACACTTTTATGAATTTTACAAGTCATATTATCTTTTTGTGTTCTTTTTTATAATGAAATGAAGATATATTAAAAATCAACTTCCGTATCATAATAACAGCACTTTAATAACTTCTCCATTTCCTCCTGGGAAGGCTGACGCGGATTAGAGCCTGTGCAGGCATCTAATAATGCATTTGCAGCAATATCCGGCAATTTCTCTAAAAACTCCTCTTCCGGCACAATTCCGGTTTCTGCGATTGCACCGCCTTCGCCATAGTTCTTAATGCACTGCGGAATATTTAAAGCATCATTCATCCTGCGAAGCTCTTTAATCAGTAAATCTACTTTTTCATCATCTGAATTACCGCCCAGCTTCATAAAGTCTGCAATTTCGCCATAACGTTTTTTGGCAGCCGCATCTTTACTGTTAAAACGAATCACTTTTGGCAGATACATTGCATTTGCCGCACCATGGATGATATGTCCCCCCTGAAATGCTGCACCGGTCTTATGCGCCATCGAATGGACGATTCCTAACAGCGCATTAGAAAATGCCATTCCTGCCAGGCACTGCGCATCATGCATCTGTGTGCGCGCTTCCGAATCTTTTTGATAGGATTTTATAAGATTCTCCTGAATCATTTTAATGGCCCAAAGCGCCAATGGATCGGTATAATTGCAGTTGGCAGTAGATACATATGCCTCAATGGAATGCGTCATGGCATCCATGCCTGTATGCGCCACCAATTTAACCGGCATCGTCTCCGCTAACTCTGAATCAACGATTGCAACATCCGGCGTAATCTCAAAGTCAGCAATCGGATACTTGATTCCTTTTTCATAATCCGTAATGATGGAAAATGCCGTTACTTCTGTCGCCGTGCCTGATGTAGACGGAATCGCACAGAAATGCGCCTTTTGGCGGAGCTTTGGTAAGCCAAATACCTTACACATATCTTCAAAAGTCGTCTCCGGATATTCGTACTTAATCCACATTGCTTTTGCAGCATCAATCGGAGAACCTCCGCCCATTGCAACAATCCAATCCGGCTGGAACTTCGCCATAACCTCTGCGCCGCGCATAACAGTCTCTACCGATGGATCCGGCTCAATCCCTTCAAACAGCTCGACCTCCATACCCGCTTCCTTTAAATAGCCGACTGCCTTGTCTAAAAAGCCGTTGCGCTTCATAGAGCCTCCGCCTACGCAGATAATGGCCCTTTCTCCCTGCAAATCTTTTAATGCAGCTAACGCTCCCTTTCCATGATACAAATCTCTTGGTAATGTAAATCTTGCCATATGTTACCTCCTTATTTATTTCCATTGCCTTCGCAATTGGTTACAATGTATTCCTTTTTGCCGGAAAAAATAACTTTCTTTTCCCATTCTAACATTACAAATCATCTACGTCAAACCTTTGCAGGATAAACTTTATTTGCATCCTTTCTTCCTTTCCCACACAAAAAGCGCCGCTATGCCGATAATGCCAATACCAAACAACGCCAGCCCCGGATAAAAGCCAACCGGACGGTAACGAAGCTCAACCACATGTTCGCCTTTCTGTACGGGAATGCCCATAAACGCATAATTAACCGTTGCCGTATTTTTCACACGTTCTCCATCGACATACACTTTCCACCCCGGATTATTGATCATGGACAGATACAGCAGTCCGTCCTGCTTACAGGACACCGCCCCTTTAACGTAATTATCGGTTATTTTCTCTGAACGGAAAGCAGACGCTTTGTTTTCCACCGCCTGCGATGCAAAATTCTCCATGCCAACCGCTATAATGCGCAGAGCGTCAAAAGTATAATTTCCTGTCTTGGAAAAACTGATGGTTATATTCTTTTTAAAACGGTCATAGTACCCCAAATGAATAAGGTAATCTTCAATATCCGCAAAGGATTGGTTCTCATCAAGAGGGTTGATTGCTTTTTTCTTTTTTCCCCCCGCCGAGACCGTCAGCGCAAAATCCTCCGCCTCCTTCTTCTTCATCAGATCACAAAGCCTTTTCGTAGTAAATTCATATTTTTTGATTTCGAAAGCATTTTCTGCTTCCTCCGGCAGGACCTCCCTCTGCAGATTGTCAAAATAACAGTAAATCTCCGCATGTTCCACAGGTTTAATATGAAGCGTTACCGAACCGTTTTCCTGCGTTACCCGAAGGGAATCCCCCTCCATCTCCACTCCGTCCGTCTTTACGATTTCATAAGCGGAATCCTTTCCTTGTGACGGTATCTCAGAAGCGTTTTTCACAGGAAGCTTCCTTTCGTCCGCTGTATCATCAAGGATGCCTGTCCCCATCATGACCTGCTCTCTCTGGAAATAATCCAGCTTTTCAAACTCACTCCGTTTCATAACATTATAATATACAAAACCGAGACCGGTACTATAATCCGTTTTCCAAATAGAGGCGCCTGCTTTTCTCATACTTTTTTGAAAACCGTACGGCGCATAGTCAGAAGCCTTCAACTCGCTGTTTTTATAATTTCCCAAAAAATATTTCACTCCCAGCAGATAGTCCATGCGCGCCCGGTTGTCATTGGAATAGGTACAAATCCTCCGATAATATCCCCCCGCATTGCACAACGCCTTGTGAAAGGCAAACAGGCGGCTGTCTATAGTGGACAAATAGGTATACAAAGTCCTCGTGCCATAATAAAGATTCTCGTTGGCAGGCGTGTGCACATCCATGGCAAAAGTATCGGTCGAGCTCGCCGAAGCTCCCTCAACGGAATCCACCCGGTAAAATCCCTTATCTTTTATTTTAGTCGCTGCCTTTTGCGGAGATGCCTCATACTCGTCATAGGATTCTCCTGCATACTGATAGTCGCTTAACTTCGTGGTAACGGCATCCGAATATAGCGTATTGTATACTAAAATCAAATTCACAGCGACTACTGCCAGCAGCTTCTCATATTTCTTTTTGTCATCCTGCCTCCCAAGCAGCCATATGCATAATATTCCTATAAGGATGTTTAAGAACCCGGTAATGATGGTCTGCGTATTCCCCACATGAAAAACGAGCCATCCAACAACAAACAGAAGTATTCCGAGCGCCGCCAGAAACCATACCGCTGTTTTTTGATAAGATTTTTCCTGTACTTCCGGCAGTTCCAACGCCTCCACGGATGCCACAATAAAGAAAAAGGTTATGCCATAACACCAGCGTCCGGAGGTATAGCTTAAGCCATTCATGATACTTCCAAATAAGGCAAACAAATTCACTCCAAACAGCACCCAAAATGTCCATGTATAAGAAGATGCCTTTTTTGCCTTCGCCCGACAGAAAAGACAGGGTATCATGACAGTAAAGAGCGCAGCCGAACCCATATAGGAATAGTTCCAGTAAATCTGACTGTTGGTAAGCAGCGACGGTAAGTATGCAATATATGACCACGCCTCATGGAACAACTGCATTTCATTTCCCGTACTCTTGGGCGCCATTACCAGCGTATAGACTGCTGGAATCACTACCACTGCCGCCAGACAGAGGCTTAAAAACACCAGTCCGATATAACGGGCAAAATACAGGACGCCATTTTTTACTGTTTTCTCCTTATATGCCACAATATAGCGAACGACTATATAAATGCCTGCCTGAATGGCCGTCATATAAGAAAAATAAACGCTGGTAAGAAAACTGAAAAAAACCGCGGCCACAAGCAGCAGAGACTTCTTTTCCTTTTCGTTTTTCTCAATCCCCAAAATAATCAGCGGAAACAGCAGCAATGCGTCTTCAAAAAACGTATGGCAGATACAGCCCGCCGCCCAGTTGGAAAGAGCATAGCCAATTCCGCCTATAACGCAGAGACGGTCGTCTTTTTTTTGATAGCGCAAAAGCGCTGTCATGCTGAGGCCTGCGCAAAACAGCTTTAGTATGATGGATACCGTATATCCCACATCCAGATACCTCACAGGAAACGCTGCCGCCAGCCATGAAAAAGGATCAAAGAATACAAGGGCAAAATTGGAAAGAGTGTCTGTCCCAAGCCCCGCCTTCCATGTCCAAAGGGAAAAGGAGCCATGCATCAGGCTCTTTAATGCATCCTTTAAATATTTCAGTATGGGATAATACTGCATAAAACCGTCCGCATCCCACACAAAAGTCCGGCTGTGAAGCCAAAATGCACTAAACGACAACAGCGCCGTAATGGTAAAAAACAAGGTATACCACCCATATAGTTTTGTTTTTTTCAACGTTCTGCTCCTCTCCTCTAAACATGGAAAACACTGCTATACCGGATGTTTTCAAAGCATCATGCAATAGCAGTGACTTTCCACTCTTATTTATCAATTTAGTCTTCTTCTATCAGCGCCTGATACAGACGGTCTCTCTGAGCATTATCCTTGTAGAAAAAGAAATTCTTCATTTTAGCAGCATATTTTTCTTCCGGCTTGCAGCCATTGCCAAAAACTTTCCTTAAGGCGTCTACCGCCTCCTCCGCTGTCAGCGCCAGATCGCCGAAGGCATCCTCAAACGGAATGTCAATTTCCCGGTAATCGTTCATGCCCGCACGGAACATTTCATCATCCGGCAGGAAGTAGACAATCGGTTTCTCCAGATATACAAAATCGAATACGAAAGACGAAAAGTCCGTCATAAAAATTTTGTACTTTGTCTCCGATATGACGCTCTCCGCCATGGTAACTCTGCTGTTTGTAATCTTGTACAAATGCTTGTAGCGCTCCAAAATCGGATGCAGCTTAAAGTCCAGATAAAAATCATGCTCTTCTAACAGTTTCTGCAATTCTTCACTGTTTAAGAAACGGGTTGTCTCCTCAAAAAATTTTGACTGCAGAAATTTCCCTTCGGTAGTTATCCAGCCGGTTTCATCCATGCCTACCAGATATTTTCTCCATGAAGGCGCAAACAAAATTCGGTTGACGGATTCCTCCGCAGGATCGATATAATCATATCTGGGCATCCCGCAAGGAATAAGGCTTTTCTCGGAAAAACAGTAATTTTGAATCAAATTTTCCTTTTCATAATGCGTGGAGATAACCTCTTTCTCAATACCGAGCCTGTCCAAAGAATATTTCCACGGCACATGGGCGTGAAGCACTCCATGCTGGAGATAGATGATATCAGCCTGACTGTTAACATCCATATAGCTCATATATTCTTTCCGCTTAAATGGTATATAATTATTTTCCTCAATATATGCCGTTATAATCTTTCTTGCTTTCAAAAACAAAAACTTGTGAAACGTACTGCCAAACCTCACCAAGTGTCTTCTCTGCTTTGCAGTAAACAAATCCTTTACCTTGTCCAAGTCGTCATTGACAATGTAATATCTGCTTACGCCGTCCTTTTTATCAAAATCGTGGATAAACTGATAGTATCCATTATCCTTTCTCACGCCTTTGCAGTCATAATACAGCCATACATTATCGTATCCGGCAATCTTGCGGGAACAGATATTGCGGAACATCCAAAGCCTCTTGTTACTTTTACGGTATTTATTGCGGATTTTCTTAAGCTGCTCCCGCTCCTTTTCCGGGTCTGCTTTGCCAATATAAAATCTTCCCCTATGAAAGCGGTATTCCATCCCGTCCTTAAAATAAGAAGTTCTTTTATATTTTCTGTTAAAGTAAACCTGCGGCATGAAATGATAGGATGCGTCAAAGCGCTTCCCGTCTATTTCTACCTTAAACTCAAACGATCTTACCCTGTTAGTATCAATCTCCAACTGAAACAGCCAGAAATGGTTCGTTTTCGTCTTAGCGCGGTAATAGCTCCAGGAAGATTCCCGCAATGCAACCTTTTTCGGCCGTTCATAATGGCGGTTTTCTATCATATAGAGTACAGGCTTGCCCACATAATTGAAAGCAGCCGATTTCAAGAAAGCAATTATTTTTATTTTGTTCCCTCTTACCTGAAAAGAACGAAGGATAATCTGAATTTTATTTGTACTGTATATTACCTTGTCGTGATTCATAACAACCAGATTATTGGCGCCGGAGTATAGCTTGATGTCGTTTCCATCCTTCAGATTGATAAAAAACTGCCGATGGAAGTTGTCCACTCCGGGATGGCGCAGAATAACCTCGTCGGATACCCGGTTCAGCAATAGCTTAATCCGATTTTTTGCCTCCTTAAATTTCTTTTCTTCATAATGATAGGGAAGCAGAATATCCCGCACCGTCTTCCAACTAATATCATTCAGATACAGCGCCTGAATATAGTTCGGTACGGCGTCTTTATAATCTGCAAAAAGATCCTCCCAGAATTTCATCGTCTTTTCAAAGATATAATATGCATAAAAATACGTTCTTACAATACTCGCCGGCTGATGCAGATAGAGATAGGAACCCTTGCTGCAGTATCCCAGCTTCATTTTCTTTCGCAGAATCTCTGTACAGTATTTCTGATCCTCATGGCGGAACTCTCTATCCGTGTCAAACAGAACATTATCCTCTCCCATATTTTTCACACAGACATTCACGCGGGTCTGAGCAATAAATGCGTTATCCATCAGATTCAGATCATAAACCCCCGACTGCACAAGCATATTATAACGGTAATGCGGCTTCCCTTCCTCCCCATTGACAACAGGAATCTCCTTGTAACTGACCAGATCCACCTCATCATAGTGTTTGTCAAAAAAATCCGTTACACTTTTTACCGTCTCCGGAGTAATCCTATCGTCTGCATCAATATACATAATATATTTACCACGGGCGTGCTTAATCCCATAGTTGCGGGTCATGGAGAGCCCCTCATTCTCTTTCCGCAATATTTTCATGCAAGGATATTTTTCCGCATATTCCTCCATAATATCAATACTGTTATCAGGCGAACCATCATCTATCAGCAATATTTCCATTTCACTCAAAGAAATCGTCTGATTCACTAAAGAATCCAGACAATCTCTCAAAAAATCTTCCATATTATATATTGGGACAATCATTGTTACCTTATACTCAAAATCCTTCATTGCATTTTTCTCCTTTAATAAAAATGTCAAATGAGCACATAGGAGTAGTATATCATGCGCATTATAGCATGTCAAGCACGCCAGAATGGGGCAATGCGCTTTACTCTTTGCTTAAGAATCGTTCTATTTTGTCTAAGATCGCAGCCGCAACATCCTCCTTGCTTAACTGCGGCAGTTCCCTTACCTCGTCTCTGGTAATCCATGTTACAATATTTGTATCTTCTCCAAAACCGGCGCCTGCAACCTTTAAATTGTTTGCAACGATCATATCCAGCTTCTTCTTCTCTAACTTCTTTCGGGAATTCTCCAGCATATTTTCTGTTTCCATGGAAAAACCGCATAAAAACTGTCCGTCTGTACGATGCTCTCCCAGATACTGCAAAATATCCTGCGTCCGCTTTAAAACAATACTACTGTCTCCGTCCATTTTCTTGATTTTTTCATCCGCTCTCGTTGCCGGCGTATAATCAGCTACTGCTGCCGCTTTCACAATAATATCCTGCCGGGGAGCAATTTCTGTTACCGCCTCAAACATATCCTGTGCGCTTGTAACCGGTATTACCCTGACAAAGGGCGGGTACTCAAGATGAGTCGGACCTGTCACTAATGTTACATCCGCCCCCTTCTGCATGGCAACACGCGCAATCGCATAACCCATTTTCCCAGTCGAATAATTGGAAACAAACCGCACCGGATCGATTTCTTCTATCGTAGGTCCTGCCGTTACCAGAACTTTTCTGCCGGATAAATTCTTTTCAAAACGAAGCTCACGTAAAATATACTCTAACAATACATTCTCCGAAGGCAGCTTGCCCACACCCACATCTTTGCAGGCCAGACGGCCTGTCTCCGGTTCAATTACTGTATAATGATGTTTTTTTAACTTAGCCAGGTTTTCCTGTACAATCGGATTTTCAAACATATTTGTGTTCATCGCCGGCGCAATGAGCTTAGTACAGGGACATGCCATAACGGTCGTTGTCAGCATATCATCTGCTATCCCATTTGCAATTTTCCCTATCACATTTGCAGATGCAGGGGCAACTAGAACAAGATCTGCCCGTTTTGCCAGCGCAACATGCTCCACACTGTACTGAAAATTTCTGTCAAACGTATCAATCAGGCATTTATGCCCTGTCAGGGTCTCAAATGTAATCGGGCTGATAAACTGTGTCGCATTTTCCGTCATCAGCACATGGATATCTGCATGCAGTTTTGAAAGCATGCTTGCCAGATTAGCTGTTTTATATGCGGCAATGCTTCCCGACACGCCTAATACTACCGTTTTCCCCTGTAACATATACCTATCCTCTCTTCCGCCATAAATATCTTTTATGACAACTCCTCAGACAACTGCCCATGTTTTTCATAACGCGCGATCTTTTGAATCGTATTCTCTTCATCTACAAAGACCACATGGGGCTTGTGCTTTTTTGCCTCTTCCGGCGTCAATTCACAATATGCCATGATAATAATATGATCCTTTACCTGTACCATACGGGCTGCCGCTCCGTTCAGACATATCATACCGCTTCCCCGCTCTCCGGCAATCGTATAGGTTTCAAACCGACTTCCATTTTCAATATCTACAATCTGTACTTTTTCATATTCATAAATGCCTGCAGCTTCCATTAATGCAGGGTCTATCGTAATACTTCCCACATAATCAAGTTCTGCCTGTCTGACGACTGCACGATGAATTTTCCCTTTTAACATTGTTACTGTCATAAGACTCTCCTCCCTATATCCGCTGATGCAGCTATTGCTTTTCCATATGAAAAAAACAAGCTCTATGGGCGGATAAAATTGTCTATCAGCCTTGTTTTCCCAATATATACCGCTATTGCCACAAGTACCGGACCGTCTATGGTCTCCACAGGCTCCAGCGTATTCCAGTCAACTGCTTCTACATAATCTATCTTCGCCAATGGTTCGCTATTGATTTTATCCGTAATCGCCCGGCAAACGACATCCGCCCTCTGCTCTCCAGCGTCAAGCAAAGCCTCTCCGGCTCTCAGTGATTGGCTGAGAATCACAGCCGCTTTTCTTTCCGCTTCGCTCAGATAGGTGTTACGGGAACTTTTTGCCAATCCATCCTCTTCTCTGATAATCGGACAGCCCACCACCTCAAGATTAAAATTCAAATCGCTTACCATATGACGGATCACTGCCAACTGCTGTGCGTCCTTCTGTCCAAAATATGCCCGATCCGGAGCTACAATATGAAACAATTTTGCCACTACAGTGCAGACGCCCCGAAAATGGGTGGGACGTGTTTTCCCACAAAGTCCGCCTGTTAAGGTATCCATATCGACATAGGAAGAAAAATCACTGTGATACATTTCCTCCGGCTGCGGATGAAAAATCAGGGAAGCCCCCGCCTTCTTACAAATCGCCGCATCATGTTCCAGATCTCTTGGATAGGCCGCCAGATCTTCCGCAGGGCCAAATTGCATCGGATTAACAAATACGCTGACCACTACCCTGTCATTTTCTGCAACTGCACGATCAATCAAACTCCTGTGTCCCTCATGAAGATAACCCATTGTAGGGACAAAGCCCACAGAAAGCCCCTGCTGCCTCCACTGCTTAACCTCTGTCCTGACCTCTTGAATCGTTTCAACAATTTTCATTTGCTGCTCCTTACTTTACTAATATAATTTCTCTATTACATCATCATCTATCTTATAGCCGTTTTCCTCCGCAGGAAATATCCCTCTGCTGACTTCATCTTTGTATTGCCGAAACGCCTCCTTCATCACATGCCCTACATTTGTATACTGTTTCACAAACTTTGGCACAAAATCAGAAAACATCCCCAGCATATCCTGATAAACCAAAACCTGTCCGTCGCATTCCTTCCCTGCGCCAATTCCAATTGTCGGAATACTCAGCTTTTCTGTGATAATCGCTGCAAGTTTTCCCGGCACGCACTCCAGAACAACAGCAAATGCCCCTGCCTCCTGTACAGCGAATGCATCTTCTATCAGTTTTTTTGCCGCATCTTCGCTCTTTCCCTGTACTTTAAATCCACCAAATGCATTGATGGACTGCGGCGTCAGCCCCAAATGTGCCACTACCGGAATCCCTGTTTCCGTAATCGCTTTGATCTGTGGACAGATACTGATACCGCCTTCTAATTTTACCGCATTGGCGCGTCCTTCTTTCATCAGCCGTCCGGCATTAACCACTGCATCATAAACGGAAGTTTGATAGGACATAAAAGGCATATCGATCACAACCAAAGCCTCTTTGACTCCTCGTGCCACTGCAGCGCCGTGATGAATCATATCCTCCATTGTTACCGAAATCGTATCCTCATATCCCAAAACAACATTTCCCAGAGAGTCGCCTACTAAAATAGAATCAATCCCCGCTTCATCAATCAGTTTTGCAGTAGAATAATCATACGCTGTAAGCATGGTAAGCTTTTCCCCAAGATTTTTTGCTTCCTGAAATGTATGAACTGTTTTTTTCATCTTCTTCTCCTTTTGCAAATCTGCCTTTCATCTCATTAAATCCAAAATAAATATAAGATATCAAATTATTAAACATGTGGTTTTTTTGCTGAATGCATATATAAGATAAAACAACATCCGGCACGCCGGATGTTTCATTCCAGAAATACATAAGATGATACCAAATCCCAGAAAGGATATATCTTCTTCTGCCGCCATCCCATAATGCAATCCCAAACAGGACAGCCTTCCTGCTGATGCTGCCTGCGAAAAGGGTATCGCTTATTCGACGCATATTTTCTTCTGATATATCCCGATTTTCATAAAATCCGCCATAATATCTGTGCTGATTTCTATTGGATTTGCCACAGTATCAATTATCTGCCATGGCAGCCCTATCATCCGATGCAGTTTCCATTCCGGAATACCGCTCATCCCTACGCAATCCATCTGCACAATGAATGCATTATAGCACAGCTTTCTTATTTTTTCAAGAAAAAAGCAAACTTTTGGTACGATTCGCGCATTTGCGGGATTCATCCGAACCTTGTTAAAAAATCCCTCCGTACGCATTGGTACGGAAGGATTTAAAACATTCTGTCAATTAATCAATCGTATACGGCATAATTGCTACGTGTCTTGCGCGTTTGATTGCTACTGTCAAAGCCCGCTGATGTTTTGCACAATTGCCCGTAACTCTTCTTGGAAGAATCTTACCTCTTTCTGATACATATCTCTTTAACTTGTTTACATCTTTGTAATCAATAGCGTTATTTTCTTTATCTGCACAGAAAACACATACTTTCTTTCTTCTGCGCACCGGTCTTCTCTTTGGAGAAGCATTTTCCTTATCACCTTTGTTGTATGCCATTTTGAAACCTCCTTTAATCGTTTCCGGATTGTCCTAATTTTTAAATGGTAACTCCTCGTCTATGGCATCCGGAATATTCATGAATCCGTCTCCGGCAGCCTGTGTCGGTTCCGGTCTGGATGGAGCTGCCTGTTGATATCCACTTCTGCCATGCTCAGATGCGGCTTTACTCTCGGCAAATTCCTGTTCTTCAACTACCACTTCCGTAGTGAAAACACGTTGTCCATCTTTATTCGTGTAACTGCCGGTCTGAATACGGCCGGTTACCGCAATCTTTATTCCCTGATGAAGATAATTCTGTGCAAATTCCGCACCTCTTCCAAATACCACACAGTTAATAAAATCTGCAGTCTGTTCATCGCCCTGACGTTTGAATCTGCGGTCTACCGCAAGTGTATATCTGGCAATCGCAGTCTGATTTTCTCCGGATGAATAACGCATCTCCGGATCACGTGTCAAACGCCCCATTAAAATAACCTTGTTCATGCTAGGAAACCTTCCTTTCTATGCTTCCTGTCTAACGCATAAGAATCTGATGACGTTGTCCATAATACGAACAGATTGTTCCAAATTTCCCGGAACAGTAGTGTCACCATCGAATTTGATGAAGTAGTAATATCCTTCCTTCATATGCTGAATCTCGTAAGCAAGTCTCTTCTTACCCCATTCTTCAACCTCTGTGACAGTCCCACCAAACTTTGCAATATACTCCTTTGCTCTGTCTACAGTGGCTGCTCTTGCGTCTTCTTCGATCTTAGCATTGACAACCAGCGCTAATTCATATTTGTTCATAGTTGCCTGTACCTCCTTTTGGTCTCTGGTCCTCTTCACAGCTTCGTTCCAAAAGCAGTCCCACTACTTGTGATAAGTCTTGAAACGGCGCATTTATCATGCGCTTTGCCCTAACAGAAGAGAACAAGGAAAATTTACGTATCACAATTGATTATGTTACCACATTTATACAAGCAATGCAACATTTTTTTCGCAATTACAGCAATTTTACAGCAAATTTTTAATTGCTCCGCTTATTCATTCTCCAATTTACCACGAAAATTTTTCTCTACCTGCTTCCGGGACAGCATAACCTGATGGCCGCATCCGCGGCATTTGAGACGAAAGTCCATTCCAACCCGGATAATTTCCCATGCGTTTGTTCCACAGGGATGCTGTTTTTTCATTTTTATGATCTCTCCAACACGAAAATCCATATATCACTCCATACGCACCTTTTGCATTTCATTCATCCAACTATAATATACCGTTACATCTTTCGCAATGGTATCCATGTCAATCCGCTTGCTGCTATACAACGTAATTGTATAATATTCACAAACCGGCACTTCAACCGCACCATCCATAATATGCTCAAAGCATCGCTGATATCTTTCCTTCCGCTCTGATGATGACATCAGCCGATCCAGCTCCCGAATGGTCCGATTCAACACTTTATCTTTTATCCCAAACGGATTGTTTTTCGCTGCATATCTTGCCTGCATATCCATATCATTGACAGCGCGGGAAGCAACCCATAACTGCTGCATACCCGACTGCAGTTTTTTCTGCAGCGCTCCTGTTCCATTTATGGATTCCATTTTCAGCGTAATCCCCATATCGCCCAGTATTTGGACCGCCTTTTCCACAACCGGGTAAAGCCGGTTTTTCTGCCCGTCTGCAACCCATATTGTAAACTCGCTGAGAGCGCCTTCCGGCGCTGCAACTACTTTCCCCTGCTGTACCTGATAACCCGCCGCCTGCAGATACTCCAGAGCCATTTTTTTCACAAGCGCCGTTCTGTCGCTTCCTGCTTCTTCTGAACTGTCATAGACTTTGTCCCCGCGGATATCTCTGGAATAAGCAGCCGCATATTGTTCCTCTTCCGGATTTGGGGAAAGCCACGACTCTGCCGCAACCGGATAGTTTACCAATCGGACATTTGCTCCCTCCTCCTGCAGCAGCGCCGATCTTGCATCGCTAAATACCGATGCTAACGCCTTTCTCAGATATTTGGAAGCATTGCTCCCTGCATCCTTTCCTATTGCCACCCGGGAAGCGTTTATACCAATATAATGATATTGCCCATCCCCAACAAACCGGGTATCCAGAGTATTTCCCGAAAACTTATTGTTTGAATTTGCCCCCATAATCCAAGGCAATTCCTCCTCCGGAAAAGAAGCATTCAACGCATCCGCCGTCCCTTCGGTCACCTCCATGATCTCAGCAACCGGACATATGGAAGGATGCGGTTTCTCTTCCTGTTGTTGTTGCTGCTGCAGCTCTTCCATTTGCTTTTTCTTAATCTCCAGATTGGTTTCCTGCAGTGTTTCTGTCATATCTTTCATCTGCAAAAAAGCAATTTCGGGACATCCTAAATAATATAATTCATTGGAATTAAAATAAATAACGTCATTTTCACACTTAATAAAACGATATGCCCCAGCGCCAACCGGATTGGTCTTATTCGCCAAAATAGAAGAAATATTTCCGCGCACAAACCCAAACTGATTCTTCCCAATATCGAATTTTTCCGTATCCCCGTAATAATGCAGCGCACAAATCGGAATCTTCAGAGCCGTTGTCATTTCCCGGTTATAACCGGAGGTAGTAATGCTCATTTCATAATCGTTGATTTTCCTAATACCAGAAATATTTTTTACTTTTTTCCCTTTTTTCCCGGATAGCGCAATTCTTGCCTGACGCTCCATTTGCATGTCAAAATATTTATCCTGCTTATTGAAATGTTTTGAAAGTTTATGATAGTGCTTCTTTATATACTGCTTAACCTTCTTCTCCGACAGTTTTTCTGCCTTTGTACTGTCTGCCAGATAATTAGTCAGCCCCTGGATTGGCATATTCTTTAAAATCGCACTGCCCTTATAATCAGAATCACACAAAACATAAATGGAGAAGATAACGTCATCTATCGTAAGCTTTTCGCCGTCACTAAAAAGCAAATCATCACGCAGTTTAATGCGATAGACAGAAGTATCCGACTTTTTATCATATTTTACGGAAAGATCGGTGGCGCCATAATAGGTATAGTTTTTCCCATTATATTTCCGAAGTTCTCCATCAATTCCCTTATAAACAATGCGGCCTGCCCTATCATTTGTTACCAGATAAACCTGTGTCAGGTCTACTACCTGTCTGTCCGCCTGTCCGGACGCCAAAAACGGATTAAACTGTCTTGAAAAGCCGGAGCATCCTATAATCAAAGGAACATCCGCCTGTCCTTCTCCCTTTCCATCTGCATTTGCATTTCCTTCATCGATTTTTGCCGTAACCTTAGGCCGCGGTTTTGGCTCTTTTTTTTCATCACTGCACCCAATACAGCCCATCATAAGAGAAAACACTAATATTATAGTAAACATTTTCTGAAAATATTTTCTCATACCATTCTCCATTTCTGAGCGACTTGTCGAGAAGAGGCGATGGAAAAAAACTGTTTACACAGTTTGCATATGCCGTTCCTCATCTGCCATCAAAAGCGAATCCTGTCCGCTTTGCCATTTGTTTTCGCTCAGAAACAAATAGCCAAAGCGAGCGTACGTTTACCGCCGCATCGGGTCTTTTTTGCAGGCGGTAAAAAGCATTTCACAAAAACTGCTTCCTCCTTATTCAGAAGGAAGCAGTAAAGAGCAATTCCATACACTGCAATTTGAATCATTCTATGCTTAAATAATTATAGGAATCATGAACCTCCTCTTTGAAATCTTTCATCATCTCATTAGCACTTTTATTCCCATTAACATATTCCTTAACCTGTGTATTCCACATAAGGTTAATTGACTGATCCTCCGCCGTTACAGTTGAAGCATCAATACCGTCGGCAAGCGGTAAATAAAATTCCAAAATATTCTGATATGCTTCCGGATATAAGTAGTCGCAGCTAACAATCCCCGTCATAAGCTCCTGAATCGCCGCTTTATTATTGACAAAGTCACTATTTAGCTGATTGATCTTAATCATGGATTTTTTACTGCATGTGAAATACTTAATAATCGTTCCTGCTAACTTCTTATCAGAACATCCAACGGTTGCTGCAAGGCCTGTACCGCCCCAGTAGAACCGCTGCGGGCCTGCCACAAGAATCGTATTGTTTTTCCATGAGTCTTTCAGGCTCCAATATGTGAACCATGGGCATCCCGTGTAAGCAAGCACGGCGTTTGTTTTTTTACCATCGCCCTCCATATTCGCATACCAGTCAGCGCCCCACTGATCCGTATTATAGGTAAGCTCGCCCTCGTACAGCTTCTTCGCAAGTTCCATATACTCCTGCATCTGATTGTCAATTAAAATCTTGTCTTCTCCCCGCTTATACCAGCCAACTTTACGTGCATTTGAGAATACGCGGAATGTATCCTCATAACCGGAAAGGAGTTTTACTTTACCGCCTGACGCCTTATTGACCTTCTTAGCAGTCTTAAGAATCTTATCCCAGGTAGAAAAATACTTTTTCTGCAGCTCATCAGGATCGGTAGTCCCTAAATATTCTTTACAGAAATTAGCCTTTAGCTGCCAGCATCCCGGTGTTGCCTGCCAGAACAACGCCTTAACCCTGCCGTTCTGATCAGTACCCAGTTCCAGATTATAAGAATACTGGTTCGCATAATTTACCGGCTGGATTCCCAGTTCAAAAACATCTAACAGATAATCGCTGTTTACATATTTTAAAACATAATCAACTTCCAATCCCATCAAATCAGGATACAGACTGTTGCTCTCATCTCCGATTATCTCATCAACCTTTGTCTGATAAAAATCAGAACCTGCCGTATTGACAAATACAA
This sequence comes from uncultured Lachnospiraceae bacterium, assembly GCA_947630925.1. Classification (GTDB taxonomy): domain Bacteria; phylum Bacillota; class Clostridia; order Lachnospirales; family Lachnospiraceae; genus Butyribacter. The sequence goes on from CANRJM010000002.1 coordinate 214,484, forward strand.
TTCTCTCATAAAGATCCGGATAATCTTCCTTAAACGGACCATCAAGAATCTTCTGAATATCTTCATTCCATCCCCATACTACAAACGCATCTTCCGCATCTGCATTGCCGGATACCGCATTCGTCGGAAGCGCAGTGGCATCTGAACCGCCGTCTCCCATATCCGATTTTTCTGACTTATCATTGAAACCGCAGCCTGTCAGCATTCCAACAGTCATTGCCGTACATAACAATATGCTTAATATCTTTTTTCTCATGAAAATCCTCCTTGCATATATTCTCAAAAAAGACCGAAAAACAACTGCCATAATTTTATAACCGTTTCCCATCATTTTCGTAAAGCATTATATAATATTTTGCAAACTCTTACAAGTTCTTTTTCTCATTATCTGTAATTATGGCATTTTTTATCAAAGACCGATTATCCTTCTCCACCCTCCGGCTCAGATTGTATCTCATGATATTCCTGCTCTGTATTGACATTCCAAATGTTATCCTTCTCTTTTCTGCCGCTCAGTATATTCGCTACTGCCTGAAATGCCGTTTCCATGGAATGATCCATATTATTATAACGATGCTGTCCGTTTCTTCCGATACAATACAAATTTTCAAAATGCTCCGTGAGGTAAGCAATCAGCTCGTCTATTCTGTTATATGTATCAAAATATGCCGGATATGCCTTTTTTACCTTTTCACAGTGGGAATCCAAAATTTCTTCGTCCGCTGCAATAATCTTTAATTTACGAAGTTCCTCTGCGCCGAAAGTTTCCCACTCTTCCGATGTCATATTCCAAAAGCGGTCTCCCTCGGTACAGAAAAACTCCAAGCCAAGCCATACTGTTTTCTCCGGGTGGTTTAGCATATACGGCGACCAGTTATTAAAAATCTGTACCCTGCCCAGCTTAACGCCGGCATCCTGTACATAAATCCAACAATCCGGCACAATGTCATGAAGCGTCTTTCTGTCTGTCTGATTTTTTAGCGCCAATTTAGAAACCTCAATTCCTACCGTAACAAAATCACGGTAAGGAAGCCCATGCGCTATCGCCTGAATGGATTCCGGTACTTCAGGAAGACCTTCTGTCAAGTCTTTGAGCGGCATACTGGAGAGTATGATATCTGCTTCTATCGTTTCCTCTTTTCCGTCTTTGATGTACGTTACAGCCGACAATGCTTTGCCGTCCGCATGAAACTTTGTCGCCTTTGCACCATACTGTATTTTACCGCCCCTTTCCTCAAACTCCTGCGCAGCGCATTCCCATAGCTGTCCCGGTCCATATTTCGGATATAAGAATTTTTCAATCAAAGAAGTCTCTATCTTCTTACGGCGTTTTCCCAGAATGCTTTTGGATAAGATATCCTTAAGAATCGCAAACACGGACAGCCCTTTTACGCGCTGGGCGCCCCAATCAGCAGAAATGTCCCTTGGATGTCTCCCCCAAAGCTTTTCCGTATATTTTTCAAAAAACATGGAATATAATCTCTTCCCAAAACGATTGATATAAAAATTTTCCAGACTATCTTCCGGTAATTTGAAAAAAACACTTTTCAAATAACTGAAACCTGCTCCCATAAAAGAGAAAAAACCTAAATTTTTTATTGTATTTGCATTCATTTTTACTGGATAATCGAAAAAACTATTTTTATAGTATATTCTGGAAATACGCGTTCTGGAAAGCATAACTCTGTCTTCCCGCTCCGGATCCGGTCCACCCTTTGACAAATCAGATTCCCGATGCAGCACCTTATCGTCATAGCTTTCTTTTCCCTGAAGCGGAAGAAAATCCCGCCACCAACGGTTTACCTCCGGACTTTTGGAAAAAAAGCGGTGTCCGCCAATATCCATGCGCTTCCCTCCATATTTGACCGTACGCGAAATACCTCCTGCCACCTGACTTTCCTCGAGGATAAGCACCTCATAGTCTGATGATTTTCTCAGTAATTCCACGCCGGCAGTCAGACCTGCCGGTCCTGCGCCAATAATAATGACTTTTTTTTGCATAACAATGTATCCCCTTTCACTCCATACAGTATCTCATGCAATCGCCTAAATACCATATCGATTTTTTACTCTTTCTAATTTTTCTAATACCGGTTTTCCTGCGACCGCAAGAAATACAACAGTAGACACTGCATGTACCATATCCAGCGGCAGTCCTGACAGATAGATGGCAAGCAACATTTATAAATAGTAGTAATTCCTTTCCCAACGCTTGAAAAAAACTGTAAAATTACCGATATATGTTATATAATTGTTTTTGATATGGCAATAACATAAATTTATCACAAAATAAAGTATCATAAAATTTATAATATGTAAAGTTACGGACTTTCTCCGGCAGACAGCGCTTTCGTAAGACAGAAACTGTCTTAGGCGCAAAACAGTGAAAACAAAAAACATATAACAGCTTTTTCAAAACAAAAAGTCAATTAAAGGAGGAAATATGATAAAAAAACAAATATGGCTTCTTGCTCCACTGACACTCTCACTGATTCTGTCTCCTTCCATGGCAACAACAGGCGCAGCAACTGGAAAAGACACCGCTTCCGACATTCGCACCTTAACGCGTGTATCATCCGGACAAAACGGCGATTTAATGCGCTATCACTATGTAGATAAAAACGGAAATGAGATGACCCTCAAGGGAAACAAAAAAGCAACTGCTAAAAAGAGAGCCGTTAACCTGCCGTCCTCCTATGATTCCAGGGAAGAAAACGATTCCATTACTCCAATTAAAGATCAGGGCTATTCCGGATGCTGTTGGGCTTTTTCTTCGCTCAAGGCGTTGGAGGCAACCAGTATCCTAAAGGGAATTACGCCTCCGGAACAAACGGATTATTCCGAAAATCATTTAGCCTGGTATACCTATACCCCTCTGACCGAATGGACAGACCCTCTTTATGGAGATTCTCTGGCGTTTTCCAATATCTCCGGCAAGGATATTTATAATTTGGGTGGAAACCCATTATTTTCCTGCTTTACACTTGCAAACTGGTGGGGAGCCGCGAAAGAAGAAGACGCTCCTTTTTCCGCCTCTTCTATGAATGAATTAAGGGAAATGGCGTCAAACATGAATAATGCAGACGCAGATCTCCGTTTGAAATCCGCAGTACATCTCAAAGAAAGCAACTGCTATGATACCGCAAACCGCAACGATATTAAACAGGCAATTATTGATTATGGCGCATTGTCCCTTTCCTTTTATATGCCGTCTCAAGGCGAGCCTGCATACCGGCAGTCAGTATATGAAAACGACGGCGTCTACTCGATCTACGGCACGCAAAGCCCGGAGGAAGCTAACCACTGCGTTACAATTATAGGATGGGATGATAATTTTAATACCTTTACCGGTTCTCCTGATGGAAGCGGCGCCTGGCTTATCGCCAACAGCTATGGCGACACCTTTGGGATGGACGGCTGCTTCTGGCTGTCGTATTACGACTCCTCTTTAACAGAATTTTATTCTTTTGAAGCAGAAAGCGCCGATACCTATAATACCAATTTCCAATATGACGGAGCTGGATGGGGCGCCTGCGCATACGATACGGAAGATATTGCATATGAAAATCTGTTTACCAACACGGAAACCACCCCTCAAAGGGTTGAAGCTGCCGGTATTCATACTATCTCTGATAACCAGGCCTATAAAATAGAAATTCTCCGCAACGCTCAAGCCGGCAGCCCGACAGACGGAACGGTTGTAGAGAACTGCACCGTAACGGGTACCATAGCACGGGCCGGTTACCACACGGTTCCACTTACAAAACCGGTTACCATTGGAATCGGAGAATCCTTCCTAATCAGAGTTACCTTTATTGCTGACAGCAGCACCGTCTATGTTCCAATCGAAGGAGAATCCAATCCGAAAAATGGATACAATTACAACAGCCGGAATGGCCAGAGCTATCTCTTTCTTGCTTCTGACGGGGGCAGCCTGAACTCTTCCAAAAGTTGGATGGATACCAGTGTCATGGGATGGAATAATGTCTGTGTGAAAGCATTTGCAACTTCTGTAGAACAAGACGACAACCCAGGCGCAGGTACTAACCCCGGTACAGGCGCAAATATAAATTCGTCCACGGCTTCCTCTGCGGGTACATCTGTCCATCAGCAACCTACCAAAACAAAAATTACTTCTTCCGTGCAAAATCTCACTTTGGGAAAAGGCGAGACTCTGGCGCTTCCTGTAAAAACCCAGCCAGCCTCCCAAAAATCACATTTGTCCTGGAAAAGTTCTAACTCAAACGTGGTTGCAGTCAATGCAAATGGAAAAATAACAGCAAAACAAACAGGAAACGCTAAGATTACCGCCACAGCTCCTTCCGGCGCAAAATGTACAATAAAGATAACTGTGAAAAAAGCGCCTTCCAGAGTGAAGGCCAGCCTGAAGAAAAAGAAACTCAAGAAGGGAAAAACTACTAAGATTATCGTAAAGCTGAACAAAAAAAGCGCCAGTTTTCAGATACGTTACCAATCTCTCAATCCAAAAGTGGCTGTTGTTACCTCCACCGGGAAAGTAAAGGCAAAGAAGAAGGGCAGGGCACGCATTCGTGTTATCACCTATAACAGGAAGAAAGCCTATGTAACCGTTACCGTAAAATAATAAATTTCCTATCCGGCAAAAAAGGCAACGTCCGCACGTTGCCAAGCCACACCGTTGCATTATCCACAATTTCCTATCTACCAAAAAAGTGCGAAGCCTGAATATCCGGCTTCGCACTTTTTCCTGCGGAAGATGGGACTTGAACCCACACGTCGTTGCCAACACTAGATCCTTAGTCTAGCCTGTCTGCCAATTCCAGCACTTCCGCCTATTTCACTGTATTACTACACAACGAACGATATATATACTACCATCATATTTTATAAATGTCAAGGGTGTTCCGCCTTTTTTCTATCCTGTCAAAGCATCATATTGGTCAGAACCATACTTGCAGCCATTCCCGCAAATGTACTGAGCAAGGCCCCGGCAAGCAGCCATCTCCCGCCCTTTATTGCTTTGTGCTCCTTATCTTTGGTAGCCAGAAAATATACTGATATGGTATAAAATATGGTTTCTGAGCAGCACATCAAAAGCGAGGACAAATACCCCTCCACAGAATCCGTGCCAAACTGTTTAAAAATGTCAATAAGCAGCCCCATTGCAGCCGAAGATGAAACCATTTTAATCAGGGCAAGCGGCACTACCTGCGCCGGAAAGCGGACAGCGTCTGCAAAGGGCTTGATCGTATTTGCCAGTGCGGTTAAACAGCCGGATTCCCGCAAAATCCCTATGGCAATCATCAGACCAATCAAGGTCGGCAAAATCCCTGCAACTACTTTCATGCCATCTGCCGCGCCTTTGACAAATGCATCAAAAATATCTGTTTTGCTTAGCAGACCATACCCAATAATATAGAAAATAATCAAAGGAATCATTATATTGGATAAAAATGTCAATATATTCATAGCGCCCCCCTTTTGACACTTTAATTTTTATTCGTTATAATCAAATTATGAAAAAAAGAAAGTTTTAGAACAGCGAAAACGAAAGTAGCACATATTTAGTAAAAATGAGGTTGACTATGAATACTGTTTTTATTGCGGACGACGAGCTGATTATCCGGCAGGGATTAAAATGTATTATAGAATGGGAAGATTATGGCTTTGAGATTATTGGAGAGGCTTCCAATGGAGAAGACGCTTTACATTTTATCGCAAAACATAATCCTGATGTTGTAATGATGGATATTCGTATGCCTGGCATGACAGGGATTGACGTCGTGAAAGGAATCCGCCAAAATGGTTATAAGGGAAAGATCATTATCCTAAGCGGCTACTCTGACTTTAAATACGCCCAGGCTGCCATTCGTTACGGCGTAGAATATTATCTGACAAAACCAATTGACGAACAGGAACTTTCAGAAACCGTTCAGGAAATCAGACAACTCCTTCATCAGGAAGCAAAACAGCGCAACGCCCATAACCATTACCGCAAAAAAGCGCACAGAATGATTTTATATGATATTTTTGCAGGGAAAGAGCATATTGATTCTATTGATTTAGCGGAACTCAATCTGAATGCTTCGGAATATCAGGTAGTGATCTACGAAAAATACAGCCATCACGCCACTACCATGCCTTACCGTTTTTCTGATTTATTAAAAGTAACAAACGAAGATAATAGTTCTTACGAAAATATCACGATAGAGAATAATGAGATTATTCTCTTAAAAGGCCGTTTTATCATAAAAAAATTCGAAGAGTTTTTAGAGCATTATGAAAGAGAGCAAAAGCCCCAGACAAATTCTCCGCTGGATTCTCTCTTTATTACCTATGGACGTATTGTCCATTCGGTTGATGAAATCCACATCTCTTATAATGAAGCCCTGCGTCTGCTGCAGAGGCGTTTTTTCTGCGAGTACAAGCAGCATACCTTTGGCTATCATCAGTTGCCTGAGGTTACGCAGCACGAAACTTGCCCGTTATCCCCGGATATTCTGCAGGATTACTGCGAAAAACTGACCGGATATATCCAGGCGATCAAACGGAATCAAGTGGCAGAAACCCTAAAAGAATTAGAACAAAAATTATATTATTCCTCAGATGATATTTCAGAAATCAAGCTGTTCCTCACAGACCTTTATCTTTCCATTAAGGAAAAAATCTCTCACCTGTACCACAACGTGAAGATTCCCTTTCCGAGAAATGCGGAAATTATTAATACAATTAACGAAAAATACTATCTTTATGAAATTATCCTTTTCTTCACAGAACAGTTTGAGATGATCATGCAGTCGATTGGAAATCCATCCAGCAGCAGTGTAATGGATGATATCATCCGCTATATCGAACACAACTACATGGATAATATCAAATTGGAGAATATTGCCCCGCTTTTTGGATACAACAGCTCCTATCTCGGAAAAATCTTCAACAAAAAGGTCGGTATGGGGTTCAATATGTTTATTGACCAGGTGCGTATCAGGCAGTCAAAAGACCTTTTAAAAAATACGGACCTAAAGGTCTATGAAATTTCAGAGAAAGTCGGATACCGCAACGTGGATTATTTCCATACGAAATTTAAAAAATATGTCAACCAAAGCCCTGCGGAATATCGAAAATACCATAAAAACATATTTTGATTTACCTTTTTATATACTCCGCATACCCTTTTTCAGTTCCTCTACAAATCTGGAACTATCGACTTCTTTATGAAACCGCTCTTTTACATAGGAAATATGTAAGTGGCTTTTAGCCCGTGTCATTGCAACATAAAACATTCGCCTTTCCTCTTCCATGTCCGCGCAAAGAACCGACTTCTTATGCGGAATAACGCCTTCATTTGCGTCTGGAAGAAACACACACTCAAATTCCAGGCCTTTTGAACCATGCATTGTCATAAGCATAACGGCATCTTCCTGATCCTTTCCATTCCGCATGGCAATGCTTTTTTCTGTCTGCTCTTTTAACTTCTCCTTATATTTCTGCATATAACAAAACCATGCCTCAAAGGAATCCTGCAGCTTTGCTTCCTCCTGCAATTCGTCCAGAATATCAAACATTGGCTCTGCCCCAATCCCCCGATTCTCTGCATATTCCCGAATATAATCATCATATCCGATTCCACGGCGTATAAAATTCACTGCGGCATATGGTTTCATCTTCTCCAACATTGATAAATCATACTGCAACTGCTCAATCCGATTTACCATCCAATCCTTATCCTCATAAAACCGTTTCAATTGTTCCCAATCGACATAAGGTTCGGTAAAAGCATCCCTGCGTACATATCGTTTCGGACGGTTAATAATCCGTAAAATCCGGCTGCGGTCACGGCTGCCCAATGCAATTCTTACATATGCGATAATATCCTGAACCATCCAATGATCATACAGATTTGGAAGCTGCTCCTTCATATGAAACGGAATATTTTGCTCCATCAACTTTGAACTTAGGGGACGCGCCTGCGTATTTGTCCGAAAAAGCACTGCCATCTCACGGTACGGAATCCCCGCCTTCCGATATTCCATGATTTTTTCCCGAATCGTTTCATTTTCCTCCTGCACGCATGTATACTCTCTGAGTTCTAACGCATCGGACTCCGCAGTAAGTTTTCCCTTCGCTGCCATAATATTCTTAGGCAGTCGGTCTTTATTCTTTGCAATCATGCAGCCTGCCGCTCTGACAATCGGAGCGGCGCAGCGGTAATTTGTCCCAAGCAAACATTGTTCCGCCTCCGGATAGTCCTCTAAAAACTGTTTCATCATATCCGGCCTGGCTCCCCGAAAGCCATAAATAGACTGATCGTCATCTCCAACAATAAATAGATTACGGTGCGGCTCTGCCAGAAGACGTACCACATCATATTGTACTCTGCATATATCCTGAAATTCATCAATTAAAATATACTCAAACTGTTTCTGCCACTGTTCCCTAATATCTGTCCGCTCTTTTAACAGTTCATGGCAGCGGACTAACATATCGTCAAAGTCTATCAGCCGCCTCCTTTCCAATGCCTTCTGGTAGTTTTGAAAGATTTTACCAAAAATCTCATTGGAGCAGAGCGTCGAATGATAATTTGACAAATCCATCCGCTCCGCTTTTACACGGCTGATTTCTGATTCCAAATCAGAAATAAATTCATTTTCATCCTGCAGTTCCAAATCTGTCTCTTGCAAAAATCCCCTGAAAAGCCCGCGGCGGACTTCCTCGCGGATAATATTATCTGCCGTATAACCATATGCATATTTTAAAATCATGAAAAAGATGGCATGAAATGTGCCAAAATGAACCCCAGCGCAAGGGATAGAATGTATTTTTTGATAACGCTGCTTCATTTCAACTGCAGCAGCTTTTGTAAAGGTAATCACAAGAATGCGGTCCGGATCTACTTTCTTTTCTTCTGTCAGAAAGCAAATCCTTTCCGTAATTACGCGCGTCTTACCGCTGCCAGGACCTGCCAGGACAAGCATCGGCCCTTTATAATGAAGCACAGCCTGCCGCTGCGCTTCATTTAATTGCTGTAGATGCATATCGATTTTAAAAATTCCTTTCCTAATCTTCTCTTTCCAATAGTGCAATCCCCTTGCGGATACGCAAAAGGGACTCTTCTTTGCCCAGAATCTCCATAATCTCATAAGCGCCGCCAGGCGTCATCTGTTTGCCGGATACCGCTGTACGAAGCGGCCATAATACCCGCCCGTTTTTCAGCTCGTGTTCTGCAATATATTCCTTGCAGAGCGCTTCAATCGAAGGAATCGAATACTCTGACAGTTCTTCCAGACGTGGAAGCATGTCGCGTAAAACCTGCAAAGAATTTTCACGATTCGTCTTCATCTTTTTATGGATATACATATCGGCATCATATTCCGGAAGTTCATCAAAAAAATCAATCTTTTCAGCAATATCGGGAAATACCTCTATTCTGGTCTTGACCAGTTCTGCAATTTTGACTAAATCATAATCTTTTGTAACAACTTTACGAATGAGCGGAAGCGCATATTCAAGATAACGCTCCATATCCATCGCTTTAATATACTCTCCATTCATCCATTTTGCCTTCGTAATATCAAAAACTGCCGGCGATTTGCTGATATGATGATAATCAAAAGCCTCTACCAATTCTTCCAGCGAAAAAATTTCTCTGTCTTCACTGGGACTCCAACCTAAAAGCGCAACAAAATTCACAATAGCTTCCGGTAAAAAGCCCTGCTCCAATAAATCCTCTACTGAAGAATGCCCGCTGCGTTTCGATAGTTTTTTATGATTTTCATCTGTGATAATCGGACAATGTACGTATTCGGGTATCTCCCAGCCAAATGCTTCATATAAACGATTATATTTTGGCGCGGATGACAAATATTCATTTCCGCGGACAACATGCGTAATATTCATCAAATGGTCATCTATCACATTGGCAAAATTATACGTCGGATACCCATCCGCTTTAATTAAAACCATATCGTCTAATTCTTCATTGTCAACCGTGATATCTCCATAAATAGCATCATGGAATGTCGTTGTTCCGGTCTCAGGATTATTCTGCCGGATTACATATGGTTTCCCAGCCGCCAGATTTGCCGCAATTTCCTCCTTCGACAGATGCAGACAATGTTTATCGTATTTTGCAATCTCTTTTCCAGACTCTGTTTTATCCGACGCCCGAAGAGAATCAAGCCTCTCCTTAGTGCAGAAACAATAGTACGCCTCTCCCTTCTCCACTAATTGTTTTGCAAAATCAAGATATACGCCGCTTTTCATACGTTCGCTTTGCACATATGGCCCATAGCCGCCATCCTTATCCGGCCCTTCATCATGAACCAGACCGGTCAGTTCCATTGTATGATATATAATATCCAGCGCTTCCGGTACGAAACGTTCCTGATCCGTGTCTTCAATACGAAGCACAAAGCTGCCATCCGCATGCTTTGCAATCAGGTACTCATATAATGCTGTTCTAAGGTTTCCTACATGCATCCTCCCTGTTGGACTTGGTGCAAATCTTGTTCTCACTCTGCTCATCATAATCTCCATTTCTGAGCGACTTGTCGCAAAGAGGCGACGAAAAAACTGTTTACACAGTTCGCATATGCAGTTTCTCATCTGCTGCCATAGCTAAATGTTTTCGCTCAGAAACAAATAGCATTCCTGTCAATTCGGTTCCATTTTTATTTGTCTTTAAAATCTGTTACATAACCGAATATTTCAGAAATATTTCCATATGCACGATAGTCGGCACGCTCATCCCCCGTTTTTTCCCGGTCGTTGATCAAAATCATCTTATTCCCACCATAATAACGAAGCATATTTGCCCACGTAGCCGAATTCAAAGAAATCCCCGCTACAATTAATACCTCTGCATTTTCCACCGCATTGCTCGCCTTTGTGAGACGACCATTGTCAATCAGCTCCCCAAACAGGGTAAAGCCCGGACGAAGCGGCACGCCGCAAACATCGCATCTTGGTATTCCCTCTGCTTCCCTAATATAATCGGAATCAAATATCTTCCCGCAAATCGGGCAGCGGTTTTCCTCTGCTGAGCCGTATAATTCCACTACGTTTTTACATCCCGCCTTCTGATAACTTCCATAAATCATACGGGTTACAATGGTACTAAGCTTCCCTTCCTTTTCCAAAGCCGCCGCAGCTTTATACACCGTAACCGGCTTCTTTTTACTTTCATCTAAAATAACATTCTTATAATAGTCATAAAATTTATCAACCTGACGTGAGAAAAATAAGGATGACACAATCTCATCCCCGGAATATCCATATTTTTCCTCTACATCATACACTATCTTCTCTGCACGGATACCATTTAATCCTGTTTCATCTATCACTCCGCTGCCGCTTACCAGTACAATATTCTGAGCCTTTCGGATTACTTCTCTGATTTTATCTAATTTTGAATCCATAACAGTTCCTCCCCCCGTAATAACAATAACTTTATTATTACTGTAATTTTTTAATCCCCAAGGTAGGCACAAATACATTCAACCGCTTTATCAATACCAGAGATGCTGCTTCGGATAACCAAATCATAATTATTGAGATTGGTCCACTTCTCTCCAACGTGATAACTGTAATAATTGCCGCGGCGTTTATCATTTTTTAAAATAAATTCTGCTGCCTTCTTTTCCTCTATTCCGTAGTTGTGAATCGCGCGCTGTATCCGATAATCCATAGATGCGCTGACAAAGATATTAAATACATTTTCCCAGTCTTTTAATACATAATCCGCACACCTTCCGACAATAACACACGGACCTTCTTCCGCCACTTTACGGATGACGCCGGACTGCGCCAAAAAAATTCTGTCATCTAATGATAACCCGGAAAAACCAAAATCCTGATTGCCATATACATTGATTCCCATGGCGAGGGAATATAACAAGCTGTTCGTCGCCTTATCCTCCGCCTTTTCAAATGTTTCCTCGGCAAAACCGCTTTCCTTTGCAGCGCGTGTGATCAACTCGTTATCATAAAACGGAATATGATATCTTTGCGCAAGCTTCTGGCCCAGTTCCCGTCCGCCACTGCCATACTGCCTGCTGATCGTAATAATTTTATCCATATCTGTCACACCCTTTCAACATCATCGAGATTACATATAGAATATAGAAAGCTTACGCTGCTCGTTCTCCTGCTGCTTTTTCTGCATCATAAAACGATATGTCTGCAAGGTCTGGTTCTTTTTTATCTCAGATACCGCTTTCTCTATATCCGTATCTCCCAACCGGCTCATTGTTGCCGTCAGGTTATATGCCGTATGGGTGTTGTAACCAATCGTATAATCCAATGAATTGCTCTGTGCGCCAATACTGCTTCTTCCATATGACACTTTTTTCATTGCCTGATCCAATGTGTCAATGGAAAAATCTTTCGTCACGTCAAAATCAGCAATTCCGAGCGCTTCCAAAGTGGCGTCTCCAACACTCAGGTTCATACCGGAGCCATCGCTGCCTGATGCAATATGGATATCCGGATTCGATCCATCCAGAAGATTCTTTGTGTTAAACTGCGTATTTTCCGCAATATCAGAAATCCCCTGCTTCAACTGCTCGATTTCATCCTGAATCATTTTGCGGTCACTGTCGGACAAAAGAGCGGAGCTGGACGCTTTCACGGCAAGTTCACGCATACGGGATAAGTTATCGCCAATCGCACTCATCCCCGCATCCGACACATTCAAAAGCGATTTCCCGTCCTCTGCATTCCGTGTGCCAACCTCATAACCGCGTACCTGACTTTCTTCTTTTTGTATAATTGCCAACTCTGCCGCTCCATCCGCAGCCTTCTGAATCCTTGAGCCGCTGGCAACCTGGCTATAATAATCTTTTTCAATGCCTGAAATATTACTCATATGCATTCCCCCTTCTCTATACAAAAACTCATAGAATCCTAAATATAGACTATTCTCTATATTATTATAACATATTTAGATATATTTTCCATCCCAAATATGTTATTTTTATGAAATTTTTGCTGAGGAATTGACAATCCGTGAGCACAATGTTACTATCAGCACAGAATGCAAATTCAGAATGCGGTATGTCAGGTAATCTAAACTGCCGCTCGTAGAAAGGAGTTCTTATGAACCAAAAAAATCATACGCTTTTTTTTGACGATGACAACGAAGAAACCGCAATTGTAACACTGACAGACGAGGAAGGCAATGATGTGGATGCCGAAATTGTTGCCGCCATTGAAATTGAAGAACTTGGCAAAGAATTTGTGGCAGTCCTTCCACTGGAAGCTGCGGAGGATTTTGAAGAAGGCGAAGCTCTTCTCCTGGAATATGCGGAAGATGCAAACGGCGAACCAGTTTTTTCATCTGTAGATGAGGATGAATTTGAGGTTGTATCCGAAGCTTTCAACCAGTTTTTGCAGGAAATGGAAGAAGAGGACGAATCCGACGAGGAACCCGCCGAATTTCTGGATGATATTGGCGAAATCCTTCCCGGCATTTCTATTAAGAAAGATTAACAATTTGCGATGTTCTATTGTATAAAAAAGTGTCTTCGACACTTCAACTCCCCCAGTCAGCAAAGCTGACTGTTCCCCTCACTCATGAGGGGTTAGG
>CANRJM010000003.1 GCA_947630925.1 uncultured Lachnospiraceae bacterium
TAATGCTCTTTTTAATTGCAAACTCCCTAAAAATGAAGGTTTAGAAATAAAAAATAGGTAGTTATTTGACACTACCCATTTGGCTTTGGAGGAATTGTTATGATTTTACAGTGCAGTCATATTCAGAAGACATTTTTAACAGATACGGTTTTATCGGATATATCGTTTCATATCAATGAACAGGAAAAAGCGGCAATTGTCGGTATCAATGGCTCCGGCAAGTCCACTCTCTTAAAAATTATTGTGGGGCAGCTACCTGCGGAGGAAGGCGAAGTCATTCTCGCCAAAGGCACTACGATAGGATATCTGGCGCAAAACCAGGAGTACCATTCGGAACGTACCATTTTAGAAGAAATGCAGGATGCAAAGCCGGAGATTGTGCAATTAGAGAAAAAAATGGCTGCTTTATCCGCACAGATGGAGCATATGCAGGAGGAAGAACTGCAAAAATCAATCCGGCAATTTGACGCAATGCAGCATCGCTTTGAACAACTAAACGGCTATGCTTATCAGAGTGAGCTGGTTGGCGTGCTAAAAGGACTTGGCTTTGATACGGAAGATTTCGGGAAACCGGTAACATCTCTGTCCGGCGGCGAAAAGACAAGGGTTTCTCTTGCAAAAATGCTTTTGACCGCACCGGACTTAATCATTTTGGACGAGCCGACCAACCATCTGGACTTAAACGCGGTTCACTGGCTGGAAGGCTATCTGGCGCAATATCCCGGAGCTGTTTTAATTGTCGCGCACGACCGCTATTTTTTAGATAAGATTGTTACAAAGATAATTGAAATCAGGCAAAGCCATGCCATGGTCTATTCGGGCAATTATACCGCCTATGCACAGAAGAGACAGGCAATCCTCGAAACACAGATGAAGCATTATCTCAATCAACAGGCAGAAATCAAACATCAGAAAGATGTAATCGCCAAACTGAAACAATTTAACCGGGAAAAATCTGTGAAACGCGCCGAAAGCCGTGAAAAACAATTGGAAAAAATCGAACGGATAGAAAAACCAATGGACGAAACAACGGATATGAAACTATTTTTTTCGCCGGCGCTCCAAAGCGGAAATGATGTTTTAGATGTGAAGGACCTTTCTAAGGGTTTTCATGGCACTACGCTCTTTTCCCATATTCACTTTTCTGTGAAACGAGGCGAACATATTGCCATAATTGGAGAGAATGGCTCCGGAAAAACCACGCTTTTAAAAATCATCAACGGACTCCTGCCGCCGGACGACGGCTCATTTACGCTTGGGACAAATGTTGAGATTGGCTATTATGATCAGGAACATCATGTATTACATATGGAAAATACCATCTTTGAGGAGATACAAAACGCCTATCCTCACATGACGAATACGGAAATCCGCAATGTACTTGCCGCCTTTCTCTTTACGGAAGATGATGTATTTATGAAGATCAAAAATTTAAGCGGCGGAGAGCGGGGCAGGGTTTCCCTCGCAAAGCTCATGCTTTCCGATGCGAATTTCCTGATTCTGGACGAGCCGACCAATCACTTGGATATTGATACAAAAGCGATCCTGGAAAATGCGATAAATCAATTTGAAGGCACTGTATTATATGTTTCCCACGACCGCTATTTTATCAATACCACGGCGCACCGTATCCTGGATTTAACCGGACATACGCTGTTAGATTATATTGGAAATTATGATTATTATTTAGAGAAAAAGGAAGATGTAGAAGCCGCTTATTTCCATCGCACCGAAAAGAGCCCGGCCAACTCTGCAAACCGTCCATCCGCCCCGGATGCCGTTAGCGGGCAGACTGCTTCTGCCATAAGCCGTTCCAAACTTTCCTGGCAGCAGCAAAAAGAGGAGCAGGCCCGTATCCGTAAGCTCAAAAATGCTTTGAAAAAGATTGAACAGGAAATTGATGCATTAGAGAGCCGCAACGAAGCCCTGGACGCCGCTCTGTTGGATCCAGGCAACATGACAAATTCCGTAAAATTGCAGGAACTGACAACAAAAAGAGCCGAGAATGATTCCCGGCTCGAAGAACTCATGAATGAATGGGAAGAAAAAAGCACGCTTTTGGAAAATACGTAATCCGTTTATCCCTCTTTTTTCATGCGCGCAATGCACTCGTTTACCTTTGCATAGACCTCTTCCGGTTCTATCCCAAACAGGAAACTGCCATCCTGATATAAAATTTTTCCGGCAACCATCGCCATCCTGATATTCTGTTTGCTGCCGCTATAGACAATATTTTTCTTAATATTATTGATTGGCTGCATATTGGGCTGATGTAAATCGACCATAATCAAATCGGCATATTTCCCCTCCGCCAGAATGTCGCAATCGTCTAATCCCATAACACGCGCGCCTCCAACGGTTGCCATCGTAAGTACCTCCTGCGCATCTACGGCAGAGGCATCCTTTAATGAAACTTTTTGCAGTCCCGTTACCAGGAACATCTCCCGGAACATATCCAGACAATTATTGCTTGCCGGCCCGTCCGTACCGATCGCCAGATCGATTCCCATATCTAATATTTTCTTGATTGGCGCAATGCCGCTTGCTAGCTTTAGATTGGAGGATGGGTTCGTTACAATCCGGATTCCCCTCTCTTTACAGATATCCAAATCCTCCTGCGTCATATGCACGCAGTGAAATCCGCCTCCGCCATAGGCAAACATGCCGAGCGAATCCAAAAACGCAGTCGGCGTCTTTCCATAACGTTCGATACAATCTGCCACTTCTTGTTCCGTCTCCGAATTATGCGTATAAACCGGCGCTTTGTACCGTTTCCCCAACGCTGCCATTTCCTCCAGGATTTCCCGTTTTGTCGTATACTCTGCATGAAAACCAAGCTGATAGGAAATCAACGGGTCGTAATCATTAAAATGCCGGTATTCCTCTTCGATTTCCCTGACTGTACCCCCAAAATCATTGATACTGCCGCAAAGTACCGTGCGAAAGCCAGAATCCACAGAGGCTTTGGCATTTGCTTCATTCTTCATATACATATCAAAATTTGCCGTAATGCCGCTTGTTAAATACTCCATATTGGCAAGCATGGCAAACCAATAAACGGCTTCTTCCGTCAGTTTCGCCTCCATCGGAAAAACCTGCTGATACAGCCACTCCTGCAGCGGCAGGTCATCTGCGTAGGAGCGTAAGAATGTCATAGCCGAATGCGTATGCGCATTTTTAAATCCCGGCATAATCAGATTTTTCTCTGCATCAATCTCCTTGTCCCATTTTATGTCGTCTGAATGTTTTTCCTTGCCAAGATAGGTAATCCTATCTCCCTGTATCTGTATTTCGCCCTCCAGTATCTCGCAATGAGCCTCCATCGTCAAAATGCGGGCATTGTAAATTCTAATATTCAACCTAATCTCCTTTCCGTTCTGCAATATTCTGAATGACCTCTGTTACCAGCTTCTTAAATAATGGCGCGACGCGGTCTGCAGTCGCCTGTACCTCTGCATGGGACAACGGCGTTGCAGAAATGCCGCATCCCATATTGGAAATGCAGGAAATGCCGCATATCTTCATCCCCATATGATTTGCCGCAATCGCTTCACAGGCAGTACTCATTCCCACGGCGTCGGCTCCCAGCGTACGGCACATGCGTACCTCCGCAGGCGACTCATAGTTCGGCCCGGTCAACTGGATATAAACTCCCTCCTGCAGTGGAATATCTAACAGAGCCGCTGTTTTTTTAATAACGTTTTGCAGCTCACGGTCATAAATATCGCTCATATCCGGAAAACGGACGCCGAGTTCCTCGATATTTGCCCCAATCAATGGCGACGGAACAAAATTGGCAATCTGATCTTTGATCAGCATAAAATCGCCGGCACGAAACGAAGGATTGATTCCGCCGGATGCGTTTGTCAGGAAAAGGACCTCTGCCCCCATAAGCTTCATTAAACGGATTGGCAGCACAACATCACTGATATCGTATCCCTCATAATAATGAACGCGTCCTTTCATGCATACCACCGGAACTTCCTTTACATAACCGAAAATATATTTCCCCTCATGGCCGGCAACCGTAGAAACCGGAAAGCCTTCAATGTCACTGTATTGCAGTTCCGCCTCTACCTGAATGCCATCGGCATAATCTCCAAGACCTGACCCCAAGACCAACGCAATCTTAGGAGTAAAATCCACCTGCTTTTTCACGCATTCATAACAATGAATCAGTTTATCATATCCGTTTTCCATCTTATTTTTCATCTTATTTTTCCCTCCTCTAAACCGGTGCGGACAATCTTACCAACGCGCATGGCGTCTGCATATGCATACAAGCGCTCTAACTGCTTATGATTGCTTTTCATATAGTTTGTGATAATCTCCGAAACCTGTTTCTTTCCAATATCCTTACGAAAGCGTATGGCGTCGCAGACACTGCGCTCTACGCCGTATACCCGTATCGGCCCGCAGGAAGTATCGACTGTCTGTAATTCCTGCTCAAACGCCAGATTGGAATAATAGTGCCTGGTAATCGGAAACGAAAAGCGCATCCGGGAACGATCGGTCTTCAATGTCGCAACGGACAGCTTTTTCGGCTCTTTTTTTATCAGACCGTGATAATAACAGGCGCTGTCTGCACAAATCACTGCTTTGGGATGAGACCGGCATACTTCGATCATCTTATAATATTCCGGTTTTCCATGTTCCCTGTCGACTAACCAGTAATGCCCGTGCGATACCTTTTCCAGGATACCGTCCGTCAAAAGCTGTTTAACCTGAATCGTGGTAATTTTTTCCTCCCTTAGCTGCGCTGCGCTTAAATACCCATGATTCGCTTCAAATAATTTGATAATCCGCTCATATGTTTCCTGTAGCATCCCTTCCTCCTTCCATCCGATACGCATGTAAAGATTGCTTTTCTTCCCCATTATAACATATACGGATATTTTAGGAAACAAAAAACCGTACATTTATTTTCATTCCCAAATGTACGGCTTTTTTTCTTAACCCGCCAGATCGTTCTTTTCCTTGCCTGTATAAAGCTGATAATATTTGCCCTGTTTTTCAATAAGTTCGTCATGCGTTCCGCGCTCAATAATCCTGCCGTCCTCTAACACCATGATACAGTCGCTGTTGCGTACCGTAGACAGCCGGTGCGCAATGACAAATGTTGTCCTGCCGCTCATTAGCCGGTCCATTCCCTGCTGTACCAGTTTTTCCGTTCTGGTATCAATAGATGAGGTCGCCTCATCCAGGATCAGTACCGGCGGGTCTGCAATCGCTGCTCTTGCAATCGCCAATAACTGCCTCTGTCCCTGACTTAAACTGGCGCCGTCTCCGGTAAGCATTGTATCGTAACCTTCCGGCAGTCTTTTAATAAAGCTGTGCGCATTGGCAAGCTTTGCCGCCTTTACTACCTCTTCATGCGTTGCTCCCAGCTTACCGTAACGGATATTTTCCTCAACTGTTCCGGTAAACAGATGGGTATCCTGCAGCACTACGCCAAGCGAGCGCCGCAAATCCTTTTTCTTAATCTTATTGACATTGATATCGTCATACCGGATTTTTCCGTCCTGAATATCATAAAAACGGTTAATCAGATTGGTAATCGTCGTCTTGCCGGCGCCCGTCGCGCCTACAAAGGCAATTTTCTGCCCTTCCTTTGCATACAGTTCAATGTCATGCAGAACGATTTTATCATCATGATACCCAAAATCTACATGATCAAAAACCACCTTGCCCTTTAACCTCTGATAGGTAATCGTATCGCTTTCTTTATGATAATGCTTCCATGCCCATATACCGGTTCTTTCTATACTTTCTTCCAAACTTCCGTCTTCTTTTTCTTTTGCATTTACTAACTCTACATAGCCGTTATCCGCCTCCGGTTCTTCATCCAACAAACGGAAAATCCTCTCCGCGCCCGCAAGCGCCATGACGATTGCATTTAACTGCTGGCTGATTTGGTTGATTGGCATATTAAAAGACTTATTGAAGGTCAAAAAACTGACTAAGCCGCCAATGGTAAGCCCCATAACATGTTTCAAAGCAAGCATGCCGCCTGTAATCGCACACAGTACGTAACTGATATTGCCAATCTGCGCATTGATCGGCGCTAAAATATTTGCACATTTGTTTGCATGATCTGCACTTTCAAAAAGCTTTTCATTTCTCTCATCAAATCCTTTACAGCTCTCTTCCTCATGGCAGAACACTTTTATGACTTTCTGTCCGCTGATCATCTCTTCAATATATCCGTTCAATGCGCCGATATCTTTCTGCTGCGCCACAAAATAGGAGCCGCTCAATCCGGCAACCTTTTTCGTAATCAGCAATGTTACGGCGACCATAATCAGCGTAACAACAGTCAAAGGAATGCTCAGCACAAGCATACAGGTAAAGACGCTCACTATCGTTACCATGCTGTTAATAGACTGAGGAATGCTCTGGCTGATCATCTGACGCAGCGTATCAATATCATTGGTATACATTGACATAATATCCCCATGCGAATGTATGTCAAAATATTGAATCGGCAGCATCTGCATCTTATAAAACATCTCATCACGCAATTTTCGCAGCGTTCCCTGCGTTACTATTACCATGATACGGCTTTGGATATATCCCGCAATCACGCCGACGCCATAAAAGGCAGCAACCTGAGTTAACCGCCGCAGCAGCGGGGAAAAATCCGGCTGCTTTGCTCTGGTAAGCGGTTCAATATAATCATCAATCAAGGTCTGGATAAACATAGTTCCCTGCACGTTTGCAAGCACGCCTATGATGATACACAGGAATACGGCGATACAATGCGCCGTATACTGTTTCAGTACATATTTCATCAACCGGACAAATAATTTACCCGGATTTTTTATTTTGGGTCTTGCTCCCATCGGCCTTCTTCTTCCCGGTCCATTCATATACTAATCCTCCTTTCCCGGCTCATCAAAATCGCCGCTTCCTCCCATTTGGGATTCATATACTTCCCGGTAGATTTCATTGTTTTGCAAAAGTTCCTCCGGTGTCCCAAACCCATTGACCTGACCGTCTTCCATTACAATAATCCGATTGCATTCTGCAACGCTGGAAACTCTCTGCGCAATGATAAACTTTGTTGTCCCGGGGATTTCCTCCATAAACGCCTTTCTGATCTTAGCGTCCGTAGCCGTATCTACCGCGCTTGTCGAATCATCTAAAATCAAAATCTTTGGTTTCTTCAACAAAGCTCTTGCAATGCAGATACGCTGCTTCTGCCCTCCGGAGACATTCGTACCGCCCTGTTCAATATATGTATCATAGCCCTTCGGCATCTTCTGTATAAATTCATCTGCACAGGCAAGCTGACAAACCCTGATACATTCTTCCCTGCTCGCAGTCTGGTCTCCCCAACGAAGGTTCTCTAAAATCGTTCCGCTAAACAAGACATTTTTCTGCAGCACGACGGCGACTTCATTACGAAGGGCTTCCAGATCATACGTTCTGACGTCGCGTCCGCCGACTAAAACGCTTCCCTGGTCTGCATCATACAAACGGCTGATTAAGTTTACCAGACTCGATTTGGCGCTTCCGGTCCCGCCGATGATACCAATCGTCTCTCCGGAATGAATGGTAAGATTGATATCCTTTAGTACAAAATCCGAAGCTTCTTTGTGATAACGAAAAGAAACATGGTCGAATACCACGGAACCATTTTCGACTTCCATAACCGGATTTTCCGGATTTGTAATATCCGGCTTCTCATTCAGCACCTCGGTAACGCGCTCTGCGCTCGCAATACTCAAAGTGACCATTACAAAGATCATGGACAGCATCATCAGGCTCATTAAGATATTCATACAATATGCAAGCAGAGAAGTTAAATTACCGGTTGTCATTGAAGAACTGACAATCATATTCGCTCCCAGCCAGCTAATCAGAAGAATACAGGAATATACCGTAAACTGCATAATGGGGTTATTTAATATAATCAGGTTCTCCGCTTTTACAAACATTTTATAAATATTGGCGCTGGCATGAGAAAATTTTTCCTTTTCATATTCCTCTCTCGCATATGCCTTGACGACACGAATCGCAGAGACATTTTCCTGCACGCTTTCATTTAATTTATCATATTTTCTGAAAACCTGATTAAAATACTTCATAGTCCTCCGTATCAGGAAAAAGAGAACAATGCCCAGAAAGAAGACGGCAACCACATATACGCCCGCTACTTTGGCATTTACGTAAAAAGCCATAACCATGGCGCAGATCAGGCTTGCCGGCGCTCTCATGCACATCCGCAAAATCATCTGATATGCATTTTGAAGGTTTGTAACATCAGTTGTCAGTCTGGTAACCAAACCGGAAGTACTAAATTTATCAATATTAGAAAAGCTAAATGTCTGGATGTTGTCATACATTGCTTTTCGGATGTTTCTGGCAAAACCGGCGGAAGCCCTTGCGCCATATTTTCCTCCCAAAATGCCAGTGAAAAGACCCATAGCGGCCATAGCCACCATCACGCCTCCCACCAGACAAATATGTCCCATATCGCTCTTTTTAACGCCATCATCAATAATGGAAGCCATCAAAAGCGGAATCAGCGTTTCAAATAAAACTTCCAAAATCATAAACACAGGCGTCAAAATAGAATCCTTTTTAAATTCCTTAATTTGAGCCCCAAGTGTTTTTAGCATAAAAACCTTCCTTTCTATTCTTCATAAGATATTTTTAACCGTTTCAATAACTGTTTTACTGCAAGATCCCAAGTATGTTCCGCCATCTTATCTATGATAAACTCTTTTTGTGAAATCCCTGTGACAAGAGATAATTTTCCTTTCTCAAAACGGAAATGCAGAAATAAATCAATCTGATGCGTTTTTACCATTTGAAGCACGCCGGAATCCTCCAGATAACGTTCTGCTCCATCCGGACATAATTTTAACATAACCGAAAAAAAAGAAGGCGGCTTTTTCCCTTTGATCAACTGAAAAACGGACGGCTTTATTTCCCTCCAGAAAAGCAGTCTGGGAAATCCTTCCTCCCGCTGCTCCGAATCATACCAGTCCATATTCCTTCTGCCATTGATTTTTATGGATGCATACGTAACGGCATGGACTTCTTCCAAAAAAAAATTGTCAAACTCTTCCTGAAGCAGCAATTGCGCCATAGTATCCTTAATATCTAATATGCTCAATGCAATCATAAAATCCTTCTTTCTGTACATACTAACTCTTACGACAAAGTAACTACAATGAGAATGCCATTCTATTGCAATCCGTTGTAGAGGAATTGCTTTGTCTTTTAGATATATTGATTAAAGCAGTAAAAACATTTTGGTTTTTATTGCTTTAATCATACTAAAATTGCGCTGTAAACTTACGCAGAAATGAGGTAAAACATGAAAAAAGATGCCAAAACTTTCAAAGAGGTAGCAGAACGTTGTACACGCTTTTCTCCTGACGAATGTGAAGGCTGCAGCTTCAGCAACTCTACCGCTTCTTCTGAAGACGTCAGTTGTAAGCACTGCAAACATTATGAACCGGGTAAAGTATGTAAACTGGACTTATATCGGGAAATTGTAACAAATCACAACCTGTAAGTCAACTAAAACATTCTGTTTGAAAAACATTTGGAAAATGTAACATTGTTTAATGCAGCATTTTCTAATGCAACATTTTTTAATGTAAAAGGGAATGCAAAATATCTGCGGATATTATGGCATTCCCTGATACATAATCTGATAAACTATTCTTCCACAAATACCACAGTACTCCGCGGCGGAACCACAGTCTTTTTTGACAGCTCCATCCGCTGTTTCTTTTTTGCGCGGGACAGTTTTACCGGCTTTGCAGGCTTCAAAAGTTCCTCGTGAAAGGTATTGTCAAATGTGTCAATCATGACCTTCCAGGAACGTCCCTTTGGAAGATTTGGCAAATCAAACGATTTTGCTTCCCAATACATATTATAGATAATATAAACCGATCTGCCATCGCCGTTTTCGACATAACCTCCATAATACAACATTCCTAACATTCTGCTGTAATTGGAAAAATCAGGCTTCCACGCCTGCATGCCATGAACGGAAAGATCAGGCATGCCGCAGGATAAAGTGTCCATCAGCCGCATCGGCTCTTCCTGGCGTAATACGGGAAATGCTTTGCGGAACTGAATCATCTGTTTGACATAGGCATGGATCATCTCAGAAGTTTTCGTATGATTCCAATTAAGCCAGCCGGTCGCATTGTCCTGACAGTAGGCGTTATTATTGCCAAACTGGGTATTGCCAAACTCGTCGCCTGCTAAAATCATCGGCGTTGCCTGACTTGTCAAAAGCATGAGCAATGCATTCCGAATCTGCTGCATTCTACGGTCCAGAATATTTTTTTTACGCGTCTTTCCCTCGATACCACAGTTCCAACTGTAGTTAAATTCCGTACCATCCCGATTCATTTCCCCGTTTTCCTCATTATGCTTAATATCATAAGAGACCAGGTCCATCAGGGTAAATCCATTGACATGAGTAATAAAATTGACATAGGAATATTCCCTTGCATTCCTGCTGAAATCTCCCGCCGCTTTTTCAACCATTCCTTCATCGCCTTTCAGAAAACGGCGGATATCATTCATATAACCTTCATTATACTCGCCCAGCGCATTCTTCTGAGCGGATATTTTCGCATTGCGCAGCATATCCACATCCCAATAAGACGCCAACAGTTTTACGCCGGATAAAATTGGATCAGAGGCCAGTGAAATAGACGGCATAACCTCCTGATTGACCCGAAAACCGTCTACATGATATTTCAGCACCCAGCTCCGCAGGCAATCCGTCATCAAAAAGACATTGGTTCCCGGCGAAAAATAGATATCCAATAATACTTCTATCCCATTTTCATGAAATGCCTTTACCATCTGCTTAAACTCAATAGAAGGGCTTGTCTTCTCACTGGCGTAAGCCGCCTTTGGCGAAAAATAAAAGGTTTCCCTGGCGCCATATCCCCAATAATTCAGTTTTGTTTCCCCGGCATTGAACTCTGCCGTCCCCTCCTGCAGTTCGTTAAATTCATATACCGGAAGAAGCATAACGCCGTTGATGCCCAAATCCTTCAGGTAGGGAATCTTTTCCATCAGCCCCCGGAAAGTTCCTTTATGCTTTACTTTTGAAGAACTATGTTTTGTATACCCACGAACATGAAGCTGATATAAAATCAGATCGGAATACGGCGTCCGAAGCGGCATATCATCTCCCCAGTCAAATTCCTCCAGGCAAATCCCGCTGCGCACGGCCTTTAGGTCCGTATTCCTTTTGCCCCAATGGTCTCTTCCGGTAACCCCCGCTGCATACGGATCTGCAAATTCCACGCCATCCGCTTCATAGAGATATTCATAATCCTGCGTCAGGATGTCTTCGATACTCCTTTTTTCGCTGGAATGCTCCGCCTTGCAAATGGTTACGAAAAACACGCTTCCCACCTGGAATTTATCTTTCAGTTCCACGACAAAAGAGGGATTTTTTCTTCCCTTTTTATAAAGTTTTAATAAACAACTGTCACTCTTGGGAAGGTATACAGCAAACTGTACCCCTTGAGGTACTTTTGTCACACCAAAGGGCAGCGCATTTCCCGCCCGGTATTCAAATAAACTGTCCCCTTTTTCCATTTCCATCCTCATTTCTGTACCTGCGTACGAGTTACATAATCTGTTGTCCTGTCAAATATCCGGCCAGATACAAACCAAACAACAGCGTAAAGACCGTTAATATCAGATAATATCTCTTCTCTTTCGCCTGCGTCCACTCTGCCAGAATGATAAACATCGGCAGGGCGCATGCCATATAGCGTCCGCCACTGATCAAAAAGGTAACGGAATAATTGACCATCGTATATACCAGTAAAAAAGCGGTATATTTCAACGGATGGCGGCGCAGCGCATATATTATCAGTATACCCGCTAAAACAAATAGTATAATTTCCGGATACCAAATACTGAGCCGCATATTATTCTGTGCCCCCAATGCGTTTTCCACCAACTCTTTCAAACAGTTTGACGTCCATGTTGTAGTATGATACCAGTGTTCTTTCTGATATACCTGAAAACGGAAGAAATCTCCTTCCGTCTGATAATTGATAAAGAAGTAGATCAGATTTCCAATCGGAGTCAAAAACAGAAAGATGCCTTTTTTAAAAAACGCTTTGATAAACTGCTTTCCCTCTCTCCGGCGAATCATGGTCCCCGGCGGATAACACAGAAAAAACTCTACCAATCCTACGCCCAGCAGCAGGACTCCCTGTACTCTGCAGAGCGCACAGAACATACCAACGATACCCGCGGCAAGCCATTTATGCCGTTTCACACAGAAAAACCCGGCGGACAACAGACAGAAAAAGAGGCTTTCCGTCATGATTCCACCAAAGAAAAAGGCAAACGGAAAGAAAGATAACAGCCAAAAAGCCCGTTTTGCAATCTCTTCGTTATACTCCTCTTTTACCACCCCATAGAAGAAAACGCTTCCCACACAAAACGCCAATGTCGAAACAAGCATGGCGGTAACTTCATAGCTCCCAATCAAGTAATGGACAATATGGATCAGGACAGGATATAGCGGAAAAAACACCAAGAACAAGTGTTGTCCATTTTCAACACAATTCTGATAACCGAATTTTGCTAAATCAATATAATGCGGCGAGTCCCACAAATTCCAGCTATTGATAAAATCGGTAAAGGAAAACCCGTTCCGTCCGGAATAGTAATTTGAAAGAAGCATACAGACGGCAGCTCCAACGATATATACCGCAATGCGTATTGCAAGAGCCGTTCCGAAAACCTGAAACGCTTCCCGCCCCTTCAGTCTGCTTTTTTCCTCTCTGCTTTCTGCAATCTTCTTGCTGCAGCACCAGATGACCAGCCTGTTTCCCGAAGATAAGATCCCCGTCTCTCCCAAAAAACGTACCAACCATACAAAAAGGATTCCCGCCAATACCAAAAACCATATTACTGAAAAAATAATTTCACTCATCACAATCCATCCTTCTGTTCCTGAACCAAAAATTTCCAACGCTAAAACAAAAACATTGTTTTTATAGTACTACATATCTGTTTATAGTGTCAATTATGGTTTTACTCAAAATACCCCTTGCAAATTCCTCATATTACTGTAAAATAAATTACATATGTCGCTTAACCAGTTTGTGTCTGCGCGCTGCCTGCCACAAACACCCCTCATGAGAAATAGCAGCGCAGAAATGAGGATAACTATGATTCAAGCCAGTAATGTCACACTGCGTCTTGGCAAAAAGGCGCTTTTTGAAGATGTGAATATTAAATTTACAGAAGGAAACTGTTATGGACTAATTGGTGCAAATGGCGCCGGCAAATCTACCTTCTTAAAAATCCTGACCGGAGAAATTGAGCCTTCCAAGGGCGAGGTTATCATTACGCCGGGACAGCGTCTTTCCTTTTTAAAACAGGATCATTTCCAGTATGACGAGTATTCCGTTTCAGACACCGTTATTATGGGAAACGAACGCCTATATGAGATTATGAAAGAAAAAGATGCGATTTATGCCAAAGAAGATTTTACCGAGGAGGATGGCATCAAGGCAAGCGAATTGGAAGCGGAATTTGCCACAATGAACGGCTGGGAGGCAGAAGCCGACGCCGCTACGCTGTTAAACGGTCTTGGCATTCTGACGGAACTTCATGAAAAACAGATGCATGAACTTACCGCAAGCGACAAAGTAAAAGTCCTTTTGGCTCAGGCGCTTTTTGGCAATCCTGATATCTTATTATTAGACGAGCCGACCAACCACCTGGATTTAGACGCCATCCGCTGGTTAGAGGAATTTTTAATTAATTTTGATAACACTGTTATTGTCGTTTCCCATGACCGTTATTTCTTAAATAAGGTCTGTACGCATATTGCGGATATCGATTATGCAAAGATTCAGCTTTATGCCGGAAACTATGATTTCTGGTATGAATCCAGCCAATTGATGATAAAACAGATGAAGGAAGCGAACAAAAAGAAAGAAGAAAAAATCAAGGAATTACAGGAATTTATTCAGCGATTCAGCGCAAATGCTTCCAAATCGAAACAGGCTACCTCCAGAAAACGGGCATTGGAAAAAATTGAACTGGATGATATCAAGCCTTCCAGCCGAAAATACCCCTATATTGATTTCCGTCCGGAACGCGAGATTGGAAATGAAGTGCTGTCGGTGGAGCATTTATCTAAGACAATAGACGGAGTAAAGGTATTAGATGATATTTCCTTTATCTTAAACCGCAACGACAAGGTTGCCTTTGTCGGAAACAATACCATTGCCGCAACGACTCTCTTCCGAATCCTGGCAGGCGAGTTAGAGCCGGACGAGGGTTCCTATAAATGGGGAGTGACTACAAGTTTTTCCTATTTCCCAAAAGATAACACCGAACTGTTTTCCGGAAATGAAACCATTGTTGACTGGCTTATGCCCTTTTCTCCTGAAAAAGATCCGACCTATGTACGCGGTTTCCTTGGAAGAATGCTTTTCCCCGGCGAGGACGGCATAAAAAAAGTAAATGTATTGTCAGGCGGGGAGCGCGTCCGTGTGATGCTTTCTAAAATGATGATTCTTGCCTCAAATATTTTAATTATGGATGAACCGACGCCGCACCTTGACATGGAGTCCATTACCGCATTAAATAACGGTCTGATTAAATTTCCAGGCGTTGTTCTATTTACTTCACAGGACCACCAGTTTATTCAGACGATTGCGAACCGCATTATGGAAATCACGCCGGGCGGATTGATTGATAAGATTACCACATATGACGAATATCTGGATAGTGATGAAATGGCGCGGAAGAGACAGATTTTATCTGTACAGACAGAAGAAGACGAAGATAACGGAAACGAACCCGCATAAAAAAGCGGCGAAAACAGAACCGCAGCAAAGAAGGGAATGCCGCCGGCATTCCCTTCTTTCTGCTAATCGTTATTTTTTTCCTGATACAACAAACTTTCTATTGTGTAACGCGGCCGATGCTTTACTTCAAGATATGTCTTTCCTATATATTCTCCAATCACTCCAAGCGCAAGCAACTGCAACCCGCCTATCCCCCATACAGAGATAACAATCGTTGTCCAGCCGGTTACCGTATAACCTATCATCCATGTCACAAAGAAATATACCAGCAGGAAAACGCTGATACTAAACAGGAAGAATCCCAATGCCGTAATCATACGAATCGGTTTGATGCTAAAAGAGGTGATCCCTTCCACGGCAAAGGCTAACATTTTCTTTAACG
The DNA here is from genome assembly GCA_947630925.1 of uncultured Lachnospiraceae bacterium. Lineage (GTDB taxonomy): Bacteria > Bacillota > Clostridia > Lachnospirales > Lachnospiraceae > Butyribacter. The sequence goes on from CANRJM010000003.1 coordinate 15,220, forward strand.
GATATTTGGATTCTCCCGCAAAACGTTCATGCCTCTCATAATAGACGATATCCGTTTCAAAGCCAATCATCGGCACAATCCCACGTAAAAACAGATTGACCTCCTCGTATTCCGACAACGCTTCTAAGGCTCTTTTACTCATCAGGCGGTAATCTGCATGATCCTTCAGGGTATCCGCCCCCATAAAGTGCATCAGTTTATAAAAAGCATGCGCCGTCCCTCTCTTAAAAAAGGTATCTGTTGCCCTGGTAGAGCGGACGCCGTATACAATATCCTTTCCTTCATTGAATTTATCAATAAACTGCTCGATTGCCGCAACATCATCCTGCAGATCCGCATCCAGGGAAATCGCGGCATCCGCATACTCCTTCGCTGTCATCAGACCGGCAAACAGGGCATTTTGATGTCCGCGGTTATGCGCCAGATTGATTCCCACATAGACAGGATCTTCCATATGAAGCTGAGAAATCATATTCCAAGTGGCATCCTTTGAACCGTCATTTACAAAAGCAATCCGGCTGTCAGAACCAATCTTCCCTTTCTGTACCAAATCCGCCATAATCTGCTTTAACTGTTTTGCAGTTTCCGGCAAAACTTCCATTTCATTGTAACAAGGAACTACAAACCATACTGTTTTCATAACCATCTCCATACCACTGCATTACCCGCAATTTTCCATAACCTATAAAAAATCGTAGAATACAGACATTCTACGACTTGCAACTGGGCTACAAGGATTCGAACCTTGAAATGCTGGAGTCAGAGTCCAGTGCCTTACCATTTGGCGATAGCCCATCAAATATCATAAAGCATTTCTTTTTTGTAAACTGGGCTACAAGGATTCGAACCTTGAAATGCTGGAGTCAGAGTCCAGTGCCTTACCATTTGGCGATAGCCCAATATGAGCGCTTGTTTCTTCGCAAGCACGCGTATATTATATAATAGCTTATTTAAATTTGCAAGTACTTTTTACATTTTTCCATCTACATAACGGTTTTTAATATAATTCACAATTTTCAATACCAGTTCAATCCGTTTAAACGGTGTAATCACATAAAATCCATCAATAAACTGACTCATTTCATCAATGATATTCTGCGAAATGACAAATGCAAGCTCTTCGCCTTCCTCCCGGTTTTTCCCCTCATATAACCGGATAATCTCATCCTGCACTTCAATCCCTGCCATTTCATGATTCATAAAGGCCGCATTGCGATAACTCACAACCGGCATGATCCCGCCCAACAGCTTGATTGGCAATTCCGCCCTTGCGCGCTTTAGGTTTTCGAGGCCCCTTTCCGAAAGAACCGGCTGCGTAAACAGGACGGACACTCCATTTTCTATCTTTTTCCGGGCGTGCGCGATCTGGGAATCAAAATTGACTGCATTGATATTTAACGCGCCCGAAACCATAAATGGATTTCTGGCAAAAATTTCCTCATTAAAAGTCTGAATATGACGGGATAACACGGCTGAATTATAACTAAACACCGTTTTAACCTCATGGCGCATCGCCTCCGGAACAGGGTCGCCGGTCACTGTAAGCACATTATTGACCCCTTCTATATTCAACCCCAATAACAATGCCTTTGTCGCATTGATATTACGGTCGCGGCACGTGATATGCGGAATGGCCGTCATCCCCAGCTCTCTTTTCAATTTACATGCTAACAGACTGCTGTCAATTCTTGCTCTGGCAATCGGACAATCGGCAATATCAATCGCATCTACGCCGGCGTGCTGATACCGCGCCGCTCCTTCCATAAAAAAATCAATATCCGGCTCTACCGGCGGATCCAATTCCACTACAACGACCTTCTTACCCGCCTGCAGCTTTTGCGCAAAGGTATTCTGAGAATTTTGCATGCCACGGATTTCCCCATTGCCGGTTTCCTGCGCCGAAGCTTTCCGTATGTATTCTCTCTGGGCTTTCCTGCGGTCTTCTAATAGGGTTTGATAAGAAAAGGCAGAATGAGCTAATAACTTTCCTGCTTCTGCAATATCAGACGGCGTTGTGCCGCAGCATCCCCCAATGACAGATGCTCCTGCCTCCAACAGTTCTATCAGACTTTTCCCATAATAATTTTGATTTTTCCCATAATAAATCCGTTTTCCAAGCATCGCCGGATAGCCGGCGTTTGGCATAACCGTAAGATATTTTTTCATCCGATGCGCAGGAAGCCTTTTCGTCCGCTCTAACAGATGCTTCGGTCCGGAAATACAATTAAAACCAACCGCGTCTACGGAATCGCTCTGCTGCATCTGCCAAAAAAGCTTTTCTGCCAGAAAGCCGGCACGCGTATAGCCTTCCGGAGATGCGGCAAAAGAAACAATCAGAAAGCTGTCCGCCTCCTTTTCCTTAATATAAGAACAAATTTGTTCCAATCCCGCACGATTCTCCTGTGTTTCAAACAGAAAATTTTTTGCCCCGCATTGTAGAAAGATATCTACCATTTCCTTATAAAAAAGAAATTCCTCTCCTTCTGTCACAGCCGGCCCGATATCCGCAAACACAAAACGCGTATCATCATATTTTTGTACGGCCGCATTGGCAAGCGCCCAACCTTTTTGTATCATCTGTTCTAACTGCTTTCTATCGGTTTGCAGCGTCTGGCAGTTTGCAGAAAAAGTATTCGTCTTAATCGCGACAGCTCCTGCCTGCAGATATTCTTCATGAATCTGCTGTATCAGCCCGGGCTCTGTCAGATTCAGGCGTTCCAACTGTTCTTTTGCATATTTTGGATATTTCTCTATGATATATGTCCCCATTGCGCCGTCAAACAGCAATGGTTCATTCTCTAAATACTCCCGTACCGTCATATTGTTTCTTCCTCTCTGCTATCGCGCCAGCCATTCCCTGCCATTCTGAATGATAAAAAACAGAAGAAAAGCCGCTAAATTCATTAAAACTACACTGGCTCCCGCAGGCATGCCCGATTGATATGATATTACCATACCTATGCAATAGCATACCACAGATAAAATTCCGGAACTGATTACGACGCCCCGAAAACTCTGAAACAGGCGCATCGAAGTCAGCGACGGGAATATGACCAGACTGGAAATCAGCATGGCTCCCATTAATTGCATCCCCAAAACAATGGTTACCGCCGTTAATATAGCAATCATACTATCATAAAAAGAAGTTTTCACTCCGGTCGCCTTTCCAAAATTTTCATCAAAGGTAACGGCAAAAATCTTATGATACGACAAAATAAAGAGCGCCAGTACAATAATGGATAATACTGCGCCTAACCAGACATCCTCCCGCGTCATGGCAAGAATGCTTCCAAACATATAGCTGTTAATATCTGTAGTCATCCCTGTCGTCAGCGAAGTTACGCTGACGCCAATGGCAAGAGATGAAGCGGAAACCGCCGCAATAGCGGCATCCGAACGCATCAGGTTTTTCCCGGTCATCCGAAGCAGTAAAAATGCCGCTGCAATCACAATAGGAATAGACAATTTCAACGGCGCAATATTGCAGGCAAGCGCAATCGAAAGCGCGCCATACGATACATGCGACAGTCCGTCCCCAATCATCGAATACTGTTTTAACACAAGGCTGACCCCAAGCAAAGCTGCGCACAGGGAAACTAAGATCCCGACAATAAACGCCCGCACAATAAAGGGATAGCTTAACATTTCTAAAATCATTCTACCATTCTCCTCCCTGATAAAATCAACAGTTACTTCACATTCGTTATACCGGGTAAAAGACTGGCATATTCTGACTGTTGATATTTCTGTACTGTCCCATAAAAATATCCGCCTTCCTTGAGATGAAGAATATATTCCGCCTCTGAAACCGCGCTTTGCAAATCATGGGTTACCATGATGATTGCCATTCCCTCCTGATGCAGCATCCGCAAATTACGATATAACGCCGCAGTCGCCATAGGGTCCAATCCCGCCGCTGGTTCATCCAGCACAAGGATATCCTGCGCGGCGCATACAGCCCTTGCTAAAAGGGTTCTTTGCTGCTGCCCACCGGAAAGCTTTCCATAACATTTGTTTTTTAATTCACTGATCCCCAGCCGTTCCATCACCGACAGTGCTTGTCTCTTCTCTTCACGCCGAAAAAAAGGCCGGATATGCGTCCTGTTTAAAAAACCCGACAGGATCACTTCCATTACGCTTGCCGGAAATTGTCTCTGCGCCACAGTTTGCTGCGGTAAATATCCAACCTTACCATTCTGTATATCCTGCCTGATCTGAACCTGTCCGCTTACCGGTTTCATCAGGCCTAACAAAGTCTTTAGCAGCGTACTCTTTCCGGAACCGTTCCCGCCTACCACACAGATATAATCGCCCTGATTGACCATAAAATCAAAATGCTCAATCAAAACTCTGTTCTCATAGCCTAATCCCACGTCTTTACAATAAATCAGACATTCTTCCTGCTCCATTTCGCCCTCCATCCAAAGTATGAATTGAAAACCTTTTTCATTTTACGTTTGCATCCCACCTTTGTCAAGCTGCCATATTTATTTTAAATCTGATTTTCCTTGACATATTGGTATAATCTAATGTAAAATGATGAAAGTTGTACATATTTTAAATAGAATGGATGGGAGTTGATTTTTTGGACGCAAGCGACGTCTCGCAGGTCATTATATTATTAATTTTGTTAGTTCTTTCCGCATTTTTCTCCTCTGCGGAAACTTGCCTGACTACAGTAAACAAAATGCGAATGAAATCAATGGCGGATGAAAACAGGAAGAATGCCAAACTGGTTCTGAAACTGACTGAAAATCCAACAAAACTGCTAAGCGCTATTTTAATTGGAAATAACATTATGAACCTGTCTGCTTCTTCTCTTACCACTTCGTTTGCCATTCGTCTGGCAAATAATTTAGGATATTCCCAATTTGTCAGCGCAATCACCGGGCTTGCTACCGGTCTTCTGACTATATTGGTACTGATTTTCGGGGAGATTGTCCCCAAGTCCTTTGCAACCATGGCGGCAGAAAGACTATCGCTGCTCTACGCTAAGCCGGTTTACCTGTTTGTTACGCTTATGACGCCATTTTGTTTCATTATGAATAAAATTTCTTCCGGTATCCTTTTCCTTTTACGGATTGATACAAAAAAAGTGCCTGCCATTACAGAAAATGAACTGCGAACCATTGTAGACGTCAGTCATGAAGAGGGTGTCATTGAAAGCGAAGAACGGCAGATGATTACCAATGTTGTTGATTTTGGCGATTCCTTAGCAAAAGATATCATGGTTCCGAAAATGGATGTCACATTTGTGAATGTGAATTTATCCTATAATGAACTGATGGAATGCTACTCGGTTGATAAATTTACCAGACTGCCTGTCTATGATGACAGCCGTGATAATGTAGTCGGTATCATCAACCTAAAAGATTTATTTTTCTATCAGGGCTCGAAACGGGATTTTTCTATTGCTGAAATTATGCGGGAGCCATATTTTACTTATGAATACAAGAAAATCTCTGAATTGTTTTTTGAAATGAAAAAGGAATCCATCCCTATGGCAATCGTACTGGACGAATATGGTTCTACTGCGGGCATGCTTACTTTAGAGGATCTCATTGAAGAAATCGTCGGGGATATCCGTGATGAATACAATGACAATGAAGAAGATGAAATCACAAAAATAGATGAGGAAACTTATATTCTCCTTGGCGTAGCCAAGTTAGCGGATATTGATGAAATATTAGGCATTACGATTGAATCAGAAGATTATGATTCCATTGCCGGTCACGTCATAAAGCTTCTGGATCATTTTCCGGAAGCCGGAGAAACGGTCAGCGACAGTTTTGCAGAATATACGGTATTGGAAGCCGAAAAGAACCGGATTGATAAGGTTCAGTTGCATCTTCTTCCGGCACGGGAAGAAATGGAGGAAGAGGACGAAGCAGAAGAGACGCTATAGAATCAAAAGAGGAATGCATATGCAGTCCTCTTTTTTTAACTGACATCATTCGGTTTACAGTCCAGAAAATAGCATTTTACTACTTTCTGTCCCAGATTCCTGTCAATAGCGCCGCCGGTATAGTCGGCAATACACCGCCGGAACCGGCATTCTTCTATCGTTCCCCTGTTTCCATACATCAGTATGCCCGCACCGTTCTTGCTGCGGCAGTTTACAAAAGTACATTTTCGGATATTGCCATCCTGAGAATAAATTGCCCCATCCTGGCAGAAATTAAAAATGCATCCTGTTATCTCCGGCGCATAGGCATCATAAACCGCCCTTCCCTTAACCATATTGCGGAAAACAGACTGTTCTGCAGTCAACCGGCAGCCGGTCGCATATATCCCGCTTGCTTTTCCCATGCCATTCAATTCACTTTGATTGATGCTGCACTTTTTACTGTGTTCTAAAATAATCATATCTTCCTTTTGCATGTGATTGCAGATCATCTTCACATGATGTAAGGTCAGGCTCCCCCTGCAGCGTATCGGATAATTCAAATAGACATTGGCATCTTCTATCAGCAGGCGCCCCTGCGCTTCAATCAGAACCGGGCAGTCTACTATGGTTGACACCATGATTCGGTAATCACCCGTTATCTGAAAAGTCCCCATCTTGGCAAGATATTGTATCGTTTCTGCTCCCTCCGGACAGCATTTCTTATATTGAAGCTGGTTGACATTTGCCCGCACAAAACCGTTGTAAAAGATTGCTGCTCCATATTCTGCCACATAGCATTCCTCAAATTCACAGTTCGTAATACGATTCCCTTCTACCGCATAAATTGCGCCTCCGCGCTTTGCCTCGCATCTATAAAATTTACAGCCCCGGACACTTCCCTGCGGGGTGCGTATCATAATCGCCCCGCCATCTTCCGGAGAATAACAATCTGCAAATACCGTATCTTCTACCTGAATCGCGTTTCCCCAAAACCGAAGAGCCGCCCCCCTCGTCGTATGATAAATATAACTTTTTGAAATCTGCAGTTCTCCTGCTTCCGCACGAACCAACATCCCAAAATTCCTACAATCCATCTCGCTATTCCGAATCAAAACACGGCTATGTACAGATTTTATATTAATGCACGCCCTATGCGCATCGCTTTTTCGAATCAGCTTACTGTCTTCCACAATCAGTTCCCCGCCGGCTAACAGAATGTTCCCAAAAACACGAACCTCTGCATGGTCAAAAATCAAACGCATCCCTTGCGTCAATACCAGATCCTGCTTAATCTGACAGCGTTCCACAATCCGAACCTCTTTTTCCTCTTCCAGCATTTTCTGCGTACATTCTAACGTTTCCCAAAGCTGCATAATATAATATTTCATATCCACCGGAGACAGTTCCATATCGTTTAGATGCATGCGATGTAAAATTTCCCGGCATCGGGTAACGTCCTCTTCATTAGCGCCCAAAACAAATTCCCGCAAAAGGGACAGCTTTTCCGCAGAAATCTTTAAGATTCCGCCAAACCGCTCCACCGATTCCCATTCCCTGTCAGGAATCCCTGAATGTTTCAGGCTGACGTTCATCATATCTAACAGCAGTAAATATTTTTCCCGTTCTGATTGAAAGGCATGGAGCAAATATTCCACTACGGTCTCTTTTTCCTTGGAATACCGCAATACTTTTGCCATATCATCTGACTCCAAATGAAACCCCGCCAACAATAACCGTTCCAGTTCAAAGTTATTGAGCGGGCTGGATAGGCAGTCCAATTCTGCCTGCATAAAAATAGCAGAGCCGTATATAATCTTATATTTATATGGTTTGGTATAAAGCGGATGCTTCGGCGTCATCCATAACTTCTTTTTCTGATTAAATTTAGTAAGATTATCGATTATCATTCCATTAATCCTCTTTTTTACCTGCATTAAAAATCGCGCTTTCTTTCGGCTCACACTGATAGAGCACGGATTTTTTCACGAACTGCCCCAGTTTTTCATATTTAAAATATACTGCAGCCCCTAAATACCGTACTGTGCAATTCCGAAAAGAACATGCTTCAATGATTACATTGTCAATCGACTCCGAGTAAACAGCGCCGCCATATTCTGCAGTCGCCTGATAAAAATCACAGTTTGAAATATGAATCTGTGATGCGCCAAAAACAGCAAGAAACCCATTCTCCCCATTGATAAAACTGCTTCGGTTAATCTGCGCATATCTTCCATCAAACACGAGCATTCGTTTTCCTCTGGAGTGGCTAAACTCACTTTCCTCAATCAACAGCCGGCCTGCTTTCTGCTGTAACAAGCCGCATTGCATATGACAGTCTATCAGGGCATTTTCTATTTTTACTACAGCCGCGTCCTGGATTGTCAGAAAATAATCTTCTTCACAGGCAGTCACATCCCATCTGGTATTACAAATCCGGATTCTTCCGCCATTAATCTGAACAGACCCCCGCATTGTGATATCTGCGCCATCAATCAGCAGAGAACCGCCGCGCTCTACATAAATATTCCCCGTAATCTCAGTCGGTTTATCCAGTATCAGAGTTTTCCCCGCCTCTACATGGATATCCTGAAAGATATCCCGGTCGGTAAACTCTCTATAAAAATACTGCAGTATACGATAGGGAATCTCATAGCCGGCTTCCTGAAACTGATGATAACACTTTCTCGCCCCTTCTAAATCCTTTTTTGAGGCCGCCTCCTGAAAGTCTTGAAAAAAACGGATTTCTGCAGGCGTCATATGAAAGATCTGCTGATAGTTTTCAATGACCTTGCCGCAATAATCCAATGACCAGACTGCCCCGCCGTACAACTGATATAAATCCGCCAAAAAACAATACTGCACTTCTTTGGTCTTTAATATCTTCATGCATTCCGTCAAGCGGAATTCAAAATAATTGTTAATATCCGTAATGATTTTATCCCTCTGCTCTTTGGGCAAAGAAATACATTCCAGAAAAAAGTCATATCTGTCTTTTAACTCTGTAATGGCTTTCATATTCCCAATTGCCAGTATTCCTACGCCAAAGGAATATAAATATCGAAAGGACAGACTTTTTGAATAGAAAGGATGATTCACTCTTTCTAACTCATTCCGCCTGCTTTTTAAATATTCCAGAACATCCATTTCCGCCATATTCAGATTCCTTTCTCCAACGATTCTATCCTTTTTTTATTATACTCCCTTCTATATCCCTGTGCAAGCAAAGAAATCCTTCCTTTGGCAAAAGGCGCCCTTAGCCCCGTTTCTCTTTCCGTTTCTTTAAAATATTTTTCCGTATCATCTTACCGGCGCGCTTTACAAACCGGATAAAATATTCATTGTCCAAATCAGAAGGTTTATAATAATTGCGATTTAAGAACTGCAACAGATGTCCCTGCAGCATGGAATCCTGTAATTCCATATTGTAGGGAATAATGCCGATCTTATCCTTTGGAATATGAAATTCCCTGCATATGCGGGACACATCCCAAAGCGCCTCGGTTTTATAATTTCCAATTAAATATACTGCTTTTTGCTGAATAGAAGAATACCGGGTAAAATACTCCCTTAGATGAACCGGATCCTGGTCCAGATTAACTACCACCAACTCTGCTTCGGATAGTATAACATTAGAACTAAGATTTTGATTCGTTTCCGTATCAATATAGATATAATCTGAAATGCCAGACAGTGCAGAAAACAATTTTTCCTGTACCAGATTAAATTCATAGTTAAATACTTCTTTGTTGACAATTCTTCCCTGCGGAAGATAATACATACCGGAAAACAACAATGGAATGGTTGCATGATGTACCAGCCTGTCTCCCTGTTCTCCCGAATACAAACGCTTTAGCACATATTCAATCCCATAATGGCTATAATATTCTCCCTGTTCCCGAAGTACCTCCATCTTCTCCGGCATCAATAAAATATCCCCAATTCCATGGACACTATAATGATTCTCTAATAATATGATCTTCCCATGCCCACTAAGCGAGGTCATGGCAGAAACACATGCCAAATTAGTCGTGACGCCTGCCGCACCTCTTACATGACTCCAAAATGCTATTTTCATTCATCCTCCATCACATGCAAGTCCTCCCCCTTCCTTTGCATGCTCTTCTTCTGTCGTATGTTCTTTCCGGGCAGCGCAAACACACCGGATTGACAGACTGCCCAAAAAAGTTGCCTCTAAGTAATTTCCTATTAAAAATACTGTAATATATCCTACTAAGATTCGTAAAGCATTTTTTTCATCTTTTCTTTTTTTCTCCCTTTTTGCCAAATTACCTTTCTAAATTTTGTGAAATAAATAAAAAAACACCCTGATTAACAGGATGTTTTTTCATATATGCCATAATAAAAATTACCCCGGCAAAGCCCGCAAGAATCCCCTAAAAACAGACAGAAGCCGCCTCATTCTATTTGGTTCCTGCGCCTTCCACAAAACCACTCTATTGCAGAAAACACTCCCACATATCTTCCCGTGAAAAAAGCGTGTCTGCCATATGGTGAAAATCCGCCGATGCTTTTCTGCTGTGTACGCAAAAACGATATGTCATTTGTATTGCCTCACACCAATCAGAAGCGGAAAGCGAACCCGTCATGGCATATCGGCAGAAAGCAAGCAGCCGTATCAGTACCAGTTCTGCCTTTATGTGCACATAGCTTACTTTACCGCCTTTTAAAGCTGCCTCCGCCGTACAACCCACCAATCGGTATTCCCTATAATTATGTTGAATCTTCTTCCACATTGCCTGCGACTTTGCCACAAATGCATCGATTTGCTCCCGCCGCCTTTCTTCCGGTACATCCTGCATAAAGATTTGCAATTCCTTCTGCAGATTTGTTCCCTCCTGGTACGATACGATCATCCGAAGCAGCTCATCTGCTATTACCTCAAAACCGGAAAGCAAAAAGCTGCCGCTCATCAAATTCTCCTTCGTCTGACAAAAGCTTTCCCCATGCGAAAAACATGGAGCATTTCCTGTCAGCCGGCACAAAAGCTCCTGTAAATCAATCTGTTCCCCTCTCCCGTTCTCATCGGAACAAATCCATGTTACCGTATCGTTTACCAGATATTCCGATACTACCGGACAAGAGGCCGCCATAGACAGATACAATGCTCCCTGTATCATGTAAAAAAGGCGTGGATATTTTCTGCAGGTATTACAAAGCGTTTCCTCCGCCGCATTTTTTTGGATCCTGCAAAGACCATCTTCCTCCAGCATGGCGCATCTGCCATCCATGTTATTTTTAAAATAGTATCCATTTTCCTTCCGCTGTATATTCGACAGAATATCTAAGCGCAGCCAGTCAGGCGACAGGTTCGAAAAGCGTCTGTAATCCTCGCTGCTGACAAAAATACTCCAACCGGCGCAGCAGGTAGACGGACAATCTCCTGCAAGGCAGGAAAACTTTTGATACAAACTGATTGCATAGTATTCCATCAAAACATCAAGTCCGATTTCCGTTTTAACAGATGGGCTCCCTTTGCAATGACTGCAGTTCCAAAAGCAATACCAGATGCAATCATCAAAATTCCCATCACAACATTAAAAGCGCCTACCGATTTCATTGTCTTATAAACTCTCTCCAAAATAACCTCTTTTCTGCAACTGTTTTTCCGATCCATGATCGAGTCTAACAGATTTGCCAATTATGCTACGTCTCTATGCACCGCTGTCGTCTTCTTTGCGCCCGCTTAACGCTTCACGCCCCCTGTGAAATTCTTTCTTATCCACACGATTTTACGCCATATTCTGCGTAATATGCATCAATGGCTTTCTTTAATGCATCATCAATCAGAATCTTCCCTCCGCATTCTTTATTGTACAGGCATTCTATGACATCCTCCATGCTGACAATGGCATTTGCAGGAAATCCATATTTCTCCTCAATTTCGTCCAAAGCGCTCGCATGGGACGTCAGGCCGCGCTCCATCCGGTTTAAGGAAACCATCAGGCCAATAATTTTCACTTCTCCCTGCGCCTTGATAATTGGAAAAGTCTCTTCAATGGATTTTCCGGACGTCGTCACATCTTCTATGATAACCACCCGGTCCCCATCCTTGAGTTTACTGCCTAAAAGAATCCCTGTATCTCCATGATCCTTTACTTCCTTCCGGTTGGAACAATACCTGATCTCTTTTCCATACAGCTCGCTAAAGGCAATCGCTGTCGCAACCCCAAGAGGAATCCCCTTATACGCCGGTCCAAATAATACATCAAAATCGCTGCCGTATTTCCCGTAAATCGCTTTTGCATAATACTGCCCCAGTTTACGAAGCTGCGAACCGGTTACATAGGCGCCCGCATTCATAAAAAAAGGAGATTTTCTTCCACTTTTCAATGTAAAATCACCAAATTTCAATACGTCGCTCTCCACCATAAATTCAATAAATTCTTTTTTATATTGCTCCATCTTTTTGAAACCCTCCTTCTTTTGTATTTGATTATACTAAAATCCTGTTGTGTATTCAAGAAAAAATGCTATAATGAAAGTGGTATATGTCATTCTAATCATGATAAAAAATGGGAGGTAACAAATGAAAATATTCAAAAAAATACTAATCATGATCCTTAGCCTCAGTCTCCTTGCCCCTATGCAAACTACATTCGCGCATTCGGGCAGAACAGATGCATACGGAGGGCATCACGACAACAAAAACGTCAGCGGTTTAGGATCATACCATTATCATTGTGGCGGTCATCCGGCTCACTTACATACCAACGGAATCTGCCCTTACTCTGCAAAGGCAAAATCAAAAACTACCACCACTGGAAAAACCTCAAAATATTATAAAGTTTCTACTGTAAAAAAAGTACAGAAGAAGTTAAATAAACTGGGATATTCCTGTGGAAAAGCAGACGGCTTCTACGGCAATAAAACGAAAAAAGCCATTCGGAAATTTCAGAAGAAAAAAAATATGACCGTCAATGGGAAAATCAATAAAAAATTATTGAAAAAATTAAAAATTAAAATTTAATACAAACCCGATATCGTGCACAGGCAATCTGAATAAAAAGGATTGCCTGTGTTTTTACAATATTCTTTTGGTTCTTTACTCTACGCACCCTATTAATTCACGGATATCAGAAATAGCATGGTCTCTCATAAAACGCTCTAACCCGTTCACAACATCTGCCACTGCTGTCGGATTTGCAAAGTTTGCCGTACCGACTGCTACCATTGTTGCGCCTGCCATGATAAATTCCAAAGCATCCTCCGCGTTCTGTATACCGCCCATGCCAAGTACAGGTATCGACACTGCGTGCGCCACCTGATAGACCATCCGGACTGCTACCGGCTTAACGGCAGGACCGGACATACCGCCTGTTTTATTTGCCAGAGCAAATTTTCTTTTTTCAATGTCAATCTTCATACCTGTTAAGGTATTGATAAGAGAAACTGCGTCTGCTCCACCGGCTTCCGCTGCCCTTGCTATTTCCGCAATGTCTGTCACATTGGGGCTTAATTTCATGATGACCGGCTGCTTTGCCTTTTCTTTTACCCGTGCAGTCATTTTTTCTACCAGTTTTGGATTCTGACCAAAAGCAATACCGCCTGCTTTTACGTTAGGACAGGAAATATTGATCTCCAATAAATCAATCTCCTGGTCTGCCAGACGTTCCACTACCTCCAGATACTCCTCCTGCGTCTTACCGCATACATTCACAATAATATTTGTATCGTACTGTTTCAGAAAAGGAATATCTCTTTTCAAAAACAAATCAATTCCCGGATTCTGCAGTCCGATGGCATTGAGCATACCGCCATAAGTCTCACAAATCCGCGGCGTCGGATTCCCCGGCCATGGCACGCTTGCCACTCCCTTTGTTGTAACTGCACCTAAGCAATTTAAATTTACAAACTCTGCATATTCCGCACCGGAGCCAAATGTCCCGGATGCCGTTGTTACAGGATTTTTCATTGAAACACCTGCAAAGTCAACAGAAAGGTTCATTTACGTTTCCTCCTTACCACTCAATCTCCTGCACGTCAAAAACAGGTCCGTCTTTACAAATCCGCTTATTCTTTACATTGCTGTGGCTGTCCTTTTCCACTGACTGGCAGACACAGGCCAGACAGGCGCCAATACCGCATGCCATTCTTTCTTCCATGGAAATCTGGGCAGCAATCCCTTCCTGCTCCGCATATGCTTTCACACCGCGAAGCATCGGCAAAGGTCCGCAGGCATATATGGTATCCGCCGTCAAATGATGTTCCCGTATGGCGTCTATCACATTTCCCTTTGTCCCTACGCTGCCATCCTCTGTAGACAGATACACCCTGCCATACGGAGCAAACTCTTCTGATAGAAAAACATCCCGATTTCGATATCCCAGCACTACCGTCACATCGCCTTTCAATTCCTTTGCTAACGACAAAATCGGTGGAATCCCAATTCCTCCGCCAATTAATATGCTTTTTCCCTCTTTCATGGTAAAGCCATTTCCCAGCGGTCCGACGACGCTGACCGTATCGCCCGCGGCATACCCAGCAAATTCCTCCGTTCCCTTTCCGGCAACGCGATATACAATGCGAAGCATATGTTCCGCCCGGTTAATGCCGCAAATACTAATCGGTCTGGGCAGCAAACGGCTGCCATCTTTCGAATATAAGGAAATAAACTGTCCTGGAACGGCTGCAGCAGCCACATCCTGTTCTTCCGGAAATTTCAGCCACATACTGTAGATTCCAGCCGACAGCATAACCTGACTGGTAACCTTTGCGATACACTTTTGTTTACCCGACGTCACTTTTTCCATACTTCCTTTTTTTGCTCCTTTTCTCTTTATAACAATTTATGCCTGTTTCTTAGCTCCATTGATATCTGCAATCATATCCATAACTGCCTGGCGGGAGGCTTCCGCATAATGCCCGGCGCCGAATCCCGCATACTTCTCCTGCATATATGCGGCAATAATCCCTCTGGAAGAATTGACAATGGCTCCCAGACCATCTTTATTAAAATACAGCGCCAAATCTTTTGCTGTACCGCCCTGCGCGCCATAGCCGGGTACTAAAATATATGTTCTTGGCATCTTCTTTCTCAACACTCTGCCCATCTCCGGATAAGTAGCGCCAATGACGCAGCCCACGTTGCTGTAGTCGCCATCCATGCATTCTTCCCCCCACTCTGCAACCTTCTGTGCTACCAGTTCATACAATGGCTTTCCGTCTATTTTCTGATCCTGGAATTCTCCGCTGGAAGGATTGGACGTCTTTACCAGAACAAAAATTCCTTTATCTTCCTCTTTACATACATCCAGAAACGGCTGGATCCCGTCGCTTCCCAAATAAGGATTGACGGTTACCATATCCTCGTCAAATCCCCTGCATATTTGATTTCCTACCGTAACTTTCCCAAGATGGCCTGCAGCATATGCCGCAGAAGTAGAACCGATATCTCCCCGCTTGATATCTCCAATTACGATCAGGCCCTTTTCTTTGCAATAATCCACTGTCTTTTTAAAAGCAGCCAGTCCCGGGATTCCAAACTGTTCATACATGGCAATCTGCGGTTTTACAGCAGGTATCAAATCATACGTTGCATCCACGATCCCTTTATTAAACTGCCAGATCGCTTCTGCCGCCCCTTCCAATGTTTCTCCATACTCCTCAAACGCCGCCTTCTGCATCTGTTCCGGAACATAGCGCAGCATAGGATCCAATCCCACGACAATCGGCGCATCCTTTTCCTGAATTTTTTCAATCAATTTACTTATCATATGCCCATCCTTTCTATATGTCCAATTTTTCGTACACTACGCTTCTGTTTTTTCCTGATATACAATTTTCCCATCCACGATTGTAACTTCAACTTTACCATATACTTTTCTTCCGTTAAACGGCGTATTCTTTCCCTTCGATGCAAATCGGCCGGCATCAATGACATATTCCGTATCAATATCTGCAATCATAATATCCGCCGCCTTTCCCTCCGCCAGGTTTCCCTTTGCAATCCCAAGTATTTTCGCCGGATTTACGCTCATTTTTTCTACTAACTGGGATAACGACAGATAACCGCCGCGCACCAATCCCGTATAACTGAGTGCAAAGGAAGTTTCTAATCCTACAATGCCAAACGGCGCTTTTTCCATCGACTGGTTTTTTTCTGCTTCGCTATGCGGCGCATGATCCGTAGAAATAACGTCCATCACACCATCCCGGAGCGCTTCCTTTAACGCCGCTACATCTTCCCTGCTGCGAAGAGGCGGATTCATCTTAAACCTTCCGTGATCCTCTGTAATATCCTCATCTGTCAGGGTAAAATGATGCGGGCAGACCTCTCCGGTAACCGAAAGTCCCTGTTCCTTTGCCAGTCCAAGGATAAGCGTGCTGTCCTTTGTGGAACAATGGCACAGATGCAGGCGGTTTCCGGCTTCCTTTGACAACAGAATATCCCTGGCTGCTATCACATCCTCTACTGCATTTGTAATGCCGCGGAGCCCAAGCTCCTGCGCCTTTTTGCCTGCATTCATCACACCGCCGTCCGCCAGGCCTTTATCCTCGCAGTGTGCAAAAACCGGCAGATCGCATTTTGCCGCCTCCTTCAATGCCTTTCGGTATACGACAGAATCCATAACCGATTTTCCATCTTCGCTGATGGCCACGGCTCCTGCCGCTTTCATGCCCTGGATATCGGCAGGCTGCTTTCCCTCCTGACGAACTGTCACAGCGCCAACCGGCAATATATGGACCGGTGCATCCTTGGCGCGTTCCAATAAATCTTTTACTTTTTCTGCGCTGTCAATGACCGGATTTGTATTCGGCATTGGGCAGATGGTTGTCACGCCTCCTCTTGCGGCGGCACGCGCCCCTGTCTGAATGGTTTCCTTATACTCAAATCCCGGTTCTCTTAAATGCACATGCAAATCGATCAGACCCGGAAGAACTACTTTCCCTTCGGCATAAATGACCGTTTCCGCCTCTACGTCGATATTTTCTGCAATCTTATGTATCTTTCCCCCGCAAATCCATAAATCACATATGGTATCCCTCTTATTTGCCGGATCTACCAGCCTTCCTTTTTTAATCAGTATTTGACTCATACTGCCTCCATTCGAACCGCAATTTACCAATATATAGAGAGGGCATCTATCATAGTTTCCTGACAGATGCGCCCTGTTTTAATATATTTCTGCTCTTTCCAAATCCTCTAACATTCGCTTATTGCTAATATACTTTCCAAACTGTTCCGGATCAATCCACTTTGCATCGTTCAGTTCTTCTGACAGGATGACATCCTCCTCTTCCATATCCGTAAGACAAAGATAAGCAATACCAAGGTTGCATTCGGAACCAATCATAAAAGTCCATGTATATAAAATACGATCGACAACCGAAGTGAGTCCGGTCTGCTCCTGAATCACCCGCACAACCGCTGCATCAGGCGATTCGCCAAACTCAGCCACACCATCTATAAATTCCCACTGATACGGCTCAATAATATTATCGTCATACCACTTTTGAACCGTTAAAAACTCATTTCCCCTGTGAACGATTCCCTTTACCAAAATCCGATATCTATTGTTACCCATGCACATTCCTCCTTATGATACGGTATTCGATTGAACTGTTGGTTTGGCTTATTTCGCCGTAATATACTTCTGTGCCGTCAGCAGTTCCGCTGTCAGCATTGCCCCGCCTGCAGCGCCGCGGACCGTATTATGCGATAAACCGACAAATTTCCAGTCAAAGACCGCATCCTCCCTTAAGCGCCCCATTGATACGCCAAACCCATTCTCATAATCGACGTCCAATGAAACCTGCGGGCGATCTTCTTCTTCCAGATACCGGATAAACTGCTTTGGCGCGCTTGGAAGCCCTAACTCCTGCGGAAGTCCCTTAAATTCCTTCCATGCCTTTAAAATCTGCTCCTTTGTCGGATTTTTTCCTTCTTCAAAGGTTACGAACACAGCCGCCGTATGACCGTCTAAAACAGGGACACGGATGCATTGCGTGGTAATAACCGGCGTTTCCGCTTTCACAATTTCCCCGTTCACCACTTTTCCCCAGATGCGCAGAGGCTCCTGCTCGCTCTTTTCCTCCTCGCCGCCGATAAACGGTATAATATTATGTTCCATCTCCGGCCAGTCCCGAAACGTTTTTCCTGCTCCGGAAATTGCCTGATAGGTTGAAGCCACTACTGTTTTCGGTTCAAATCCCGCTGCCTTCAATGCGCTGAGCGCCGGCGTATAACTCTGAATCGAGCAATTTGGTTTTACTGCAATAAAGCCTCTGGTTGTTCCAAGCCTTTTTTTCTGCGCCTCAATCACTTCAAAATGTTCCGGATTCAGTTCCGGAACTACCATCGGAACATCCGGCGTCCATCTGTGCGCACTATTATTGGAAACTACCGGCGTTTCTGTCTTTGCATACTCCTCTTCGATTGCCCTGATTTCATCCTTCGTCATATCGACAGCGCTAAACACAAAATCGACTTTTGCCGCCACTTCCTTTACATTGCTCACATCCTGGACAACAATCTTCTTGACGGTTTCCGGCATCGGCGTCGTCATTTTCCAGCGTCCGCCTATCGCCTCCTCATATGTTTTCCCTGCGCTTCGCGGACTTGCTGCCACGGCTGTCACTTCAAACCAGGGATGATTCTCTAATAATGCAATAAATCTCTGTCCTACCATTCCGGTACCGCCCAGAATGCCAACTCTTAATTTCTTATCCATATTTTCCTCATTTCTACGCTGCTTTTTTATATTAGGCTATCTCTGCATCCCGCAACGCACAAATGCAGAACAGCCTGCCATCCTTTGCCGATAGATGATAGAAATATCGGCATATTATCTTGATTTTACACTATTCCATACAATAAGTCAAAAAAATTATTATAAGAAAGAATGCAAAAATGACATCCGGCGCAAAATTGGTTTTCGGGGACTAAAACTTGCGGAAATCCATACGGATTGATGATATATTGCTTAATTGAATGAATTGTGGTAAAGTATTACTGTTTGATTAACGATTGATCATGGAGAAAGGATGTTTGGAATGAAATCTACCCCGGTAAAAGGAACGAAGGACTATCTGCCGAAAGAGGCGGCTATTCGGGATTATTTGCAAAACGTTATATTAGAGACCTATCAGGATGCCGGTTTTTTCCGCATCACAACACCAATCATAGAAGATGCTGCCAATCTGGAAAAAAGCGAAGGCGGCGAAAACTTAAATTTAATCTTTAAGATTTTAAAGCGCGGGCAAAAGCTGACTTCGGCCCTGCAGGAAGATGCAACGGAAAAAAGCCTCTCCGATATGGGACTGCGCTACGATCTGACTTTACCGCTTTCCCGCTATTTTTCCAATAACCGCAGTCATCTGATGACGCCGTTTAAAGTTATCCAAATGGATCGCGTATACCGCGCGGAGCGTCCGCAAAAAGGCAGACTCCGCGAATTCATGCAGTGCGACATTGATATCATTGGCAATCCAGATGCGGATGCGGAAATCGAATTGATCCTGACGACTACAAAAGCATTGAAAAAAATCGGTATCAAAAATTTTAAGGTAAAAATAAATGACCGGCGCATTTTAAAAAGTATTTTTGCCTTTTCCGGTTTTGCCAACGAGGATCACGAAAAACTGGCTATTATTTTTGATAAGCTGGATAAAATCGGCATTGAAGGCGTTAAAACAGAATTAGAAGCGTCGGGTTTTGCCGCAGATGCTATCCATACCTTTGTGACCCTTTTTGAAAACAATACCCTTTCACTGGATTCTGTCACAAAAGTATGCGAGGCAGACCATGTTACCCGCCTGAAATATATTATCGATACGGTAAACACTGTCTCTGACGGAACTTTTGCAGTGGAATTTACCCCTTCTTTAGTACGCGGGCAGGGATACTATACCGGAACCATCTTTGAAATAGAAGCAGAGGGTTACAGCGGATCCGTTGCCGGAGGCGGACGCTATGATAACCTGATCGGTAAATTCTTAAATGAGAGCATCCCTGCTGTCGGATTCTCGATTGGGTTTGAACGAATTTTTGATATTATGATGGAACAAAACTACAGCATTCCGGGACAAAAGAAACGGGTCGCCGTATTCTATGACACGCAAAATTATACAGAAGCGCTCTCTTACGCCGAAGAATTGAGAAAAGAGTATATGGTTTCTGTCCTAAAGCGTCCTAAAAAATTGGGGAAATTCTTAAATAAAATAGAAAATCAGGGATTTGACGGATTCGCTGTGTACGGCGAGGAAGACGGCATAAAACTGTTTGGAGAGTAAACCCAAAGAGGTATCGTCTCTGTACACAGCGCCGCCCCTACGCATGATCCGTAAGCAGAAGCACAGTACCGGAGTTTGGTTGTAATGTAATTTTAAGCATGCCGTCCCGATATGTAAACTGCTCCGCACCGTCAAGCAAATCTACCGCCTGTTCTGCCGATACCGGCGCATGAATTTCTAAAACCGCCGGCGCATCATCACAATTTAATGCAGTGACGACTGCAGAGTTCTGTAATACCCTTCCAAAGGCAAACTGGCGGTTTGTCAAAAGCAATTCCTTATACTGCCCGTCTGTCAGTTCCGGATATTCTTTCTTTAACTGCCCCAGACGCATACATAATTTTGTAATCCGGTTTTCCTGACAGGCTGTTTTATAATCTGCCAACGTAAGGCAGGGACGCAGATTCCAATCAGAACCATTTTCTTTCTTTCCCTCAATCCCGAACTCAGAACCATAATATAGCGATGGAATGCCATATACCGTATATAGCAGCATGATGACTAATGGCAAATGTTCTTTCTCATTCAGCTTACTTGCAATCCGATTTACATCATGATTATCAAGAAAGGTATATAATCTTCTGTCACGGCAGATATCATGCAATCGTTTGATGGAATGCGCAATTTCAAAGTAATTATGATCATTATGCCCCGAGTACAGCCCCTTATGAAGTTCATAATTGGTAACAGAATGCAGCATATCGTCATTGACCCAGCGGCTGTAATCTCCATGGATCACCTCGCCCATCAGCCAGAAATCCTCTTTTACCTCATTTGCAACCTGGCGCAGGGCTTTCATAAACCTAAAATCCAACACATCCGCCGCATCCAGACGAATTCCGTCGATATCAAATTCCGTAACCCAGAACCGGACTACATCAAAAAGATACTGCTGCACCTCCGGATTCTGCTGATTCAGTTTTACCAGCAGATTGTAGCCGCCCCAGTTATCGTAGCAAAAGCCGTCATTATATTCATTGTTTCCGCCAAAATCCAGGCGATGGAACCAACTGCAGTAACGGGACTGCTCCCGTTTTTCTTTCACATCTTCAAAAGCAAAAAATTTTCTGCCGACATGGTTAAACACACCGTCTACAATAACCCGCAGCCCAAGCTTATGGCAATACTTTACATAATCCTTAAATTCCTCATTGCTTCCCAAACGGCAGTCAACCCTTTTATAATCCGTCGTTTCATAACCATGTCCAACGGATTCAAATAACGGGCCAATATAAATCGCTGTGCAGTTTATCTTTTGGATATGGTCCGCCCACTCTTTTAGTTTTTCAAAATGATGCCCCTCTTTTCCTGTATTTTCCCGATCACAGCCACACAATCCCAGTGGATAGATGTGATAAAATACTGCGCTATCATACCAAGCCATTCTTTATCTGTCCTTTCTTAATATAATCTTTAACGACCGGGGCTTTCTCCCCCCTCGCTGTAACATAATATTAAAATCCTTGTATCTTACATAAATAATTTTTCTCAAACTCATCTGACGGAACCGGTCTTGCAAAATAAAACCCCTGAATATAATCCGGTTTTAATTTCAATACGCATTTTAGTTCCTCATCCGTTTCCACGCCCTCATAACATACTTTCAGATTCAGGCTGTGCGCTAATTCCGTAAATTGTTTTACCACCAGATAATCATATTGGCTCTGTGTGATATTACGGATAAAGCTCTGGTCGATTTTAACCAGATGAAACATCATTTCCTTTACATAACGGAAATTAGAATATCCCGTTCCAAAATCATCAATTCCCAGACTCAGTTTCCTTTTCCGGAAGGCTTGCAATATCTTTTTCATCATCTCTCCCTCTTCCAGTTCGCCGCTCTCCGTTACTTCAAAGAGGACATTACGGCTGTTAAACCGTAACTCTGTCATATAACCATCAATATCCCGAATGACATTGCTTTTCTTTAACTGAATAAATGACAGATTGATATTTACCCGGAAATCAGGATCCTTCTCCTGCCACTTCAGGCACTGCTGCATTGCCGTTTTCATAATCCAACGTCCCACCGGGATAATCAAGCCGCTCTCCTCCAACAGAGGAATAAACTCGCCCGGAGATACCCTTCCGAAAACTTCATCCTCCCAACGAAGCAATGCCTCAGCTCCCAATATTTTTTGTTTCTCTATATTGACAATCGGCTGGTAATATAACGTAAAACCTTTAAAATCCTCTTTTACCGCCTGCCTCAGCCTCTCCTGCATATCCAGACGTTTTACAAAAAGGCGATATTCTTCTTCATTATATTTTACATACGTATTTTTTCCCTTCAGCTTTGCCTGATGTAATGCAAATTCCGTCTCCTTTACATAAATTTCATCCTTTTGTTCCTGACCGTTAAAGTATACGCTTCCACCGGAAATTGTGTAAAAATGCTGGTATCCGTGTTCTAAAATGGATTCATCCACCATTTTACGGATTCTATGATACAGTTTTCTTGCCGGATCGGGTTGTTCTAAGAACGCCGCACCCGCCATAACAATCAACATCTCGTCCCCACTCATCCGGTAAGCCATGCCGTCTTCTCCCACGCATTTCCGAATACAGTCCGCAACATTCGATAAAACCACATCTCCATATGCTTTTCCGAACTTATCATTCACGTTTCTAAAATTGTCAATTCCAATCAACAGCAAAAAGCCGCCATCTTCTGCATTCTTGGAAATTTTTGACAAATCTGACCAAAGCCTGGTTTCACGATAGAATCCGGTCACATTGTCAACAATACTCTTGCGCTCCAGCTCCGTAATCCTTCCTATCATGTACTGAGCCTGTCCTTTGTCATCTGCAAGAATTTGTCCGCAACAGTTAATCCAAACCGGATGTCCGGTCCTGCTCATCCAACGGTACTCTACATTATGCTCGAATACCGTTCCCGCTATAATTCCGTCAATATTTTGTTTTAACATGTCCCAATCATCCGGATGGCATACTTTCTGCAGTTCCATCGATGCATTATAAAACTGCGATGACGGTAACGCAAAACGTTCTGCCGCACTCTCTGATATTGTATAATAATCCTGTTGTAAATCAAAAATAAACAGATAATCTTCCGTACATCTTCCAAGCAGTGTAAATACTCTTTGAAAATGATCAAAATTTAATGTATCCGTAACCCTCTGCATCTTACTACCTCCTCTATTTTATCCAATGCTGAAAGGCGACTTAAAGTTCAATATCTGATATGGCTTTTTCATGTTCATACTACAAACTATATAAAGTATATCACATACGAAAGGACTTGGTAACATTTTTTAACAATTTACTCTGCAGAAGTTTCCTTCCTTTCTCCTTTTTTCCCAATCAGGGAACCCATGCTCAAAAGAAAAGCGCTCCCTCCCAATCCAAACACAATTACCATGCAAACGATACGCCATGTCGGATTTTCTATCGTAATCCCGCCTAACACATATGAAGTCGTGTTAAATAAAATATGAGCAGCCATGCCGGCAAAAATGCTGCCGGTTTTCCGGCGAAGCAGGCCAAGCACAATACCAAGACAGACGGCATATGCCCCCTGTATCCAATCCAGATGATAAATCCCAAAAAGCAGCGCCTGCATACCATTTGCCAGATAAAACGGAAAAGCCAAATAAAGCCTGTCCATAATCGCGCCTCTGAAGACCAGTTCTTCTGAAACCGGCCCAATCAACAAAACATACAAAAGAACCAGTGGCGTACTGCCGTCCGTCAGACGTCCCATTGTCTCGTTGTACAAAGAAAACAAGCCGGGAGCCAGGGTATATAATCCCGTCAGCAGAAAGCTGAATACGATACAGCCTCCCACTCCGCTTCCTATTATAACCGCAACATTTTTTCCGCAAAAGGCTTTTTTATAATCAAACGGCCTTTCCCGCCAGTCGGATCTCCGGTACAGCGTTCCGCACCAAAATATGGATAATATAGCGCTGACAACAGAAACAGAAATCATAAATGTATGATTTCCTGCATTTGCCTGAATCAGCATCTGCTGCAGTTTACTGTTTTTCTCTCCAAGAAGCAGGACTGCCCCTGTCAGTACGACTACGCAAATAATATACGCAAGCATCTGCATCAGGATCACTCCAATAAATATCATGAACGCCCGTATACAGGAACGATTCCTGACCACCTTCCAGTTTTCTTCCATCCTCTTGTCTCCTCATTTTTTCTATCACAAGCGTGTTGCCAAACCGCAACGCTGATGAACCGCAATTTCCTATATCGTAAAAAGGGCAACGTGCAGACGTTGCCCTTGCAAAAATGCTCCGCATTTCTTGTTTGCACATCCATTCGGATCTGACAAACTTTTTCTATCGTTTCCTCTGCAAAAACTCCGGAATTTTAATTCCATTTCCATCATCTGCAGACTGGCGGCTAAAACTGCCCGTCGAATTGCTGCCGTTTGCCGCAGGCGGCGTCTGCCTGGTCGCTGCGTTTGCCGTAACCGGTCTCGCAGCAGTTGTCCGCTGTGAAGATGCCATCTGACCCTCTCTGGTAGGAAAGTTTGTCTTAGGCTGTGCCGGCTTTGCAAATGCCGGTTTTGCAAATGATGTACTACTCATCCCATCATTCTCCAAACCGGTAGCAATTACAGAAATCTTTACAGAATCCTCATTATCCGCACCATCTACTACACCAAAAATAATATTGGTATCCTCTCCTGTCAGTTCCTGTATGTAGGATACGGCTTCGTTTGCCTCTAACAGGGCAACTGCGCCGGATATATTGACAATGACATGGGAAGCTCCGTTTATCGTCGTTTCCAATAAAGGACTGGATATCGCCTGTTTTACAGCGTCCAGACACTTCTCGTCTCCGGTACCGGAACCTATTCCAATATGTGCGATCCCCTTATCCTTCATAACGGTCTCAACATCGGCAAAGTCCAGGTTAATGGTTCCCGGAACATTGATTAAGTCCGTAATTCCCTGAACGCCCTGCTGCAATACTTCATCCGCTTTTAATAATGCGTCTTCCATGGAGGTACGGCGGTCTACAATCTCAAGCAGACGGTCGTTTGGAATAACAATCAGTGTATCAACACTTTCCTTCAGACGTTCGATACCGGACAACGCATTATTCATACGGCTCCTTGCTTCAAATGTAAACGGCTTTGTTACGACGCCAACTGTTAAAATGCCCAGACTTTTTGCAATCTGCGCCACCACAGGCGCAGCGCCGGTACCAGTGCCGCCGCCCATGCCGCAGGTAACAAAAAGCATGTCTGCTCCTTTAATCATCTCCGTGATTTCTTCTTTATTTTCTTCTGCCGCAGCCTGTCCAACCTCTGGGTTTGCACCGGCTCCTAACCCCTTTGTCAGCTTTTCGCCAATCTGTAATGTAGTAGGCGCCTTACAATTCATAAGATGCTGCCTATCTGTATTAATTGCAATAAACTCTACACCAACAATCCCCTCATCTATCATCCGGTTGACGGCATTATTGCCTGCGCCGCCAACTCCCACAACAATAATCTTTGCTGTGAACTCTGCATTTCCTGACTTAATTTCTAACAAAGCGGTTCCTCCTTCATTCATTTATGCTTACGCAAATTTGATTCTGACTATTTTCAAAAGTACAATAATATTTTGCCCTACAGTATATAATACTAATTTAGTTCTCAATAATCAAGAGAATGTATGTTCTTTTTTTAGATTTTTACTATTTTTTTCTTGCATGAGAATCAGAACGGTTTGCCCGTTCCAAAATAACTTTATCGCCCGGCTCAAAATTTTCCATATGGATTGTTCCGCTGAACTTTTTATCCTTATAATCGCCAAGGACACTGGATAATACGGAAATTTCATCATCATATTTTTCTTTTCTGCCTAAAATCACCTTAATATCCCCCGCATAGAGATAGACATGCTTCCTGTCAATATGGATTCTGTCGATGGACACATCATAATGAGAAATCAACTGCGATAGATTCATAATGGTAGAAAACAGGGAATCATCCTCTACATGAAACGGCTCCCCTATCGTAAAAGTGCCAAACTGAATCCCTGAAACAACCGGCACATTTTCCTTTTTCTCGTTCATGCTCTGTAAAACCGTACCGTCTTTATCAAAATAAATATATTGTCCCATATAACGGATGCAGCCGCTGATTGTCTTATCGTATACATGCAGTATTACCTTATCTCTGCCCTGATAGGACACTTCGATATCTTCTACAAAAGGCAGTTTATTGATTCCGTAGATTTTATTGTAAATCCAGAAAAACAATTCGTTATCCGAAAATTTCCTTGTAAAAACAGAATCTTTAATTTCCTGTTCGGAATAAATTTGAGTACCTTCTACCTTTACTTCACGAATCCGCAGTCCTGCAAAGATAAATAAGACTGCTAACGCAAGGACTGCCAAAACAGCCAATAGCTTTTGATACCATCGCATTATGTTTCTCCCATCCTATTTTTGTTTAATCTGACGTGAAACCGCAAGCACAATTCCCATTTCAACCATGATAATGGCTGCCGAAGTACCTCCATAACTGATTAACGGCAGGGGAATACCGGTAGACGGAATGGAATTGGTAACTACGGCAATATTAATAACAACCTGGATTGCCAACTGTATCATAACGCCTACGCAAAGCATCGTGCCAAATAAATCCGGAGCATGGCATGCTATCACAACAATTCTCCAGAACAAAACCAAAAACGCCAGTATGACAAGCACTGCCCCTACTACGCCAAGTTCTTCACAAATAACCGAAAAAATCATATCATTGTATGCTTCCGGGATAAACCCCAGTTTCTGCATGCTCTGACCAAGGCCTTTTCCAAACAGCCCGCCGGAAGCGATTGCATACAGACCCT
The DNA here is from genome assembly GCA_947630925.1 of uncultured Lachnospiraceae bacterium. Taxonomy (GTDB): domain Bacteria; phylum Bacillota; class Clostridia; order Lachnospirales; family Lachnospiraceae; genus Butyribacter. Next base: position 42,184 of record CANRJM010000003.1, read on the forward strand.
GGCGAATCTGATATGCGCCGGCATTATTTTCCACATCCTGCCACATACGGATCCGTTCCATGCGGAATCCTTCTCCCAACCATACAATGGCGCCTAACATTGCGGCGCCGGCAAGGATGATAATAATAAAATACCATTTTTTCTTGCTTGCGACAAAGCACATGCCAAACGTGATTCCCATTACAATAATGGCGGAACTCATATTTTCCAACAGAATCAACAGGATTAACGGCGACATATAGATCAAAATACGGACAAACCCCATAAAATAGTCTAAATCATGCCTCCTTTGATAAACCGCATACGCAATAAATAAAATAGCTGCTATCTTCGATATTTCAGACGGCTGAAACTGGAGCGGTCCCAAACGGAGCCAACGCTTCGCTCCGTTCAGGTCAACGCCAATGACCAGGACAATCGCCTGCAGAAACATTGCCAAAACATAAAGCAGATGCACTAATGTCAGCTTTGTGCGAAATATTCTCTGCCGAAACACCTGATAATCCATCATAGATACAACGATCATCCCAAGCGTCCCCAATATCAGGCAAAACACCTGCGATTTGACATAACGGAACGGATTGTTTTGCAGAGAAGCCGTATAGTAACCCGCGCTGTAAATCATTACCACGCCAAACAAAGCAATCCCTATGGTAAGAACAAGAAGCGCAAAGTCATACTGTCTTGTAAAACGAACCCTTTCCATTGTTCTTCGTTCCGATACCCTATTGCCGTTCGCCCTGCTGTTTCCCCCGCTGCGCGCAGCCCTGCGATATTGATAATCTGAATTTTCCATAAAGCTTTCCATCCTTACCCGCCTGCCATTCCATAAGTGAATCTATTGCTTATGACAATGCACGCACATATTCTTTAAACAACGTTCCTCTTTCTTCATAGCTTTTAAACATATCCCAGCTTGCACAGGCCGGCGACAGCAAAACTGCATCTCCCGGCTCAGCCTGACGGCTGCTGACGTCTACCGCTTCTTTCAGGCTGTCCGTCATAATAATGTTAGTAAAACCTGCCTTTCTTGCGGAAGCTGCAATCGCTTCTTTTGTCTCTCCCAACAACACCAGGCATTTTACCTTCCCGCCAAAGGAAGCAATCCATTCATCATAAGCAGACTCTTTATCATAACCGCCTCCAATGACAACAGTCGGCCTTACCATCGCTTCCACTGCTTTGATGGCGGCATCCGGGTTTGTTCCTTTGGAATCATTATAGTACTTGACGCCATTGATTTCCGTAACATATTCAATACGGTGTTCTACGGCGTCAAATTCCCGTATCGCCTTTCTGATACAATCCATTGGAACGCCTAAGTGAACTGCGATTGCAACTGCCGCCATGACATTTTCATAATTATGTTTTCCCAGTAATTTCATGTCGTGGATATTACATACCGGAATTTTCTCCGTATCGCAGTATACAATTTCCTCGCCCTCCAACCATATGCCACGTTCTAATATATGTTCGCTGCTGAACCAAAATACGTCCGCAGAAATTTCTTTCCCAATTTTTTCCAGATACGCATCCTCATAATTCAGGACGCATACCTGTGGCTTTGTCTGATTCTTTGCTATGTATGCTTTTGTTTCCACATAACATTCCATCGTATGATGACGGTTGAGGTGATCCGGCGTAATATTCAGAATCGCACTGACATCCGGACAAAACCGGTGGATGGTCTCAAGCTGAAAACTGCTGATCTCTGCTACGGTAACTGATGTATCCGTTGTCTGTAAAGCATACTCCGTATACGGCTTTCCTATATTTCCAACCACGAAAACACTATCGTAATATGTTTTCATGATTTCTCCGGTCAACGCCGTAGTTGTCGTTTTCCCGTTTGTTCCCGTGATTGCCGCCAGTTTTCCCCTGCTGCAGATATATGCCAACTCAATCTCTCCCCAAATCGGAATGCCGCGCTCCTGCATTTTCTGTACAAACGGCAAATCCGTGGGCACTCCCGGGCTCAGGACGGCAATATCAATCCGATCCATAACGCCTTCTGGCAGCTCGCCCAAAATAAAATCCACCTCTGCCTCTTTCGGAAGCTTTTTACGGATTTCCTCACAATCCAGTTTTGCATTGCTGTCAAACAAAACAACGTTTGCCTGCAGAACCATCAAAAGTTTTACTGCGGCAATTCCGCTGACGCCCGTTCCCACTACTAAAAATGTCTTGTCGTTCCACTTCATTTTTATCCTCATTTCTGCACGCATCTTTTCCAATCACTTTTTTGCGGGGATATATCCCGCATGCAAAAATATATCCCCGCCGCCGTCTTAAATGTTTAAATCCCGCTCAAGGCAAACATACACATGAATGCCGTGATACAGGAAAATACTGTTACAATCTTTGTCTCAGACCAACCGCCCTGCTCCAAATGATGATGGAACGGCGCCATACGGAATATCCGTTTGCCATGAAATAGGCGATATCCTGCCACCTGTATCATTACCGACAGTACTTCAATCAGATAAATAACGCCAACAATCAAAATAAACAAAGGCATTTTCAGGATAAACGCCGTAGCGGATACAAATCCGCCCAAAGCCAGGGAGCCGGTATCGCCCATAAACACCCTTGCCGGATAGACATTGTAAACCAAAAAGCCCATCAGCGCACCTGCTACTGCGGAAGTAATCGGCGCCAGGCCGCTTTCTGTCCCCAGAGAAATTACCGTAAAAAAAATGGAAATCAGCAAGGTTACACTGGAGGCAAGGCCATCCAACCCGTCTGTAAAATTGGTTCCGTTCACTGTTCCAAGCATGGTCAGAAACACAAAAAGCACAAACACCCCTTTTGACATGGTAAAGTACATTCCCCCGTCCAGTCCTCCGGTAAACGGGATCAGAATCTCCGGCTCTAATTTTAATATTTCAAGGTAATAGAGTGAAAAAATCCCGGAAATCACTGCCTGTAACACCAATTTTTGTACCACTGTCAGACCAAGGGAACGTTTCATGATAATTTTAATAAAATCATCTAAAAAACCAACCGCGCCAAAGCCAACGGTAGAAAATAACACCAATAACGTCTCTTTCTGATGATTCATATAAAGCACTGATGTAATGGTAACTGCAAATAAGATAATAATTCCACCCATGGTAGGCGTTCCCGCCTTTTTTAAATGGCTTTTAGGACCATCCGCCCGGACAAACTGCCCAAATTTCAGCTTCCGCAAAAATGGAATAATTACCGGACATAAAATAACACTAATTGAAAATGCTACCAATACAGGTACAAAAGTACTCAAAAACATCATCAGAATTATCTCCAATCCTAACCTCATTATTGTAATGCAACCGTTACCAGAAATCAACTCCGTAATCTATTTCTCCTACGTTTTTTATTCTATTAGCATTTTTCCATAATGTTATTCGTTTTTGACCCTGTTATCGCTCAGTCCGCTTTTTTTTCCGTTTTTTTCTCCGCCTTTCTTTCTACTCCCAAATATGGCAGCGCATCGTCTAACAGCTCCGAAATAACCGGCGCTGCTATCTGCCCGCCATAATATATTCCTTCCGGCTCATCAATTAATACGACCGCCAGTACGACCGGATGATCCGCCGGCGCAAAACCAAGTGTGGATGCAATATAGCGTTTGCTGCTCCGCGGCAGTTTTTCAGACGTTCCTGTTTTTGCGCCTACCTCATAGCCCTGCACCGCCGCTTTTGAGCCGGACCCCTCTGATACTACGGATGCAAGAATTGTTTTCATTGTCTCCGAAGTATCGGATGATATCACATTTTCCTGTACAGGATAAGTAAGCTTCTTTACTACCGTTTTGTCAGAGCTTTCCAGCCGAATGCCAAAATGCGGCGTAATGAGCCTTCCTCCGTTAATCACGGCGCTAACCGAAGTCAAAAGGCGTAATGGCGACAACTGGAAGGACTGTCCAAAGGACATGGTTGCCAGTTCTACAGCGCCAACATTTTTTTTCTGATGCATAATCGTTGCCGCCTCTCCCGGAACATCTACGCCTGTTTTTTGTAAAATCCCAAGATTCTGCATATAACGGTACATCCCGTCCACTCCCAACCTGGAACCAACTTCGATAAAAACGGGATTGCAGGAATTCTGCACCCCCTGCACAAACGTCTCCGCACCGTGCCCGGTTGTTTTATGGCATCGAATCCTCCGATCCTCAACAATTTTATAACCCGGACAGCTAAAGGTATCCGATGTCTTTACCACGCCCGCCTCCAATGCAGACGTTGCCGTAATTACCTTAAAAGTGGAACCCGGCTCATATGTATCGCTGATGCAATGGTTTCTCCACATTTGATTGAGCAAATCCTGTTTCTCTTTTTCCGTTACATTTTTTTTATTAAGCTGATACGGTTCATTTAAGTTAAACTCCGGTACATTGACCATTGCATAGATTTCCCCATTTTGCGGATTCATCATAATGATTCGGACATTCTTTGCCTTTTTCGCCTTCATAACCTTCTGCGCCGCCTGCTGGGCAAACTTTTGCAGATTGACATCCAGACTGCAATACAGATTGTCGCCTGCTACCGATTCAATTCTGTCTTCCGTTTCGCCGTCTATCTCAATCCCCTTTGCATTTGTCGTAGTCAATATACTTCCATCCGTTCCGGATAAATTTTTATCATAACTGACTTCCAGACCTAAGATCCCCTGATTATCCCCTCCTGCAAAACCAATCACCTTCGATGCCAGATCCTGATATGGATAATATCGTTTATAATCCTCATCTACCATAACGCCATCCATATCCATTTCCCGGATTTTATCTGAAATCTCTTTTTCTACATTTGTCTTAATCTTTTCACGGGAGGATTTTTTCTCGACCCGCTTTCTTACCTTTTCTTCCTCCAAATCCAAAAGTTCTGAAAGCGCCCGGATGACCTGCTCTGAATCCGTAATCTGATTGTGGATTACAGAAATCGTTGAGACCGGCTTGTTTCCGGCAATGACCAAACCATTTCTGTCATAGATCTTTCCCCGTTCCGCTTTGATTGCACGTTCTCTTTGCTGTACCTCTTTTGCCTTTTCGCCATAATAATCTGCTTTGGCTAACATCAGATAGGACAAGCGGCACATCAATCCGATTGTCATAAGGCAGATTACAGCAAAAGCAAAGAAAATTCTCTGACGCTGTGGTGTTTTACAATTTCTCATAATAACTCCAAAAATGCATTCTCTATTATCCATATTTAGCATTTTGCAGACTTATTCGTATTCCAAAGACTTTTCTTTGCTAAAATCCCACGATTGACAGCAGTCCTTTTTTACTCGGTCTCTTCGTCCTCTCCGTTTTCTGCAACATGGTAATCGCTGCTGGAATATCCTCCCTCCGGTACCTCTTTTGTGGATGGAATGGTAATATCCGTCGCCTTTATTTTATCTTTTTTCTTTGTATTTTCATTCTGATATAAGCCAAGTAACGGAAGAATTTCTTTCATTACCTTGCTTGAAAATTCTGTTGCATACGTACTATGCGCCTGATCCTTTACATGCGGCTCATCAATTACAATATATACCATAACGGACGGCTTATCGATTGGCGTAAAACCGGCAAAAGATACCAGATATTTCCCATGTCCGGTAGGATGCTTCTCAGCCGTCCCTGTCTTTCCGGCAATTTCATAGCCGGGAATCTGTGCGGGACTTGCCGTTCCCTCTTCCACTGTCTTATACAGATATTTTCTGATTTTATCGCTTGTATTTTCTGTAATCACACGACGGATTAAAGAATTATCCTTTGCGGAAACGATTACGCCGCTTTCGCTTTGGATTTGCTTTACAACATGCGGCTCATAATAGTTGCCGCCGTTAATAACAGACGAAAATGCTGCTGCCAACTGGATCATCGTAACGGTCTGCCCCTGTCCAAAGCTGGAAGTCGCCAGCTCAACAGAATGCATGGTATCCTTAGTAAAAACGCCTCCCGTCGCTTCTCCCGGCAAATCAATGCCTGTCTTCCGTCCAAACCCAAAATTGCTGACATAATCAATAAATTTATTTCTCCCCAGGGAAGCGCTGATCTGCATCATAACATCATTGCAGGATTCCATCAGAGCCTGGCAGATATTGATTGTACCATGACCGCCTCTGTCGTTTGCCACGCATTTAATCTTAACCCCTGCAACCGTCTGCTGACCGTCGCAGATGTATCCTCTCCCTGCGCTTGTCGCCCCCTCGTCCAGACAGGCGGCAACCGTCATCGGTTTAAACGTCGAACCCGGTTCATATGCGTCACTGATGCAGAAATTTCTCCACATTTGATTCAACGCCTCTGCTTTTTCCTTTGTCGACATGCCATTGATCTTATTTTGGGAATATACCGCCGTCAAATCTCTCGGATGGTTCAGATCAAATTCCGGATAGGAGGACATTGCATAAATTTCTCCATTTTGCGGATTCATAATAATGCAGCCCATATTTTGGGAACCGGTTTTATCCTGAAATTCTTTCATATGCCGTTCTAAAATTCCCTGTACATTTATATCAATCGTTGAAATGACCGTATTTCCATTGGTAGGCTTTTTCACGGTCTCCACAAGATTCAATCCGGAGTCAAAATAACCGTATCTCCTGCCATTGACACCGGAAAGTTCTTCATTATATTGATTTTCAATCCCCCACACTCCGGCATTTTCCGCAGAGCAAAACCCTATTATTTTGCTGCCTGCCGTGGAGTAGGGATAATATCTTTCATAGCGTTCATCAAAGGTAACCCCTTTAATATTGCGGTCTTTTTTGGCTAAATCTTTAAATGCCTTTACTTTAGCCTTAGAAAGCCCTTTGTACTTCTGCATGACATAATACTGTAAATCTGCTTTTTTTTCTAAGATGCGGTTCCATTTTTTGTCTGTTATGCCAAACACATCCTCCAACGCTTTTCCCGTTGCTTCCGCATATTTTTCATCTGTCAGGATCAGAGCGGGATCTAATACCAAATCGTATACCTTTTTACTGGACGCTAACTTGTTCCCATTACGGTCTGTAATGTCTCCTCTTTTATAATTGAGTTCATTACTGCTGTAACTTTTCTGCGCCAACACTTTTTTTTCGTAGGAATTTCCCTTTGTCTTGTTTAAATACAGGATTTTTCCCACTAAGACTCCTGATACCGCTAATATCAAAAGAAATACAATCAAAATCCGCCCATATAATTTTCTGGTGCCAATACGATTCTCTTTTCTGGTATCTACTGCTCTTCTTCCCATAACCACTCTCATTTCCGTGCTGTTTTATACGGCAAAATGCATATCCTTAATCATCTGTCCCTGGAATATCCGCATATTGTTTTACCATATCGCTCTTTTTGGTGCGATAGGTATAAATCTGATTGCTTTCCGCCTGAACCATCTTCAATTTTTTTGTTGCCTTCTCGTAAATTTCCGACAAATCTACGGTTTCCACGATAGACTGATATAATTCTTCATTTTCCTGTCTCTGCTCTTCATTTGCATTCTGAAGAGTTACAATTTTTGTCTTAACCTGCTGAACCTCATTTTGTGTGGAGAGATAAGAAAAACTGGTAAATATTATTACTGAAAGCAGCGTTGCAAAAAAAACAAATCCCTTTATGCTGATTCCCGGCATATGGACCGGTTTCCTCTGCGGATACCGCCCAGGCTGTTTTTTCGGCGTTGTTTCCTCTCTTCTTTTCGGTACCGCGCTCATTTTACGGACGGTATTCCCTTCTACATAAAAATTGGTCCGGTATGCAGAAAACTGTTCTTGTCTTTCACGGCGATCCCTGCCATAATTTTCCCAGTCAATAGCCATACCTTCATCCCCTTTCTTGCTTTCTTTTATTTTAGATATGCTCAAATACTCTCAACTTCGCGCTTTTGGAACGTGGATTCCGCCTCATTTCCTCCTCAGAGGGCAAAACCGGCTTCCTTGTGATCTGCCGTCCTCTGCTTTTCTTTCCGCATACGCAAACCGGAAAATCCGGCGGACAGGTACAAGGATCCTGCGCCTCCCGGAATGCTTTCTTTACAATGCGGTCTTCCAGAGAATGAAAGGTAATAATACAAAATCTGCCGCCTGTGTTGAGCAAATCAATCATGCTACTAATGCTTCTCTCCAGTGCTTCCAATTCGTGATTTACCTCAATCCGAATTGCCTGAAAGGTTCGTTTCGCAGGATGTCCCCCCTGCTTTTTTATTTTCATCGGAATGGAACAACTGATGATATCCGCCAGCTCTCCCGTCGTTTTTATCGTTTTCTCCTGTCTCGCCAGGACAATATTTTTTGCAATATTCTTTGCAAACTTGTCCTCGCCATAATTCCGTATCACATGAAATAATTCCCGCTCAGAATATTCATTTACAATCTTCTCAGCCGTCAATTCCTGTCGGTCATCCATCCTCATATCTAACGGCGCATCCCAACGATAGGAAAAACCTCGCTGTATTGTATCCAGTTGAAAGGAGGAAACGCCCAAATCCAAAGTGATGCCATCTACTTTCTCTATGCCCAGATCATGCAGTACATCGGTCATATCTGAATAATTGCTCCTGACAATATTAACCCGATCTTTGTATGGCTCCAGCTTTTTCCGGCTGGCCGCAATCGCGTCCCCATCCTGATCCATTCCTACAAATCTGCCGCCTTCCCCCAGCTTAGAACAGACAACACTTCCGTGCCCTGCGCCTCCCAAAGTGCCGTCCACATAGATTCCACCTGGTTTGATATCCAGATATTTGATTACCTCGTCCAACAGTACTGATTTGTGGTTAAATTCCATATGCACTCCATTCTTACAGGGAAATATTTAATTCATCCATGGTAATTTCAAGCGCCTCTTCATCCTCTTGTATTTCCTGTTCGCCCAGGCGGCTCTTATCCCATACTTCCACACGGTTCATCATGCCTACAAATACAACTTCTTTTTCAATCGCTGCATCCTTTCGCAGTAAAGCAGGAATCAAAATCCTGCCCTGTTTATCTACCATGACCTCCATTGCCTTGGATAAAAACTGCCTCTGGATTTTTCTTGTATTCTGGTTGGAAGGTAGCTTCTGCAGCTTATCCACAAAATTCTGCCATTCGGATTGCGGATACAGGAAAAGACATCCGTCCAGTCCCCGGGTAACAACAAATGTCTCCCCCAGATCCTCACGGTATCTCGCCGGTATGATAGTTCTGCCCTTGGCATCAACCGAGTGCTCATACTGCCCCATGAACATAACTATCACCGCCTTTCCCTGTTTTTTCAAAAGCATGTACCACTTTGATGGATTTTTAAACCACTTTTACCCACTTTCCACCACTTTCTATACAATTCTATCTCTTTTTTGGGAATTTATCAAGTATTTTTTCAGAAAAAACAAAAAAAAGAGCCGATTTCCCGACTCTTTGTCCGTTTCGCGCGGTTTCCTATCCGCGTTCCCACTAAGATGTCTGCCGACATCCCTTTCTTCCTATATCCCTCTGATTACAGCAACGCCCGGCTTCGTTTGCTCCGGTATATCAAACACCAGACAGCTCTCAGATACTGCGCCCGCCTTTCGTATCCAAACCGGCATTTTTCCGCCTGATATACTGATACAAAAGAATAGCGCCGGAAAGAAAAACTAATATGCCCGACAAAAGCTGCGACACTGCAATGGATGTTCCAAACAGCTTTAACTGGTCTGTACGCAAACCTTCAATCCAAAGCCTTCCCAACCCATAACCAAACAAATACATCAAAAATAACTGCCCGTCAAATTTTCTTTTGCGGGTATAGAGCAGTATGACCAGCAATACGGCAAGATTCCAAAGCGACTCATACAGAAAAGTAGGATGCGCCTGAATATAATCGATGCCATCAACCTGCGTAATGTGTTTTATCATCTCATCTGTAATATCCCCGGCGCGTACCTGCGACCGCTTTAACTGCATGGCGAACAGGCTGTCCGTATATCCGCCAAAAGCCTCCCTGTTAAAAAAGTTCCCCCATCTTCCAATTATCTGTCCCGTCAGCAGTCCACAACATGCAGCATCCGCCAACTGCAGGAAAGAAACTTTCCGTATTTTCGCAAACACGAAGGTTGTGATCACACCCGCTATCACGCCGCCGTATATCGCCATCCCGCCGCCGCGGATATTTATGATTTCATCCAAATGCTTACTGTAATAACTCCAGGAAAACAGCACATAATATAATCTGGCGCCAAGAATCGCAAAGATAATATCCCACAGCGCCAGGTCAAGAAAAATCTCTTTATCCTGTCCCAGTCGCCCTGCCTGCCAGTACACCAAAAAAAGTCCTGCCATCATGCCAAATGCAATAATAATCCCATAGTATGCAATTGAAAAACCGCCAATCGAGAGTGTCTTTCCCAAGGATCCTATTTCTATCCCCAAATGAGGGAAACGGACATCAGCCCCCATATCTGCCTCCTTTATACATTAAAACGGAACAGAATCACATCTCCATCCTGTACCACATATTCTTTCCCTTCCGAGCGAACCAAACCTTTATCCTTTGCCGCGTTCATACTGCCCTGCTCCACCAGATGATCATAACTGACCACTTCCGCACGGATAAATCCGCGCTCAAAATCACTATGGATTTTGCCGGCAGCCTGCGGAGCTTTTGTTCCTTTGACAATCGTCCACGCTTTGGTTTCCATTTCGCCTGATGTAATGTAGCTAATCAATCCCAAAAGCGAATAACTGGCCCGAATCAGCTTTTCCAAACCGGATTCCTGCAGTCCCAAATCTTCCAGGAACATTTTCTTTTCCTCTTCATCCAGCTCTGCAATCTCCTGTTCAATCTGCGCACAGATCACAAATACCTCAGAACCTTCGTCTGCTGCATATTTTCTTACCTTCGCCACGTTTTCATTATCAGACGCATCATTTGCCAGTTCATCCTCCGCAACATTTGCAGCATAGATAGTCGGCTTATAGGTTAAAAGCTGAAAGCTTTTGATCAGTTCTGCTTCCTCATCATCTGCTGTTTCAAAATTTTTGGCAAGCCCGCCATCTTCCAGATACTGTTTCAAACGGCCGACTAATTCGGTTTCCTTTGCCAGAGACTTATCATTTTTGACGCCTTTGACTAACTTTGCATATCTTCTCTCTAAAATCTCCAAATCGGAAAAAAGCAGTTCCAGATTGATGGTTTCAATATCACGCAGCGGATCGATACTGCCATCCACATGGACAATATTGGAATCCTCAAAACAGCGTACCACATGCACAATAGCATCTACCTCGCGGATATTGGATAAAAACTGATTGCCAAGGCCCTCGCCCTTGGAAGCGCCCTTAACCAATCCTGCAATATCCACAAACTCAATCGTTGCATTAACAATCTTGGCAGAATGATGCATTTCGGCAAGCACCGCCAGCCTTTCATCCGGCACCGGCACAATTCCCACATTTGGATCTATGGTACAGAACGGGTAGTTTGCCGACTCTGCCCCCGCCTTAGTCAGCGAGTTAAATAATGTGCTTTTTCCTACGTTGGGAAGTCCCACAATACCTAATTTCATTTTATCTGATCTCCTTTGATTTTTTTGCCTTAAATTCACCAGAATTTAAGTCATTCTCTGTTGCGTGAACATACAGATTCAATCTGTACAAAACCAACACAGGCATGCTTTCGCCAAAGAACCTTAATACCAAATGCTCAGCAAGCTGAGCATTGACAGTATACCATATCAAGACTCAAAAGTAAATTACAGGAATTTGCTTTCTCCCAAATTGGCACTTCCTTTATAAATCCCCCCTTGCAAACCAAACGCCAACACGCTTTGCGAACTGCCTTATTGGACACAAAAAGGACAGTCCAGACTTTTCCCATAAGTCAGTAACTGCCCTTGCACTGTGTCAGTTTCATGTTCGGGTGTATAAACCAAAGGATTATCTCGTCTGTGTTTAGATATCATCAAAATACATTTATTTTACCAACATTAATTCAACATATTGCATGTATGCAAAAAACATAGACAAGACATATCCAATATATCAACAGCTTTCAATGCTTTATACCATTTGCTTACTTGATACGATACTGTTCCGCTTCCTCGTCCGTGAGTGGTCTGCCTAACGTTTTTACTGCTTCAATCATCTTCCGCCACTCATACCGTCTACCGTCCGAGGGTTCCGTTAACCTGCCATCCTTTGCATAGTCCGCAATATCTTCAAAAAGATTAACTTTCTTTCTTTCCATTGTCAACATACCACCACCTACTTTCTTATGTATTTATCTAAGAGTATCTCTGCCGCTATTTCATCTAGAAACATTCGTTGTCCCCTTGCTACCTGCGCATTTAGCACCCGGCTGTAATAAGTAATCAGATCACTTTTTGCCGTGAATGCTACATAACCGTCACACCCTGCTTCCATACTGATTTGACAGGCAATCGCAAATAAGTGACCACCCACACCTTGATATTTTCCCGTATGGCTGTAATTATGTGGTGCGCTTTCCACAATGTCCACATCTGCCACACCACCGTCAATCCGTAAGGAAATACGCCCTTGCACGGTGTCATCCCCGACTAAAAACAACTCATAAATATTGTACCCGGCTTTTTCCGTTTTACTCCAATCAAATTTCCAGCCTTTATAATCTTTTGGCTGTATAGACATTGCTCGCATACGGTATTCCGTTTCTACGCGCTCTCCAGTGCTTCTCTCCACCAAACAATCCGTGAGCTTATCTATTAGAATATCTACTGCCATAAACCTGCTTCCTTTCTTTTCAATTATAGCATATTCTCTTATGAATTACTACTAAATTCTCCTTTTCGAACATGTTAGTTTATTGTTTTGATACATCCACTAAACCGGTCATAAAAGGACAAGCCATTCTGACTTGTCCCTTTTCTTCCGGTATTAAGACTCAATCCTTCTTTTGCCCCTTTTTGCCCGTTGCACAGCAGCCGCATCTTCCGCTACAGCTCCCACAGCAGCCGCTTCCCTTTTTCCGGCGGCTCCGTCTCCAAAACATTCCAAGGGCCACAACGACCAGAATGGCAGCAAGCAGAATGATATCCAATCCTCTCATGGTTCCTCCTTATCCCAAACCGAAAAGCATCCCCAGAAGCCGCGCTGCCATGGCGGCAATCCAGGCAATCGCGCACTGCCAGATTACGACTCCGGCAGCCCATCCACGCCCAAGCTCCCGCCGCACGGCGGCAATTGCTGCCACACACGGCGTATACAAAAGGCTGAAGATGAGAAGCGTCAACGCTGAAAGGGGTGTAAGCGCCGCCTTCACACCGCCTGCGGCACCAAACAGAACCTCTAAAGCAGACACTACGCTCTCCTTGGCCATAAAGCCGCTAACGAGGGAAGTACATATCCGCCAGTCCCCCAACCCCAAAGGCTGCATGAGCGGCGTCAGCCACCCTGCCACGATAGCAAGGATGCTGTTTTGAGATTTACTGACTAAATTAAAGTGCAGATCAAAGCTCTGTAAAAACCAGACTGCGATAGTAGCAATGAGGATGACGGAAAAGGCACGTTCCAGGAAATCTTTGGCCTTCTCCCAAAGAAGTTGAACAACACTTCTGGGACTGGGAAGCCTGTAATTTGGCAGTTCCATCACAAACGGCACCGCCTCCCCCTGAAAGACCGTACTTTTCATAAAAAATGCCACGAATATTCCCATTGCGATGCCAAACAGGTAAAGTCCCGTCATAACCTGCCAACGATAGTTCTGAAAGAAAGCGCTGACAAAAAACGCATAAATCGGCAGCTTCGCCGTACAACTCATGAAAGGCGTTAAGAGAATCGTCATCTTTCGATCCCGCTCACTGGGCAGCGTTCTGGTTGACATGACCGCCGGGACTGTACAGCCAAATCCCACTAAAAGTGGTACAATGCTGCGTCCGGAAAGGCCAATCTTACGCAGAAGCTTGTCCATAAAGAAAGCAACTCTCGCTATATAGCCGCTATCCTCCAAAATAGACAAAAAAAAGAAAAGCGTCACAATGATAGGAAGAAAGCTTAAAACGCTCCCCACACCCTCAAATATACCATCAATAATAAGCCCGTGGATAGCAGCGTTTACATGTCCCGCCGTCAGAGCATGGTCAACCGCCAGCGTAAGCTTACTGATACCAAAATCCAGGAGATTCTGAAGCCATGCGCCCACAACGGAAAAAGTCAAAAAGAACACCAGAGCCATTATCCCGGCGAATACAGGTAAAGCCGTATATTTTCCAGTAAGTATTTTATCCAGTTTTTCACTGCGCATGTGCTCCCGACTCTCATGGGGTCTTACCACATATTGGGAACAGATACGCTCTATGTACGCAAAACGAGTGTCCGCAATGGCGGCAGCCCTGTCAAGTCCCCGCTCCCGCTCCATTTGGACAATAATATGTTCCAAAAGATCGATCTCATTCTCTTCAAGTTCCAGTTTTTGTAAAATAAGCTGATCCCCCTCCATCAGCTTGTCGGCGGCAAACCGCACAGGAAGCCCTGTTCTCTTGGCGTGGTCCTCTATAAGGTAAATTGTTGCATGGAGGCATCTGTGTACAGCGCCGCCTTGATCCTCCGAGCCGCAAAAGTCCCGCCGCAAAGGTTTCTCCTGATATTTAGCAATGTGTATGGCGTGATCCACAAGTTCATCCACGCCCTGATTCTTCGCTGCCGAGATGGGCACCACCGGCACCCCCAGCATCTCCTCCAGACCGTTTACATCAATAGAACCGCCGTTACCGGCAACTTCGTCCATCATGTTCAGCGCTACCACCATTGGCACTTCCATCTCTAAAAGCTGCATGGTCAGATAGAGATTGCGCATAATATTGGTAGCGTCAATAATATTTATGATAGCAGAAGGTTTCTCATCCAACAGAAAATCACGCGACACAAGTTCCTCGCTGGAGTAGGGCGACATGGAATATATTCCCGGTAAATCTGTGATCCTGGTGTTTGAATGTCCCCGTATGACGCCATCCTTCCTGTCCACCGTAACCCCCGGAAAATTGCCCACATGCTGGTTTGAGCCTGTGAGCTGATTAAAGAGCGTAGTCTTACCGCTATTTTGATTGCCTGCTAAGGCAAAGGTAAGCACTGTCCCATCCGGAAGCGGCGTACCTGTACCGCGCGGGTGGAATTTTCCCTGCTCGCCAAGTCCCGGGTGAACCGCCTTATACCGCCTTTTTGCAGGCATCTCCAACGTCAGATCCGGGATGGGTTCTATTGTTATCTTCTCCGCATCAGCCAGCCTCAGCGTCAACTCATAACCATGTATGCACACCTCCATGGGATCCCCCATGGGCGCCAGTTTTACTACCTTAAGCTCCGCGCCCGGTATCGCACCCATGTCAAGGAAATGCTGCCTTAACGCACCGCTGCCGCCTACCTCTAATATTTTTCCACACTCCCCCGGCCGAAGTTCCCGTACATTCATATCGTTCCTCCAATTAAAATCTTCTGCAAAATACAATTCTTTTCGAAACGAACAGCAATATAAAATAACACTAAGGAAGTATTTGCTCCTTTGGAGCTTACTCTTTATGCATCCAGTCTGACAACCCTGTTCTTTCCGGTCTTCTTCGCCTGATACAAGGCATTGTCAACCCTGCTGCACAATGCATCGGCAGATTCGCCGTCTTTTGCCTGCGTGACACCAATGCTAACCGTCTGATGACCTGCTTTTTCAAATAACGTATCTTCAAATATCGCACGTATTTTTTCCGCCGCCTTTACCGCAGTATTGATATCGCTCTCCGGCAGCAATACCATAAATTCTTCTCCGCCCCATCTTCCGGCAGAGGAAGATGGAAGCCGCAACGTTACCTTTCGAAGGATATCGGATAATACAATAATCACATTATCTCCCTCTTTATGCCCATAGGTATCGTTTACTTTCTTAAAATTATCAATATCCAGCATAATCAATGAGATGCAGCCATTCTCAGCCTCATTTCCATGACTGGCAATGCTTTCCCGGATTCTTCTTTCAATTTCCGTACGATTATACAACTTGGTCAGACCATCCGTAATTGCAGAAAGCGCCATTTTTTGATTCATTTCCTCCAACTCGGCGGTAGATGCTTCAATAAAGGATACAAAACGCCAAATCATAGGTATTTTATCCAAAACGTCCATGCTGGCGTCATAGAAATTAATTTTTTCCCTGTCCCCTGCGTCTCCTTCCCGCATGGCAACAAGCACCAGCGTAACATTAAAATTTAACATATCTCCATTGATCCTGATAAATTCTCCATGCGTGTAGAATCCCGCTGTCGGAGCAATATTTTCAAACAATACCGTCTCTTTGCTGATATTTTCATCTCCCCAAAAAGCTCTTCTTGCCGCGCAGGAAAAGGTCTGAATGACTTCCGGGAAAAAATCCGCTAACTTTTGTCCGTCCTGCCGTATACTTCGAAGAATGGTCTCCGGATCTCCATAGGCGAGCCTTACAATTGCATTCTCCTCCATATCCGAAGTCATTACCAGCGAATCGTCCTCATTGACGGCAAGAGGACAGCGTAAGATATCAATCCCCTCATGTTCCATAAAAAGCGGAAATTCCAACGTATTAGAGAAAAAGTTGTTGTTTTTCTTTATATTTAAAAATTTGTGATAGACATTAAACGCCGGCATCCCATCCAACTCATACAAAATGGATTTATCTGCTTTTGTAATACGGAATTTACGTTTCAAAGGCTTCCAACCGGATATAAACGTACTATACGCATGGAAATCCTCTCCGCCAATCAGCAAAAAGACAATACCATGCTCCATGAAACCATTGCCCTTTGAAAAAACGCCTGCCGTATCATCATCCATATTGGGATTAAATGCGCCGCCGCCAAATACCTGGATATCACTTCTCAGCTTGCTCATTTCATCACAAAATTCTTTCATGGACATATCCATGATCGTTGCCAGCATTTCTATTGAATTTACCCAGGGATTGTCATTACAGTACTGCCTCAGGTCGCGTACATCTTCCTTACAGTTCTCCTCCAAAAAAGGATACTGCAAAAGCTTTACTTTTGTCGTCTCGTATTCAAAGACGGTACAGAGCAGAATAATCTCCGCATCCGTCAACTGGCCTTCCAGTATATTTGCGTTGGTAGTACAGCCAAAATATAAGGCTTCCGGCATGGTATCATCAAGGATATGACACACCCTGGCTATATGTTCCCTATTCATATCCTGAGAATAAATCCTAAATACAACCGTACAGGCAGATGTGCCGGAACCGCACTGCTGCTTGATTTCCTGTAATCTTTCCCGAAACGTCGTTTCGTTGCCAAATGTAATGCTAAATTGTTTCATATTTCCTTTCCTCCAATAGATTTATCTCCATAAGTACTGATTGATATTATTCATCCCTGGACTCTACTACAATCAGTATACCATCCCGAAAACTAACAGTTGCCGTTTTAGATCCCTCTGCCAATTCATTGCTGACGCCGATACTGTCTCCCAATAGCAAGGTCCCTCCATCCAGCTCATATCGAAAACCCTGCAGGCGTACGGCATTGACCGTCTGGGTAAGCGGCAAAAAAGAAATATATTTCCCAAACATTTCCTCCCGCCGGATGATATGGCTGCGGTTTAGCAAATATAAACAGTTATGCTCATCAACAATATATGCGGGGATACCGCGGGCGAGCGGTTTCATCAAAAGGCTGACATTGGCAAGAAAATGATCCAGACGCTTTCCTGTCGCGCCAAGCAATAAAATATCTGACGGAGATCTTTCGACCACCCAATCCAGTGCAATATGTAAATCTGTAGCATCTTTCTGCGCCGGATATTCCATAAACTCCGTTTCGCTCTCACGGTATTTTTTCAACGCCGTTTCAGATACACTGTCAAAATCTCCCACTGCATACTGTACCTTTAATCCTAACTGTTCTGCCGCATCCATTCCGGAATCTGCACAGATAACCGTGTCAAAGTCTTTTCCTTCCAGATACTTGCGTGCAAATGCAATATTTATCGCCCCGCCGGCAATAATCAACGTCTTTCCGAGCATTCTGCCAACCTCTCCCGCCTTATCGAACTATCATCGGTTTCCTTCTCATTTTTTGTTCTCTTTTCTTTTACTTCCCCCGATCTTCCCTCTGCGCTTTCTGCTTTTTCAGATGTTCTCTTTGCAAATCATAAATATACCGCAGAAGCTTTCGGCCTGCCTTTACAATAACGCAGCCGTAATAATATTCAAATCTGCTCGTGGCAGAAACAATTTTTGTTTTGCGCACAATCAATGCTTTTATGTGAAGATCCCCATAAGGACATGGAATATCAAAAAAGATACTGTCATTTATTGCAAATTCTTCATCACAATAAATCCCGACACCGGTTTCACTTACATTTTTAATCATACCATTGACATTATGTAATGTCAAAGATTCCGTAAATTGTTGTTTCTCTTTTTCAGAAAATTTCCCCGAATTTTCCAAAAATTCTGTTTCCTCTGCATATTTAGCCAGGCTGCCGGGCGCGGAGTAAAAATTTACGATAATATCCTCTAGCAAATTGACACGATAAGCATTTCTGCGGTTTGAACTCTGCCCTTTATCTGCAATCAGAAAATAATGAACCGTAGCTCCTTCCAGTGTCGCCAGACCCGCCGTAACATGATTCCACTCCCACATGGTTTCCGGATCCCGATACAATACGGAAATCTTATCCTCTGGAAGAAAGGAAAAAATCTTACCGTTCCTAGATGAAATTGCCGTAACGCAAACACGTTTTTCATTGGTATCCTCCACCTTGCTTACCAGCCTGTAACGATAATCCTCCCTTTCCACAAATATTTCTAACGTTTTCCCTAAAGGAATATTTTCAAGAAGCATTTACAGCTACCTCCCTCATTTTTTTCACATTCTCCGAAATATCGCCATCAAATACCGCCGTTCCTGCAACTGTAATATCGGTTCCCATTGAAACAACCCTTCTAATATTCTGCATGTTAACGCCGCCATCTATCTCTATCCGATAATCCAATTGTTTCTCACTTCTGAACTGTTTGAAAGCCGCAACCTTTTCCAGCGTTTCCGGAATCAGCGTCTGGCCCCCGAATCCGGGATGAACGCTCATAACTAATACCATATCAACCCATTTCAGATATGGTAAGACCTGTTCTACCGGCGTTTCGGGATTCAGGGCAATACCGCACCCCCTGTCAAATTCTTTTATCATCTGAAGCGTTTTTCCAATCTGACGGCACGCCTCAACATGAACCGTGACAGAGTCCGCCCCCGCCTTTACAAAATCCGAAATATACCGTTCCGGATCCTGCACCATCAAATGAACATCAAAAAACAAGGAGCAATTCTTTCGGATAGAAGCAATGACCGGCATGCCAAAAGAAATCGACGGAACAAACATCCCATCCATAACATCAATATGCAGCATCTCGATTCCCGCTTTGCTTGCTTCCTGTAGTTGTTTTCCCAGGCAGCAGAAATCTGCTGCCAAAATTGACGGTGCTATCTGAAACATGTTTTCCTCACAATCTCTTTAATACTTTTTTTGTAAACTGATTTCTTCATAAAACTGTTTATAATTTTCATATCTTTTCTGCGGAAGTTTCTGCTCGCTAAGCGCCTGTTTCACCTGACAGCCCGGCTCATGAATATGGACACATCCCAAAAAACGGCACTGATCCTGATAGGGCGCAAACTCCCTGTAATAATTTTTTAATTCTTCTTTTTCGATTTCCGGCAGACTGAGCGAAGTAAATCCGGGCGTATCCATCACAAAAGTATTGTGGCCAGTAGAAAACAATTCCGAATGTCTCGTCGTATGCTTTCCCCTCTTTATCTTTTCGCTGATTTCTCCCGTTTCCATATGAGCGTCCGGAAACAGCACATTCATAACAGAAGACTTCCCCACGCCGGAAGGTCCGGCAAAAACTGTCGTTCTACCGTCCAGGCATCTGCGAAGGTCCTCTATGCCCTCGCCGGAAACCGTACTGGTAAAATAAAGTTCACTGCCGCTTTTCTCATAATTTTTTGTAATTGCCTGTATCTCGTCGTATGTTACATCATCCGTCTTATTAAAACAAATGGCAGTAGAGATTTCCTGCATTTCCATCATTAACAGAAAACGGTCCAATAAATTCAGATTCGGTTTCGGATAAGATAGCGCAAAAATGACAACCGCCTGATCGACATTGGCAACTGCCGGACGGATCAAATGATTTTTCCGCTGCAAGATCTGTATGATATTCCCAATCTTCTTCTCCCGGTCCAGAAGTTCCACTTCAACATTATCGCCCACTAACGGCTTTTTTTTCTGATTGCGAAATATCCCCTTTGCCTTGCATTCCACAATCCCCGTCTCTTCCGCATATACATAGTAAAATCCGGCAATTCCACGTATAATCTTTCCCTGCATTACTGTGCAACCTTTTTAAACTCTACATTATAGGAACCATCCAATACATCATCGCCTTTGCAGACAGTAATCGTACCGTTATTCTCACTCCATCCGTTAATGGTAAATTTCTTCGGGAAGTCACTGTAGCTTAAGGTTCCTTTATAAACAGTACGCGACTTTCCATCCTGTGTCAATACAAGTTTGATAAGGGCAGGGTCCTCATCCGGATATTCAAATGGATTAGAACTGATCGTCGTCGTACCGATATAATCATATGTCACGGCTTCTGTAGGCTTTGGCGTTGCCTTTACCTTTGGCCCTTTACTTACTGTATAATCAATCTTTGTTCCAATCTCTACTTTTGTCCCCGCTTTAATAGACTGTCTTGTAATCCTTCCTTTGGCATACTTATCAGAATAGACATAAGTGACATTCGCCGCATTGCCGGACAGACCGACATCTGACAGTTTCTCTAATGCAACCTCTTCCTTCTTTCCAACCAGATTAGGTACCGGAACCATTGTACTCTTTGGCCCCCTGCTGACCAGAATCGTAACTGCAGATCCCTTGGATACGCTGGTACCCACAACCGGATCCGTGCCGCAGACCTTTCCTTCTTCAATACTTTCGCTATATTCTTTTAATACGCCGGAAACGGTCAGTCCCAACGCCTCTAACGTTGTTGTTGCCTCCTCTAACGTTTTATTCTCCACGCCCGGAATCGTGATACCGCTCTCTCCCTTGCTGTAGTAAATGGTAATCCTCGTATATTCCTCTACTTCTTCTCCTGCCGCAGGTTCCTGCTCCGTAACCGTATTTGCCTCTTTATCAGACTCTACCGGCTCCAGATCATAGTGAAGATTGAGATCCTCCAACGTCTTCTCTGCTTCTTCCAATGTGTGGTCGACAATGTCCGGAACTTCAACTGTATCTGCCGCTGCAGAAGGCGTCGGGCTTACAGTGACAGCAGGAGTATCCTTATCAGAGCTGCGGCTGCCCGGCCACCATCCGGCAAGCTTGCCAACCAGCAGAACGACTACCACGACAATAATGACCGCTACCACGCCGCTGCAGATTTTTAAGATACGCTCCAATTTTGGATCGATTGCATCTTCATCCAGCGATTCGTCTATCGTTTCCTCCGGCCTGATATTTCTGTTCTGCGGATCTTTTACGGCACGTACTACATCATCCGATAACATAATGGTCGGCGAATCGTTTTCTTCCTCTTCCAGAATCACATAATCGCCATCCGGATCCGATACGGCACGACGTAAATCCATGATAAGCGCCGCCGCATCCCCATAACGCATATCCGGTTTTTTCTGCATACACTTCTGCACAATCCGCGAAAGACTTCTTGGAATCGTTTCATCCAGTTCATCTAAGGCAGCCGCCTCTTCATGTACATGGGCAAACGCTACGGAAACCGTGCTTTCCCCTTCAAACGGCACTTTCCCCGACAACATTTCATACAGGGTAACGCCAAGGGAGTACAGATCACTCTTTTCATCACTGTAGCCGCCTCTTGCCTGCTCCGGACTGATATAATGTACCGATCCCATCGCATTCGACGTAATCGTATTCGACGTCGCTGCCTTGGCAATGCCAAAATCCGTTACCTTAACTTTCCCTTCTTTGGAAATAATAATATTCTGCGGTTTGATATCCCGATGAATAATGTGATTTTTATGCGCTTCTTCTATGCCCTGCGCAATCTGAATACCGATTCCGATTGCCTCGTTAATCTCCAGTTTTCCCTTCTTCTCAATGAATTTTTTCAGAGTAATCCCTTCCACCAGTTCCATAACGATATAGTACAGACCGGCGTCCTCCCCGACATCATATACATTGACAATATTGGGATGTGATAATCCTGCTACAGACTGTGCTTCCGCACGGAATTTAGACACAAACTTTGCATCATTGCTGTACTCCTGTTTCAGCACCTTAATTGCAACATTCCTGTTCAGACGTAAGTCTTTGGCATTATATACATCTGCCATCCCGCCTGTTCCTACTTTATCTACAATTTCATATCTTTCGCTGATTAACGTTCCCGGATTTATCATACCTGCCTCCATTCTCTTTCCTTTTGATTCCCATATTTTCCATAAACAGTTTCTCCTGTCAATCCTTCCCCGGCTGTCACTGCATCTTTATTCCACTTCTACCAAAACAGCAGTAATGTTATCATTGCCTCCATTCTGATTTGCCTTTTCGATCAATACCGTCCCCGCCTCCTCTAAGGAAGCGCTCTGATGGATAATATATTCCATATCTTCATCCTCTACCATATTTGACAAACCATCGCTGCACAACAGAATGATATCCCCTTTCCGGATATCAATTTCAAAAAAATCCGCATGAACCATTTTATCTGTTCCCAATGCACGCGTAATAATATTTTTTTGCGGATGTATCCTCGCCTCACTCTCTGTCAGATTGCCCTGCTTGACTAATTCCTCTACCAGAGAATGATCGTTCGTGATCTGCTTTATCTTTTCCCTTAATAAATATAAACGGGAATCTCCAATATTAGCCACATACATCGTATCGTCCTGCACGGTACACGCTACCATTGTAGTTCCCATTCCTTCAAATGCAGCATTTGTCTCTGCTTCACTATAAATCGCTTCATTTGCCTTCGCGACCGCTTCTTCAAATACCGAAACCGGTGTCTTGTGGGCAGACCGTCCAATTGCATCCGCCATCTGCGCGATACAAAGTTTTGACGCATGGTCGCCTGCTTTATGTCCGCCCATACCATCTGCAACTATAAACAGATTCTGGAAACTACCCACCGGCATTTCACAGCAATAAAAAGAATCCTGATTCATGCTTCGCTTCTTGCCGATATCAGTCTTTGCAAATGCTTTCATGTAGTTTCCCTCCTTTGTTTTTATTTCGTAATTGTCCACAGGCAGCATCAATATCTCTGCCCATCTCTCTTCTAATAGTAACATTTGTATGATTTTTTTCAAGAGTAAATTTAAAATCTTCTATTTTGCTTTGCAGGGAACGCTGTCCCATTCTGCCCTTCACCGGATTGAGAGGAATCAAATTCACATGACAGTTTAATCCCTTTAAAAGCTTTGATAACGCCTCTGCCTCCAAAACAGAGTCATTCTTTCCCTCTACCATGCTATATTCAAATGTAATCCGGCGATTGGTCTTTTGTATATAATAACGGCAGGCGTCTATCAGCTCGGCAATGGAATACCGGTAAGCCACAGGCATCATTTCCCTCCGCAGAGCATCATCCGGTGCATGCAGGGAAATTGCCAGAGTAATCGTAAGCGCTTCTTCCGCCAGTCTTTTGATCTGCTCCGCCAGACCGCAGGTAGAAAGCGTGATATTTCTCTGACTGATATGAAGCCCATGTTCTTCCGAAACCATCCGGATAAACTTTACCACATTTTCATAATTGTCAAGCGGCTCGCCAATTCCCATCAAAATAATATTAGAAACCCTCTCTCCGGTCACTCTCTGAATCTCATATACCTGATCTAACATTTCTGAAGGACGCAGACTGCGTATCAGTCCGCCTTCTGTCGACGCGCAGAACCGGCAGCCCATCCGGCAGCCCACCTGCGTGGAAATACAGACGCTGTTGCCGTGTTTATATTGCATCCATACACTTTCTACCAAATTTCCATCTGCCAATTCCATCAGGAATTTATTCGTCCCATCTTTTGAAATCTGCCGTTCTGTAACGCATGCCCCGTTTAACAGACAGCGTTCTTCTAACTGCCCGCGGAACGCTTTGGAAAGATTTGTCATTTCATCGAAAGAAGTGACCAACTGCTGATGCATCCACTGATATAACTGTTTTGCCCGAAACGACTTCTGTCCCATTTTTAGAACATATTCCTGAAGTTCTATAAAATCCAGGCTTTTGATATCCGTCTTATTCTGCCTGTTATCACAATCTGTCCCTGTCATATCAATCTCCATTCTGAAGCGCTTTGTGCGACGGCGGCAACGCTAATCTCTCAAAACAGGACAGAAAAAAACCATCTGTTCCTGCCTGATTTGGCAAAATCTGCAAATAACCGTCTTTCCCTGTCGATCCGCGGAACACCGCCGGCAGCCTGTCCTGAATCGGCACGCTCCGAAATGGCAGATTCTCTGTGATCCACTCTGCATTCTCCTCATTTTCCTCTCTGGCGATGGTGCAGGTACTAAAAACCATTCTGCCGCCCGGTTTTACATACTGAGACGCCACGGATAGTATTTCCCTTTGGAGTTTTGCCAAAGCCGCAATATCCTCCTGTTTTGTCTGATACTTAATATCACATTTCTTCCCAATGACTCCCAGCCCGGAACAGGGCAGATCCGCAATAACCACGTCCGCCTTCTGAATCCATTCTTTCCGCAGGAGCCTTGCATCCTGTAACACGATTTCCACATTGCTGCAGGATAAACGTTTCCGGTTCTCCTGAAGCAGTTTCACTTTATCTTTTGTCAGGTCTGCGGAAATGACCGTTCCGCTTTCCCCTAAAATATCCGCCGCATGAAAAGTCTTGCCTCCCGGAGCTGCGCAGACGTCTAAAATAATATCTCCCGGATGGATATCGGCAATCTCCGCTACCAGCATAGAGCTTTCATCCTGTACCTGAAACATGCCCTGCTGAAATGCCGAAAGTTCTTTTAAAGACGCATACCCGGAAACCTCTAACGCATACGGCAGAAGTCTGCCGTTACCGACATGCGCCCCCTGCCCGGTCAGGCTTTCCCTCAGCCGCTCGATTGAAAAACGGCTCTGCATACAGCGGACAGATAACGGCCTGTCCGTTTTTAAAAAATACTGAAAAATCTCCTCTGCTGTTTCCTTCCCATATTCCTCCGAAAAACGCTTTACAATCCATTCCGGCATAGAATAGCGCACCGAAGCATAGGGAAGAAAATCCTTTCTGTCCGGATAAGGAATCGCATCCCTGTTTCGAATGATATTACGCAAAACGCCATTGACAAATCCCTTTAAATGATGCAGGCCATATCCTGCCGTCAGTTTAACCGCCTCATTGCACACGGCGGAATCGGGCACGTGATCCATATAAAAAATCTGATAAACGGAAACCCTGAGAATATTCCGGATGACCGGTTTCATCTTTTCCGTGCGGATTTTAGAAAAACAGTTAATGATATAATCTGCCTCGATACAACGCTCTACAGTTCCTTCCGTCAACCGTGTAAGAAAACTCCTGTCCCTTTTTTCTAAGATATGGCTTTCCAAAGCCTGATGCAGCGCTTTGTCACAAAAGACTGACTCCTCCATAATCTTGATCACAAGCTCCAGTGCAAGTTTCCGAAGATTGATTTCTTTTCCTGTCCGATACTTTTTTTGCGGTGCCATATTCCGCCTCCATGCTGTGTCTGTTTCCCCTCTGCCTTTTATTCCCTGGTACTTTTTAACTGCATTCCCTTCTCAAGCGAATAGCCGCGGAGAAAGGAAGCTGCATCCATCCGTTTCTTTCCCTCTAACTGTACGGAAAAAACCTGCAAATACCCCTGTCCGGTCTTAATTACAAAAGAATCCTTAGCAATCTGAATAATGGTTCCTGCCGGCCCTTCCTCCGCTTCCGGCAAATCCTTCTTCAAAGACAATACATCTGCTTCCCATATCTTTAACATCTTCCCTTCCAGAAAGCAATACGCACTCGGCCACGGATTCAGGCCTCGGATCAGCCGTTCCAGCTCTTCCGCAGACTTAGTAAAATCAATTCGTCCGGTTTCCTTAGACAGCATCCTTGCATACGTATGTTCCTCCTCTTTCTGTGGAACCGGATGCAGTTCTCCTGCCTCTATCTCCCGAAGCACCTGTAATATCAGCGGACCTCCGAGCTTCGCCAGTTTATCAAACAGACTGCCTCCCGTCTCCTTCTCCTCCAGCGTGCAATGCTCCGCCAAAAGAATATCTCCCGTATCCAGGCCTTCATCCATCTGCATAATCGTTACGCCGCTTTCTCTGTCCCCCTGGATGACTGACCACTGGATCGGCGCCGCTCCCCTTAATTTGGGAAGCAGGGAAGCATGTACATTCAGACAGCCATACTTCGGTACTTCCAATACTTCTTTGGAAAGAATCTGTCCAAAAGCCGCTACCACCACTACATCCGGATGAAGCGTCCTCAACTCGAAAAGAAACGCCTCGTCACTCACGCGCTGCGGCTGATAAATACGAAGCCCCGCCTCCAATGCCAACTCTTTTACCGGCGTATACTGCATTTTGCCCCCTCGCCCTTTGGGCTTATCCGGCTTTGTCACAACGCCGATAATCTTATGCTCGCTCTGCAGCAATGCCCTTAGCGTCTCAACTGCAAAATCCGGGGTTCCCATGAACACAATTCTCATGCCTGCGCCTCCCGTTCTTCTCCCGCCTCTTCCTGCAAAAGCGAAGCATCTATCAAATCGCCTTCCACCTTTGACACATATAAGACGCCGGAAAGATGGTCAATTTCATGTTGCAGCGCTCTGGCAAGCAGTCCTTCGCCTTCTACAATAATCTCTTCCATCTCTTCATTGAGCGCCTTTACCTTCACATAATTCGCCCTGGTAACGATTCCTGCTTTATTCGGAACACTCAGACATCCCTCCCTGCCGGTCTGCTCTCCCGACAATTCCAGAATCTGCGGATTGATCAAAATAATAGGCTGATCTCCTTCCTCGCTCGCATCAATCACAACAATCTGCTTTAAAACGCCTACCTGCGGCGCCGCCAGACCAACGCCTTCCGCATGATACATTGTCTCCAACATATCTCCGATCAGTTCCTTAATCCTTGGTTTCATTTCTGTCACTTCACGACATTTTTTGGTTAAAATATCGTCTCCCATGATTCGAATGGTTCTGAGTGCCATAGTTCCCTCCTTTTTTAACGGTTAAAATCAAATGTCAACCTGCAGTTTTTATAATGCTCATGAGTCCTCATAAATGCCTCCAGACAGTCCTTGCTGCGGCAAAGCAGCGAATACTCTGCCGCTTTGACAAATAATGTCCTGCGGTACAATCCTTTCAGCTTTGCAATCGGTGCATCCACCGGTCCTAAAATAATAATATCCTGAAATTTCTGCAATTCCTTTTTTAAATCTCCGGAAAGCCGGAGAACTTCCTCCCGGTTTTCAGAACAAGCTAATACTTCTAGTATATTAGAAAGCGGCGGATAATGCAACAATTGTCTGACAGCAAGTTCCTGCCGGTAAAACGAGACATAATCTTCCTTCGCCGCACAACAAATACTATAATGCCCGGGCTGATATGTCTGAAAGATAACGTGTCCCTGTTTTCTGCCTCTTCCCGCTCTTCCTGCAGCCTGGGCAAGCAGTTGGAATGTCCTCTCAGCGGCACGGTAGCTGCCGGCATTCAAAGACAAGTCTGCCGCCAATACGCCAACTAACGTTACATTCTCAAAGTCATGTCCTTTTACAATCATCTGTGTCCCAACAAGAATATCCGCCTGATGGCCGGCAAATTTCTTTAAGATTTTATCATGTCCCTCTTTGCCGGAAGTCGTATCGGCATCCATCCGCAGAACCCGCGCAGCCGGAAATCTTTTTTTTACCATGTCCTCTACCTGCTGCGTTCCCAAACCAAATGTGCCGATATATTTTGAACCACAGGACGGGCAGACAGAGGGCATAGGCTTCTGCGCCCCGCAGTAATGGCATTTTAACAGATGAATCCTGCCCTGATACTCATGCGGCTTCATAGAAACCGAACAACTGTCGCAGCGGATGACTTCGCCGCATTGTCTGCAGGATACAAATCCGGCATATCCTCTCCTGTTAATAAAAAGCATAATCTGCTCCTGCTTCTGCAGGCATTCTGTCATTCTCTCCTGGAGCGCCCTGCTGAAAACAGAGAAATTCTTTGCGCGCAGTTCTTCCCTCAAATCCACGATCTGCACCTTCGGCGGCAGCGCGCAGCCTGCCCGCTTATCCAGCCGAAACAACTGATATTGTCCCGTCTCGCATCGATAGTACGCTTCTAAGGACGGTGTAGCAGAGCCAAACACAACGCTTGCATGCAGCATTTTCCCCCGCTGGACCGCTACCTCTCTGGCATGATATTTCGGCGGATGATCACTCTGATACCCTGGTTCATGCTCCTCATCCATAATAATCAGCCCCAGTTCAGAAAACGGAGTAAATAAGACTGAACGCGGTCCAATCATAATCTGAATTTCTCCGCGTTTTGCCCTTGTAAACTGGTCAAAACGTTCTCCCTGCGAAAGCTTAGAATGCATTAAGGAAACTTTATTGCCAAAACGCGCGTAAAACCGGCTGACTGTCTGAAAAGTAAGCGCAATTTCCGGTATCAGCACAATCGCCTGTTTTCCCCGCGCAAGAATCTTCTCAATCAGTTCGATGTAAACTTCTGTCTTTCCGCTTCCCGTTACGCCATGGATCAGATAGTTTTTGCAGACTCCGGCCTCAATATCCCTGCAAAAAGAATCCACGATAAACTGCTGTTCCGGATTTAACCGTTTTCTCTTCTCCGTTTTTGCAAGATCAACAACCGGATTTCGATAAAACTGCTTTGCAGAAACTGCAATCAATTTCCGTTCTTCTAATCCCCGTATGACGGTGGAAGAGACCTTTAACTCTTTTACCGCATAGTCATATGCGATTCCCTGCCGGAAAGCCTCTTCTGAATGCAGCAGCCCGTCCAGCAGACGAACTCTGGCAGAATTATGCTTTCGGTCAAACTCCTCTCTCCAACGCAACAGCTCCTCTGCCGGTACTTCCGGAAAAATCCTGCGCACAACCCGCTCCTTTACTTCGCGCCTTACGGGCATAACCGTCTTAATCGCATCATTCATTGTAGCGCCGTAATTTTCCTTTATCCAATATGCAAGCGAAAGCAGGTGCGATTCAGCAGCCACACCCTGTTTTTCTATTCTTAAGATACTTTTTGTCTTACTGACATCATATTTGGGGATTTCAGACAAACCGATAATATATCCTTTCATCTGACGGTTCCCTTTTCCAAAAGGAATCACAACCAAAGCGCCAATCACAGCCTCCTCCTGTAATTCCTCCGGCACGCGGTACTGAAACGGACGGTCCAGACTTTTTACCGATATATCCACAATGACTTCTGCAAATATCATGCTTCCTCCATTCTGTAATGTAATGTCCGGCATACTCTGTCTTTAACGGATAAAGTTTCCATCCTTTACCACATCCGCAACGATTTCTCTCTCATCCATATGGAACTTCTGTCCATTGATCTCCTGATAATCCTCATGCCCTTTTCCCGCCAGAACAATGACGTCTCCCTCTCTGGCATTCTCTATAGCGTAGCGGATGGCCTCTCTTCTGTCGATGATGGTAATAAACTCGCCATCCGCTTTTTTTACACCGGTAACAATATCGGCAATGATATCCTCCGGTTTCTCCCTGCGCGGATTATCCGAAGTCACAATCGTAAGATCTGCCAATGCAGAAGAAACCTCTCCCATCTCAAACCGACGGTCCCTGGAACGGTTGCCGCCGCACCCGAACAGACAAACCAGACGCTTTGGTTGATATTCCTTTAACGTAGTCAACAGACTCTTTAAGCTCATGGCGTTATGCGCATAGTCAATCATCAGCGTAAATTGGGAAGATACCGGCAGGATTTCCACTCTTCCCTTTACCCGGATAGCAGAAAGAGCAGAAAGGATTGTTTCTTTCTTTACCCCAAAGTGCCTGCAGATAGCAATAGCCGTCATGGAGTTATATACGCTGAATGTTCCCGGAATATCAATCTCGACTTCCATGTCCAAAAGGCCGCTCATATGATACGCCACGCCAAGAGCTCCCCCCTTATCCAGCAATCTCACATGGGAAGCCCTCATATCAACGCCATCGGTAAACCCATATGTCTCTACCTCGCAGGTATGTCCCTTTAAAATCTCTCCTAAATGTTTGTCGTCTCCATTAAAAATCCCTTGTTTGCACTGTTGAAAAAGCAGGCTTTTACAATGAATATAATCCTCCAGATCCTTGTGCTCATTTGGCCCGATATGATCCGGTTCCAGATTGGTAAAAATGCCGTAATCAAAAACAATTCCCCCTACTCTGTGAAGCAGCAGGCCCTGTGACGATACCTCCATAACCACGCATTGACAGCCCGCATCCGCCATCTTACGGAATGTCTCCTGAATCACATAGGATTCCGGCGTCGTATTGGCAGAAGGAATCGACTCATTACCGATAATCGTTTCTATTGTACCAATCAGGCCGGTCTTAAACCCGGAAGCTTCCAGAATAGACCGTACCATATAAGTAGCCGTCGTTTTTCCCTTTGTGCCGGTAATTCCTATCGTCGTAAGTTCTCTTGCCGGGTATCCGAAATATGCAGCGGAAGCCTGCGCAAGCGCCAGTCTGGTATTTTCCACCAGAAGTACGGTTACCTCTTCCGCGACTTCTACCTCTTTTTCTACAATAAGCACCGTTGCGCCCTTACGCACAACCTCCTGTACAAAATCATGACCGTCGCGCACTGCGCCGGAAATACAGACAAATACAGAATCTTTCTGTACCTTTCTGGAATCATACGCCAGGGAAGAAATCTCCCGGTCTACCCCACCTTGTATACATTGATAGCAAATATTCTCCAATAAATCAATTAACTTCATTTTCTTCTCCATTCTTTGCCGCATACTGCCTACAGTTCCGGAAGTTCTATCTCGCCATCACAAACAATGGCAGCCGGTCCGGTCATCCATACGGTATCCCTTTCTTCATCATAATGTAAGAATAAATCTCCGCCGAGTAAATGAACGGTAATCTCATGTTCTGTCCTATCATTCAGGACACAGGCCACTACAGTGGCGCAGGCTCCCGTACCGCATGCCAGCGTCTCGCCGGAACCGCGCTCCCATACGCGCATATTGACCTCTTTCCGATTCAACACCTGCACAAATTCTGTATTGACACGATCCGGAAAAATCTCCAGATGCTCAAATTCCGGTCCGATCTGCGCCAGAGGAAGGCTTTCTGTATCATCCACAAAAGTAACGGCATGGGGATTTCCCATAGAAACACATGTAATTTTATATTCTTTCCCGCTTACCATGACCGGCTGTTCGATACACCGGGCCCCGCCAAGCGTAACCGGAATCTGATCCGGAGCCAGAATCGGAGCTCCCATATTTACTTTTACCAGAACAACCTTTCCCCCTTCAACCGTTAAATCCAGATATTTAATCCCTCCCTTTGTTTCAATCGAAATTTTTTCTTTATCCGTCAGGCCATACTCATATACATATTTCGCAATACAGCGCACGCCATTGCCGCACATTGCTCCCTCCGATCCGTCTGCATTATACATTTTCATGCGAAAATCTGCCACATCAGAAGGGCAGATTAAAATCAGGCCGTCCGAACCGATCCCAAAGTGCCTGTCGCTGACATAAACCGAAACTTTTTCCGGTTTTTCTATCATCTCTTCCATACAATTTACATAAATATAATCATTACCGCATCCGTGCATCTTCGTAAATTTCATATTGCATACTCCTTTCCGCCCCGCATATGAATCAGCGGCTGCCCGCTTCCTATTGCAGCGCTCCCCTTTCTTCATTATAATTTATTTATATACGTTTCACAAGTTGATAGTACCGTATGTTCCACAAAAAACGAAGAACCGGTTACTCCAAATCCGGAAACCGGTTTTACCGCAGAAGATCATACCCGACTCAATCGAACCGATATACTGCATCGGGACTGCTCTGTAAGCTTTAGTGCGGAATGCCAAAATGCCGGTAAGCCTCATCGGAAGCCATCCTTCCGCGCGGCGTCCGTATCAGGAGACCATTTTGTACCAGATATGGTTCATAAACTTCCTCCAACGTACCAGAGTCCTCTCCGATTGCTACGGCCAACGCTTCCAATCCAACCGGGCCGCCGCCGAATTGATGAATCAGCGTCATAATGATATTCCGGTCAACCCGATCCAGTCCCAGTTTATCCACTTCTAACAAATCCAGCGCAAAATCAACAACTTCCTTTGTAATATTGCCGTCGTATTTAATTTGCGCAAAATCACGAACCCGCTTTAAAAAACGATTGGCAAGGCGCGGCGTCCCCCTGGAACGTCTTGCAAGCTCCATTGCTCCCTCCGGATCGATCGCAACATCCAAAAGACCGGCGGAATGCGTGACAATCTGACACAGCTCTTCCGGAGTATAAAATTCCAGGCGGCTGACTACGCCGAAACGGTCACGTAACGGGGCAGAGAGCATCCCGGCGCGTGTTGTTGCACCAATCAATGTAAATTTAGGCAAATCAAAACGGATGGAACGCGCTGCGGCCCCCTTTCCGATAACAATATCAATGGCATAATCTTCCATGGCCGGATAGAGTACTTCCTCTACCTGGCGCGGCAGGCGATGAATCTCATCCACAAATAAAATATCCCCGTCTTTTAAATTATTCAAAATCGCAGCCATTTCTCCCGGTTTTTCAATGGCAGGCCCCGCCGTCACTTTGATATGAACTCCCATTTCATTGGCAATGATCCCTGCAAGAGTTGTCTTGCCAAGCCCCGGCGGTCCGTACAAAAGCACATGATCCAGAGACTCTTTCCTTTGCTTTGCCGCCTCGATATAGACCTTTAAATTGCTCTTAACCTTCTCCTGTCCAATATATTCCTTCAGTCGCTGCGGACGCAGGCTGTTATCAATTTTTGCATCCTCCTGTGTAAATTCCGTTGTAATCATTCTCTTCGCCATGAACCAAACCTCTTGATTTCCAAAACATAGTTATATATGCTTTAAACTCTGTTTTAATACTTCCTCTACCGTCGTATTTTCCCGTATTTCCACGCTGCGCGCCGCCCGGACAGCATCCGACCTGGAATAGCCAAGAACGACAAGCGCTTCCACCGCATCCTGCAAGACTGCATTGCCTTCTCCTGCGCCGGCGCCCTGAATACCGCCCTGCTGTTCCGCATCCGCAAATTCGCCGATCATATCTTCTGCAGTCAGCTTGTCCTTCAATTCCAATATTAACTTTCGCGCTGTTTTGGAACCGATTCCCGGAGCTCTTGCAATCGTCTTATCATCATCTGCCGCCACTGCATATCGAATTTCATTTGCGCTCAGAGATCCCAGAAGCCCAAGCGCAACTTTCGGACCGATTCCATTTACCGTAATCAAAAGCTCAAAAATATGCAGATCCTCCTGCGACAAAAAGCCGAACAATTGCATGGCGTCTTCTCTTACATGAAAATATGTATATATTTTCATCTCGCTGCCGACAGGCGGAAGCAGCTCCATAACCGATAACGGCACGCTGACCGCAAAGCCAATGCCATTATTTTCTACAATGAGTTCTCCCTCTTTTGTCCCCGCTAAAACTCCTTTAATAAACCGAATCATCTTTCTTCTCCTGTTCCTCATCCGGCAGACGGCTAAACTCCCCCTGTACGGTTCCAAGCCATCCCTCTTCCATAAATTTTAAGATTTCGTACGGATGGATTCCCAACTCCTCTGATATCTGCAGCGCATTGCTATTTGGATATTTCTTCAGATATTGTACAATATCATCCAGCTGATCCTCCTCTAATTCCCTGCACTCCTTACAGCACAGAGTACGGATCTTACTTTTAAAAACTTTATGGCAATGCTTACATACGTTTGTATAGATCATATTTACTCCTTAAAACAGCGTGGAAAACAAGTTCAATACCGGCTGTATGATTTTCCAACGTCTCGGTCTGGCACACCAATCCTGATACGTAATCTCATGGCTGACTGCAAACGTCTTTTTAAAATCATCCCGTATCTTCTGCTGAATTGCATCGCCAGACATCCAGACGCCATTTTCATAGTGAAGATAAAAGCTGCGGTAATCTACATTAATGGTTCCAACAATCGCCGCATTCTCTGTCAGAATCTGTTTTGCATGTATAAATCCCGGCGTATATTCATAAATCCGGACTCCCTCCTGCAGAAGTCTTCCATAGTTGTAGTTTGTCAGTAATTTTGCATATTTTTTATCCGGAATATTTGGCGTTATGATACGGACGTCTACCCCTTTGTGCGCCGCCTCAATCAGGCTTTGGCGCATATAGTCCTCCATAACCAGATACGGCGTCATAATATAGAGATACCGGTCAGCAAAGGTAATCATCTGATTATATATACTCTCAATCGGATTCTTTGGATTGTTTGCAGGCCCGTCATAAATAACCTGACAGTACGTATCTCCCGCCTTTTCCGGAGTTCTCTTATATTTCAAATAATCAATATGTTCCTCATCTCTCCCGCTCGCTTCCCACATCTGCAGGAATACCACTGTCAGATTCCAGACCGCTTCTCCTCTGATCCGTACGCCAGTATCCTTCCAGACGCCAAACCGTTCCACCAGATTGGCATATTCATCTGCCAGATTAAATCCGCCGGTAAAACCAATTTTGCCATCCACTACCAGAATCTTCTGATGGGAGCGGTAATTCATATACAGTTCGCCGGTATATTTATGGACAGGATTAAAGACGCGGACTTCCATTCCCTCGTGCTGTAATATCTGCTGAAAAAATTTATGCGTCCGCAGCACAGCCCCAAAATCATCATATAAAAATTTAATTTCCACGCCCTCTTTTACCTTACGTAACAAAATTTCATGAATCTTATCCCACAAAGCGCCCTCTGCAACAATAAAAAAATCTATGAAAATAAATTCCCGCGCCTGTTCCAATGCACGGAAAATGTCTTCAAAAGCATCTTCTCCCATTGGATAATGATCCACTTCATTTCCCGATGTCAGCGCAAAGCCTTCATTGACCATATATTTTACCATTCTGCCGGCTATCGGATAATTTCTGACATATTCTTCAAAAACCTTTTCCTCCTGAAGAACAAATTGCTGGCCATACGCAATCTGGCGCATAATATACTGATCCAGTTTTTTCTTTTTTCCGCCCTCTCTGCCCCATAAGTAATATAAAACAAAACCGGAAACCGGAAGCAGCATAACAATAGAAATCCATGCGATCCGAAAAGAAGGGCTTTGATTTTTGTTGACCAGCGTAACAATCGCTATCACTGAACAAATCTCTAATACAAAGTAAAAATACACCGTAACGCTGCGCAGCAAAAACGGAAGATACAGCACAACCAGAAATTGAACCATAACGATACACGCCGTCAGCATAAGCCGCAGTGCATCGCTTAGATTATTCTGTACTCTTCCCTTTAATCCTTTTAAATAACTTTCCTCTTTCGCTTCGCTGTCAAAGTAGCCTGTATTCCCCTTATTCTTATTCCTACGGTCCCACTTCTCATACGCAGCATCCGTACGCCTTCCTGCCTCCATGCAATCCCTTCCTCCGAAATATACTATATTAATTATATCCTAACAAAAGATTTGATGCAACTATAACACTTGCACCACATTCCGTTTTTCGATATACTGATTTTATATGAAAATACTCTGATTTTCCATCCGCAATATGATATCAGGATGGAAATACAGAACAACATAACATCCTATACGGATAAAACCGTAAACATGAATGATACGCAGCAAACAAAAAGAAAAAAGTTTACCTTGCAGAAATGGGGAAAATGATGAAAAAAATAATTACCGATATACCGGCTCCTATATATTCCTATCTCTTTCCGGAACCAAAAGAAGATATCGCTTTTCTGGATATTGAGACAACCGGCTTGTCTGCCAATGCCTCTTCCCTGTACCTGATCGGTCTGATGTATTTTGAAGGCAAAAAAAAGAAATGGTCGTTATGCCAATGGTTTGCAGACAATTATCACAGTGAAAAAGAAATGCTGCAGGACTTTTTATCCGACCTTTCTTCCTATCGCTATTTATACCATTTTAACGGAAAAACCTTCGATATTCCCTATTTAATGAAAAAATGCACGCGGCATGCTGTTTCTATCCCGGAATCATGCAAAACGCTTTTATCCGATACGACCGGCTGCTTTTCCATCGATCTGCTAAGCAAGATCCGCTCTCTCCGCCACACGCTCCTTTTGGAAAAATGCAATCAGACATCCGTAGAACGCTGGCTTGATCTGAAGCGGACTGATATTTTTTCCGGCAAAGATTTAATATCGGTCTACTCTGAATATATGCAGAAAAAACTTCTGGAACCGGAAAATGCTTCCAAACTGGAACAGGTACTGCTCTTACATAATCACGACGATATCGCCATGATGTTAGAATTGTGCAGTATATTGACCTATGATGAATATTTTTCAGACACCTGCCGTAACCGCCTGCTATCAGACCGTTATCCTCAGACATTTAACGCTGTCATGCCGGACGACCATACCCTGCAGCTCGATTTTTCACTCCCCTCCATGGTCCCAAAAGAGCTTTTTCTGACTGCCTGCTATCCGGATGCGGACAGATATCCGTTATCACAGCCCAATGCGCAGATTACCTTAAAGAATACAACCGCCACCTTACTGCTCCCCATTTATCATGGCACTCTGAAATACTTTATTCCCAATTATAAAGAATACTATTATCTTCCGGAAGAAGATACCGCCATGCACAAAAGCGTGGGACAATTTGTAGACAAAACACAGCGCAGACAGGCAACTGCCTCCACCTGCTATTTGAAGAAAACCGGTGTATTTTTACCAAGCCTTTCTAAGAAGAAAAAGAAAACAGGGATATCCCCTGAAAAAATATCCGCCGGTCAAAACCAGACGGAGGAAGCTTTACCGGAACTCTTTACCAAAGATTATAAAGACTCTCTCACATTTTACCGCCTTCCGAAAGACTTTCAGACAAACGCCGCCTTCTGGCGTACCTATCTTTCATCCCAGCTCCCGCTGTTCCGTCAGGGCTAAAGGCTCTTTCGTTTCCGTCAATGGTTTTTGCCGCTTTTTTTTGATGCCATAAAAATAAGACAATCGCGAAACTCAGATCCACTCTATGCATCCCCCGCAAAAAACAAACCACTACAGGCACGTTTGCTCTATATTCGCCTCGTAACAGTACAAAAAGCGCCAACTGATGGTTATATTGTTATTTCACGGATATCTACCGTTTTCTGAGCATTTCGCAATTGTCTGTTTCTTACACCATAGCGCATAAGGTAACTACTTCGTCCGGGGACAGACAAAATACTTACTTCATATGGCAAAGTGCAATCAATTAAGATATCAATGATTGATATCTTTTCATATCATACATCACTAATTGATATTTTTCAAGAAAAACCTTATTTTTTTATACTGAAAAATGGTTTCTCTATCATATCGCTTCTCTGTCATCTTTTGCACAAAAAAAGCCAATACATCTATATTGCATAGATCTATCGGCTTTCTGTGCTATTTTTACCTCAATGCGTTTCTGCTGAAACTTTAAACTTTTCCGCAGACCACTAAATTTACGGGATTTACCGCTTACTCTGCATTGGCAAGAATCTCTTTCTTGTTGTATGAGCCGCATGACTTACATACTCTGTGGGAAATCATCAATGCGCCGCACTTACTGCATTTTACTAAATTTGGCGCAGACATTTTCCAGTTTGCTCTTCTTTTATCTCTTCTGGATTTTGAAGATTTATTTTTTGGACAAATAGACATCTATTCCACCTCCTGATTTCATTCTTCCATTTTCAGCACTTTTTCGATTATAGCAATTTGCTTCCTCTTTGTCAATATTTTTTACGCAGTTTTATGAATTTCCCTGCTTCCGGCGATATCAGGAAACTAATCCTGCCGTCTCCCGCGCAATCGCTAATTCTTCATTTGTTGGAACAACCCATACCGGAATTTTACTTTCCGGCGTAGAAAGCAGGATTTCTTCTCCCAATTTGCGATTCGCTTCCTCATCCATGAAAATGCCCAACGCAGACAGTCCGTCCATGATCATCTTGCGAATTGCGCTATTGTTTTCGCCGACGCCCGCTGTCAGTGCAATGGCATCTGCCCCGCCCAAAGCGACATGATATGCGCCAATGTATTTTATTACGCGGTAAACCATAGCCTCTATGGCATTTTTTGCATCCTCATTCCCTTCTTCCATTGCCTGAACTAAATCGCGATAGTCATTTGAAATACCGGATAAACCTAATGCACCGGATTTTTTATTTAAGATTTCCGTCATCTCGCTGACTGAAATATTTTCTTTCCTGCATATGTACTCAACAACAGCCGGATCGATATCTCCAGAACGCGTTCCCATGATCAGCCCCTCTAATGGCGTCATTCCCATCGTCGTATCAATGCTTTTCCCGTCTTTGACGGCAGTGATGCTTGCACCGCTTCCAATATGGCAGATGATCAGCCTGGAATGTTCCTTGGCCAGTCCGGCAAGCTCTGCCAGCCGATTGGAAACAAAGCTATGGCTTGTCCCATGGAAACCATAGCGGCGCACCCCGTATTTTTCATAGTATTCCTTTGGCAGACCGTATAAATATGCCTTCTTCGGCATGGTCTGATGAAATGCCGTATCAAACACTGCTACATTTGGTATTCCCGGCATTACCTCCTGGCAGGCACGTACGCCAAGCAAATTCGCCGGATTATGAAG
Source organism: uncultured Lachnospiraceae bacterium (assembly GCA_947630925.1). Classification (GTDB taxonomy): domain Bacteria; phylum Bacillota; class Clostridia; order Lachnospirales; family Lachnospiraceae; genus Butyribacter. The sequence continues at coordinate 80,982 of CANRJM010000003.1, forward strand.
CGGCGCTAAATCATTACAGGACTCTATTGCCTGAACCACTTCCTCTGTAATAATGACAGAAGAGGCAAATTTTTCTCCTCCATGTACCAGACGGTGACCGACCGCATGGATTTCTGACAGGGAGCGTAACACTCCAATCTCCTGATCCATTAACAGATCCAATACCGTCTTGATTGCCACCTCATGATCCGGAAGGGAAAGTTTGCGTTCATATTTTTTATCCTTTACCTTATATGTAACGTTTCCATCCAAACCAATTCTTTCACAAAGACCGAAAGCGCTCACGGCTTCCGTTTCGGAATCAATCAACTGAAACTTTAATGATGAACTACCACAATTTACGACCAATATTTTCATAGCTATACCTCTTTCTGCCTTATGGCGCACTCTATTGTCCCTAGCAGGACCGTTTGTCAACCGATGCCATTTCCGACAAACAGTAAAATACTATTAAAGTATACTTGATACCATTTTCTTTGTCTAGTACAATAGTAATATTATAGCAGATAGAATCCATGAACACTATAATAAGCGGAAAACAGAAAGGGGTGGAAAAAGCCATGGCAGCCATTGGAATTATCGCAGAATATAATCCCTTCCACAACGGACATATGTATCAGATACAGGAAATCAAAAAACAGACGCACGCCGACCATATCGTTGTCGTGATGAGCGGCAATTTTGTACAGCGCGGCACGCCCGCATGGACGGATAAGTATCTGCGTGCGCAAATGGCACTGGCCGGCGGAGCTGATCTTATCTTTGAACTTCCGGTCTGCTATGCTGTCTCCAGTGCGGAACAGTTTGCCTTAGCCGGCGTATCCCTGCTGTCCTCTCTTGGCTTTGTTGACGGCATTTGTTTTGGCAGCGAATGCGGCGACCTCCCCTTGCTCCAACGTATTGCCGCTTTTCTGGCGGAGCCGCCTGAAAGTTTCCACGAACAGATGAAACTTCTGACAGCACAGGGACTGTCCTATCCGTCTGCCAGACAACAGGCGCTGCTGCAATATTTTCCGGAAGAAGCTTCCGGGTGGGAAACGGCATTATCAATGCCAAATAACATCCTTGCCATTGAGTATTTAAAGGCGCTACAGACATTAAAAAGTCCTTTGACGCCCTATACGATAAAGCGAAATGACGCCGGATACCACAGCGGCACCCCTACGGCAAATTTTGCTTCTGCCGCAGCCATCCGTAAACAGAGTATGGAAAATACGGACTTTTTAACAGCGATCCGACCCTTTCTTCCAACAGAGAGTTTCTCCCTGCTGACCGGGCAGAGAACACGATTTCCCATAACAGAAAATGATTTTTCTGACGTATTGTATTACCGCTTAAGCTGTATGACGGAAGAAGACAGGATGATCTTAGATATGACGCCGGAAATTTTTTCCCGTATCCGAAACAAACGGAAGGACTTTTCTAACTATACTTCTTTTATCACTTCCATTAAGACAAAACAATACACTTACAGCCGTATCAGCAGAGTACTCCTGCATATGCTTTTAAATATCCGGCAGGAAACGTATGCGAAACCGACTGCGGCAGCCTGTGAAAAAACAGCAGATGCTTCTTTCCATGCAAACAGTCTGAGCCGCAGAAAAACGGAACTTCCGATTGTGCCATATGCCAAACTGCTTGGTTTTTCCAAAAAAACCAGCAGTCTGCTGCGCAGGGAAACGCACCTTCCAATCATTACAAAACCGGCAGACGGTATCAGACAAATCTGTTCCTACTATGGCAATCTGCCAAAAGATGACCTTTCTTCTGCCTGCGGACTTTATGAAAAAGATATCTTTGCCGCAGATCTTTATACACAAGTGCAAAATACAAAAGGAAACATACAGCTTTTACGGGAGTATCAGCAAAAACCAGCCATACTGCAGCCGTAACCGTAAAAAATCCCCATGGGAGACATCTCCCACGGGGATTTTTATCATTCAGAAACCATCCCATAATATACGGAAATCTCAGGTTTCCCTGTTATTATTGATACAGTTCTACCAATTTCTGTAAATGTTCATAGCGAGCCTTTGCAGCTTCTTCAGATTCCTGGAAGAGTCTTTCTGCACGCTCTGGGAACGGCTTGATCAAACGGGTATAACGAGCCTCATTGTTCAGGAAGTCCTGATAAGAGCCATCTCCTGCCTTAGAAGTCAGGGTAAATGGATTTTTACCTTCTGCCTTTAACTGAGGATTGAAGGAGAAGAGGTTCCAGTAACCTGCCTTAACCGCCTTCTTCATCTCATCCTGGCAGTGATTCATACCACCCTTGGCAATACCATGGAGCTCACACGGAGCATATCCAATGATAAGGGATGGTCCATTATATGCCTCTGCCTCCGTAATTGCTTTAACAGCCTGTGCCGGGTTTGCGCCAAGAGCAATCTGTGCTACATACACATAACCATAGCTCATTGCTATCTCAGCCAGGCTCTTCTTGCCCACTTCCTTGCCGGCTGCAGCAAACTGGCAAACTTCTCCGATATTCGAAGCCTTAGACGCCTGACCGCCGGTATTGGAATACATTTCCGTATCAAATACCATAACATTGACATTCTCTCCGGACGCCAGTACATGATCCAGACCGCCAAATCCAATATCATATGCCCAGCCGTCGCCGCCAAATATCCATACGGATTTCTTAGAAAGGTAATCTTTCTTTGCGAGAATTTCTTTTGACTTGTCACAGCCGCATTTTTCTAACTCTGCAATCAACGCTTCCGTCGCAGGGCCGTTTGCCTTTGTATCATCCTTCGTTTCCAGATACTGATGAATTGCGGCTTTTAACTCTGCAGATGCCTGATCGGATGCTCCCACTTCCTGAATCATCTCGATTGCCTGATCGCGGAGATACTTCTGTCCAATATACATACCTAAACCATGCTCAGCATTGTCTTCAAAGAGAGAATTTGACCATGCCGGTCCCTTCTTTGAATCCTTATTGACTGTGTATGGAGAGGTTGCCGCCGGATTGCCCCAGATGGAAGAACATCCTGTTGCGTTGGAAATATACATCTGCTCGCCAAATAACTGGGTAACAAGACGTGCATAAGACGTCTCTGCACAGCCGGCACAGCTTCCTGAGAACTCAAGGAGCGGCTGGTTAAACTGGCTTCCTTTCGGCGTATTATCAGCAAATCCACTGTCCTTCTTACCAACATTAGCAACCAGATAATCAAATACCGGCTGCTCTGCTGCCTGCGACTCCTGCGGAACCATCTTAATAGCTCCCTTGTCCGCTGCAGGACAAACGGTAATACATTCGCCGCATCCCATACAATCAAGAGGAGATACGCTCATGGTAAACTTAAACTCGCCTGCTTTTGGCTTCGTATCTGCTAACTTAATATTGGAAGGTGCCGCCGTTACTTCCTCCTCATTCAGCAGGAACGGACGAATCGTTGCATGAGAACATACAAACGCGCAGTTGTTACACTGAACGCAGGATTCCGGATCCCATACCGGAACGGTAACAGCCGTACCTCTCTTCTCATATGCAGAAGCGCCAATCTCAAACTGACCATCCGGATTCTCGGCAAATGCAGATACCGGAAGGCTGTCTCCGTCCATCTTGGAAATCGGCTCAAGAAGATTTTTAACCAGCTTAACAACTTCTGGACGTCCTGTCAGCTCTTTTCCAGGAGCGTCTGCTTCCGGATTATACCAGGAATCCGGGATTTCCACTTTATGTACAGCGTCTACACCGGCATCGATTGCCTTGTAGTTCATCTCTACAACAGCGTCTCCCTTCTTGCTGTAAGACTTCTTAGCCGCCTGCTTCATATAATCTACTGCCTCGTCAATCGGCATGATATCTGCCAGTTTAAAGAATGCAGACTGCAAAATGGTATTGGTACGTTTGCCCATACCAATTTCAATCGCCTTATCAATGGCATTGATGGTATAAAGCTGAATATCGTTGTCTGCAATATATTTCTTAGACTCTGCCGGCATATGCCTGTCAAGCTCTTCATCTGACCACTGGCAGTTAATCATAAAGATTCCACCCGGCTTTACATCCTGAACCATCTTGTATCCGTTGATAACATAGGATGGATTATGGCACGCCACAAAATCCGCCTGATTGATATAATACGGACTCTTGATCGGGTTGTCGCCAAAACGAAGGTGGGAAATCGTTACGCCTCCGGTCTTCTTCGAATCATACTGGAAATATGCCTGAATATATTTATCGGTATGGTCGCCAATGATCTTTGTAGAGTTCTTGTTTGCTCCTACTGTACCATCTCCGCCAAGTCCCCAGAATTTACATTCTTTTGTACCCGGTGCAGACGTGATTGGCGCAGGCTTAACCTCCGGAAGGCTTAAATTAGTAACGTCATCCACAATACCAACCGTGAACCGCGGCTTTGGTGCATCTTTCTCCAATTCCTTATAAATAGCAAAGATAGAAGAAGGCGGGGTATCCTTTGAACCCAGACCATAACGTCCACCGGTGAGAACAATATCGTTCAGCCCTGCTTCACGAAGCGTAGCGGCAACATCTAAATACAGAGGATCGCCTAAAGATCCCGGCTCCTTTGTACGGTCAAGCACTGCTACTTTCTTAGCCGTCTTAGGAAGCACCTTTAAGAGCGCTTTGGAAGACCATGGACGATACAGACGAACCTTGATCAGACCAACCTTTTCGCCCTTAGCCGTTAAATAATCAATGACTTCTTCTGCCACGTCGCAGACAGAACCCATTGCTACAAGCACGCGGTCTGCATCCGGCGCTCCATAATAATTAAACAAATCATAGTTTGTGCCTAATTTCTCATTGATCTTTTTCATATACTTCTCAACAACTGCCGGAAGCGCATCATATGCCTTATTACATGCCTCGCGATGCTGGAAGAAAACATCACCGTTCTCATGGGAACCGCGGGACGCCGGATGCTCCGGATTCAGCGCATGCTTACGGAACGCTTCTACCGCATCCATCGGGCACATCTCTTTCAAATCCTCATAATCCCATTTCTCAATCTTCTGGATTTCATGAGAAGTACGGAAGCCATCAAAGAAATTAATGAAAGGAACCCTGCCTTCCAGTGCAGCCAGATGAGCAACCGGACTTAAATCCATAACTTCCTGCGGATTTGTCTCCGCTAACATAGCAAAACCGGTCTGGCGACAGGCATAAACATCACTATGGTCGCCAAAAATATTTAAAGCATGTGTCGATACTGTACGTGCAGATACATCAAATACACAAGGGAGCATCTCGCCTGCAATTTTATACATATTCGGGATCATAAGAAGAAGTCCCTGAGACGCCGTAAATGTAGTGGTAAGTGCACCGGCTGCAAGGGAACCGTGAACAGTACCTGCCGCACCGGCCTCTGACTCCATTTCCACAACCTTAACCGTACTTCCAAAAATGTTCTTCTGCCCTGCAGCCGACCACTGATCTACTGAATCAGCCATAGGACTTGAAGGTGTAATCGGATAGATACCTGCTACTTCTGTGTAGGCATATGCTACATGAGCTGCAGCCGTATTGCCATCCATTGATTGTTTCGCTCTAGCCATTTTTGTATATTCCTCCTTAATTTGAATTCTGCACAATATTTTAGCACTTATCACAGAAAAAGTAAAGAAAAGAGAAATGATTTTTGTCGAGTTTTGATAATCATTGGAAAAATTTTTCACAAAAAATGAAGTCTCCGAATTTATTTCCATTACTTGACGAATCGCTTGACATCGAATAAAATAAATCGTTGTGTAACTTTTATTTTTCCGTGTTTACGAAGAAAATACCTGATTTGCATTTAATCATAAATTACCAACAGGAACAGAATGGAGGAAAATACAATGGGTGTAACCTATGTAAAAGAAGTAATGTCGCCGCAGGAGCTATTGTCTGCATATCCTCTTCCGGAGGCCCATAAGGCATTAAAAGAAAAAAGAGATGCGGAAATTGCCGCCGTCTTTACCGGAAAATCAGATAAATTTTTGGTCATTATCGGCCCATGCTCTGCAGATAATGAAGATTCTGTCTGTGATTATATCAACCGTCTGGCAAAGGTACAGGAAAAGGTTGCAGACAAAATTATAATAATCCCCCGCATCTACACCAACAAACCGAGAACAACCGGCGAAGGCTATAAAGGAATTGTCCATCAGCCGGACCCGGAGAAGGCGCCTGACCTTTTGGAAGGTCTGATTGCCATGCGAAAAATGCATCTGCGCGCCATTGCAGAAACGCATCTGTTTGCGGCAGACGAGATGTTATATCCGGAAAACTGGCCCTATGTGTCCGATATTCTGTCATACGTTGCTGTCGGCGCCCGTTCGGTAGAAAATCAGCAGCACCGCCTGACCGTCAGCGGCATTGATATCCCATGCGGCATGAAAAATCCTACCAGCGGAACGCTTAGCATTATGCTAAATTCCTGTATTGCCGCACAGGGAGGGCATACCTTTATGTACCGCGGCTGGGAAGTAAAGACGGACGGCAATCCGCTGACGCATACGATTCTCCGCGGCGCCGTTAATAAACACGACCAGTCTCTCCCCAATTATCATTATGAAGATATCCGCCTTCTGTTAGATATGTATCACCGGCTGAATTTAAAAAATCCTGCCTGCATTATTGACGCGAATCACGCCAACTCCAATAAATGCTATTATGAACAGCCCCGCATTATTTCTGAGGTCCTGCATAGCCGTACGGTATCTGAAGATATTCGCCATCTGGTAAAGGGCGTTATGGTAGAAAGCTATATTGAACCGGGCAGTCAGAAAGTCGGAGACCATATCTATGGAAAATCAATTACGGATCCCTGTCTTGGTTGGGAAGAAAGCGAAAAATTAATTGATACAATCGCAGAAAGGCTATAACAGCGAACGCTTTTAGCGTTCGCTGCATACCTGAAAGATATAAAATTTCAAATAATAAGATTCATTTGCCGCCCAAAGGATTGGATGATCCGGCGCCTGTGTCAAAAACTCTGCCTGACGCAGCCTCTTATGGACATTGGCCGCCGCCTGACTAATTGTCTTTGTAAACAGCTCATATGTCATAAAATGAGAGCAGGAACAGGTTGCCAAATATCCTCCGTCTTCTAACAGCTTCATCGCACGTAGGTTGATCTCCCGATACCCCTTGACCGCATTCTTTACAGAATGACGGGATTTTGTAAATGCCGGCGGATCCAAAATAATCACATCAAATTTCTTCCCTTCCTTCTCAAACTCCGGAAGTTTCTCAAATACATCCGCACATTCAAAACAAACCGTATCCGACAATCCATTTAACGCTGCATTACTTCTTGCCTGTTCTATAGCGTATGCAGACGCATCGAGCCCTAATACGCTTACCGCTCCGGCCTGACCTGCATTTAAAGCAAAAGAACCTGTATGGGTAAAACAGTCCAGCACTCTGGCACCTTGACATAATTTGCGGATTGCTTTCCTGTTATATTTCTGATCCAGGAAAAAGCCCGTCTTCTGGCCATCTTTTACATCCACATAGTATTTTACTCCATTTTCTTCTATTTCCACATTGGTATCAAACGCCTCTCCGATAAACCCCTTGACATATTCCAAGCCTTCCTGCTTGCGCACCTTTGCATCGCTTCGCTCATATACGCCGCGGATTGAAACACCGTCTGCCAATAAAATCTCTTTTAGAAGAGAAAGGAGCTCCTCTTTCAAACGATCGATTCCAAGGGCAAGAGACTGTACCACCAATATATCGGCAAATTTATCAATCACAAGCCCCGGAAGGAAATCAGCCTCTCCAAAAACCAGACGACAGCTCCGCGTATCTACTGTTTTTTTCCGGTAATCCCATGCGTTTTGCAGACGCATCCGCAAAAACGCCCGGTCAATGTCCTGATTGATATTTCTTGTCAACAGGCGAATGCGGATCTTAGAATGCCGGTTTATAAACCCTTTTCCCAACGGATAGCCGTCAAAATCACGGACAAGGACAATATCCCCATCCTCGAAACTCCCCATCACGGAGGCGACTTCATTATCAAAAATCCACATACCGCCGCTTTTTACCAATCTTCCTTCCCCTTTTTTCAATGTTACAACGGCACAGCCCATAGTATCCTCCTGCTAATATCCATTTAAAAACGCTTTTCCTTACGGCAGCCTGTACAGCTTGCGATATTCTTTATACAGAGCAATAAACTCAGGATTCTTATTCTCTTTTAACTTATCCAGATATTCGTGCGTCTCAAAGCCGTCTTCCTTGGTTTGAATCAGACAGACAGCAACGTTGGAGCAATGATCGGCAATCCGCTCAAAATTCGTTATAATATCAGAAAGCACAAATCCCAGTTCTATCGTACACTTTCCCTTCCGCAGACGCTTGATATGTTTTTTCTTAATCTCATCATTCAGCGTATCAATGACTTCTTCCAAAGGTTCTACCTGTACTGCTAATTTTATGTTTTCCGTATCAAATACTTCACAGGTCATGGAAACGATTTTACTAACTGCAGCCGTGTATACCGCCAACTCGGCTTTTGCTTTATCTGAAAAAGTATCCTTTTTGTTATGCACCGTTTTCGCTGTCTCCATAAGATTATAGGCGCGGTCGGCAATCCGCTCAAAATCCCCTATGCAATGAAGTATCATGGAAACGGTCTGCGAATCTTTCTTTGACAGCTCTGCATTGCTCAATTTCATCAGATACGTTCCCAATTCATCCTCATAATGGTCCACCAGATTCTCGTATTCCATAATCTTCCTGACTTTATCCTTATCATATTCCTGAAACAATTCTATCGCCATATTTAAAACTTCCATAGAAATATGCGCCATATCACTGCCTGTCTTCTTTGCCTGTGCAACGGCAAAAGCAGGTTTTTCCAGAAAACGTTCATCCAGCAGATTGTATTCTCTTACAGCTTCCTCTTCCCTGCTGTCGCGTACCGTAATAGAAGCCAGTTTCACTAAAAGATTTCTTGCCGGAAGCAACGTGAGCGTTGCTATGATATTAAACAGGGAATGCACTACCGCGATTCCGGTCACACCAGCCGGCTCGGTCATAAAAGTAAAATGCAACGCTGCATTGAGAAGATAGAATACGATCATAAATAATATCGTCCCGATTAGATTGAAATAAAAATGGACAACAGCGGCGCGTTTTGCATTTTTATTCGCACCGATTGCAGAAAGCAACGCCGTAATGCAGGTGCCAATATTTTGTCCCATGATAATAGGAATCGCTGAGGCATAGGATATCGAACCGGTCAGGCAAAGCGCCTGTAAAATACCAACGGAAGCAGAAGAGCTCTGAATGACAGCCGTCAGCAATGTACCTACAACAACACCCAAAACCGGATTCTCAAACATTAAGAAAAGATTGGTAAAGGCCTTTACCTTTGCCAGACCGCTTACCGCATTGCTCATAGTATCCATGCCAATCATCAGCACCGCAAATCCGACTAATATCGTACCAACGTCTTTTTTCTTTGCACTTTTTGTAAAAAGCAGCAGACAGACGCCGACCATAGCAAAAACAGGTGCAAAGGTAGATGGCTTTAGCAGTTGTAAAAACAGATTTTCGCCTTGAATGCCGGTCAGGCTTAAAATCCATGAAGTGACCGTCGTTCCAATATTAGCGCCCATAATGATGCCAACTGCCTGTTTCAGCGTCATAATGCCGGAATTGACAAAGCCGACTACCATGACAGTCGTAGCCGAAGAAGACTGTATAACAGCCGTTACGCCGGCTCCCAACAGTACTGCTTTAATTGAAGAGGAGGTAAACTTCTCTAATATCATCTCCAACTTACCGCCGGACATTTTAGCAAGCCCTGTCCCCATTACGTTCATTCCATATAAAAACAAAGCAAGCCCACCCACCATTGTGATTACATCTAGTATGTCCATTCCTTTTTCCTTTCGCAAAAAAGGGCATTACAACACGGCTTCCATCATTGCAACGCCCCATATTATTTCCAGTTCTCTTTATAGCATATAATAGATTCTTCTAAAATGCAACGGTAGATTTTGATTATGTAATCCCGGTACTACACATTTTCGAATCGTTCACATTGCGTCTTCATCTGAAGCGCAACCTCCTCACTGATATTCATATCCTTCTGAATTTTTTCAATTTCCTCATTCAGGACAACGGTTCCCTTTGCCGCATCCTCTACATTAACCGCACTGTCTTCAATGACATGCGTAATCTCGCCAATCGACTTAAACAGTTCCTTGGTTACGGAACGAATATTCGACGTCATATCCGCAAATTCTTTCATTTGTTTATTGATATACATGGAATCCTGATTATATTTCTTCCCTGACTCCACAAATCCATCATAATCCGGAAGGATATTTTTATCAATATACTCCACAATTCCTTTGGAATTGTCGCTCAGTTCGTTTACGGCGGCAATTACCGTCTCGTTAATCTTCTGAATATTGTTGGCCGTTTCCCTGCTGCTGTCGGCAAGCTGGCGAATCTCATCCGCAACTACGGCAAAGCCTTTTCCGGCTTCTCCTGCCCTTGCCGCTTCAATCGAAGCATTTAACGCCAGCAGATTTGTCTGGCTGGAAATGGATAAAATATCATTTGTCAGGCTTTCGACCTGTTCTACGCTTCTGCTGTGTACAATCGCCTGTTTTAACTTTTCTATAATTTCGCCAACCATATCGCCGGTTACCTTCTGGCTCTCTACCGCACTCTTTTCCAAGCCCTCCGCGCGTTCATGCATCTCCTGTGAATAGGATAAAATTGAATCGCTTTTCTGGGCAAAATCACGAATATTCTCCTCAACTTTCTCTACACTCTGGTCAACCGACTGAATAGATGCGGAAACCTCCTGCATGGAAGCGGCAAGCTGCTCCATAACTTCTGATACGTTTCCTGAACTGGAGTTTACATTGGAAACACTGGCTGACACGCCGACAATTGCATTCTCCAAATCGTTCGAACCGCGGGACATGTCCCCGATCACATTTTGCAGCGTATCTAAAAATGCATTGATTCCCTGAACCAACTGACCGATTTCATCCTTGCTCCTCGTCGGTATTCTCTCATTCAAATCACACTGATTACGCTCTACTTTAGAAATAATCCCATTTAAGGCGCGAATGGATTTTTTCGTCGGCGCCACGATTGTAATAAAACATGACAGGATTGCCAGAATACAGATAATAACAGATGCGACGATCAAGATAAAATTCATTGTCATACTTCTGTTAAATGCGACTTCCTGCTCCTTTAACGCGGCATTTGAGCTTTTCTGCCGAAACGCTAACAGATTAGCAACATCCGCCTCCATCTGTTTCTCAATGGCAGACAGATCATTATTTGCAATTTCTATTGCTTTTCCTTTATCATCGGCTTCGCTCTGCTTTAAGGATGACATGTACAGTTTGTAAAAAGTCGTATACTCCCCTGAAAACTGTTCATACAATTTTTTTTCTTCTTTGCCAACCGCCCACTTTTGATATGCGGCCATCTCATCATTTACTCTGGAAACGGTAGCATCAATCTGCTGACGTACATTCGCCACCTCATCCGAAGCCGCTACAAAATGCGTCACAAGCAGCTTCTGCATTGTCTGAAAGTCGGTTGATAACAAATCCAACATCTGGACAGCCTCAACCGTCTCTTTTGTCTGCGCAATGCTCTTCTCTTTTAAATCGTACATGGATTTAATGCCCCATATTGCAGAAGCAATACAAACAACCGCCAAAATAATCTGTGGGATGACCACTTTAAAACTAATTTTTTTCATAACAAACTCTCCTTTCCCTACATTTTTCCTGTTTCCGTTACCTGCTCCACAAAATCATAACGCAGCCGCAGTTTTGGCAATTTATGTATCGTGCAATAATAATTTTCTAACCAATCGCTGCCCTGATCGGGATTATTTTCACCGGTTGCCGGAGGCGCAAAAATATGAATGGATATTTTCGTACCCGGTTCCGCAGGATTTTCATAAAATGCCGGCATCAGATCGATACATTCTGTATCCGCCGCTTTATAAAACCATCTTCCGTTTACTTCTATCATGAGGTTTAACGCCTCTTCAAAGTACAATTCAAAAAATTCCGGCGCGTCTTTTAAAACAACCGAAAATGCAATTCCTTCTGCATCCTCGGCGCTGCCCCAACGCAGGGTTGCCGGCAGGGTCAGTTCTTCCTCCTGCTGAATCTTCGGCTGAAAATATTCATCCTTTAAGATTTCTTTATATTCCTTTAAAAGCGGCTGTGGAATCCCGACCGACGGATTATTGGGATCTTCCATCTCCAGTCCCAATCTTCCTCTGTCCCTGAATTGGTACAGTGAAAAACCACCAAACCACTCTTCGGCATGACCGTCTTTTAACCTTTGAATAAACTGTTTGATAGACTCCGCCTGATGAAGCGCTCCTACGACATCTCCGTCCGTATTAAACTCTGAAACAACCAACGGTCTGGATACGTCGTTGTTAATCTTGGCGAAACGCTTCGCAGACTGTTCCAGGCGTTTATAAAAAGTTTCTACCGGAGTGACGGCATAGGAATCCGTGCCTTTCTCACAGATATCAAACGGCCATCCGTAATGCAATGCCAGATAACAATCCATAGACCAGATATCCGCCGCCTGATATGCTTTCGTAAATTCCTCTTCGTGGCCTACCCTGCTGTCCGGAACATCTAACTCTGTTACGGCTCCCGCACAGAATACCGTAGAAATATTGGGGGCTTCCTCCTTTAATATATTTCGGAAGCGGACAAAAAAATCAGCGATTTCCCCATAAGAATAGCGTTGATTATGCGTAAACCAATCTCCGTCACATTCATGGTTGATACGGAGACGCATCCTGCCAAAGCTCTTTAAATCTTTGGCAATCGCTCTGAGATAATCATCGGTCAGGGAGCAGTCAATGGTCAACGTCAGCGTTACGTCCTGCCCATGGCGCCTGATATCCCTCATCTGCTCAAAAGGCTGTCCCGACGTATCTTTTCCAAGACCGCCTTCGTACGGAAAATAATCGTCATACGGATAGTCCCACTGAAAATGAATTTCCATATCCCTGCATGCTTCCCGAATCCTTTGGGGCCACTCTTTATCCTTTGGATAATAGGTATACATGATATTAATGTTTCTGTGCGGTCTTCCAAGAACTGTTAAAATATAATCCTGATTCACATATTCCGCCCGTTCGCTTCCATCGCCCAAATCCAGTCCGCATTGCGCAGGATGTAACGTAATCCGGTATATCTTCTGCACTCTTCTTCCTTCCTTTCTCTGTAAAATATTGATCCAAACAATCTGTTATCTATTTTACACTATTTTACAGGTATCGTCTATGGATTTTCCGTCAAAATGTATATAATTTTATCGGTTATCTACACGTTCCGGGTACATATCGTGATGAAACAGGCGATCCTGCGCCACCTGCTCCCATTTTGTGCCCTTTTTTCCATAATTGCAGTAGGGGTCGATAGAAATCCCGCCGCGCGGAGTGAATTTCCCCCATACCTCGATATATTTTGGATCCATCAGACGAATCAAATCCTTCATGATGATATTGACACAATCCTCATGAAAACTGCCGTGGTTCCGAAAGCTGAACAGATACAGCTTTAAAGATTTGCTCTCTACCATGCGCTCCTGCGGCACATAGGAAATGATGATATTGGCAAAATCCGGCTGCCCCGTGATTGGGCATAAACTGGTAAACTCCGGACAATTAAATTTGACAAAATAATCCCGCTCCGGATGCTTGTTTAAAAAAGTTTCCAAAACCTCCGGCGCATAATCCACAGGGTATGTTGTATTCCGGTTTCCCAACAGGGAAATACTCTGTTCGTCTTCCCGCTTATAATCCATTTTCTCCTCCAAACGTTCTTACCGTTTCTATTTACTGCTTATTTTCATATCATTTATCCCGCATGGCTTTATTGCGATAAAGCAGGATCCTCTATCCCATTTAACTGAAAGGCTTTCGCCCTGTCAATGCAGGTCCCGCAGACGCCGCACGGTTTTTCCTTCCCCGCATAACAGCTCCATGTCAGATGATACGGTACCTCCAAGCCCAGACCAATCTTTACGATCTCTGCTTTTGTCATGTGGATAAACGGGGCTTTTAACTTGAGCTGATTACCGCTTCCGATAAAAACAGCCTCCGAAATCGCCCGATGGAACGCGCTGCTGCAGTCCGGATAGGCATTCCTCGCCGCATCATCCGCATGCGCCCCATAATAGATGACCTCACACCCTTTGGAAAGCGCTATACTGGCTGCGGAAGAAAGAAACAGCCCATTCCGGAACGGAACATAAGTAGAAACCGGCTTGCCATCCGTTTTCTGTAACTGCTCCGCATACGCTTCTTTAGGAATGGCCTGTTCGGAATGCTGCAGGAGCGAACTATCGCTGTATGAAAATATTTTGCTTAAGTCCAGCATAAGATGTTCTACTCCATAATATTCCGCAAGGACAGTAGAAGCCTGTATCTCTTTTTCGTGCTTTTGGCCATAAGAAACAGAAAGCGTTGTTACCTGTTCCCTGCCATATTGCTCAACCGCCATGCCAAGACAAGTTGTACTGTCAATCCCGCCGCTAAACAGAACCATTGCTTTCATTTGCTTATCCCCTTCTTTCTATGAATCCAGTCTCATCTGCAACAGTTTATCCTCGCGAAACGCTCCACGCAGCGTATAGGTCTTTGTCGTCGCCGCGCCTTTTTTAATCCCTCTGGCCGTCATGCAACTGTGTGTTCCTTCTATAACAACTGCAACATCTTCGCTTCCTAAAATCTCCTGCATAATCTCCGCAATATCGGCGCCAATCCTTTCCTGCAGTTGCAGACGCTTGCCAACCATATCTGCAATTCGCGCAATCTTGCTTAAGCCAATGAATTTTCCGTTTGGAATATATGCAACAGATACCTTCATATCATACATCAGCGCCAGATGGTGCTCGCAATAACTAAATATTTCTATATCCTTAACCAGAACCATATCCCGGTCTGTTTTTTCAAAATCCATATCTTCTGAAAATGTTTTACAAAACATCTGTGCAATTTCATGATTGGAATACTGCATCCCCTCAAAGACTTCTTCATACATTCTGGCAACACGCTCCGGCGTTTCTTTTAATCCTTCCCTGTCCGGATCGTCCCCCAGCGCCTCCAGTATCCCTCTAATATGCTGCCTGATTGCTTCTGTATCAATTGCCATATCTACCACGCCTTTCTGTCTATACACCACGTTTCTCCGGGTTCCAAATTACCTTATGCAACTGAATCTGCATCCTTGCCGCCGTCCAGATTCGTTCCTTCATAAACTCTACGATCTCTTCCGGCTCAATCCTTCCAAAGACAGGACTCAAAAGGATATGACACTTCCCGCCTTTCAAAAACCGTTCCGCTACCTCATACGCCCTTTCCAAATCCTCCCTGCCAGAGACAACAAATTTGACGGTATCTCTCTTGGTAAGAAGCGATAGGTTTTCTGTCAGCATCCTGTCTTCCATATTGCTTCCGGCCAGCTTATAATCCATTGTAAAGGATATCCGGGGGGAAAGATGCAAAAAACTTTTCAGCGGAATACTTCCATTTGTCTCTATTTCAATCGAACAGCCATCTCTGGCAAGCTCAGATAACAGTTCCTTGATTCCTTCCTGTAATAAGGGCTCCCCGCCTGTCAAGGTTACATTTTTAACCTTGGTTTTCCTGACTTGTTCCACAATCTGCTGCGTTGTCATGCTCCGATATGGCGTATCCGGCGCATTCGCCCATGCAGTATCACAATAACTGCAGGAAAGGTTACAGCCATGCATACGGATAAATACCGCCAGTTCGCCCGCTTTTATCCCTTCCCCATTTATGCTTAAGAAGCTTTCTGCCACTTTAAACTCCATGATAAGCCTCCTTTTTCCTATTCCCGGTAGGCAGCACAGTTATTCGGCGTCTCATAGACTTGCACCATCGCCACCTGATACCCCTTTGCCTTGATCTGCTCATAAAAATGCCGGGCAAAATTTTCAGCAGTTGGACGAAACTCTAATTCCACTACAGAAAACCCTTCTTCTAACAAAGCCTCCATCGTCTTTTCCTTTAATGAAGCCTTCTCAACAAGCAGGGTATGGTCATAGCGTTCCAAAATCCCTTTTAACATCTCTTTCAGCGTAGAAAAATCAACGCACATTCCCCTTTGCTGGCGATCCTCTTTTAATGAAGACGCTTCCACGCTGAGCACTACTTTCCAACGATGCCCGTGGATGTTTCCGCATTTGCCTTCATATCCCGATAAAAAATGGGCGGAATCAAAGCTCTGTTCAACCGTCAACTGATACATCATTTCCTCCAAATCACTCTTACTAAAATCACAAAAAGCAGACAAAATGTCTGCTTTTCCTTCTCTTTTCCGACTGCATAACGCAGCAGTATTTCAAGCAGCCCTGGTTTTTTTTATAGACAGGATGGTACTAATGAACTGTCTTTCAAAACGAATTTAATCTAGCACAGATAAGGCTAAAAGTCAACTCCTGAATTCCTCCTGCTGATAGGCGCCCAGGATATGATTATACATTGTACGGACGGCAGGCGCCATAAATTCCGGATTGAGCGCCGCAATCCCAATGATGCGGTGTGCCGCAGGCTTTACCGGATACGAATCAACTTCATATGGTATATCCTTCATTACCATTTCCGGCATGATACAAATTCCAAAACCATGCGCTACAATCGCAATTGTTGATAAATCGTCTACTACATGGTAATTCGACTGGATATTTAACGAATTCTCTTTTAGAAAATTCTGGATGTCCGCATCCGTCGATTCTCTCTGCGTAACAAACTGATGATGGCGCAGTTCCTCAATCCCGATATAATTTCCCGTTCCCTCTTTTACCATCCCCTTTGGCACGATACAGAGCAGGGGGTCCCGGTACAACGGCTCAATCGGGATGTCTCCCGCGCTGGAAACGGATAAAAATCCTAAGTCTACCATTCCGTTTTTAATCCAGTAAACAACGTCATCATAAGTTCCTTCAAATACTTCTATCCGAATATCCGGAAACTCTTTCTGAAAAGAATGCAGGATATCCGGCATCCAGTTTGTACAGACGCTGGAAAAACAGCCGACCTTTACTTTTCCCTGCTTGAGTCCATTGAACTCTGCAATCGCCTGCTGTAAGCTTTCCTCACTATTTAATACCGCATTGACATAGGGCAGTAAATGCTCTCCGTAATTTGTCAGAGTAACCCCTGCCTTGCTCCGGTTTAAAAGAGAAAAACCCAATTCATTTTCCATGGAAGCAATCGCATGGCTGACGGCTGACGGCGTCAATCCGAGAATATCCGCAGCTTTCCGAAAACTTCCCTGATCTGCAACTGTTTTAAATACCTGATAAGATAATAATGTCATACCCTTCTTTTAACGCTCTCTTGCGCATTTATACTGTAAATCTTCCCAACGCCTGTCTACCTCTTTCTGGAACTGTACCAGCAAATCTTCATTGCCTTTCTTAAAGAGGTGCTTAAATCTTCCCTGCATACGCAGAAAATCTTCAATTGGAAGTTTCTTTTTCGGTTCATACGAAAGCGTCCATTTCCCATGCTCCACTTCAAAGAGCGGCCAGTAACAGGTTTCTACGGCAAGTTTACAGATATCCATGATTTCCGGCGTATCATACCGCCAGCCTCTCGGACACGGAGTCATAATATTTAAAAAAGCGGCTCCTTCTGTATAGATTGCCTTTTCTGCTTTCTGATGCAAGTCCGCAAAATTCTGTGTAAAGGTAGTCTGCGCCACATATGGAACATCATGATCTGCAATGATGCTTGCAAGATCCTTACGATTCTGCATCTTACCATTGGACTGCTTTCCAACCGGTGTCGTCGTCGTATCGGCATACATCGGTGTTGCCGAAGAACGCTGGATCCCCGTATTCATATAGGCTCCATTGTCGTAGCAGACATATACCATATCATGACCGCGTTCCATGGCGCCGGACAGGGACTGCAGACCAATATCATAGGTGCCGCCGTCGCCGCCAAAAGTGATAAATTTAAAATTGGCGTCTTCCGGTAATCTTCCTCTTTTCTTTAATACCCGGTATGCTGTTTCCACACCGCTTAACGTAGCGCCTGCATTTTCAAAGGCATTATGGATATAACTGTCCTCCCACGCAGTGTATGGGTACATAAAGGACGATACCTCTAAACAGCCTGTTGCGTTGCCAATCACTGCCTGATCTTCTTCATGAAGCGCACGCAGTACGGCACGGACAGCAATTGTCGCCCCGCAGCCTGCACACATACGATGGCCCGGAGCCAGACGTTCCGGTTTATTCATTATTGTCTTTAAACTATAATCACTCATCTGCGGCCTCCTATTTACGTAATCTCACATATTGATATTGCTCCACTTCTTTCCCATTCTGCACCATATCCTCTAATTCCCCGAAGATATCGCATGCGTCGCTCACGGTAAAGTCGCGTCCTGCAAGACCATAGATATAATTGACGGCTTCTATCATTACTTTATTGCGGAACAAAGCGGCAGAAACTTCGCCGCCAAGCGGTCCTCCGTTTCCATTGTAGCTTTCGCAGCGGTCCAGAATAGCGACTGCCTTTGCGTGCCGGAGCGCCTCCGCAATTTCCTTTGCCGGAAATGGACGGAATACGCGCAGTTTTAATACGCCGACCTTCTTGCCCTGATCCCGCAGGTCGTCTACTGCCTGCTTGGCAGTTCCCGCTGCAGAACCAATCATCAGCATAATATACTCTGCGTCTTCTGTTTTATATTCTTCAAAAAGGCCATATCCTCTCCCGGACACCGCCCGAAACTTCTCAGCAACGTCTAAGATTACCTGTTTCGCATTTTCCAAAGCGATTTCCTGATTTTTCTTTCCTTCCATCGCATAATTGCTGACAGAATACGGACCGACTGCAATCGGTTTCCCCGGATTGAGCAGGTACTCTTCCGGTTGATACTCACCGACAAACTCCCGGACTGTTTCATCTTCCAGCAGTTCAATATTTTCAACGGCATGGCTTGTAATAAAACCATCCTGACAGATCATGATGGGAAGATGCACGTTCGGATTCTCTGCAATCGGATATGCCTGTAAAAAGTTATCGTAGGCTTCCTGATTATTTTCCGCATAAATCTGAATCCATCCGGTATCTCTGGCTCCCATTCCATCTGAATGGTCGCAGTTAATATTGATCGGGCCGGACAGCGTACGGTTTACCAGGGCAAGCGCTAACGGAAGTCTGTTAGACGCCGCCAATAAAAGCTCCTCCCACATCAGAGCAAGGCCTGCTGAAGAAGTTGCGGTAAGGCTTCTGGCTCCCGCCGCTTCTGCTCCGATTGTCGCACTCATGGCAGAATGCTCGCTCTCGACCGGAATAAATTCCGTATCAATTTCTCCATTTGCAATATATGTAGATACAATTTGCGGTATTTCTGTGGAAGGGGTAATTGGAAAGGCCGGCATAACATCCGGGTTGATCTGGCGGATTGCATAAGAGACCGCCTCATTTCCTGACATACGTTCTTTGATTGCCATTACAGATTGCCCTCCTTCATTTCAATTGCGTCAAACGGACAGACATTCGCACAAATGCCGCATCCTTTACAATGGTCCATATCAAAGGCAAGACGCCTGCCTTCTTTTACCGGAATACTGGAATCCGGGCAAACTGGCGCGCATAACAGGCACTGTTTGCATTTCTCTTCATGGAAGACCGGCGTATTTGTTCTCCACTCTCCTGTCCGGAAAAGTTTAGAAGTACCGCCGGCAAAGATCATAAGCCCCTCTGTCAACTCCTGATGAGGCGTTTTCTCATTGATTTTTGTGATATCGGTTCTCATACTCAGATTTCTCCTATCATTTTTTGTTTTGACCGATTAAGCCGTCAAACTCATTTTCTCTGATTTAATCGCTTTCTCCAAATGATCAAATGCCAACTCCAATGCCTTCATATTGCCGTCAATCACTTCCGGCTTCTTTGCAAATTTATGCTCATAGGAAGCGCGCATTTCCGTAATAAATTTTTCTCTCGGCATAACCCCGCTGACAGCCACCGTTGCCGCAAGCATTGGCGAATTCGGGAAGTTCTTGCCAAGTGTCTCCATAGAGATTTTTCTGGCGTCAATGGTAAATACCCGTCCTTCATAGCCGTTCAGGCGGCCGGCAATCTCCTCTTTGGCTTTTGCCGTATTGACAATAATCGCCCCGGTCTTCTTTAACCCTGCGGTAACGTCCACAGAGTCAAGCAGTGTTTCATCCACTACCACGACATAATCCGGATGGTATATATTCGAATGAACACGGATCTTATCAGCGCTAATCCGGTTATATGCAGTAATTGGCGCACCCATGCGCTCCGGGCCGTACTCCGGAAATCCCTGTACATTTTGTCCAGTCTTAAATGCAACATCTGCAAGTAATAGTGCCGCTGTCTTAGCGCCCTGCCCACCGCGGCCATGCCATCTGATCTCAATTCCGTTCTTCATAATCATCCTCCATTACTAAATTCTTATGATTGATGAATTTCATTCAACTCTTTGTTTGAATTTATTCAACATTTTTTATTATATATCGGTTTTTGGAATTGTAAAGAGCTTTGTGCAATATTTTTCATTTTTATCATGAAAAATATTCATCTATTACAGAATCACTTGCCTTAAACTGTACACCAGGACGACAAAAAGTGAAACTATCCCAAACCATATCCCATTAGTGATGGAACAGACGGATACCCGTAAAGCACATGGCAATACCATGTTTATTACATGCCTCGATTACCTCTCCATCGCGGATTGAGCCGCCCGGCTGCGCAATATATCTTACACCGCTTCGAAAAGCTCTTTCTACATTATCGCTAAATGGGAAGAATGCATCGGATCCAAGCGTCACATCCGTTGCCTGTGCAAGCCATGCATCTTTCTCCTCTCTGGTAAATACCGGCGGTTTCTCCGTAAAGACTTTCTGCCACTCTCCGTCGGCCAGTACGTCCATATAATCTTCGCCAATATAAAGGTCAATCGCATTATCCCGGTTGGCGCGTTTCATATCTTTTAAAAATGGGAGATTCAGCACCTGTGGGGACTGGCGCAAAAGCCAGTTATCCGCCTTATTTCCCGCCAGTCTTGTACAATGGATCCTGGACTGCTGCCCTGCGCCCACACCGATTGCCTGTCCATTCTTTACAAAGCAAACGGAATTGGACTGTGTATATTTTAACGTAATCATAGCAATCGCCATATCAATTTTGGCGGCGTCCGGAATCTCCTTCTTCTCCGTTACAACATTGCTAAAGAAATCTTTATCAATATTTAATTCATTTCTTCCCTGTTCAAAGGTAATGCCGAACACCTCTTTATGCTCAATCGGTTCCGGCTCATACGCAGGATCTATCTGTATAATCGCATAATTTCCCTTTTTCTTATCCTTTAACAGTTCCAATGCTTCCGGTTCATAGCCGGGCGCGATAATCCCATCCGAAAACTCGCGCTTGATAATCGTTGCCGTTGACACATCACATACATCCGAAAGCGCAATAAAGTCGCCGTAAGAAGACATACGGTCGGCCCCCCTCGCTCTGGCGTAGGCGCAGGCAAGCGGCGATAATTCCCCCAGATCATCTACCCAGTAAATTTTGGCTTCTACTTCACTGAGCGGAAGTCCTACGGCCGCCCCTGCCGGCGATACATGCTTAAAGGAAGTCGCCGCCGGAAGCCCGGTTGCTTTCTTTAATTCTTTTACTAACTGCCAGCCATTGAAAGCATCCAGAAAATTAATATAACCCGGTTTGCCATTTAAGACCTCAATCGGCAATTCTCCTTCTTTCATAAAAATCTTAGACGGCTTCTGGTTCGGATTACACCCGTATTTTAATTCTAACTCTTTCATGGTAACCTCCTTGTACGATTTGTAATATGTTTATTTGTTTTTATTTACGATGATGGATTCATATTTTCCTGTTTCAATATCAATATAACGGACAAACAGCGATACCTTATTGTCCGGATTCAGATTTTCCCAGATCCGTTCGGTAAACGCCTTTTGATCCTCCGGAACTGCAATGCGCTTTGGTTCTCCTTCAAAGCTTGGCAGCGGATTTCCATCGCACCGGTATGTATGAATAAAATGTCCCTCGCCTGCAACGGGGTTCGTATAGGAAAACAGATAGCGGTTACATGCCTCCGGATTTCCCTGATTGCTTTTTAAAATAGACATGGCATAATTATAGGCGCCGTTTTCAATATGCATAATACCGGATATTCTTGGCGTATAGTTTGGAGCATCCGGTTCAAACTCTCTGGTACGCAAAGCCTGTTCAAATGTCTGCTGCCTGTCCATACATTCATATATCGTATCTGTCTGGTCTCCATTTGTTACGATGGTTTTATTTCCCAGCACGCGGACAGGCGCGTAAATGATCAGGCTCGGATCACTCAGTTTAGAAGGATCAAACGCCTGTGTGCGGATTCCTTCTCCCTCTTCCACAAAAATCCGATTTCTGCTATTTTCACTTCTTCCCATAATAAAATATGCCGCAACCGCATATTTTCCGCTTTCAGACTTGCCAAGTATAATTCCGCGTCCCGGATATGTATTTTCTCTCAAGTCCTGTTCCAGTGATATCATCTGCATTGCATCATGTCCTCCTTCTGTATAAAATGTCTTGTTGACTTGCTGCTATCTTCTTTACCGGTTTCTATATCAATCCGGATGTTACCTGGATCCTATATAGCAAAATACACTATTCCATAAAAAAATTCAACTGCTAACTTCTGTTTTTTGAACGGCAAGCTGCAGCCTGCCGCCCCACTCTTCTATCAACCGTTCAAGACTCCATGCGGCATTCGCCGGACTGGTTGACGGCAGCTTTTCAATAGGCATTGCCGTATCTTTTTTCGCATATTTCTGATACAGATCGTACGATTTTCCTCCATTTGCATACAGCTTTTGAATCTTAGACTCTGCTAATATAGCCGTAAAATCATTTACTGTAACATTTTTGATGGAACTGTCACTGGAACCAATGATATCGCACGAAGCAATGACATCCCAAACCGCGATATGGTTTTTTTTGAGCATCGTTATTTTTTCTTCGATCCCCTGCGGCACTTCTGCGCCTACAATGGCGGCGATCACTTTCCAGAAGCGGTTCTGCGGATGCCCGTAATAAAACTGCTGTTCTCTGGATTTTACGGACGGAAAGGAACCCAGGATCAGCACGCGGCTTTCCCGGTCATAAACCGGCTCAAACGTATGCGTAACATGAATATATCCTTCTTTTCCTGTCATTTTTTCCCTGCTCTTTCTCTGTCGTTTTTCTTCCTTACAGCTCCATAATAATCTCACGCGCTGTCTCTTCCGCAACAGGCGTTGCAAAATTTCCCTTTTCAAATTCCACAACGTCCCCGATACCACGCTGTACCACAAATCGAAGCACGCCGTTTTTTACCTTTTTATCGGTATATAATTTTCTGACCAGCGCATCCCGGTCAATATCATCCGGAATCCTAACCGGAAGCCCTGCTGCTGCAAGCAGATCAGAAACTTCCTGTATCTGCTCTAACGTCATATAGCCAAGCCGGTGGGACAGTTTCATCTGTGCGATCATTCCAACCGAAACAGCCTCTCCATGGGATAACCGGTAACCGCTTACCGTTTCAAGAGCGCGTCCTACGGTATGACCGAGATTTAAGATTTCCCGCAGTCCGCTTTCCCTTTCATCCTGCTCTACCACATGATATTTAATCTTGCAATTTTCTTCGGCAACATATTCACACGCCTTCCTGTCGATGGATAAAATGTCAGAAATATTTTCTTTTAAAAAATCAAAAAATTCCCGGCTTGCCATGCAGGCATGCTTAATCGTCTCCGCCATGCCGCTTGCAATCTGCTCCTTCGGAAGCGTCTTCCATGTCGCAATATCCAGATACACTTTCTGCGGCTGATAAAATAAGCCAATCAGATTGGTTGCCAACGGAGTGTCTACCGCCGTTTTTCCTCCAACAGAGGCATCCGCTGCCGCTAACAATGTCGTTGCATAATTGATAAACGGCACGCCTCTCCCATAAGTTCCGGCAAGGAAGCCTGCCAAATCTGTAACTACGCCGCCGCCAACCGCAATAATACAGCAATCTCTTCGATATCCCTTTTCAAGCATCTGATCTTCCAGCATCGCTTTGGTTTCCCGCGTTTTGCTCTTCTCCCCCGCTTCAAAAACAAAAAGGTCGGTCTCATATCCGGACTGCCTCAACAGATTGCAGATATTCTGCGCATACAAATCTTTGACAATACTGTCTGTAATAACGGCAAACTTTCTGATATTTCCCACCAGACCATCCTTTAAATCCTCTATCAGTCCCGCCTCTAACGCAAACCCGACTTCAATCGGATAACTGTCATCTACTACTTTTTTTAATTCCACATGAAATACACTCATTCATCCTTCTCCCTTCGTTTCTTTCCCCAGTTAAAACCAGGGTCGGCACGGAACGCTCATTGCCATGCGACGCGATAATGCCTCCATCGGACAATCTGGAGAAAACGCCGGCAAATGTTCCATTATAGACATACAGTCCTGCCATATTAATAAATTCCTTTAATTTTCCGTCCCCGTTGATAAAATCAATATTGATGGTACGATATTGCGGACAATACCTCTGACAGATATAATGCGTATCTATATGCTCCTGCACAATCTGTTTCCACTCCTCCGGGGAATAATCTATCCCCGCAAAAACTCCATTCGAGGCATAGGAATCTAATGGCTTGATAATAAAGGCATCCTTCTTCCTAAACAGATTTTCCAAGTCAACCTTCCCGCTTTCCAACATTTCCGTATACGGTATATGTTTCTGAATAAACTCCCATTCCTCTTCTGTCAGAAAACATTTTGTACGCTCCAGATGCAGAACATGAAACAGCCACTTATTATGAATAATCTGCGTCGTAAAGGAGCCTGCCAAAAATACATTCTGATCCAGTACAGCCCGGATAAACGGCTGTACCCTGTCATAATATTTCATAATATCCGATGTCACGGCGCGGCGGTAAATCGCATCAATCCGCATACCGGACGGAGAATATAACCTCCCTTCCCGGTATACCAGTTTTTGGATATCACAAACTTCACAAAGCATACCCGCCTTCTGAAAATGTCTTGCAAATTCTTCAAATTCACGTATCGTACCATTCTCCAAAAAGTCCACAATGGCAACCTGCGGCATTTTCCCCGCCTCTGCTTTCTGATAGGAACGGTACATTGACAAAAAACTCTCTACCCAACTGTCAAAAAGTTCAAACGAATCCATTGTATATTTCTGCAGCATCTTCTGATGCGCCGGATTTAAAAGCAGGGCTTCATTTAAAATCCGATCCTCATTCATCGCGCTTGTTCCATCTGTATTGATTTCACAAAAATAAAAATTGGACGTATCCTCCTGATAAAAAATATCAAAACGCGCAATCGGAAGGACGCTGTCATATAAACACGGCGTTACAATCAAGGCTTCTAACTCTTTGGAAAAAGGAAAGAAAGCACGATACTCTTCACTTCTTAGATATTCGCATATTATCTTTTCAAAAATCCGATAGGTCACAGACACAATCCGGGAAAAATCTGCGATCATTTCTTTCGTATATACCTTTGGAATCTGCAAAGTTTTAGAAAAACAATGATCTTTATAATACAGCGGCGTACGATCCAAATAGGCCTGCATCTGCATTGCGCCCTGCCTGTTCTCCTCATAATTTTCCCGTATCAATTTACTATATTCTTCGTTTATTGCATCTGTTTTCATAACTTCATTCTCCCTCTCCAACCTTTCACTGTGACCAGAATTTCCCAGATATGCTTTCCAGATATTTTTGTTCGGCTTTTGGCAAATATTCCGGCGCCTTTTTAAAGAGCCGGCGACAGACATCCATTAACTGCTTTCCATATACGTATGCCTTTCTTCCTTCCCTCTGAATCGCTCTCTCCGCCCGCCTGATCTGTTCTTCCGAAATAGTTCCTATCTGTATCTCATGATCAATGGCATCTATAACCTCCGGCGCATACATCAGCCCTTTAACCAGCGCAGCATACCCCAGCATCTGGTCAGACGGCATCGAATCCATCCCACGTATTTCTATATAATTTTTCAGCCGGACATCCGGAAATGCCATTGACATGATATGCCAGACCGCTTCTTTTGAAATCGTCTCCTGCTTCCAGATCTGTGCCGGCGTGAGACTTCCTACATTAGCTGCGTCCATTTCCATGGTCCCTTCTTTCCACTGTTTTCCACGGAGGAAAGAAGGCGGCATATATTCTTTCGGGCAATAGACAAGCGGCATATTCCAGAGGTACTCCGCATAACTGCGAAATGTAAACTCTCCCGACACAGCTCCCGGCACAATTCCTGTACGCGCCCTGTCTACTCTGTCCCAAATCCGACTTCTTTGAAGCAGCAGTTTGTTTTCCTTTCCCTCGTATACAGCCGTATGGTCGGTTAAAAATTTAAAGATGGGCGTTAAGATATATCCTGCCTGAAATTTTTTTCGAAAATCATCACAGGACATATAGTCAATCGAAATCTGAGTCGAAGCGGTAGCGCGCATCATCTCGCGTCCTCCGGTACCAATCTTAGCAAAATAAGCATCCATAACATGGTATCGTTCCTTGGGAATCAGGGTAAGCTCCTCTGCCCTTGCACGGGGATGATATCCTGCCGTAACGCATTCTGCCCGGCAATCCTCTAAAACCACATCCAAACGCTCTCTGAAATCCCGATAAATTGTTTCAATATCCGCTATGTATTCCCTTGGCGAAATACTGATTTCTAACTGTGCGGCAGGCTCAAGGGAGAGAGAAAAGCAATCGGTGGAAATTCCGGAAAGGATATTCGCGCGTCCGTCCCCTCCGCTCCCTCTCGCATAAACGGCTTTTGCATTGGGATAGATTTCCAATAGTCTGTCCAGAATATAATGGACGCCTTTTTTCCCTTCATAGGAAACCGCCTCCTGCGTATCTTTTTTCACAATAAAATGCTCCAACTCTACTCCAAGATTTCTCGTATGGGCAGACTTGCAGCCTGCATAAAAGACTTCCTCAATCCTGTCTATATTCTGCTTATGTAAACGTTCCGACGTTTCTGTCACAATCCTCAACTCCTACCAACATTTCCGGCATTTCCATCATATTTCCGTCCCGTACAGCAATACCTTTCCTATAAACAGTAAGTATATAACAAATTGGATAAAAGTACAAACAAATTTCTTTCCTTCGGAATACAATGATTGCGCAAATAAAATAAGGACAGGCTTATGCTGTCCCTATCCCTATTCTTTTTCGATGCACCGGACAAACCATATTCCTGTATATGATATATACAGAGTTCGTCTTGATGCGGTCAAGTGGACCAAACGAGTCTAAGTCCGAACCGTCTCCTCCGGATATTTTGGAGACAATATCAGCAGCCTGGTCCAGTGAAACCTTCGAGCCCTGGCCGGTGTAATTGTAATTGATGTCGATGCGGCCGTCGTCCCAAAGATACACAGACGAGACAAAAGCCTCGACAAGCCTCAACCGGAACGCCGGATCGTTTAGATCTCCGTCCCGGAACTTCTCCAGAAAGAAAACCACCTGATCCCTCTCGATCTCTGGCTCTTTTATTTTCTCAATCGCAATCGCGTCCTCGAGCTCGACACGCTCGTTCTCCAGCTCCATTATGCGTTCAGTCGTGGCCTTCGTAATGATCCCGGCCTCGATCGCCTTCATTAAGTTTTTGACCGACGTTTTGACCTCGGCCAGCCGAGCCTCTAGGCTGACCAGAACGCCGTCGTCTTCTGTCTCTCTGGCCAGGAAATCCATCACGCCGTCGGCGATCTCCTGGATCGTGTCGTCCTGGAGCACAACTTCCATCGTGTACGTCAGAACAACCTCCTCAATCCAATCCTGGGCCACGTTTTCCTTTTTGCATCCCTGGCGGCGCTTTTTCGCTCCGCATATATAATAATTATACTTGCGGCCACTCCGGCCATGGCCAGAAGTTCCGACCATAGGCTCGCCACATTCTCCGCAGAACAGCTTGCCGGTGAGAAGGAAGTCCGCGCAGCTCCAGTCCTTCGACGGGGCGCGTCTGCCTCTCTTGAGCTTTTGCTGTACGTCCTCGAACAGCTCGACGGATATTATGGCCGGCATGCCTCCAGGTACCGTGACGTCCATGTAATGGTATTCGCCGATATATTTCCGGTTTTTCAGGATGCGCACGAGGCTATTTTTATTAAACGGTCCGCCCCGTGTCGTCCTGAGGCCCCTGGCATTGAGCTCCTCACAGATCTCCATCTGCTTGACACCGGCCGCATACTTCTCGAAGATCTCGCGCACGATCGGTGCGGTCGTCTCGTCTATCTCGTAATGGTCGTCATCGCCTTTTTTATATCCTAAAACCACGACGCCGTTGGTCCTACAATTCAAAGCGTTTCCCTCCAGCCCTCTCGTGATATTTTGCGCCAAGTTCGCGGAATAATACTCGGCATATCCTTCCAGAACGCTCTCCAGTATGATCCCCTCCGGTCCGTCCGGTATCGTCTCTTTTGCATAGAGCACCCGGACGCCGTTTTTCTTGAGCCTGGCCTTATATGTGGCCGAGTCGTACCGATTCCTTGCAAAGCGGTCCACCTTATAGGTAATCACGATGCTGAAACGACCCTTTGCTGAGTCTCTGACCATACGCTGGAACGCTGGCCTTGCGTCAGTTTTTCCGGTGAGGGCCTGGTCGCAGTATTCCTCAACGATCCGGATCCCGTTGCGCTCCGCGAAGGCGTGGCACTCTCTGAGCTGGTCCTCGATCGACTCCTCGCGCTGGGCGTGGCTGGAGAAACGCGCATAGATCACGCCAACTTGATCCATGCAATCGCCTCCTCTCGTAATATGAGCACAAAAACGTCACTTCTTTTTGTACGTCTGTAATATTTCACAAATTCTATCAATATCCTCGTTGCTCAATTTTTCAAGATCGTCGAGCTGAGCCAACACAACCGAGAGGATCTCGTCTTTATGTTCCGGTTTTTCTGATTTTAGGTTGAGGAAAAAAGACGTAATTGTACTCGTTAGTGAGCCAATCAAACCAATACCTGTAATCATTAAAATAACGGCTATAACACGACCGGACGCCGTGCTGGGAGAAATATCTCCGTAGCCTACGGTTGTTGTTGTAACAAACGCCCACCAAAAGCCGTCCGACAGCTCCATACCCTCAGCAAAATGAATAGCAACACCACCGATCGCGACAAGCCCGCAGCTCAACGCCAAAACATACTTAAAACCATTCATATTCAGGAAAACCCGAACACGTTTCAAGAACCTGAGGCTATAAGAGACCAATCGCGACATTTTGGAAAGTTTTGCTAATTTTGCTAGTTTTGTAAGCCTGATAATTCTAAAAGCTCTAAAAAATGAACTAAACGGCAATATGGCAACGAGGTCAAAAATATTTTCTTTGAAAAAATATTTTTTATTCTTTGAAATACAGAGTCGCACGACATAATCAACGGCAAAAACAACCAGCACGACGTTGTCAGCTATGCGCTGCCATTCGTTAAGACCTCGATCTATGTCAATGATAGCCAGAGATACGGCAAACAACGCCAAAATTCCAGTTGCAACATCGTAAAACTTCTCCAGCTTTGGTTTCATTTCCATGCAGTCGTCTCCTCTTGTAATATTTGCACAAAGTCAGCCCGCTTTTTATCGCAAGCCTCTTTTGTGTCGTGTGAAATCGACAACAATCACATTGCCGTATCTTTTTTCACAATCGGTGCCGGATTACATCGGAGCACCATCATCGCCGACTCTCGTGCGGCATCGGTGGCACCTCTCCAGACATCCAGCAGATCGCGCTCGTCGCTTGTCAGGCTCTCTTGCTTCCTCTCAGGTGTGGGCTCCGGGAGTTTGCGACCATACAGTTCCTCGACGCTGATATTCATGGCCTTCGCTATTTTTATTGCCTGATTTGCGTAAATTTTTGTAGCATCCTTTTCGCCTTTTAAGAGATCGTAAAGCGTCGTTTTTGAAACCTCAGCTTCCCGAGCAAACTCGACAACGCTGATCCCTCTGGATTTTAGATGCTTTTCAAGCAATTCGCGCATCTTTTTCACCTCCTTTACTTTTTCCATTATATCGGAAAAACATCATAAAATCAAGATTTTTCCACACGAACGGAAAAAAATACACTTTATCTCTTGACAATTCCGCACAAACGGAATATTATAACAATATAAATTCCGCACGTCCGGAAAAATAAAAAAGGAGGAGCCGCATGAAATACACAGAACACAGAAACTTGAGCGCCGACAATGTAAGAAGCCTTTGCATATCAAAAGAATGGTACACACGAGGCGACTGCCAGGCGTACAGCAACCAAAGTTCACAGCGAAACAGACTACACGTTCGAGGCGATCATGTGGGAACTTAACAGAATTTCAAACATCAGCTTTTCAAGAGCTGAGCACTAAGAAAGGAGGAACAATATGAGAAAGCCAAAGAGCGCGCCGAAATACCCGAACCTGGTGGCAGAAATGAGCCGCACCGGCGTTGGGATCCAGGATCTCTGTCAAGCGACCGGAAAAAGCAAAAGCAGCATTTACAACTACATAAGAGGCGTCGGAAACGGCGACTTCACAATCGCCGACGCCTTCGCAATTCAGGAAGCATGCTTCCCGGGCATGACGATCGCTTACCTTTTCTCTAAAACGCCGGAACCCGGAGCTGCTGCAGTTACCGCATAGGAAGGAGGAATACCATGCCACCAAAGGAAGAAACAACACGGATCAGCATCGACGAGAAACCAATCGCCCAGGTCGCTGAGCTCTCTGCAGTTCCGGAGTCCAATGCGATAGACGGCACAATGGCGGAAGCTGTTCAACAGCTTACCGACGCGATCATGGCCTTCGGGAAAGCTCTCGCCGAGTCTCTGAGGCTGGTCGTGGATGCAATCGTCGACACGTTCAAAAACATTGTGGACGTTTTCCGGAACGCCTGGTCAGAATATAAGGACGAGAGCATCCGCAGCGTGGCCACGCCGAGACAATGGCACCTATACAAGCACGGGCGGCCGAGAGTCCGGAAGAAATGGAGGAAACAACTGCTAAAAAAGGCAATCAAAGTACAAAGAGGAGGTGGAAAAAATTGAGATATAACGAGTTTTACGCTTGCCCGTATTGCGGAAGCGCCCTGGATCCCGGGGAGCATTGCGACTGCCAGGATCAGAAGAAAAAGGAGGAAAAGCATGCAGACAGTAAAAATACAACCCGAAAAGATGCCGGATCCAGTGAGCGTCGTGCTATACAGATCGCTGGCTGCCGCGGTCCGCAGAGCCTTCGCAGACAATAACATACAAAAGGAGTACGAAGCATGGAAGCAAAGACGCTACGCCGGCAAGGCATAAAAAGTGACGCCGACCAAAATGACCGACGCCGTGGATCATTCCCGAAGCCCACAACTCAGAGGAAGTCCACAACTATGATAACAAAAATCAAGAGATTTTTCAAGAGGCAAAGAAGGCTCGCAGAGCGATACCCTATCGCGTACACGGTCCGGATCCTGATCGTCGCCGCTATTATCACCGGTCTGGCGGCTGGAATATCTAAGCTGGCCAGCATCGGAAGAAAAGACCAGGAGCCTCAGACGGCGGTGGAAACACCGGAAGTAACAACGACGGAGAAACAAACGACTCAGATCGAGATCGCGACAGAGGAAACGACCACGAGACTGATCGGATCCATGGACTGGGATGCTAACGAATCCTACATGATGGCCAAGATGGCCATGGCCGTGGCTGAAAGCGAGGACACAGAGTGCAAGGCCCTCGTGATCCTGGTCATTCTCAACCGAGTCTGGAGCGACAGATTCCCTGACACTATCAAAAGAGTGATCACGCAGCAGAACGCCTTCACGCCATACCAGAACGGAAGGTACGACCGGGTGGAACCGGACGCCGACTGCTGGGAGGCTCTCAACCTGGTAATGTCTGGGTGGGATGAAAGCCAGGGTGCTCTCTACTTCGAGACAACCACAGACGGAGAAACATGGCACAACACGCACCTCGATCAGCTTTTTGAACACGGTGCCTTAACATTTTACAAGGAAAAATAAATAGGAACGACATGGAGAACATGAACATCATCGCAACAGAGGAAACATTAACCGAGGTCTTGGAGTCGATCGACTATTCCACCGGCTATGTGGAAGGATCAGGCCGAGGGGCGTCCATACTTCGCGATAGACAACGACGAGGTGGCTGACTGGACCGTCCGTAAGATCGCCGAGGGGCGCTCAGACTACGAAAGGCTCAAGGAGCTGGCAGAGACACAGATTGCAAAGATCCAGGAAAAGATCGAAGCCGAAAAGACGCGCGCGGAATGTCGCACCGCCTTCCTCACGAGCTGCCTGGCTCAGTATTTTGGAATCGTTGAGCATAAAAAGACCAAAACCCAGGAGACATACAAGCTCTTGAGCAGCACGCTGGTCCTCAAGAAAGGCGCAGTCGCTCAGAAATATGACAAGGACGAGCTCCTGGACTGCCTGACAACGGAAGGCATGGACGACTACATAAAGACCACCCAGAAACCAAAGTGGGGCGAGTTCAAAAAGCTCCTCACATTCCAGGACGGCAATGCGAGCCTAACAGAGACCGGCGAAATGGTCGAGTGCATCCACGTCGAGGAAAAGCCGGACACGTTCGACATCAAGTTCTAAAGGAGGGATAACATGGCAGCAGCTACAACAAAGACCGGCACAAGAGAAACCACTACAAAGGCAGCAACCTCAGAAAAGAAGGCAGAGACTCCAGCGAAGGACCTCCGATCTCTCCCGCTGGTGGCCAAGCTCGTGGAAATCAAGAAAAGGATCCCAAGGATCCCAAGGAGCCAGAAAAGCGACGGCGTAAAGTACGCATATATCAACCTGGACGACATTTACGAGTGCCTCACTCCGGCCATGAATGAGCTCGGGGTGCTGCTATCCATCAGTGAGGAGATGGCAACGAGGCACGCAGACAACGGGGACGCAGTATTCTACACCAACTACATCCAGCACACGAAAAACGGCGAGCGCATGGTATGGATATACGAGGGCGACCTGGTCCTGGAATGGATCAACATCGACAACCCAGAGGATCGCATGTGCGTCATGCTCCACGCTCTGGGAACCAATGATGCCGGACCGGACAAGGCGAAGGGATCCGCCTTCACCTATTGCCTGAAATACTACTTTTTCGAGCTCCTCGGCATCGACCAGGGCCAGGATGATCCGGACAATAAGGACAACACGCGGCCTCTGGATGCTGAAACAGAATACACCGGAGGGTACCGAAGCACTGGCAACCACCAGGCAGTGAGATCAAGTGGAGGGGACCAGAAGTGGCTGACAGAGGCCCAACTCAACCGCATGTATAAGAAGGGCGAAGTCGCTGGAGTGACTCCGGCAGACATTGACGTCTGGATCCTAAAAAAATTCAACGTAAGCGTTCCGAGAGCTATGAGCCGTAAGCAATATGACGACACATGCGCAGCGCTCGACCGCCAGGCCAACAGCCAGGAAGGAGGTCAAGCATGAGCCATAAGCCAGCGAAACCAATCCAGCAGCAGATTCAGGACCTTATAAACGTGAGAAAAGCCAGACTGCAGAAGGAGATTCAGGAGTTTGAGCGGAAAAAGTACGACGCCGAGTATGTGTACAGGGTAAACGGAGGAAGCGCCAACAGATGCAAAAAAGCGATCCAGATCCGCGAGGACGAGCTTGAGCAACTTATACGGTGCGCCGGTAAGCACGACGTTCAAGACGACCATGTACCGGTACCGCTGCACATGCGGCAGCATCATCGAGACACGCCAGCCGGTGGGCCACGACTATATCGAGTGCCCGTTTTGCCGTGGAGGTATATCGAAGGTGACAGAGGAAAAGAAAAACCGCGAGATCGTTCTGCCACCAAAACCAAGCTACTACGAAAGCATGGAAGAATGGAGGAAAGCGCATGAATAAAGTAATTGAGATCGGTCGACTGACCAGGAACCCGGAGATCAGATACACGCAAGGGGCCGAGCCGATGGCGATCGCTCGGTACACTATCGCCGTTGACCGCAGACAGAGCCGAAACAACGACAACCAGCAGTCGGCCGACTTCATACCTTGCGTGGCCTTCGGTAAGTTGGCAGAGTTCGCCGAGAAGTATCTGGCCCAGGGCGTGAAAATCGTGATCGAGGGCCACTTGCAAAGCGGCAGCTATACCAATAAGGACGGTAACAAAATCTACACGCTGGACGTGATCATCGAGTCCCAGGAGTTTGCAGAAAGCAAGGCAGCCAACCAGAGCCACACCGGTAGACTCTGACGGGTTTATGAATATACCGGACGGCATCGACGGGGAGCTACCGTTCAACTAAAAACACGAAGGAGGTGCCGACATGGCAGAGAATGACGGAAAAAAGGGCTTTGTCTTATACCTGGACTACGCGCAGCACCTCGATCAACTGACTGACGCCGAAGCAGGCCAACTGCTTCGTGCAATATTCTCACACGAAGATCCTGACAAATCGGAGCCCACTCTCCAACCAGGAGCGGTCAGCATGGCCTATTCGTTCATACGAGCCCAGCTTGACCGTGATCGTCAGAAATACAAGGAAAAATGCGAAAGACTGAGGCAAAACGGCTCAAAAGGCGGCAGACCTAAAAAAGCAAATGCAGAAATAGAAAACCAAGAAAAACCAAAAGAAACCAAAAGGTTTTCTAAAAAACCTACAAAACCTGATACAGAAACAGTCACAAATACAGAAACAGTCACAGATACAGAAAAAACAGTATATACACCACCGGCCGAGCCGGATGGTGACAACACGAAGAAAGAACCGCTCCAGGATCGTCGCTTCGACGAGTTCTGGAAGCTCTACCCGAAGAAAGTCGGGAAGCAAGCAGCGAAGAACTCCTGGAAGCGGATCAAACCGAACGCCGAGCTGTTTGCGCGGATCCTGGCAGCAGTCCAGAAAGCAAAGAACTCAGCACAATGGACCAGGAACAACGGCCAGTACATACCAAACCCGGCCACATGGCTGAATCAAGGGCGCTGGGACGATGAACTGGAACCGGCAGCAGCATCCGGACCAACCGCACCACAAGGATCCGGCCAGAAATTTGACGCCGGCAGATACCTCAAGGAGAAGCTGGCATCGTTCGAGGAGGGATAACATGACAGAAAAGAACGCGACCGAGCTGGTCATGGTGATCGTCAGAGCATATCCGAACGCGGCACGCTTCGACAGCATTGAGGCCATAGAGGACACAATCGCCCTCTGGGCCACACAGTTCGCAGACGATCCGGTCGAGCTCGTGGCAATAGCAACCAACCAACACATACAGACGAGCAAGTGGCCGCCAAGCATCGCAGAGATCCGCGAGCTCATGGCCAGGGCATCCAACCCAGACCTACTACCACCAGATCAGGCGTGGCTCCTGGTAAGCGACCTAATCGCCGCCAACGGTGAGTTTGGAGGCGAGGCAGCTCTGGCAGATATGCCGGAAATGATACGCCGGGCCGTTGAGTCAATCGGATGGACACCACTGATTGAAATGCACCGACAGGCATACAGAGGTGGAAAGCCCGGACTTGACCGGGTGGCCTTCATGGATCAATACAAGCCGGTATATGAGCGGGAACGCCAAAAAACTCAGCTCTCCCCTACCCTCAGGAAACAGATCGAGGCCATCGAGGACCGATCAGCAGCGGGAGGCGCAAGAAAGTCGCTGGAGAAAGCTCAGACGCGACGCATCAAGCGCGAGAACTTATACAGAACGCTGAGCGGGATGCAACCGCTAGCAATTAACTCAGACACCACGGAGCCTTCGCTCCTGGAAAATAAAAACTAAGCCCACAAACAAAAGGAGGAACAACATGGAAAGAGTAAAATTTCAATCCAACACCATCAACCTGGAGGCGGAAGGAGAAAAAGTGCTGAAATGGGCCGAGAACGTCATAGAAAAAGTGACGGCGCCGGCCGTAATGTTTCAGGAGCTCGGGATCCATAGCCATTACACATTCCTGGAGGATCTGAGCACCGCCAAGATCGGCGACTACATCATCGCAGAACTCACAGACGGACGAAAGGCACGCTTTGACGTGACAGACATCGGCGACGGGTGGATCCGCTTCGACAGCCGTGATTGCCTGGGGCGCACGGCATGGAATGAGAATGGAAAGACATCCGGAGGAGTTGCCGAGTCAGATCTGCAGCACTATATCAACGAGAACATGGTAGAGCTGCTGCCGGAATACCTGAAAACCAGGATCATCAACACCCAGAGGAAATACATGGACGGGGATCAGGAAAAAGAGTACACGACGGCACTTTTTGTGCCAGACAAGTCCGAGCTTTTCGACGACGACCTTTATTGCGCTAAGCTGTACGACCAGCTCGAATACTACAAGGACAGAAGAAACCGCATGAAAGGAGAAGCACCTGGAGAAGATACGACTTCCTGGTGGCTTGCGTCAGCCGTTGGCGGCTCCTCCACTTGCGCGGTGTATGTGTACAACAGCGAGAACTACGGGAGCTCCAACGCCAATCTCAACGTCGCGAGCACCTCGCTCTACGTGCCGGTCTGCTTCCGGATTGCGACGCAGCCGCGGTAATTTCACACAATCCGGCGGCTACGGCTGCCGGGAATAATATGCACCCACGGATCAGGAAGATTCTGGAGATAAAGGAGGAAGCCTATGAACAAGAAACAAGCAGTAAAAAGCAGCGTCGACCTCAACACCCTATGCGGTGGAGCTTTTACGGAGAAGGTCAACGAGGCGCTCGTCCAAGTGAGCGAGAACATCCAAAACATGAACACCAACGCCACGAAAAAGAGAAAGATCACGATCACAATGACTTTTGCGCCAAATAAGACCAGGCAGCTCGTGAGCACACAGATCGGCGTTACCACTACCCTCGCAGCGACAGAGGCCATTGACACCCAGATGATCATGGGCGTGAACATGAGGACTGGCCAGCTCGAGATCGCCGAGTATGATGGCCAGATACGCGGTCAGATGTTGTTCGACGACCTGGCAGAGAACAAGGAGAACGAGCCGCAAGAGGTCCAGGAACCGGAAAAGATGGTTGGCAAACCTCTTGACCTGAAAAACAGAAACAAAGCCCAGACTGAGGAGTTTGATCCTGAGACTAGTGAGATCTTGACCGAAAAGGTCGTACCAATGGGAAAAACAGCGCAAGCATAAGGAGGAAAGGAAAATGATCAAAGAAGCAATCACATACATTACAAGCCTGGCCGTTGAGGCTCAGGATCCTAAGACTATCGAAATAAACGGCAAGACATACTGCACGAAGAACCTCACAAGATACGACAAGCCAGAGAAGGCGGAGCCGATCGAGGCCACAACCCTCACCTCTCTGGTGGACTACATAAAACAGAGACGCGACGAGCTCCGCGAGCAAATGATCATCCAGGTCGTGAGCCCGACAAAGGTACGACTCTACTCCGGACTACTGGAAGAAAGAGACCGCGAGGAGCTTTTCACAGCGACCGCGCTGCTGCCACAGTTTGAGTATGGCAGAGAATACAGCCAGGAAAGCTTCCTGATCTCTCTGCAGTCATGCTTCCGGAGCGGAAAGATTGACGACCGCGAAGCCGTGGCAATCCTGGCCAGCAATATCATCAACGCACAGTCGCAGACGTTCTCGGACGATGGCATCACTCAGCAAACAGTGATCAAAACCGGAATAACAACCAAGGAACAAGCACTGGTACCGAACCCGGTGCACTTGATTCCATACCGCACCTTCCTCGAGGTCGAGCAGCCTGAAAGCGACTTTGTTTTCAGGATCAGCGAAGGCAGAGGCGGCGAGCCAGTATTCAAGCTCGTAGAAGCAGACGGAGGACTCTGGAAGTCCCAGGCAATCGGAAACGTCAAGAAATATCTGGAGGACGCGCTGGCGGAAATCGAGAAACGCGACCAGATCACAATCATCGCATAAACTTTCCGGCATATATGTCGGAAACATCCAGGAGGGCTCACTGCTCTCCTGGAATACATACAAGGAGCCCAAACATGAAAAGAGGACAGATTTACTATATCAAAAGCAATCACCAGGAGATCGGCAGTGAACAGTGCGCCGGTCGCCCTGCGGTAATCGTATCAAATAACAAGAACAACGAAAACAGCACAACCGTCGAAGTTGTTTACATGACCACATAGCCAAAGAACAACCTCCCGACTCATGTGTTTATCAGATCATCACTCAGACCGTCCACCGTGCTCTGTGAACAGATTTATTCAGTAAGCACAGAACGGCTCGGCACTCACATCGGAGAATTGACAGACAGAGAGCTCCAGGAGCTCGACATCGCCCTCTCCATATCTCTCGGACTCGACTGGATGCAGCCAGAAACCTCGCAGGGGGATCAGCCGGAAGAACTGAAAACCATGCAGCAGCGGTTGGCCGAAACAGAGGCAAAGCTGGAAAAGGCAATCGCCGAACTTGCCGAAATGAAAAGCCGACCAGATTACAAGCTCTTGTACGATCAGCTGATCGAGAAGCTGCTTGACAGATAGGACGGAGGTGCCAGACATGAAAAATTCACTCCAGGACCTCAACAACTATCTTTTTGAGAGTTTGGAACGTATCAACGACGACGACCTCACAGACGAGGAATTTGAGAAAGAAATCAAGAGATCCGAAACTGTGACAAAAGTCGCCAGCACTATCATCAACAACGCCGAGGTGCAGCTCAAGGCCCTGCAGCACGCTGACGAGTATGGATACAACAACAGCGGCAAGCACCTGGTCGGCTCGATGGTACCGGAGCTGGAGGTGACTGATAAATGAGAAAACCATGGCCGCAGGAAGTCAACGACTGGCTCGTTGAGAATGTACCAGGAAGAACAACCAGAGAAGTCACTGAGCTGATCAACTGCCAGGGCTTCGACAAACGCTACAGCATGACATTCACGGAGAATATGATCAAAGGAGCAAAGAACCGGCTCCACATTAAAAGCGGAACACCCAGAGGACTGCCGAAAGGCAGCTCTCTCCTCTACCCGGAAGGCATGGAGGCTTATGTGCGAAGCATTGCAGCAGGAAGAAAAGCAGACGAGATCGCCAGGATGGTCTCCGAGCACTTCGGGATTGAGTTCACTGTCAAGCAGTGCCGAGCGTATAAGAAAAACCACGACATCAAGAGCGGCGTCGACTGCCGGTTCGTAAAAGGCCAGGAACCGCCGAACAAAGGCAAACCCATGACTCCAGAGCAATACGAGAAAGCCAGACCGACAATGTTCAAAAAGGGAAACGTCCCGGCTAATCACATGAATGTCGGCGATATATCCAGAACAACCGACGGCTACCTGATCAAAAAGGTGCAGGAAGATGGAATACAGCGCGAGCGCTGGGATTTTCTACATCGGCTTATCTGGGAAGAACACAACGGACCGATCCCTGAGGGCAAGATGGTCAGCTTCCTGGATGGCGACAAAGACAACTGCAGCATCGACAACCTGGTGCTGATCGATAACGAGATCAACCTGGAACTGAACCGCAGGAAACTGAGACAGCCGGAGGCGGAACTCACCCACACCGGCGTCAATATTGCAAAGCTCTCCATCGCGACCAGGAAGGCAAAACAACGAAGAAAGAAGGGAAATACATGAGTGCAACAAACAGAGGCACACAAAGAAAAGCAAGCGATTTCTATCCGACACCGGAGGCGGCAGTCACCGCCCCCCCTTGATAATTTTCCGATCGGGGGGTACTGCGCTTGAGCCAAGTGCCGGATCCGGGAATATAGTCAAAATTCTCAAGGAGCGCAGCGGGATCAAAGTGGATGCCGTCGAGATCCGCGAGGAGGAACGCGATCAGCTGACACAGCTGGCCGACAATGTGATCATCGGGGACTATCTGAGCATGGAGCTCGGAAAGTACGATCTGATCATCAGAAACCCGCCCTTTTCGCTTGCCATAGACTTCGTGCTCAAGAGCTTCGAGCATCTAAGACCTGGCGGCTCGATCGTTTTTCTGCTCCGCACGACGTTTCTTGAGTCAAAGGATCGGTTTGTGTTTTGGCAGCAGCCAGAGCACCAGCTGTCCGGACTTTACACACTACACAAGCGGCCGAGCTTCACCGGCAAAGGAACAGATGCGACGAGCTATTCCTGGTTCGTATGGCAGCCAGGAGGCGACGGAAAACAGACGATCAAAGTGATTTAAGGAGGTGTAGACAATGACGAGAACCGACGCCGAGAATGTAATAAAAGCATTATCAGAAAAGCCGTTTATTTGCCATCCGACAAGGATTGAAACAGATGGCGGACGTTACGCAATAACAACCAAGGCACACCTAGACAGACTTGAGGAAATGGGATCGGAAAATAAAGGAAAAGACATGAAAAACATGGTTTATATATGCTCGCCGCTCCGAGGAAATGGGCGAGCAAGCGAAGCGGAAAACATCCGCAGAGCAATCAACTATTGCGGGACCATTGTAAGACTCCACCCGGAGCTCATACCAATCGCGCCGCACTTATACTTCCCAATATTTATGGACGATCATGATCCTGACTGCAGAGCATACGGGATGGCCAAAGGCATCGAACTCCTGGATCTATGCGATACCATCGCAGTCGAAGGCCTGGGAGTAACGGAGCCGAGCGAAGGCATGGCCAAGGAGATTGAATACGCAAAGAGCCACGGCGTCAAGATCGTGGATATTGAATACTTCACAAGACCGAAGGCGGCAAAAGACGCTGCAGACAGCGCAGCAGCTCCGCACTAATGCCGGCGACATAGGAGGCGCGCATGGGATATAAGCAAAAACACCCGTACCTAAGCCAGATCGTCCAGGTCCTCAGGTACAAGATCAAGGAGGTACTACATGGCAGCAAAAGGAAAAAACCGGGAAGGCTACCCTGATCCGACAGCAAGCGAGGCCATCGGAAAGGTGGCCAACTATGAAAGAAAGATAAAAGGCAGGCAGTCAAGGATTGCCGGGGATCACTTCGAGAGCATGCTCCAGGCTTCTCTCGACTTCTACCGCGATCTGAACCTGGCGTACATTGAAAAGACACCGGAGCCGATGAAACCGCTCAGAGCTCCGAATCGCCAGGGGCAATTCCTGGCATGTTTCACTAAACAAGGGCAGCCGGACTTCAAGGGAACTCTCACCGGCGGCCGTTCTGTAGTATTCGAGGCAAAACACACAGACGGCGACCGGATTGAGGCCAGCAGACTCACCGAAGAACAGAGCAAGGCCCTGGAGACACACTACCAGCTCGGTGCTGCTGCTTTTGTCGTCGTGAACATCGGGCTCCAAGACTTCTACCGGATCCCCTGGGAAGTATGGAGAGACATGAAGAAGATATACGGACACAAGCACATCAAACAGACAGAGCTCGAGCCGTTCCGCGTGGCATACATGGCCGGCTTGATCAAGGTCCTGGATGGCGTAGATCTGGAATATGGAGAGGAAGGCGAAACAGATGGAAACCAATGAGCACAATATAATTTTTGACCATGCGATCGACCTAGAAAAAATTGCAGTAAGCGGCCAGTGCTTCCGATGGAAGAAACTCGGCGACGGATGCTTCGGGATCCCGTCAGCCGGAGCATACACCAGGGCCAGACAGATCAACCCGTTCGTGATTGCGATTACCAACACAAGATACACGACATACTGGGAGAACTACTTCGATCGGGCTGGCCAATTATACAACAAAGCGCTGAGCCAGGCCGAGAAAATGGACCAGGCCGGCGACCAATTCATTAAAAAGGTTTTAGGTGCAGCAGCCCAGGAAGTAGTCGTACTCAACCAGGAACTCTGGGAGATAATGGTCAGCTTTATGATAAGCCAAAACAACAACATCCCGCGGATCAAGAAAACGATCGACGCCATGTGCGAATACTTCGGAGAGCGGCGAACGGCAGTGAACGGCGACGAATACACAACCTTCCCAGATCCGGAGAAATTGACAGACCTGAAAGCGCTCCGGGGCCTCCAGGGCCTCGGCTATTATCGTGGTAAATACATCGCAACACTGGCCCAAAACGTCGTGAGCGGCAAGGTAAACCTGATCAAACTGGCAGCTATGGACTACGCAGACGCCAGGACGTACCTCAAAAGCATCTACGGCATAGGTGACAAGGTGGCCGACTGTATATGCCTTTACGGCCTGGGGCACAAAGAGAGCTTCCCGATTGACACATGGATCAGAAAAGTCGTGACCGATGAATACGGAGGAAAGTTCCCGGTCGAGAACTACGCCGGGACAGCCGGCATTGTTCAGCAGTGGATATTCTATTACATACAGACGAGGGGGCGAGAACATGCTGGAAAAATATGAGCCAAAGAGCGCGCGCTTGTTCTTTTGCGAAACGATCGGAAAAGATGCAGCAGGCCGAAAGATAACGCAGATCTGGCAAGGTTACGACACGCCATCTGGGAGGATCGAGATGGGAACCTGGGTAAAAGAAGCGACCGTGGCAGCAGTCGCGGACGGCCTGGGGGATCTCCTGGACCAGATCAAAGAATACAGCCGGAAGAATTGCGCCTGGCTCCACAATGAAAAAGACGTCGAGGAGCACGCCCTCAGGTGCCTGATCTCAAAAGCATACGAGCACTGACCGGACTTCAACCAACAGCTAAGCCTCTTTTGATTATACCGAAGCAAGGAAGGAGGAAGCATATGGAGCCAGGGAGAATAATTGAAAGCATAAAAGACCACGCGGCCCACGGGATGTTCTCATTTTGCGGCTACGGATTAAGCAGAAACGAGGCCGAAACCGTCGTCGTGGCGCTGGCTGAGCATACAGAGAACCACAAGGAGGAAAAGCATGGAGACGAAACGAGTCTATGGCAGGATCATCAAGTCCCTAGAAGTCATCGAGGGGCTCGAAGGTGATCAGGCGGCAGCAGTCGTCGAGGTGTGCGACATCATAAGCGACTACGATGCAGCGTGCCAAAGTGCCGCAAGAATGACGGCCAGGTATGAGACGCCGGCCATGGCAATCAAGAAGGGAGACTTCGGGTACTGCCGCCCTACATGCGGCAGATGGATCCGGGTGCCGGACTCCTGGTGTCACTGGTGCGGCCAGCGGATCGAGTGGGATGCGATTGCACGCGATCGCTACAAAGAAGAAAGAAACCAAAGGAGGACACACAGACAATGAGCAAAGACAAGGAAGTAAAACCGAAAGGAATGGCCGGAGGCATCCCGGTATATTGCGCACACGACGAGATTGTTGACATCATTAAGCTGATACCGAACCCAGCGAACCCAAACAAGCACCCGGACGACCAGATCAGGCTACTGGCCAAGATCATCAAGAACGGAGGCTGGAGGCAGCCGATCACAGTGAGCACCCGCTCCGGGTACATAGTAAAAGGTCACGGTCGCCTCATGGCCGCGCAGCTCGCAGGACTCGACGAGGTGCCTGTGGACTTCCAGGACTACGCAACCGAGGCCGAGGAGTACGCTGATCTGATCGCAGACAACCGCATCGCAGAGCTGTCAGAGATTGACAACAAGCTCCTGGCGGACGTGTTCGCAGAAATCGACACCGGGGAGATTGACCTGGACCAGACCGGGTACACCGACGAGGAAGTCGAGAAGCTGGTCACCTCTCTGAGCGAGGTGCTCCACCAGGAGCTCGACATAGAGCGCGAAGAAACTGCTGCCGAGGAACCGCCTGAGGCGCCGACAAGCCAGAGGGGCGACGTGTGGATCCTGGGCCGCCACCGCGTAATGTGTGGAGACTCTACGAGCGAGAAAGACGTCGCAACACTTCTGGACGGAGCCGCACCGGAGATCCTGGTCACGGATCCACCATACTGTAGCGGAGGCTTCCAGGAGTCAAAGAGATCAGAAGGATCGA
The DNA here is from genome assembly GCA_947630925.1 of uncultured Lachnospiraceae bacterium. Taxonomy (GTDB): domain Bacteria; phylum Bacillota; class Clostridia; order Lachnospirales; family Lachnospiraceae; genus Butyribacter. The sequence goes on from CANRJM010000003.1 coordinate 124,834, forward strand.
TCGGTACAAAGCGATACGACTTGACTGGCAAAGAGATCGACGTCAAGATCGCGAACGATACGCTCAGCACACGCGGGTACCAGGCATTGATGAAGAACATGCTGCAGAACTCGACGGCACTGGTGGCCTATATCTTCACCGACTGGAGAATGTGGGTATACCTCTACGACATGGTGGAGAGCTCCGGCCTGGGAGTAAAGAATATGATCGTCTGGGATAAACAGACGCCAGGCATGAGTTTCGGCTGGCGCGCGCAGCACGAGCTCTGTATGTTCGGGCTAAAGACAAAGCCAAAGTGGGATAATCACAAAGGCTACGGCAACGTGATCCAGGTCGCAAGGTCGGGCAACGAGCTCCACCCTACACAGAAACCGGTCGAGCTGATCGAGAAGCTGCTAGACAATACAGCATGGGCCAACGGAGTCCTGGACCTATTCGGAGGCAGCGGGACCACATTGATCGCGGCCGAACACCAGGGACAGACGGCCTACCTCATGGAGTTGACCGAAGGATACACGGACGTGATCGTCAGAAGGTACGCCAAAGACACCGGGGATATCGGAGGCGTGCGACTAATCAGAAAAGGAAAAGAAGTGCCAAGATCTGAGTGGGACGCCCTACTCGACGGCATAGAGTAAAAGGAGGACCAAAGGATGCAAGAGCAAGGAACAACCGAACAGCAGAAAAAACCGACAGAGGTGATCAAAGAGAGGCTCCAGGCTCACGTCGATCTGATCAGGGAGTACAAGAACCAATGCGAGCGCCTGGAAAGACTGACGGTATCCATGACATTACCAAAGGCTCCGACATACGACGGCATGCCAGGATGGACACCGGAACGCGATCCGATGGCTCTCCAGACAGCCAGGAAGATCGAGCTAGAGGAAAACATCGCGCACCTATTGAAAGAGATCCGATACGACGAGGGAAAGATCGACGCCATCATCAAACAGCTAGACAACGCCGAGGAGCGGTGCATCCTTCGCCTGAGATACATCGACGCCGAGGACTGGGTGGACGTGGCCTGGATCCAGTACCACAAGAAGAAAGACTATAAGAGGAACACAAGCGGGTACTTAAAGCGGGCATACAACAAGCACGGGGAGGCACTGGCACACCTGGCAGAGTTCGAAGCGCCAGAAGCCTCGTAGAGCGTCCAAAAATGTCGCACCCTTCCAATGTATCACTAGGTCAAAGAAAAGCCAAGGAAGGAGGCAAGGAGAAAACGACGCGGGCATCATAGAGGGATAGATCCAGATAAGAAAAGACAAAGGCGGATAAAGCCGGAACGCACATGCCAAACAACCGCCGTATTATATACACTGACAGAAACGAGGAGAGCTCACGAGGGCACTCCTCGTTTTATTGCAACCAGGAAGGAGGAACGACATGGCACAAGGATCCATGAGCGTGGCCATCAAGAACCACGCGAAACTGATCAAGAACCTCAAGGCGATGAACAAGGGCGCCGAGAAAGCACTGAGCCGGACCGTCTCCGACTTCAAGAACCGAGCTCCTGGCTGGGTATCACAGGCCGTGACGGACGAGTACACCATCAAGAAAAAGGAAGTCAAGGACGCCATGACCGGAGCAAAGAAAGCCGGGAGCATAAAGGTCGAGGGCACACAGATCGACAACATCCAGCTTGTATTTGAGGGCCGAAGCCTGACGCCGACACACTTCAAAATGTCGCCGAAGAAACCGAGCACCGTGAGACAGAAGCCTCGACTCATTCCAGGAGAAGGGACCAGCTCAGCAAGCGAGGTCGTAATGGCCGCACCGCTAAAAGCTCAGACCATCACCATCGAGATCCACAAGGGACAGAAGGCAGAGCTCTCCGGCAAGTACGCCCCGGCCCCGTTCCTGGCAAGCAACGGTGGCGCTGGCTACATACCATTCCAGAGACGAGGAGAAGAACGCTCCGACATCGTAAGCATCAAGACAACCAGCGTGCCGCAGATGATCACCAATGAGAAGGTGGCCGCTGGCATCCAGGATAAGATCAACGAGGAGTTGCCGAAGCGTCTCGAGTACCACGCCTCGCGCATGGGGAAGGGCTGACACTCCGCCCCACTCCACCAGGCACGACCGAACGGCCACGAGCCACACGCCTAGAGCCACACACCAGGGATCGCGCTCCACGCGTCGGCCTCGAGAACAACTCGCAAGATGACTCGAAGGTTCAAACGCGAAGCGACGCGCTCCACGGGTCCTTCCAGGCGTCCAAAACGGCTGCGGTGCTGGCGAGCCCAAAATCTGAAAATTTTTTGCTGGGAAATTTTCCGGCGTTTCGTTTCGTCGGAGCGACCGGATCCCTCCAGCCAAATTCCAAGGAGGTGGTCACATGGCTGAGGCGAAGCAGAACCTCCAGAGCACCGATGTGATCGCCAAGCTATTCAGGCTCACAACCAGGAGGATCCAGCAGCTAACAAAGGAAGGCGTGATCCATGCCGTCAAGGTCAAGGGCGCCAACCAGTACGACCTATTGCCTACGATCCAAGCGTACATCAAATACCTGAGCGACAAGGCGAACGGTCGAGAACAAAAGAACAACGAAAACACAGCGACCAAGGAAAAAGCCGAGGCCGATCTCAAGACCGCAAAGGCTGAGATCGCTCAGCTTCAACTTGACGAGCTCAAAGGAAGGATGCACCGATCCGAGGACGTGGCCGCCATGATCTCCGACCTGGTGTACGCAATCAGGAGCATGATCATCGCCCTACCCGGCCGCCTGGCCGTGGATGTGGCAGACGTGAACACGGCGCCAGAGTGCTCCGAGATAATCCGGCGCGAATGTTACGCGATCCTGGAGGAGCTCTCGCAATATGAGTACAACCCGGACGCCTACGCGAAGCGCGTGCGCGACCGAGAAGGCTGGGGCAAGGTGATCACCAATGAGCAAGACGACTAAAAAGGCCGCGGCAGCTCTAAACGCTGCTATCGCTCCAGAGGTGGTACACTTCAAACCGCCAGAAAACCTAACCGTCAACGAGTGGGCCGATAAATACCGACGCCTCTCCCCTGAGAACTCGGCAGAGGCCGGACCGTGGAGAACCAAGAGGACGCCATACCTGGCCGAACCGATGAAAGCGTTCACTGATCCGAAGGTCAGAAAGATTGTTATGGTCGCAGCTTCCCAGGTCGGCAAGTCTGAGCTGGAGCTCAACATAATCGGGTACATTATGGACCAGGATCCCGGTTCGATCCTATTCGTGCACCCTTCTCTCGAAGAGGCTCGAAAGTTCTCCCGTCTGAGGATCTCACCAATGGTCAGAGACTCGAAGGTGCTACGCCAGAAAGTGACGGAGATCAAAGGAAAAGACACGACGAGCACTGTGCTCCAGAAGTCCTTCCCTGGTGGCATGCTCACCATCACCGGATCAAACAGCGCCAGCGCCCTGGCATCTATCCCGGCCAGGTACATCCTCGGAGACGAGCGAGACCGCTGGGCTATATCGGCCGGCGATGAAGGCGATCCCTGGGCCCTTGCCGAAGCGCGTCAGGCTACCTTCTACAATGCGAAAGCCGTTGAGGTATCAACTCCGACAATAAAAGGACGCAGCAACATCGAAACGAGCTATTACCAAGGAACTCAGGAGCGATGGTGCCACCGCTGCCCTCATTGCGGGGAATACAACGAGATCACCTTCGGACGGATCCGCTTTCAACATAAAAAAATAAAAGCACCAAACGGGCGCCAGGTCAACAAGGTCGTCGGCGCCATCAATTATGTGTGCCCTGAGTGCGGGTGTATTAGCACGGAAGCCGAAATGCGAAAGCAGCCGGCCAAGTGGATCGCAAACAACCCGGAGGCATACGAGAACGGCGTGAGATCGTTCTGGCTCTCGGCCTTTGCTTCTCCATGGACGCCATGGAGCAAGATCGTCGTTAAGTTCCTGGATGCTCAAGGGGATCCGGAACGGCTCAAAGTAGTCTGCAACACTCTCCTCGGAGAATTGTGGGAAGACCGTACTGCAGTCGTGGACGACGACGAAATGCTGGGCCGGCGCGAGCGCTACGACGCAGAGCTTCCGGACGGAGTACTGGTCCTGACTTGCGGCGTAGATACTCAGGACAACCGCCTCGAATACGAAGTCGTAGGCCACGGACACGGAGGCGAGACCTGGGGGATCAAGCGCGGCTACATCATGGGCCGCCCTGACACTCAAGAGCCGTGGGATCGTCTCGACGATGTGATTGATCACACATACACATACGCAAGCGGCAAAGGGCTCAAGATCTCGATCATATGCGTCGACTCTGGCGGACACTTCACCCAAGAGGTGTACGAACAATGCCGCGCTCGTTTCGCAAAGCATGTGTTCGCAATCAAAGGAAAAGGCGGCGAGGGTATTCCATACATTAACCCGCCGAGCAAGGTACCAATCCGCGACAATAAGCGCGTGTGCTGCTGGCTCTACACTATCGGAGTTGACGCCGGAAAAACGATGATATACAACGCCCTAGAAGTCCAGGAACCTGGCGGCACCAAGTATTGCCACTTCCCTGACAATGACGACCGGGGCTACGACGAGGGCTACTTTAACGGCCTACTATCCGAAACGACGGTGCTCACAAGAGCAAACGGCCGCGACAAAGTGACATGGAAAAAGCTGCCAGGTCACGAAAGAAACGAGCCGCTCGATCTTCGCAATTATGCACTGGCCGGATACCGTATCGTCGATCCGGATCTGGATGCGATTGAACGAAGACTCAAAGGCCTGGAAGAACCCAAGCCAAAACCAAAACCACCAAAAAGACACAATAAACGCCGCGACATATACGACGGCGAATGGTAAGGAGGCACACCATGATAAAGCAAGAGAAAATCAAAGACCTCCAAGAGAGGCTCGAACTCTACAAAGGCCGCGAGAAGGAAATGCTCACCGGGGGCGTCCAGTCCTACGGCGTAGGATCCAGAAACGCCACTAGGTACAACACCGACCTCGCCCAAGTGAGGACGGCGATCAAAGAGATCGAGGCAGAGATCTCCGCGCTGGAGTGCAAGACTCCACGCAAGGCGGTCGGCGTGATCCCGCGCGACTGGTAAAGGAGGGACAGTATGAAACAAACAAACAACGTCGAGGTAAAGCGAACCGGCGGCAAGGCTCCCAGGGCATCCGCTTCTGGTTATAGCGACGCCGGAGCAAGCTGGAATAAGAAAGCCCTCAAGAGCTTCCTGGCATACAGTTCCGGAGCGCGCCAGGACATCGACGAAAACAACTACACACTCCGGCAGCGGGCCAGGATGCTATACATGGCCGCCCCTATTGCCACGAGTGCGATCAAGACAAACAGGACGAACGTGATCGGGTGCGGCTTAAAGCTCCAGGCGCGTCCGATCACTGAGCTCCTGGGACTGAGTCCGGAAGCGGCCAAGGACTGGCAGCGAAGGACCGAGGCAGAGTTTGACCTATGGGCCAAGCGAAAGAAGTCGTGCGACGCGACCAGCGTCAATGACTTTTACGGGATCCAGCAGCTCGCTCTTATGAGTTGGCTCCTATCCGGTGACGTTTTTTGCGTTATGAAGCAAGCGCCCGCTACTGCTTCCACTCCCTACTCTCTCCGCTTGCATCTAATTGAAGCCGACCGAGTAAGCACACCGGGATCCCCTGGCGCAACCTTCTCGAATATGACGGAAGGCATCGCGAAGAACGGCAACAAAATTTACGACGGCGTAGAGGTCGACAAGAACGGCGCCATCGTGGCGTATTACATTTGCAACAACTACCCGAACGAGCTCAAGATGGCCGTCAGTGAATGGACTCGCGTCGAAGCATACGGATCCCTCACCGGCCAGCCGAACATTATCCAGATCATGGAGTCGGAACGTCCGGAGCAATACCGAGGCGTCAGCTACCTGGCCCAAGTGATTGAGCCACTTCTCCAGATACGGAGATACACAGAAAGCGAACTGACCGCCGCCCTGATTGATAGCTTTTTCACGGCGTTTGTTATGACTGAGAACCCTGAGGACAATCCGTACAACGAAGCCGGGCAACCTCAGATAGACCACAGCGACGACGAGTACGAAATGGGACCGGGCCAGATCAACTACATGAAGCCGGGCGAGTCCATAACCTTCGGAACACCATCGAGACCGAACAGCGGCTTCGACGCGTTCATTCGAGCATTATGCGAACAATGTGGCGCCGCCCTGGAGATACCGGCCGACCTACTCCTCAAGAGCTTCAACAGCTCGTACAGTGCGAGCCGCGCTGCTCTCCTGGAAGCATGGAAGGCCTTCAAGATGCGCCGCGAGTGGTTCGTGTCTGATTTTTGCAAGCCAATCTATGAGATCTGGCTGTCTGAGGCCGTGGCTCGTGGACGCATCCAGGCCCCTGGCTTTTTCAATGATCCGCTGATCCACGAAGCATGGCTCGGATCTGAGTGGGTTGGTCCTTCTCAGGGACAGCTCGATCCTACCAAGGAGATCGAGGCAGAGATCCAGGCCGTCGAGCACGGCTTCTCTACTCACGAGCAAAGCACGATCAAGCTCAACGGTGGCCAGTGGGAGTCCAATGTGGCACAACTGGCCCACGAAAACAAAATACTAAAAGAGGCCGCCGAAGGTGACGCGGCCCAGGCAAAGGAGGACTAAGCCAATGAAACAAAACAGCATCAAGATCCTGGCCGGCCCGGCGCCATCAGGCCAGGTCGCTCCGCGTTTCTGGAATGTGATCAGCAACGACGGCGACGCCGAGATCACCATATACGGTGAGATCGTAAACCACCGCCCGACCAACTGGCTCACCGGAGAACCTGAGGACGGGCTCTACACATCGCCGGAAGGCTTCCTGGAGGATCTGGAAACAATCAAAGACGCGGTGAACATAACCGTCCGGATCAATTCAGTCGGCGGGGATGTTTACACAGCGATCGGCATCGCCAACAGACTCAAAGAGCTAAGAGGAAACACGGTGGCAATTATCGATGGGATAGCTGCCAGCGCTGCCACAGTCGTCGCTATGGGATGCGACACCATCAAAGCATACAACGGCTCAATGTTTATGATCCACGAGGCTCTCACCGAGCTATACGGAGCATACAACCACAAGGCCTTGCTTCTGGTCAATAAAAGGCTGGAAGCAGCCAACTCAGCAGTCGCCGAACAGTATCACGGAAAGACCGGCATCGAGATTGACAAAATCAGGAGCCAGATGGCATCCGAAAAATGGATGACCGGCCGCGAAGCTCTCGAGGAAGGCTGGATCGACGAAGTGATCGACGGCGATGATCCGAGCATGAGCATCACAAAAGACGGCAGCACTCTCACTGTCAACGGTCTCAGTATGAGCACCAAAGGCTTCGACCATATTCCCGAGTCGGTGCCAGTAGCAAAAGCAACCACACAACCAAGTGCAACCCCGGCGCCAGGTGCTTCCGCACGCCAGGCGAAGGATGTAAATAAAAACACAAACCCAAAGGAGGTACACAAAATAATGACACTGGAAGAATTACAGAACCAGGAACCTGAGCTCGTGCAGCAGATCAGAACTCAGGCACACGACGAGGCTGTCTCAGCAGCGATCACAAGCGAACACGAACGCCTCAGAGGGATCAGCGAGATCGCGGCAGCAGTCGGTGACCAGGAAATGATCAACGAGGCCATGTACGGCGAGAAGGCTTGCACAGCTTCCGAGCTTGCTCTCCGCGTTATGCAGAGAGACGCCCAGAAGGGACAGCAGCACATCACAGACACCCAGGCCGACTTCCAGGCAAGTGGCGCCGCTGGTGTAACAGCTACACCGAACTCCGGCAACCCTGAGCCACAGAAGCCAGAAGGCGAGCCGGAAATGAGCGAGGAGGACGCGATCGCGATGATCCTCGGCAACCCTACAAACAAGGCAAAGGAGGACTAATCCAATGAATGCAAACGAAACAATCGGAACATTTGCATACGACGGCCTGATCATTGACGGAAAGCACAGCCTCGACGTCAAGAGCATCAGCATTACCGTCGCGAAGGAAACAACCTTCGCCCGCGGCACACTGATCGGAACCGATGGCCAGATCTACGCCGGAATCGATGGCCAGACTCCTGATTGCATCCTCACAGACGAGGTGGTCGGAACTGGCGCCGCAACAGTTGTAACAGCATACAAGAGCGGAAACTTCAACAAGGACGCGCTCATTGTAGCAAGTGACTACACACTCACAGACGCGGACATCGAGAATATGAGAAAAGTCGGACTTTTCGTCGAGTCCGTCGCAGACTAAGAAAAGGAGGACGAAGTAAATGCCTATTCCACAGATTTACAGAACAGCGATAATGATCGGAGCCGTTCAGGCTATGCCATCACACCGCACCTTCTTGCGTGACCGCTACTTCCCTTGCACTCCGGCGACTGATATTTTCCCGACTGAGGAAGTACTCGTCGAGTACAGAAACGGTAACAAGAAGATCGCACCGGTTGTAATGCCTAGAAAGGGCGGCATCAATATCACACGCGAGGGCTACAAGACCGTGAAGTACGTGCCGCCATTCGTAGCACCTCAGAGATCTCTTACCATTGACGACCTCAACAAAAAGGGCTTTGGCGAGAACCTTTACAGCCAGATTACTCCACAGCAGCGCGAGGCTCAGATCCTCGGCCTAGATCTCCAGGAGCTCAGCACATTGATTGACGGCCGCGAAGAATACATGGCAGCCCAGGCTATGCTCAACAACGGCTACGTGCTCAAGCAGTACGCCGACGACTTCGGTGGAAAATACGAGGAGTATGCTATCCAGTTCTACGATAGAACAAACGACGCGAAGTACGTACCGACAGCCAAGTGGAACACAGCCGGCGCAAAGATCCTCGCAGACATTGGTGTCATGGTCAAGATGCTCACAAGCAAAGGACTCCCGGCATCCGATCTCGTTATGTCTCCGGACGTTGCTGACGTCATTATCAATGACGCGACAATCCAGAAGTTGCTCGACATTAAGAACATCCAGCTCGGAGGCATCAACCCTCAGGAGCTTCCTGATGGTGCAACACTTGTCGGCGTGATTAACGTACACGGCAAGAACATCAACCTCATCGGATATGACGAGGAGTTCGAGGACGAGGATGGAACAACCAAGTCGTTCATGGGATCTGGAAACGTGGTGCTCACAGCTCCGGCATCCGGCCGCTCTCTTTACGGAGCAGTCACACAGCTCGAGCAGTCTGACGGACAGTTCCACACCTACGCAGCGAGCCGCGTGCCTAAGTACACAGCGGACGCAAACTCTGAGGTAAGAAACCTCAAGGTTAGCGCTAAGCCTTTATTGATCCCAAGAAACCAGAACGCATGGATCAGCGCGAGCGTTCTCTAATCTATACCAAGCAAGGAGGTCAACCCACATGATCAAGATCATCGCCGGCACATACGGCTACGTGAATAAAAAGACGGGTGCGGTCGAGGCCAAGGATAAAAAGGCCCAGCCGTTCTCATGCGACAAAGACGAGGAAGCGCGCCTGGTAGCACTGGGCGTCGCTGAATATGTCGGAGAAGTCAACCAGGACGAAGATCCGGATCAGGATCCGGACGGTAAAAGCCAGGACAACGGGGACGCTCACCAGGGCGACCAAAACGACCAAAAACCGGATCAGGAGCCTAAGAAAACTCTCACAGACATGACAAAGAAGGAACTCACACAGATCGCAACCGATCTCGGAATTGAGCTGCCGAAAAAAGCAACCAATCAGGACATCATCGAGACGATCGAGAAGGCCCGCACCGAGCATGAAGGCGGCCAGGGTGAAGATCCGGACGGTGAGGAGGATGGCGACGAAGCTCCCACCCTCTCCGCTGCTATGCCCGAATGACACTCAAGGAAATGATGGCCGGCGACGTGGCTGATCTCTTTTTCATGCTGGAGGACTTCGGTGAGGAACACAAGGTCGAGGGGACGACGATCCAGTGCGTCCCCGATGCGGACGCCTTGCAGTCACTAAAAACCACGACTCTCGGCCTGGCCGAAGCCACTCTATTGATTTACGCCAGAGTCGCCGACCTCCCGAAGCGAAAAGCTCCGGGCTCATTTATCAATTATGACGGCCGCGAGATGCTGGTCATTGACTGGAGCGAGAACACTGGAGTTGCAGCAATCGCGCTCAAGCAGAACGCGACACGATAAGGAGGGACGCCATGACAACAAAGCAGATCATCGAAAACCTCACACAATGGGTTGGCGATAATATATGCAGCAAAATCGATCTGAAAGTTCCGGACGACTACCAGGACGGCGGAGACTATAACCTCGTGACCAAAAAACCCGAGGCCTTCCCGCTCTACGTTCCGGCAAAAGACCGGCTCGCACCGACGGCGGTCGCTCCTATACCTTCGGTATGCGTACAGCTCATGGAGGGATCGGACGACATCCGAGACCATTCCAGGACAATGAAGATCAGGCTCAGCCTCTCGATATGGAATCCCGGACACCATGCTGGCGACAATATGATCCCGGAAGCGGATCCGACAGCAATCGGCGGCTACAAATACCACCGGGAAAACAGCCCGGAGGACAAATACAAACGCAACTCGGACGGCTGGAAAGATCTTTACAACTTCCAGGACATCGCTCTCGCAGCGCTGGAGGACAGCCAGATCATCGCCGGTGTCAGAGTGGACGCATCGGTCCCGATCACATACGGCCCCTTCACAGAGGACGGCGAAATATGGGACTACTACCCGTACTGGTTCGGCTGGGTATGCTTCACAATATCGTGCGGCGTTCCTGAAAGAAAAACGGCCAGCTACTCAGACTTATTATAAGCAAAGGAGGTACAAACAATGGCATATTTACACGGATCCTATGGCGAGCGCACAGCTTCCAAGGTAAAGAGCACAGCCCAGGTGGACGAAATTGCCGTCTACTTCGGAACGGCTCCGATTAACCTGATCAGAGGCTACGACGACGCCGACCTGGTAAATGTTCCCGTTCGTTTGAGAGACATCGGAGACGCCCAGTCGAAAGTCGGATATTCCGACAACTGGGAGCCAGGAACCGGCTTTACGTTATGCGAAGCCATGGACTACCATTTTAACAACACAGTTCAGAACGTCGGCCCGATCTATGTGATCAATGTGCTGGATCCTGACGTTCACAGAAAGGCAGAGACCACAAAGGAGACGCTGACATTCTCAAACGGCCGCGCGTCATTCCTGAGCGACACAGTGATCCTCGACACTCTTGCGATCGCAGAAAAGGTCGAGGGCGTTGACTACGCCGTGGACTACAACTTCACAAGCGGAAAGGTGACGATCACGTCACTGAACGACTCAGACCGTCTCGACGGTGAGATCTCTGTTTCTTTCTATGAGGTCGATCCTTCTATGGTTGAGACTTCCGACATTATCGGACAGAAGTCACAGAGCGGAGAATACTCTGGCATCGCTTCCGTCGCTCTCATGTATTTAAGACACAATGTGATCACCAACATCCTGACCGCTCCTGGCTGGTCAGATGTTCCGGAGGTATATCGAACATTATGCTCAGCATCTCAGAAGATCAACGGACACTGGGACGCTTTTGTCAATGCTGACATTCCTCTCGAGGACGGTGGCAACGATATCGATACTATCGCGAAGGCGATTGCATGGAAAGAACAGAACGGATATACCTCAGAGATCTCAAAGGTATACTGGCCAATGAGCAAGAACGCCGGCAAGGTTTACCACCTCAGCACGGTCGCAACAGCGACAATGATGGCGACAGACATGGGACACAATGCGGTGCCATGCGAGAGTCCGTCAAACGAGGACATCATGGCGACAGCTCAATACTTCGGAGAGAAATCAAAGAACCAGGGCTTCGACCAGATGGACGGCAACACCCTCAACGAGAAAGGTATCACCACCCTGATCTACTGGGAGGGATCCTTCAAATTGTGGGGACCTCATACGGCCGCGTTCCAGTATAACGGCTCGATGGATGCTGCTGTCATCTTCGACAACAATATCAGGATGCTCATGCACTGTACCAACGGCTTCCAGAAGCGAAACGGCACACAGATCGACGCTCCAATGAGTCCGAACGACCGCGACAGTATCGTGATCAACGAGCAAGGGGAACTTGATGCGCTCAAGGGAAACGGTGCACTAATCGGACAGCCTGAGATCCTTTTCCTGGAGAGTGAAAACCCTACCAGCAATATGGTCGACGGCGACTTTGTGTTCAACATTCTGGCAACACCTACGCCACCGATGAAGTCGGCAAAGGCAAAGGTAACATATACAGACGAGGGCTTCTCCTCGTTCTTTGGAGAGGAGGCGTAAGACATGGATAAACACACCGCGGTACTTGCTGACAGCTTGTACGTAGACAAAACAAAGGCAGCGGAGGATGTATCTTTTGAGCTTCCGTCTCTTGCACTCCAAACGGCAGATCTCCAGGCCATGGGAACATTATCGCTCCCGATCGCCGGGCTTCTCGACGACATGACAATGACGATCACAAAGATCGGAGTCGATAAGGGCTACGGCTCTATGAATAAGCTCAAGAAGATGGCCATGGAGTTCCGCTGGGTTCAGGATAAGGTCAACGCATCCGGTAACGTGACACACGTCGGATGCAAGGCCTACCTCAACGTAGTCCCTCAGGAGATCCCTGGCATCAGCGTCGAGGTAGGAAGCGCCACAGAACTCGGCGGCACGTACACGGTGCTCCGCTATCAGCTCTATGTGGACGGATCTGAGGTGCTCCTGGTTGATAGACTCAACCAGATCCTCAAGATCAACGGCGTGGACTACATGGCAGACATCAAAAAGCTGCTCTAATAACAACACAACCAAACAGACACGGCCCGGGAACTCCTGGGCCTGATTTATTAAGGAGGAACCCACATGCAAGGAAAATTAACACTTGTAAACCCGATCAAGATCGACGGCAAGAACGTCAAACAGCTCAAATATGACACCAAAGAGATCACACCGGAGCTTTATGCTGAAGCAGAGACCAGAAAAGCAAAAGCCGGACACGCAAACGGCAACAGATCAGGAGCGATGGAGCTCGACTACCCGTTCCACTTATACCTCGGCTTCGCTGCCATCCTGGCAGTCAATGAAGGCTATACATTTGAGGACGTTGAGCGAGTAAAAGGTCGCGACATCATCGAGATAAGTGTGATCGGGCGAAATTTTATTATGAAGTCGGAAGGATCAGAGGGCGAGACCTCCGACGAGCAATCAGAGACTTCGCCAGAGTCTACCACACAAGCGTAACAGAGATCAGCCAGAAACGTCTAACGGACTTCCTGATCCAATACGCAGAGGCCGCCGAGGACCTGGCTGCTGAAAATAAGAGAATACGGCAAAAACGAAACCAAGTGCGCGGCAAAGGGAAAGGTCGCCACAATAGATATTTTTAACCGAAAGAAGGTGGTACCGTGGCAAAGAGCAACACACTCCAGGCAATCGTAGAAATTGCCGGAACTCTGAGCCCTACGCTCGAAAAAAGCATTGGTGGCGTCGTTGATAAGCTCGACGGCATCAATGTCAAAGCCCTGGCCGTCGGTGCGGCCGCTGGAGGCATCGCAATCGCAACTACGAAGGCGGTATTTGAGGCCGGCAAGGCACTCACGGAACTCGGCAGCGAGTTCGATAAGGCATACGACTCGATCAGGATCGGAACCGGAGCAACCGGCGACGCCCTCGAGGCTCTCGAGGACAACTTCCAGGCCGTGTACTCTGCAGTACCGACCAGCATGGAGGATGCGAGCCAGGCTATCGCAGACTATAACACAAGGCTCGGCCTAACCGGCCCGGCTCTCCAGGGAATATCCACCCAGGCGATCCAGGTCGCTGACATGCTCGGCGAGGATCTCGGTAGCGTTATCGAGGAGTCGTCCCAAGCCTTCCAGGCGTGGAACATCGACGCGGACGAAATGGGGAACAAAATGGACTACGTTTTCAAGGCTTCCCAGTCCACCGGCGTCGGCTTCACTGATTTAATGGCCAACGTCCAGAAATTCGCGCCACAGATGCAAGAAATGGGCTACTCGTTCGAGGAGACCACCGCCCTCCTGGGCCAGCTCGACAAAGCCGGCGTAAATGCAGACGAGGTTATGAGTGCCATGAAAAAGTCGGTCGGTACTCTGGCCAAAGAAGGGCTAAGTGCAAGCGAAGGTCTGGCCAAGTATTCCGAACAGATCAAGAACGCCGGAAGCATGACAAAGGCGACCACCATTGCATCGGAGATCTTTGGATCGAAGGCTGCCTCGACAATGGCGGCGGCTATACGAGACGGCACCCTATCGGTCGCAGATCTGACCGCAGAGTTGGAAGGCTCAAGCGAGACAATTAACGGATGTGCTGGCGATACATATGACTTCGCTGAAAAATTGCAGCTATTCAAGCAGCAAGCTCAAGTCGCGCTGGAGCCTCTTGCGAGCACTCTGTTCGACTCACTCAATGAACTTATGCCAATCGCAGCGGACGCCATGACTCAGCTCATGCCAATCCTGGGGCAACTAGCCCAAGCAATTATCCCGATCGTGCAAGATCTGATACCTCAGATCGCTCCACTTCTCACGCAACTGATTCCGCCGATCGTAAGCATGGCCGGCTTACTTGCCAGCAGCGTGATCCCGCCGATCGTAGAAATTGTGACCAGCCTGATCCCGGCAGCGATCTCCATCGCGAGCGCGCTCATACCTATAATTCAGATATTGATCGAGACCGTGCTCCCGATCCTGGTGGATATTATCCAGCAGATCATCCCGCCAGTCGTTCAAATTGTGACGGCGCTGCTGCCCGTGATCCAGGAATTATTAACCGCCCTGGCTCCTATCGTGACGCAGCTTTTCACAGCCCTAAGCCCCGTGCTCGCGGCAGCCGGACAATTGATCTCGACACTATTGCCGCCGGTGATCTCGCTGATCCAGACACTCATGCCTATCATAACCACTTGCGCCTTTATCATATCGACCGTCCTGACGATTGCGATCCAGGGGCTCATGCCAGTGATCGGGGGCGTGATCTCCGTGGTCGGCACTATTTCCTCAGTATTCGAAGCCGCCTTCTCCGGGCTTGTCGGCATCGTAAAGACGCCAATCAATGCGATTATTAGCCTAGTGAACAGCGCGATCGGTGCAATCAATTCGATCAGCATCGACGTCCCGGACTGGGTACCTGGCCTAGGAGGCAAGCACTTCGGATTTAGCATACCGACAATACCAATGCTGGCAACTGGTGGATTTACTGACGGTGTATCAATCGCCGGCGAGGCCGGCACCGAGGCCGTGATCAGCTTCGACCAGGCATACAGAGCGGCCAACATCGGCTACTGGATGGAAGCCGGCAAGATGCTCGGAGTCCTGGGACAAAACCAGAACACGACAACGAGCTCGCTGGCTGGCCAACTCCTAGCGTTGGACGAATTCTCGCTCTCCGAACTTGCAAGCGAGAACAACACCGTCGTCTACGACTTCTCAGGTATGAGCTACAACCCGACCGTCAACACAACCGGAGACGGACCGGACATCATGGCGCAGCTCCGAGAGGCTGGCCAAGAGTTCTTTGACTGGCTCGAGACCTGGATCAGAAGAAAGGAGCAGACCGCTTATGACTACTAAGTATTACAAATACACAACCAAAGAGGGCGACACGTTTGACATGATCGCCCTCAACTTCTACGACGAGGAAAAGATGGCGACGACTATCATCGAAGCCAATCCGGACTACTCTGACGTGATTATTTTCGACGCTGACGTCGAACTGATCATACCGATCGTGGAGGACGTTGACGGCATAGAAACAACGCCGCCATGGAGGAGGTGATCCGGTGGCCGAGAAATTGACATACAACGGCAAGGACATTACCGCAGACGTGACAGTGATTGCGGCAGCGGCCGACCTATACGCCGGATCAGAGCGCTCCGATGTCCTGGAGCTTCACTTTCCTGAGGGCGAAGCCTGGACGATATGGGGGCCGCAGATCGACGATGTTATTACCTATCAGCGCGACGGCCTGAACACTGGCCGCTTGTTTATATTCGACCAGGAATTGACAAGCAGCGGCCACGTGCTATATGCAACAACCACACCGGCGGACATGCGTGAGATCCCAAGGACAAAAGCCTGGGAACGCGCTCACCTAAGACAGATCGGCGAGGAAATCGCCACAAGGAACGGCGTGAGCTTCGAGCTAATAGGTGTAAGCGACAACTGCTTCGAGTACATCAAACAAGAGGCAGAAAGCGACGTGGTCTTCCTGGCCAGACTCGCAATACTTGAGGGCGCCGCCCTGGTCGTCTTTGACGGCCGGATCATACTGGCCAAAGAAAAAGGCTTGGAGGCAACGGAGCCAGTTGCAGAGCTAGACACAAACGGCTCGTTCATTGAACTTTTTGACAACTCTGCCAAGGCATACGGCTCCGCACTGATCAGTGTCGGACAATTCAAAGGCGCGTACACAGCAGACAACGGAAGCACCAGGAAGCTCACTGAAAAGCCCAAGAACCTCCAGGCGTCCAGCAACGCCGAGTGCATGATCTACGCGGCCGGGCTTCTAAGACATAAAAACAAGGGCCTCACGGGCCTGAAAATGACAACCGCACTCTCGCCGGAAATACCGGCCGGAGTGACGTGCACCCTGGGCGGATCCTCAGTGCCTAGCGGATGGACCGGGACGTTGTTCGTGCATCATATCCGGCACGAGTTCCATAAGAACCAGAGCACGGTATTCCTGAGGAAACCACTGGAGGGATATTGATGATCGCAAACAAAGGCACAGTCCTCACCGTTGGAGAAGGCGCAAACCAGAACATGGTCAGAGTGGCACCGATCGACAACATCGATGCCGTGAGCATGTTCTACAAGATACCGAAACACCTCCAGGACGAGGACATAAAAAAAGGCGACCAGGTTGCCTTCCTATCCTTCGCGGATGGGACTGGCGTGATCCTGGCCAAAATGTAAAGGAGGAAGCACATGGCAACAATGGGACGCTGGGGCAATCAGTCCTTCACGATCAGCACCAAAAAGATCCGAGGCTTCGAGGGCTTCTCTACTTCTGCTGAGAAAAAGGACAAAGGCTCCAAAAGCAAAAAGAAAAGCCTGGAACTCGAGGATGTGAAGTTATCGATTGCGTGCCATGCAAACGCCGGCGTGGATCCTCAAAAAGAGTATTACACCTGGCGCGGCTTGATCGGGCAGACCAATTACTTATACATCCACGGGAAAAAGTGGAAAAGCAACCGCCTCCAGCTCCAAAAAGTAAGCATGGGAAGCGTGACAAACGACGGCAAAGGCCGGTTCCGGTATGCTGAGATCTCTCTGGAGTTCACAGAGGAGAACGTCAAATCCTCGAGAAAGTCCAGCAGATCGGGAGCAACAAAGGCGGACAAGAAAAAGAAAAAAAAGAAAAAGAAAAAATAGCAAGGAGGGACTCACATGCTAGGAAAAGGAAACGGCGAGCCTCAGACATGCGCGGCCAACCTTCTCCAGACGCCACGCTTCTCGGTTCCATACGAACGACTGAAAGGCATTGACGGCGAGCTGGTAGACTCTCCGGCCGTAGAAAGCGACGACGAAATGGCTGCCGACGCTGAGTGGCTGCTGGAAACATACGAGCCGAGGGTTGAGATCAACAGCATTGAGGCCGGCGATCCGGAAGGGATCGGCGACTTCGGCATCCTTGCAGATCTCTCGATAAATTTTAACGACGAGGAGGACGAAACATGAGTGACTTGAAATTCATCGAAACGAACGCCTCCGAGATCTACGAGATCGTAATCGGAGCGCTGGAAAAAGGATGCGACGAGGATCTCTATCCTGGAGACGAGCGCCGCATATTCGGTGAAGCTATGGTGCCGCTGGTTGTGGCCCTATTCAACGCCGTGAATGATGCGTGCCGCCAGAAGATGCTCAGGTACGCCAGGGGTGAAGTTTTGGACGCACTGGGGGACAATGCCGGCGTGGCGCGTATGACACCGGTCAAAGCAACGACGGTCGAGCGTTTCATGGTAAACACTCCAATCTCGGACAATATTATCATCCCAAAAGGCACAAGAGTCACGTCGGACTATACCAACTACTTCGAGACAACCAGCACGGCCGTCCTGGTATCTGGTGAGACTTATGTCGACACCGATGTGGTGGCAGTCGCCGGAGGATCCGAACCGAACGGACTCGCGATCGGCTCGATCAATGTCCTGGTGGATGCGATACCATTTATCGACAGCGTGGCAAATACGGTCAAAGTCGGCGGAGGATCCGACAAGGAAAAAGACGACACATACAGAGACCGCATAAGAACAGCCAACGACGTGGTCAGCGTGGCCGGTCCTCCTGGAACATACAAGCACTTTGCTCTCGAGGCGGATGCGACCGTTGCGGACGCCGATGTCAGCTCTCCGAGCCCTGGCGTCGTATTGATCACGCCTATATGCTACGGCGGGAAAATTCCGGACGAAAATATTCTGGCCAAGGTCCTGGCATCATGCTCGGCGGACGACGTGAGGCCTCTCACCGACCAGGTGAAGGTAAAAGCTCCAGACGTTGAGACCTACGACATAGAGCTCACTTACTACACCACAGAAAGCGACGAGAGCTCGTGCATCGAGACGATCGAGGGCTCCGGTGGAGCTATCGACAAATATGTCTACTGGCAAGGCGCATCACTCAACCGCGACATCAATCCGGACTACCTTCGCAAGCTGATCCTGGTCCCGAACTGGGCCGACAATCTCACTGGCGCGGTCCGTGTCGAGATAGCAAAGCCAGAATACAAGGACCTAAACAAGACCACGGTCGCACAATGGAGCGGCGTCGCTAATGTCAGTCACGTGATCACTGGCAGCAAGTAAAGGAGGGATCGCATGGGCTTCACACTAGAAAACAACAACACGCTCAAGCTCCTCCCTGGCTGGATGCGCGACGATGATGCGGTTCAAGCTCTCTCTGGCGCTTGCGACGTACTATTCCGGGGAGCAGCGAAAAGAATCAAAACACCAAGAACCTGGGATCAGATTGACAACCTCACAGACGAGGAACTTGACGAGCTTGCCTGGGAACTCAACATAGACTGGTGGCAGAGCTCCTGGAGCCTGGAGCAGAAACGCGCGACCGTAAAAGTGGCAAGGCAGATCAAAGCAAAGCGCGGTACCAAATGGGCCGTCGAACAACTAATAACAGCCAGCTTCGGTACCGGATATGTCAAGGAGTGGTTTGAGGAAGGCGAGAACGGCGAGCCGTTTACCTTCAAAGTCCTGACGACGAACCCGAACATCGGGGACGAAGGCATGGAAAACTTCAACCGGCAGATCAACCAAGCGAAAAACGAACGCTCGCACATGATCGGCGTCTACTACTTCGAGGAAATCGGCGTCACAATCGAAGCGGATCCTCGAAAGATGACCCACGTGTTTGAGTATGTCAGATGTGGAGCGGTTCCGCGACCGGCAGCAGTCGGCGCGATCGACAAGACAGTGATCAGCGCAAACGCTGAGGCTATGAGCCATGGCTTCAAGTACACAAAGGCCGACGACGGAACAATAACCGGAACATACCCGGGGCGCGGAACTCTCGGAGCAATCGACAAAGGGACCGGCCTAGTGGATCCGGAGTCAATGCCGCACGGCTTCGCATATATTGAGGCTGGAGACGGAACCGTGACCGGCATCTACCCGAGACAGATGCAGCAAGGAGAAATCACGACGCAAGTCGTCGAGGCCGACGCTGCTGCCGCTCTCCCTCGCTTTGACTACGAAAGGAAAGCCGGAACGGTTCCAGGAGTCTCAACACTGGGCGAGATCTCCAGAATTGCATCGGAGGCAGCAGGCACGACAGTCGTACACTGTTTCACATACAAAAAATGCGGCACGAACAAGTGCGGCGAGTAACCCACCAACGGAAAGGAGGGAACGCAATGGCGCAATTTTTCTCTAATGGCTTTATGAACAGACGACGAGCCCAGTGGCTCAGGGCGATACATGAAGTCAAGGTCAGATCATCCGGGACATGGTATACCGGAGAGATCCAGAAGAAAGAAGTCAGTGGCGACACGTTGATCATCAATGTCGTGTTCTCGGACCTGGATGCGAGAAGCTGCCATATTGACCGCTCACAGATCACAGACACATACGGCGAAGTGATCCACGAGCAGACTGAAAACATCCAGAAGGCAACCGGTCAGGGCACAATGCTCCAGATCAAGGTACCGATCAAAGAAATCACATAAGGAGGCGATAACGTGTACCAGGAAACAAAGTGGCAAGATCAGATCGAGGACATCAACACCGGAGAGCTGATCCAGGAAGGAACCGACCAGAGCGCCGGCAACTTCAACAATCTCGAGCACGGCGTTTCTGACGCTCACCTTGCCGCCCTGATCCTCAGCGTGGGTATGCTTCCAGCAATTCGCGCAAACGAGGTCGAGTTCATAGAGGTGACGCTCAAGAACACCAGCAAGAGCATCCCGTTCAACAATAGCACCCAGTCGATCGCTCTAGCTAACAAGCGCGACTCGGCCAACTACGACGTAGAGATCCAGGTCGTAGAAGCAACCGGCACCGGCATCGTCGGAGAATTTGACGTCACCGACAAGATGCTCAACGGCTTCAAGTTAGCATACAGCGGATCGGCATCATCCGTAATCGTAAAACTCACAATCAAAGGAGGTAGCAACTAATGGCAGTTAAAACCAACCCAGTGACCGTCGTTGAGAAGAACGAAGGCACAAAGATCGAATACGAACAGAATGACACAAAGCTCTGTTTTGACGACCAGCTTATGATCAACGCCGCAAAGTTCCAGAAGGACTGGCCGGTACACGTCGACGTGTGCATGGACTCAGATCGGAACCTTTGCACCGGAGTCGCTGACGGCCTCTACTATGTGGCACAGATCGACATCCCGGCGATCCAGAAGGAAATTATTGAGCCTAAGGAGGAAGGTGGCGAGTCTACCGTCAATATCATCCCGCTTGACATGGCTGACGTAGTTTTGACACTCTGGAGCATCGACCAGCTTGCTCCGGCCGTACAGTAAAGGAGAAAAAACATGAAACCTAATTTTGATTTATCGAACCTAGCGCTCCAGATGGCGTGCCCTAGCAACGAGATTTTATACGACGACAAAGGGATGCCTTCCGTTATGGTCAAGATCCCGAAATTCAAGATCAGCGACGTGATCGCTGAAGGATCCAGTTCGACACATCCGGCCTTTATCGTAAACGGCCAGGAAGTGAACGAGATCTACATCAGCAAGTTCATCAACATTGTTGACAATGGCCGCGCGTACTCATTGCCAGGCCAAGATCCGACCGCTTCTCTCAGCTTCGACCAGGCCGTTCAGTATTGCACAGCAAAAGGAGAAGGTTGGCACCTTATGACTACTGCCGAGTGGGCTGCTATTGAGCTCTGGTGCTTGAAAAACAGCTTTATTCCTAACGGTAACAATGATTACGGCAAAGATAGAAAGGAAAATAATTACAAAGCAATTCCGTCAATAAAGGGCCGAATTGAAGTTAAAAGCAGAACAGCAACCGGTACCGGCCCAGTATCGTGGTATCACGACAACACTCTCACCGGCATCGCTGACCTCAAGGGCGACACTTGGGAATGGTCCGGCGGCTTCCGTACAGTATACGGAGAAGTCCAGGTACTCGCCAACAATGACGCTGCAGATCTCGATAACCCTCAGAGTGCAACAAGCGCACATTGGAAGGCGATCGACGCAACGACCGGCTCCCTGATCACTCCAAACGGAGAAGGCACGACAGCGAACAGCATCAAGATCGACAATGTGAGCGGAAAGATCCAGTACGTGACAACCATCGCGAACACAAAAGGAGCGTTCAGCTGTAAATTTAAGGAGATCACGTGTGCTTCTACTATCGCGGCAGCTCAGGAAGTGCTCAAAGCGATCGGTTTGCTTCCTACTGACACAGCGGCAGACTTCGGAGCTGATTGCCAGTGTTACGTAAATAACGCCGAGGCAGAGCGCTCGGTGATTCGTGGGGGCGCCTGGAGCAACTCCGTGTATGGTTTGTTCTCTTTCAACGGCTACAATCACCGCTCGTATGTGAACGACAGCGTCGGCTTCCGCTCCGCTTTTGTGAAATTGCCAAACTGATCAACCTGATTATTCAATAGGCGCCGGGCCTAACAGCAGCCAGAATTTTGACAGCTATGGACTCAGTCGATGGATCAGTGAGAACATAATATTCCAGAGAAATGAGGACACAACATGGACCAACCAACCGCCATAAACCTTGCGGAAGTAATAGCGAAACAGAACCGGATCATCGAGATCCAGGTCGAGGCGATCGGTGACCTCTTTTCGCTACTTATGCAGCACATAACAGTCGAGGAAGCTGACCAGCTTCCAACCGTTAAGAAGATAAACTTGGCAGCGGAAATGCGTAGCACAATCGAAGAAATGACAGAGCAAGAATAGACGATCAGGATCACCCTGGTCGTTTTATTTTTGAGAAAGGAGGCACTTTATGAGCACAGACCTCAGCATCACCATCACGATCGTCGGCTTGCTGCTATCCGTGGCCACGTTTTACATCGGCAGACAGACAGCCAGCAAAAACGACGGAAAAGCTGCCGGAGCCCTGGAGACCGATCTCAAGTATGTCAAGGAAAGCGTCGGACGGATAGAGTCCAAGCTAGACAGAGACACGCAGCGTCTCGAGGGGCGGATCGACGAGATCAGCCGGCAAATGTCGGAGATCTCGAGTGAAGCAAGTCGCGCGCATGAGTCGGCAAAGTCGGCCCACAATCGCATCGACGAGCACCTGACTCGAGAACATGGCATTGAAGGACGAGGAGGCCCAGCATGAAAAAAAGAGAATTTTCAAAGCGGATCCTCACAATGGTAGCGAAGGCAACGGCGGCGATCGTCGTCGCTGCCTTCGTTCTAATGTGGCGCACCGGGGACACCAGCGCCCTTGCGTACATCGTCCCGGGCATTTTTGCTGAGCTATCAGCAGCGACCGGCTTCTACTTCTGGAAAGCCAAAGCTGAGAATATGATCAAGCTCGACATCGAGCGCAAGAAGCTCGGACTAGAAACACACAACGGCCCTGAGGATCAGGACCAGACATATCCGGACGCAGATCCGGAAGAATAGGAGGTACATTATGGTAAGAATAGGACACGCAAGTATATCCGAAAAAGGCACAAACAACGGGGCAAAAGGCGACAGCACTAGTCGCGAAGTGTGCATCCGTGAATTTTATAGCAAGCCATGGGACTTCGTTGCTATACATCCGGACGCAGCCGTCCGTAAAAAACACGCCAAAGCAATCGAGGCAGCTTGCAAAAACAACAACATCGGATATGGCCAGGCTGATCGCAACACGTTGAACACGCTGGCTAAAGCCAAGGGGTACGATCTCTCGAAGGTTGGAAAGTGTAATTGTGACTGCAGCAGTCTCCAGAATGTGGCAGCGGTGGCATCAGGATCCGGCGCGACCTACGGAAGCAACGGCTGGACCACGTCGACAATGAAATCGACACTCAAGGCACTGGGCTATAAAATCGTAACAGATGCGGCGATGCTTGCAAGCTCGGCATATTGTGTACGCGGTGCCATTTATGTGAAGGCTTCGTCTCATACGGTAGCCGCTCTGGATAATGGTACAAAGTACGCCGATATGCTCAAAAAAGCCGGTATTTCAACAGCAAAGACGTCGGCGCCGACATCTAACAGCGGTTCAAAATTGATCACAAAGCTCCAGAGCGCCAAAAAGTTCGACAAGAGCATCGCCAGAAAGTATAAGACCACAACCGGACTCAACCTGAGGTATGGCGCAAACTCTACAAAATACGCCTCTATGGTAGTAATGCCAGCCGGTACATCGGTACAATGTTACGGATATTATAACGTAACCAATGGCGTCAAGTGGTATTATGTCGTCGCAACAGTGAACGGCATAAAGTACACCGGATATTGCAGCAGCAAATATCTCAAGAAAGCATAAGGAGGTACCAGGACTATGATGCAGAACATCGGAAACATATTGATCGGGATCGCGGTCGCGATCACCGTGATCTTCGTGCTCAACTTGTTCAACAAGGCGGCCGAGTATCTCGAGGCCAAAGCTCTGGAAGCTGGCCGCGAGGATCTCGCTGCTTTGATCGGAATGGCCAACAGCGCCATCACCCAGGCCGTGGCGTATGTCAACCAGACATACGTCGACAGCCTCAAAACTGCCGGAAAATTTGACAAAGAAGCCCAAGTCGCAGCCTTCAACAAGGCGGTAACTGCTGCCGAGCAGATGCTCACGACTGACGTCAAAGACGCGATTATTGAAATTTATGGAGATCTCTCGAAGTATCTGGAGACAAAGATCGAGGAGACATGCAGATACCTCAAAACGGAGTCGAAAAAGCTCGAGGCGGAGAAAGATGCGGACACTGCAGTAAAAGCCGCCAGCGTGGCCGCTACGGTCGCCACGACAGCGATCAAGCAGCTCAACGCTGAGGCGCAGCCACCCGATCAGGAATAACGCGCCAATTTATCCACATTTCCACATAGTAAAAGTGCACAAAAAGAACCCGGGGAGAGATCCCCGGGCCTTTTTTATTGTTTTTTTTCTGCTAAAGTCAACCGAAACGCAAAAGCCACAAAGCCGCTATATATAAGCGGTCCGACCGTGTTCGGATAAGACTCATTTAGTGGAGCTGCGGGGAGTCGAACCCCGGTCCGAATCCAAATCCAATGTCCTTCTACTGTCATAGTCAGTGTTTTCAAATTCCCTCCGGACAACGCCCACTGACAGGCTCTGTCCTTTGGTAGCTTCATATATTTTCTACTGCCTCAAAGCTTTGGCAATAGAGTTTCCCGCAAGTCGATGCCGGTTATCCTAGCGGCGGGGCGCAAGGGCCGACAAGCTGCAACTAGGCAGCTAAAGCTAAATTATCTTCAGCGTTTAATTTTAAAATCGAACTTTTTACGTGGTGTCCGACCACGGACAGCTTCTCCATCTTCAATCAACCCGTCGAAACCAGTACAACCCCTTGTGATATCGTTGACGTTGTAAAAATACTGTTGCTTTATCCTAACACGCCCCCTGCCATCTGTCAACTCCCGGACTGACACTACCGTTTCTCAATAATCTTCTGCAAATTCTTTACCTCTTTTGCCGCATTTTTCCGTATCAGCGTTCCATAGGAGAAAAGAAAGAAACCATCTGTCTTTTTCGTCTTTCTGGAATACTCTACCTGCCGTTTTAGAATGGTATTGCTCTTCGCCCAGCCTGGATCAAAAATCGCTTTTGCTTCTTTCCCTGTAATTCCCGCACGGTAACCCGCAAGTCCGATATAGAGATTTACCGTACTGCTCCTCTTGATCGCCGTCCATTGCTTTACCATCCTTTTATATGGCGCCACCTTCTGTGTGAAGGACCAATAAATCTGCGGACAGATATAGTCAATATATTTTTTTGATTTCATCCATGTTTTTACAGGACTATAATATGACGTTGAAGAATAAAGGTTCTTAAGATTTCCGGCAGGACTGATTCCAAAGATGCAGTTCTGATCTGCTTTCTTAACAGCCGCATAGACCTTCCGTACCATCTTATTGACATTTTCCCTGCGCCAGCCGACCAGGGAACGCCATTTCCTGCCTGCCGCTTTACGGCTCTTCCTGTATAATTTATATTCTTTGTAATCAAACTTCTTATTATTCTTTGTTCCCAGGCTCGGGTAAAAATAGTCATCCATATGAATGCCGTCTATATCATAATCCGCAACCAGTTCATTCACGCCTTTGACCACAAGATTCTGCACTGCAGAAGAAGCCGGGTTAAAATATAACGCGCCATTTACCATCAGCACATTTCTGCGCTGCGCCGCATCCGCAGACGCTGCCCATCTTCTGGCAATGGAATTTTCCGGCAGGGAAGACACTTTTGAAGAATGAATCGTAATCCGATACGGATTCATCCATGCATGAATCGCCAGACCGCGTTGGTGTGCGGCTTCTACGGCATAACCAAACGGATCAAACCCCGGATCTTTTCCTGCGACACCGGTAGCATATTTTGACCAAGGAAAATAATTTGACGGATACATTGCATCCGCGCAGGGACGAACCTGAAAAATAATGGCGTTCATCTTATTTTTCAGACAGGTATCAAATGTCTGGTCAATATATTTTTTCCATTTTGCAAAGCTCTTTGCCTTCTTAGACATTTCCTGATAATAAAGCCAGACTGCCTTCATCTCCATAATCACGGAAACCTTCACAATCTTTTTGTTGCCTTGTTCATCCTTTGCCAAAATAGAATATACGCCCTTTTTTTTGGTCTGAAAGCATTTCTTTTTTAAGATGCTTTTTCCATTTTTCCATTGGCTGCTGGAAACAGAATCTACATTGCCTTTCAAATAGACTAATTTTTTCAATGCATATTTGCTCTTAACGCTTACCCGTATTGTCGCTTTCTGATTCATTACCGAATAGCGCGCTTTTAATATAATCATCTTATCTGTATCTGCCGTCGCTGACGTTCCACTGCCATCCGGTGCGGCTGTCACGCCGGCATCTGTCTGCCCATTTCCATCCGGTGCGGCTGTCACGCTGGCATCTGTCTGCCCATTTCCGTCCGGTGCGGCTGTCACGTTGGCATCTGTCTGCCCATTTCCATCCGGTGCGGCTGTCACGCCGGCATCTGTCTGCCCATTTCCATCCGGTGCGGCTGTTACGCCGGCATCTGTCTGCCCATTTCCATCCGGTGCGACCGTTACGCCGGCATCCGCTTCTTTCTCCACAGATTCCGGAAGATTTTGCAGTAACGGCAGCCGCTCCTCACTCGCATCGGCTGAATCCATATATATCATCCGTCCGGCATATGCCAGAATAAGGAGCAGCGCAATATAAACCCCCGCTCTTCGATTCCATTTTTTCATTTTCTCCTCCTACTCTGAATCGTATTGACCTGCAGTATGGACATTCCGCCCGCAGATGAATCACAGGCATTGTAAAACCTTCATTTTTATATCCATTGTACGCAGTCATCCTGCAAAAAATACTCCTGCCTGCCACATCCCATTATAACACATTTCCAAAAAAGAATATGGCAAAATCAGCACAATATATTACCGAAGAACCACTAAAGAATCGAGTCCGCCGTTTATATTGTTACATCTTACCAAAATGCGTAACTCCGCCTCTCCGGCGTCTTCCGGTTTGAGAAAAACAGTATAACTCATCGCCCATTCGTGACTGCACTCCGCACGTTTTTGTCCATTAATATAAATTTCACATTCTCCCCATATTGCATAAAAGAAGAGAATCGGCAGATGCCCGTTAATCTGATTGGGAATCCGGGTACGGGTCTGATAGATGACATATTTCCCTTTCTGCCCCTCCAAAATTTTAGGCGAACCATTTTCTTTGTCCACACGGATGCTCTGCCACGAATTCATATCATAATCCTCTATTTTCATCATGGGATCCGGTCTCTTTTCAAAGAGCTGAGGCGTAATCTTCCAGTCGGTCAGATACTGTTCTGACACACTTGGGATCCCCGGTACCTTTGATTCCCTGATAACCGGGATCCGGACCGAAGCAGTAACAGATGTCTTCTCATCCATCTGCGCCTCGACAAAAACCTCCATCTCTCTCGTGTCTATATCCGGCATAACGACTGCCATGCATCTTCCGTGAAAAACACTTCTCTGCCCGGCGGTAAAATCTTCATGGCAGTTTGGATTCCCGTTACAGGTTCCGAGCAGCATTCCATCCTTCAAACGAATCTGCGTCATAAAGTTTGCATCCGGAACTTCCCGTCCATTTTCATCCACTGCAAGGATAGCGACCGGCATGGCATCCCGCCCATTTCCTTTGATCTGCTTACGCCATGGGAGAATCCGGACTCCCACAGCCTTTCCGGTAGTCGTTTTGCTGTCTGATGCCGCTTCTCTGCCCTGACAGTAGCCAACCAGCCGTATTGTCCCTGCCTCATATGGCACTTCCCATACTGCCTGTTCGTACCGGTTTATTTTCTTCCTTCCATAGCTCTTTTGATTCAAAAAAAGCTCTGCCTCTTCACAATTCGTATGGGACATCACACGTATTATCTGTCCTTCCCTGCCCGCATGATTCCAATGCGGCAGTACATGGCATACCGGTTCCTCTGAAAAAATAGCTTTTGCCAGATAAAATCCATCTTTTGGAAAACCGCAGGTATCCATCATCCCAAAAAAGGAAGAAACAGACGGCCATGTGTAAGGCGTAGGTTCGCCCAAATAATCAAATCCCGTCCACATAAAACCGCCGGCAACAAACGACCGCTCCATAATTGCCTTCCATGTCTCGCGAACCGTATTTCCCCAATCACTGGAAGTCTCATCATAGCAGGAGATCTCATGTTTCTCCGAATTGCTCTGATAGCAGCCGCGTACTGCAAAAGTTGAAGTAGTTTCCGTTGCAACCATTGGAATATCCGGATGCTGCTCATGAAACAAATCATAGATGCCAATCTGGTAATTGACGCCGCAGACATCTACTTCTGTCGCCGCATTGTCTGTTGTAAATACGCCGCCGTTCATTGCACCGGTCGTCAGTCTGCCCGGATCCAGCCTGTGGATCAACCGGCACATTCTCCGCGCCATCCTCTTCCCCTGTCTCGTCCCCTGCAAAGGTTCTTCATTAAAAATAGAATACAGGATCACACTTGGATGATTTCTTGCGCGCTTTACTAAGATTGCCAACTGCTTTAATCCCTCTTCTGAGGAATCATAGTTACGGTTTTCAACCATCACAAGCATTCCCAGTTTATCACAGGCATCCAACAAAGCGTCCGCCGTCATGCCATGCGCGCACCGATAGGCATTACTCCCCATCTCTTTTAATCGTTCTATGCGGTATTCCCACAGGTTATCATTGACGGCAACCCCCAGCCCTCCAAAATCCTGATGATTACAGGTTCCGAACAATTTGGCCGGACGATGGTTCAGGAAAAATCCCTTGTCCGCATCCATATGAACTGTACGGAAACCACAGACTGTCTCAATCTGATCTATGATTTCCTGACCAATCTGCGCTGTCACTGTGGCACGATATCGGTTTGGCGTATCAAGATCCCACAATACCGGATTTTCTACTGTAAAAGAGGTGGTAAGATGATGGCTCCCCGGAGCAAGCAAAACCGTTTCCTGCAAAACTTCCCCGTTCCCGCATCCCTTTGCCTTCGATGCAGACGCACTTTGTTTCTCTGCCAGGATCGGGGACAATGCTACAGTAACCGTCACCTCTGTTTCCTCTTGCGTACCATTACAAAATTCCATAACCGTATCCACCTTCCAGACAGAACCATGCTGCTCTTTCGGATGCAAAAAGACGGAATCTTTTTTGATATGTACCGGATTCAGGACATTGAGCCAAACAGAACGGTAAATCCCCGCTCCCTCATACCACCAGCCTTCCCATTCTTCTGCATTGACAAAAACGGCCAGTACATTTGGCACCTCGCCAAACAATGCCATATCGGTAACATCAGCCTCAAACGGCGTATAACCGCAATAATTTCTCGCAACAACAGAACCGTTAAAATATACGGTACAATGTGTTGCAACCCCTTCAAAAGAAAGCACGAGCTTACGCCCTTTATACTCTTCCGGTATCAGGAAATCTTTGCGGTACCATGCAGTCCCTCTCGGCTTATATCCCCAATCCGCCGTATTTTCTTCTGAAAATTCCTGTCCAATCGACCAGTCGTGCGGCAACTGTACAATCTTCCAGTCCGCCACATCAAAATCCCCCTGCGGTACTCCCTGAGCGGCTCCCGCCTTTGCGCTGTTGTAAACCGCCCCATGCGCAGTACTTTTTTCCCTGGCAATTGCTCCCAAACGAAATTTCCAGTCTCTGTCTAATGATAATTTTATTCTCTGCAAAATCTTACGCCTCCTTCTCCTGGTTCCAATCTCTCTTTTCATACAATAGAGCATTGTAAGGAATTTCATCCGCACCTTGCCCTTTGTGAACATTCCTTCTCAAAATAATGGTTTCTTTCACACTATATGGAATGCAGAAAAAAGTCAATCCGTTTTTACCCGTTTTTTTCTTTTTATGTTCATTTTGTTTCATTGCGTTCACTTCCTTCCTTTTTCTTTTCTATCAAATAAGCTACTCTTAATATAAGAAAATACCGCACGCAATCTGTGTGCAGAAATGAGGTGTAATATATGAACCAAAAATCTGTTCCCAAAAAAATAGTCTGTTTCTGCCTTACCGGAGCTCTGTTTTTTTCCAGTCTTCCCTTTATCACATTGCCAAAACAGACTGACGCCGCATCTGGCAGCATAAAAATCAAATTGGAACCGGATGCGCATTCTTCCTTTCACGATACCAACGGAGACGGCTTTGGCGAGTTTGAAGGCTTTGGCACTTCTTTGTGCTGGTGGGCAAATCGCTGCGGATACGATGCTTCCCTTACTAATGAAGCAGCAAAACTGCTGTACAACAAAGCGACGGGACTCGGCTTAACAATTGGAAGATATAACATTGGCGGAGGCGACAATCCGTCGCACAAACATATTACCCGTTCCGATTCCAAAATGCCCGGATTCTGGTCATCTCCTAAAAAAGTTTCCAATGCGGCAGAAGGCGCTTCTTATGACGCCTATGACAGTACCTCCGGTTATGCGTGGAATTATAACTGGAATGCTGATTCCAACCAGAAAAACGTTGCCCTCGCATGTCAGAAGGAAGCCGGAACAGAATTCCAGGCAGAGACATTTTCCAACTCTGCGCCATATTTTATGACAGTCAGCGGCTGCACTTCCGGCTCCAAGGACGGTTCCTCCACAAATTTAAGATCAGATTCCTACAGTGCGTTTGCAACTTATTTTACGGATGTCACAAAGCATCTGATCACAGCGGACGGATTAAACGTAAAGAGCATTTCCGGAATGAATGAACCGGAGTCCTCAGACTGGTCGGCAAACAGCGCCAAACAGGAAGGGTGCCATATTTCTTCAGGAACAGCACAATCCAAACTCCTAAAGCAGCTTTCGGCAAAGCTTTCCGCTTCCAGACTGAACGCTCTGACACTGGCGGGCATGGATTCCAGCGGCGTTGATACTTCGATCGAATCCGTCCGCAAATTAAAGGCTTCCGCCCTGTCTGTTTTAGAGCGCATCGACACCCATGCATATATGGATTCCAATATGATCACACTGCGGGAAACGGCGCTCAAAAAGAAAAAGAATCTTTGGATGTCTGAGGTAGACGGCAATGCCATAGCCGGCAGGAAAGCCGGAGAAATGAGCGCGGCGCTTGGTTTCTCTTCTTATATCCGAAATCAATTAAATGGATTGCAGCCTTCCGCATGGATCATGTGGGATGCCATTGATACGCACATTGACACGGCAAACAAAGCTGACTTACAATCTCTTACCAACAGCGAAAGGATTGCAAAAGATACCTCCGGCTTCTGGGGCGTCCTCTTTGCCAACCACAATACCAAACAGATTATCCGCTCCAAAAAATATTATGCATACGGACAATATTCCCGCTATATCCGTCCAGGCTATACTCTGATTGGTTCCAGCGATCAATCTGTTGCCGCTTATGATACAAAAACAAAAACTGTTGTAGTCGTTATCACAAATGAATCCGCATCCAATAAAAAATGTGAACTTGATCTGTCACAGTTTAGTTCCATTGCCTCCAACAGTACCGTACAGTCTATCCGTACCAGCGGCACACTGGAAAAAGGGGAAAACTGGAAAGATGTATCCGGCAGCATTGGCAATACCTTGAACCGTTCCAGCAAAAAATTAAGCACAACCCTGAAAGCAAATTCCATTACAACCTATATCTTGTCAAATGTTTCACTGAAAAACACAAAGCAAACCGCCTCATTAAAGAAATTGTCCATTCATCAAAATCAGATATCCGGAAAAAATCCGGCGGGCGGCAGCGATGCGCTCGGTAATCTGACCGATAAAAATTACTCTACCGAGTACAACTGCAAAAAAGGAAAAGCTGTGATTGACTTAGGCAGCAAGTGCCGGATCGATGCCATTTCACTAATTGCTTCCTCATTAAATCCAGCCAATTCCAAAGATATCGTATTTTGGGGTTCTAATAATAAAAAATCATGGAAAAAGCTCTTTACCATATCGTCGCTGCCCTCCTCTTATACACCAAGCTATATCTGGAGCACCGGCTTTCGGTCAAAGAGCCGCACATTCCGCTATATCATGTTCCGGAAAACTTCCGGCAAAGCAGCATTAACAGAGCTGACCATTTACGGAACCTCCACTGCATCTGCAAATTTGACAAAATATCCTAAAAAACTAAAGAATATCAAAAAACTGCCAAAGAAAATCCGTTTAAAGAACAAAAAGAGCGCTAAAGTAATTTCATGGTCCTTTTATCGGGGAAAAAATGATAATATGACAAAGAAACAAAAAAAGACAATCCTCCTGACGGCAAATTTAAGAAAAAGTCTGCCGGGATATGGAAAAACAATGATAAAAAACATACCTATTTCCTCCTCAGCTTACTATAAACTCTTAGGCAAAACTTTTCGAATCTGCAAAAAATCAGGTAAGACAAAACTGATACAGGTTACCCCAAAAAAGAAGAAACAGATCTATCTGGTAAATGCAAAAGGTAGAATAAAAAAGGCAGCGCGCTAACGCTGCCCTTTTTTATTCTACAGCTCCCGTCTTATAAACCGTTCCAATTTCCTCCGCATCGGTAATGCACACTGCATCCGTAACTTTTACCGTTGTCTTAGTATCGGACTTCATATGTGGAAAAGCAATCTGCAGAGACTTAATCTCCGCCACATCCTTGCCTTCTACCTTATTAAAATCAAATACCATCTGATACGTTCCGTCTCCCGTAATCTTCAAATCATCAGTCTGATAATCGGTCGTCCAGCACTCAATCTCATCTCCTTTAGAATTGGCTACCATATAATTCCAATAACAGGTTGTAGGATCCACGTCAAAATTACTAACCTCAAAAGTTACTGCAATTGCCTTCGAACCTTGTACAAAGCTCTCTGCGTCATAAATCGTCAAAGTCGGATCCCAGATGGTTGCGATTTTAACCCATGAACTGCTGTCATCCTCCATAAAGATATCTTTTCCATTTAAAGGAAAGGTGTCGGAATTACTCGTTCTGGTTAGCCCGACAGCCGTTGTGTTTGTTTCAGAGCCCGCGGTCTCTGAAGTTGTCCCGGAAGAATTTCCCTGCTCCTCCGAAGCGTTACAGCCGCTCAGAGATGCCACAGTAAGAGCCGCGATCAAAGCGGCTGACACGAATTGTTTTCTCATGATACATACCTCCATTCTTTCATGCCGTATCCACATTGCCTCTTATGCACAGACGCAAAAACGATTGTCTGATATTCCAGATATATCTTATACTCCATTCTGGAGCGTTTACGCGACAGGGCGATGAGAAAAAACTGTTTACACAGTTCGCGTATGCAGTTTCTCATCTGCCATTATACTCTTCTTGCATTTTTCGGCAAGGAATGATATTATCGTAATTGAACAAAATGAACATGATTCTGATAACAAGGAGCTTAGGCAATGTGGTTTATTTATTATCCCGATTTAGAAGACGTAAAAAATTTTCCTTTTTATACGATTAGTATCGGTCTGCATATCTGGCAGTATCCCACAGAACGCAAAGAGGGTTATGAATATCCTCAGTTTTTATACAGCAATCATGGCCGCGGAATACTGGAAACCGAAGGAAAAACAATAGAAATTCCTGAAAATTCTATCATTTTTTTACCTGCAAATGTTCCGCATAAATATGAAGCGATTACCGATATTTGGGATGTACGCTGGTTTGTTCCATGGGGAAGCGGCGTGCCGTCCTTATTGGAACAATTTCACTTTACAAAATGCAAAGTTTTCCCGATTGCCAGTCTCAGCTCCTTAGATGAAATTCACAATAAAATTCACATGGCTTTTCAAATCAATACAAAGGACAGTCTGTTTTTTTCTGCTTCTTATACCTACGAATTTATATTTGAATTTTATAAACAATATCTGCAGTGTACCAACACAACCTCCGTTCAGTACCGGAAACGGCTAACGCCGTTAATTGACTATATCGAACATCATTACTCCGAAAATCTGACGCAAAAAAACCTATGCAGCCAGATTGAAGTTTCTCCGCAGCATCTATGCCGTATGTTCCAGCAATGCTTAGGTACCCGTCCCATGGAATATCTGGCAAAAATACGAATCAACCACGCCTGCGATCTTTTGAGCAAAACCCAAAAGTCCGTCGAAACGATTTCCTATGATGTCGGCTTTAACAACCTGAATTATTTCTGTAAGACATTTAAAAAATATACCTCTATGACACCTGGGCAGTATCGGATCGCCAGCCGGACCATCAATACAAATTTTTAACCTTAAACTGCCTCTCCGCTTCACGTCTCTGATCCTTTTTGGCAATATCCTGCCGTTTGTCATACAGCTTCTTTCCTTTTGCCAGACCAATTTCCACCTTCACTAAGCTCCCCTTAAAATATACGCTGAGAGGGACAATGGTATATCCCTTTTGCGCAATCTGTCCTTCCAGTTTATGGATTTCACTGCGATGGAGCAACAGTTTCTTAATGCGGAGCGGATCCTTATTAAAGATATTTCCCTTCTCATATGGACTGATATGCATATTGTAGAGAAACACTTCGCCTCTCTCAATACGGATGAAAGCCTCCTTAAGACTGCACCGGCCCATGCGGAGCGACTTTACCTCTGTACCGGCCAGTTCCACCCCCGCTTCATATTTATCCCCGATAAAATAATCATGAAATGCTTTCTTATTGTTGGCAATGATCTTTTTGTTTTCTTTTACCATGCCTGTTTCCCTTTCTTATTTTCTCTGCCTCTTCCATTTTCTCATCCTCGGCAATCACAAAATCAATCGTCCGCAATATCTTATCAACGTGATCTACCGTTACGCGTAATTTTTGTCCCAGCTTATACGTTTTATGCGTCCGTTCTCCTACCATCTGATACTGCTCTTCTTCAAAATAATAATAGTCGCCCGGGATATCCGCAACACGAATCATCCCTTCAATCGTATTTGGAAGCTCTACATACATCCCCCATGAAGTGACGCCTGAAATAATTCCATCAAAACTCTCTCCTATGAACTGCTCCATATACTCTGCTTTCTTCATCTTTTCCACATCACGTTCGGCATCATCCGCCCGGCGTTCCAGTGAACTTGCCTGCGCCGTTACTTCAGGAAGTATCTTCTGGTAGTGGGCAATTCGTTTTTCTCCCATCTTCCCATGCAGATTTTCCTTAATGATCCGATGAATCTGCAGATCCGGATACCGGCGGATTGGCGAAGTAAAATGCGTATAATATTTCATTGCCAGACCGAAATGTCCCTCGCAGCTAACCGTATACTTTGCCTGCTTCATGGAACGGAGCGTCAGCCTGGCAATCAAAGCCTCTTCCGGTGTCCCGTTCACATTGCATATCAGCTTTTGAAGTTCCTTAGGATGCACTTCCTCCTCTGCCCCTATCTTAATAGTATAACCAAAATGACTGACAAAGGCATTCAACTCTGAAATTTTTTCTATATCAGGCGGTTCATGCGTCCGATACACAAAAGGAAGTTCCTGCCAGAAATATTCTTCTGCCACCGTCTGGTTTGCGGCAAGCATAAATTCTTCAATAATACGGTGCGCGTTATTTCTTTCATAGATACAGACGTCTACGGGTTTCCCTTTCGCATCCAGCGTAATTTTGCTTTCCGGAAAATCAAAATCTATCGAGCCTCTCGAAAAACGACGTTTACGCATAATTTCCGCCAATTCATACATCCGTTCAAACATTGGAATCAGCTCATGGTATTCCTTTCGTTCCTGTTCATCCTGCTCCTCTATGATTTTATGGACACTTGTATATGACATTCTTCTGTCAACATTGATAACAGCTTCCTCAATACGGTGTTTTATAATCTCTCCTTTTTCATTGATATCCATCATGCAGGACAGCGTCAGACGATCTACTCCCTGATTCAGCGAGCAGATTCCATTGGACAGCTTGTGGGGAAGCATTGGAATCACACGATCTATCAGATATACACTGGTTCCACGTTTTAACGCTTCTTTATCTAACGGCGAACGTTCCCTGACATACTGCGTGACATCCGCAATATGCACGCCCAGATGATAGATATCTCCTTCCTTTTCCAACGTTATGGCATCATCCAGATCTTTCGCATCTTCTCCATCAATCGTAACCGTCTGCAGCATCCGATAATCTGCTCTGCCTGCCTTCTCCTCTTCTCTTACTTCATCTGCAATCTTTTCCACCTCATCCATAACCGGTTCGGGATATTCCTCCGGCAGTCCATATGCTTTCATAATAGATAAAATATCTATCCCCGGGTCATTGACATGTCCCAGGATTTCCAAAACCCGTCCTTCCGGATTCCGATTCTCACTGCCAAAATCAGTAATTTCCACAACGACTTTGTGGCCGGTCACTGCTCCTTTGGTATCTGCCTTTGCAATATAAATATCCTTCGTAAATTTGGGGTTATCTGCTACCACAAATCCAAAACTCTTACTGCTTGAATAGGTGCCTACAATGATATCCGTTCCTCTCTCCAAAATTGCAACGACTTCCCCCTCCCGCCGTTTCCCTCTCGAACGGCCACTGAGAAGTACCTGTACGCTGTCCCCTTCCATTGCCCCTTTCGCACTGTGCGCCGAAATATAAATATCTTCCTCTTCACCTTCTACACGAACAAATCCAAAGCCCTTCTTCGTTGCCATATATTTACCTGTAACCAGATTTTCAACGACTGGTTTCAACCTGCCCCGGTGGCTCATATAAATTTTCCCCTCTGCCAGCAGCTCGTCCAATACCTGTCTGAAATCCCTCTTATCCTTTGCGGGAACCTGAAGGACCGCCCGCATTTCTTTTACGGTTATCGGCTTATATTCTTTTGACGATATGAATTGAAATATCATTTCCTTCTTCTGATTGAATTCTTCTCTTGTCATATCCGTTTCCTCTCCGTTCATTTCTATAAGGGAAAAGAGGATGCTACCGAAATAGCATCCTCAGATTCTTCTTATGAAAACATCTTAAAGTTTAGTAATAATGAAATTACGATAAACAATGTACCAAGAATTCTTGTTGCCAAAACAAGTCCGCCCTCCATGGAACGTCCTTTGTTTTTGCCCCAGTACGTCTCTGCCGCGCCGCTGATAGCGCCGGTAAGTCCCGCCTGTTTCCCTTCCTGCATCAATACAACTATTGTAAGTAATACACATACAATAATATATACAATCAACAGGATAGTATGAATTACCTGAACCATGCGTATTTCCTCCATTCTATTCTAACTGACTATCTGCCGTCCGATCTGTTCCGGCAGCCTTAGCTCATTTACAAACATATTTGATTTTATCATAATATCATGACCTTGTAAAGACATCTTCCTTTAAAATTCTTTTTATTTTTTAACCAGAAGAGATTTTCCCGTCATTTCCTTTGGCTGCTCTAATCCCATAATCTCAATCAGGGTTGGGGCAATATCCGCCAGACATCCGCCTTCCCTCAGCGTGTATGCGTCGTCATAATTGACCAGAATAAACGGCACAGGGTTTGTTGTATGCGCCGTAAACGGTGCGCCGGTCTCATAATCTATCATCTGCTCTGCATTGCCGTGGTCGGCGCAAATAAAGAGGACGCCGTTTACTTTTTTCACTGCTTCTACCGCTGCGCCCACGCATTGGTCGATACGCTCTACCGCTGCAATGGCTGCCGGAATTACACCGGTATGGCCTACCATATCGGGATTTGCAAAGTTAATCACAATGACATCATATTTTCCGGAAACAATCGCTGCCGTCAGCCTTTCCCCTACCTCAGGCGCGCTCATCTCCGGCTGCAGGTCATAAGTGGCTACGGCAGGGGATTTTACCAGAGAGCGGTCCTCATTTTTGTTCGGCTCTTCCACGCCTCCGTTGAAGAAAAACGTAACGTGCGCATATTTTTCCGTTTCCGCCAGACGAAGCTGCGTCTTTCCGTTCGCCGCCAGAAATTCGCCAAAAGTATTATCAATACTTTCCTTTTCAAAAGCAATCAGCTTATTTCCAATTGTTTCATCATAATCTGTAAAACATACAAAAGTCAATGGCATGAAACCGTTGACACGGTTAAAATGTTCAAACTTCTCATCACAGAAAGCCCGCGTAATCTGACGCGCTCTGTCCGGACGGAAATTAAAGAAAATAATCGAATCATTCGCCTTAACTGTAGCTACCGGCTTACCGTCCTCCTCAATTACCGTCGGCACGACAAATTCATCATTGACCTCTTCCGCATAGGAATCCGCTACGGCCTGCACAGCATCGGTAGCTTTCTTTCCCTCGCCCGCTACCAGCGCATTATATGCTTTCTCTGTACGATCCCAGTTATTATCTCTGTCCATCGCATAATAGCGTCCATGAACGCTGGCAATTTTTCCGACGCCAATCTGCGTCATCTTCTCCTGCAATTCCTCCATAAATCCTTTTCCGGAGGTAGGCGCCGTATCACGGCCATCCAAAAAAGGATGAACATATACATTCTCAATCCCATTCTGTTTTGCCAGTTCCAGCAAACCATATAAATGGGTATTATGGCTGTGTACACCGCCATCCGAAAGCAGGCCAAACAGATGAAGGTCTGAACCATGTTTTTTTACATTCTCAATTGCAGCTAACAATGCCTTATTTTTAAAGAAATCGCCATCTTCGATTGCTTTTGTGATCCGTGTCAGTTCCTGATAAATAATACGGCCGGCGCCGATATTCATATGTCCAACCTCAGAATTCCCCATCTGACCATCCGGAAGGCCTACGCTCAGGCCACTGGCATTTCCTTTCTGAAACGGGCATTCTGCCATCAGTTGATCCATCACAGGCGTCTTAGCCTGTGCAATCGCATTCCCTTCTTTTTTTTCATTTAATCCATAACCATCAAGTACCATTAATACAACTGGTTTTCTACTCATAATCTCTTTCCTTTCTTTCCGGTATACTCATTGTCATTCCTTGCAAAAGGGCAAAACCATAAATCAACAGGAAATGGCGCAACGGGTAAACCGGATATCTGAATTTTAATAGGAATATCTGCTCAAACTCTTCTTTAAATACTCTAGCGACTGGCGCATCTCCTTGCTCGTACGCGCACTCTTCTCTGCTGTGGACGAGTTATTCTGCGTTTCATTCGTAATCTGTTCCAAAGCCTGGCTGATTTGCTTGATCGACTCGCTCTGCTCAGACGTCGCATTGGAAATCTCACGAATCAGCTTACCGGTACTCTGGTTCTCCTGTGATACCTTCTGCAAAGAATCCACCGTTACATTTAAACTTTCCATGCCTTCCTGAATGCTCTTACGGGTTTTCTCAATCAAATCGGTCGTATCCGCTGCCGCCTTATTACATCTTTCCGCCAACTCCCGGATCTCAGCAGCCACAACGGCAAAGCCCTTGCCGGATTCTCCCGCACGGGAAGCCTCTACCGATGCATTCATAGACAGTAGATTCGTCTGCGATGCAATATTCTGCATCAATCTGGTAATATTGCCAATTTCATTGGAATTTGCCTCAATCACATCCATGGCTGCAACCAGATTTTTCAGATTACGGTTGCTCTCTTCCAGTTCCTGCTCTACGGCAACCATCATCCGATCCGCATTTCTGGTATTATCATTATTGCTTTTTACCTTCTCGGAAATATCTGTCAGCGTTGCATTCAGCTCTTCCTCCGCCTCTGCCTGATTTGTTGTCCCTGCAGCAAGTACCTGCGCAACAGAGTCAAAATCCGTTACTTCCATAATAAATTTATTCGTAGATAAGTCAATCTGTTTAATCGTATTCCCAATTCCATCATTTACTGCCGAAAGCGACCTTGCCAGATTACTAAATTCTCCCTGAAAATCCTGCGATATCTCTTCTCCAAAATTCCCTTCTGCGATCCTCTGGACAAATACATTGATTTCCTGTATGATGCTCCGAAGCGTGCCAATCGTCTTATTCAGATTATTTAAAAGTTCCGCACTCTCATCTTTTCCGCGAACCTTTGGTACTACGGTTGTCAAATCGCCTTCTGATAATTGCTTCAGGCGTGTCAGACACAGCTTAATCGGCTTCGTAACTGTATATGCAACAAGAGCGATTAACAGGATGGCAATCAGCAGAGAAGCAATCGTAGCAATGCCAAAGCCCCGCAACAGAGAATCTGCTTCCTGATTTAAAACGCTCTCTTCGGTCATAATAGCCATAACCCAGCCGCAGCTTGCAACTTTTCCGGTAAAAATATGCCTTGTCACATTGTCATAGTCTTTTACTGCAAGATCGTTGACGCTTTCTTCATTGTCTTTTTGAAGCTGCTTTACCAGACTGGCATAAGGATTTCCTTCCAATGCATCCAACTTCTGTGGTTCGTCATCCACAAAACCGTAATCCTCGTTTGGATGCACCATCAGTCCCATATCCTGATCGATCAGCATGGTATAACTATTTCCCTCCACCTTACACTGATTCACAACTTCTACAATCTCATCAATAAAAATATCCTCCGAAAGCACTCCGGCAAATTGTCCGTTCCACTGAACCTGTTTGGATATTGTAATGACATCCCTGCCGGAATCGGCATCCTTATATGGCGTATCAAAATACAGGCCATCTGTTTCCTTTGCTCCCAAAAACCAGGCACGCTGCGTAAAATCAACCGTTCCATCCGGCTCATAACCACTGCCCGATGCCATTTGATTCTGCTGATTGGTAAAGTAAATGTCATACAGGGTATCATCAATTGCATTCTGCTTCTCTAACATTTTGCTTAAAAAGTTTTTCTGCGCATGATAGGAAACAATCTTCTCTGTCTCCATTGTGGATGCCACCGTCTCAAGATAAGTGGCGTAACCATTGATCCACTGATCGATTTGTTTTGCACTGTTCTCCGCCTGCAGTTCCGCATTCCTGCTTTCCTTTTTATACAGGCTTTCCGATGCAATATGATAGCTGATAACACTGGTCAGCATCAGACAGATTACACAGATAATACATGTTGTACACATTAACTTTGCTTTTAAACTTCTCATTCTCTATCCTCCATTTTAGCATATTGCTTTTGGTATCCGACATCCGCCCCTGTCAGGGATATAGATTCCTGTAGATATCATGATGGAATACTCTGGGGATCCATATCAAAAGATCATGCAAAATCATATGTGAATATGACAACCCCCGTTCCAATCAGCATATGTACTAACAGCAACGGGGTTTTATTCATGACCATAGAAAAAACTTTCAGAGCGTGTTTTCTATTGTTTGCGCAAATATTCTGCTATTTGTAATTAACAATCTTTCCAAAATCAGCTTTCAAAGAAGCCCCTCCGACAAGACCGCCATCAATATCAGGCTTCGCCAGTAATTCCGCCGCATTGCCTGCATTCATGGAACCGCCGTACTGAATGCGGACAGCCTCTGCTGTTTCTGTATCATACATTTCTGCAATACATTCACGGATTCCCTTGCAAACCTCCTGCGCCTGATCGGCGGTAGCCGTCTTACCGGTTCCGATTGCCCAGATTGGCTCATAAGCAATGACCATGCCTTTTACCTGATCTGCTGTCACGCCTGCCAAATCGGATTTAATCTGCAGACGAATCCAGTCCATTGTCACACCCATTTCCCGCTGTTCCAAAGACTCTCCACAGCAAAGAATCGGAATCAGACCTGCTTCCAAAGCTTTCTTTACCTTTCTGTTTAATACGCAGTCGCACTCTTTAAAATAGTCGCGACGCTCTGAGTGACCGATAATAACATACTTTACGCCGGCATCCTTTAGCATTGCCGCTGAAATTTCGCCCGTGTATGCGCCGCTCTCCTCATAATACATATTCTCTGCGCCGACTTCAACATTCGTGCCCTTTACCGCTTCTACAACCGGTACAATATCAATCGCCGGAACACAGTATACAACGTCTACTGCGTCATTTTTCACTAAATCCTTTAACTCATTTACCAAAGCAACTGCCTCGCTTGGAGTTTTATTCATTTTCCAGTTGCCCGCAATAATTTTCTTTCTTGCCATGCTCCCAACTCTCTTTCTGCCACAAACATGTGACCTGTTTATTTATCATCTGCTGCAACGACGCCAGGAAGATCTTTCCCCTCTAAAAATTCAAGAGAAGCTCCGCCGCCGGTAGAAATATGCGTCATCTTATCACCGAATCCCAACTGATTCACTGCCGCCGCGCTATCGCCGCCGCCAATAATCGTCGTTGCATCCTTTAAGTCTGCCATAGCCTTCGCTACCTCAATCGTTCCCTTGGCAAAATTCGGCATCTCGAAGCATCCCATCGGACCGTTCCATACAACGGTTTTTGCGCCACGGATGGCGTCTGCAAAAAGTTTGGAACTCTCCGGGCCGATATCCAGTCCTTCCATATCCGAAGGAATCTCTCCGCGACCAACCGTTTTAAAGTTTGCATCATTTGAGAAATCATCTGCAACAACCGTATCAATCGGAATCAAGAGCTTCACGCCCTTTTCTTCGGCTTTTTTCTCCATATCCAACGCATACTGCTTGTAATCCTCTTCCAGAAGAGATTTTCCAACTTCCTCGCCATGAGCCGCCATAAAGGTATATGCCATGCCGCCGCCGATAATGAGAGTGTCTACCTTGTCAAGCAGATTGTTGATAACGGAAATCTTTGAAGAAACCTTGGCTCCGCCAAGAATTGCCACAAACGGCCTGGTAGGATTATTCACTGCATTGCCCAGGAAATCAATTTCTTTCTGCATTAAATATCCCACTGCACAATCGCCGTCTACAAATTTCGTTACGCCAAC
The DNA here is from genome assembly GCA_947630925.1 of uncultured Lachnospiraceae bacterium. Classification (GTDB taxonomy): domain Bacteria; phylum Bacillota; class Clostridia; order Lachnospirales; family Lachnospiraceae; genus Butyribacter. The sequence goes on from CANRJM010000003.1 coordinate 167,630, forward strand.
ATTCGAACAGTGCGCCCTGTGCGCCGTACCAAACGCATCATTTACAAATACATCTGCAAGGGAAGCAAGTTCTTTTGAAAATGCCTCTCCGTTTTTTGTCTCTTCGATTCTGTAACGTGTATTTTCCAGGAGAATGACATCCCCCTCTTTCATAGCTGCAACAGCCGCCTTTGCATTGTCCCCGACAACATTTGCATCTGCTGCAAACTTCACTTCCTGTCCCAATAACTCAGATAATCTTGTTGCTACCGGAGCTAAAGATAATTCCGGCTTTGGCTCTCCCTTCGGCTTCCCAAGATGGGAACAGAGAATGACCTTGCCTCCGTCAGCTATCAGCTTCTTAATCGTAGGAAGGGCAGCTACCAGACGGTTCTCATCGGTAATCTTTCCCTCCTGCAGCGGTACATTAAAGTCACATCTGACCAATACTTTCTTTCCTTTTACATCAATATCATCAACGGATTTTTTGTTTAACATATCTAACCTCCAAAATCAATACTTTTAAAAACGAAACAGGTCCGGTCCTATGAAAGACCGGGCCCGTATATGGATCTTATTTCTTATCAATACTCCCAGTCGCCTGATTATGCTAACTCTGAGAAATATTTGATTGTTCTTACCATCTGAGAAGTATAAGAGTTCTCATTATCATACCATGAAACTACCTGTACTTCATAAAGATCATCAGAAATCTTAGAAACCATTGTCTGTGTAGCGTCAAACAGAGAACCAAATCTCATGCCGATAACATCAGAAGAAACGATTTCATCCTCATTGTAACCAAAGGACTCGTTTGATGCTGCCTTCATAGCTGCATTGATTCCTTCTACCGTAACATCTGCGCCCTTAACAACTGCTGTTAAGATTGTTGTAGAACCTGTAGGAGTTGGAACACGCTGTGCAGAACCAATCAGCTTGCCGTTTAACTCAGGGATAACAAGACCGATAGCCTTGGCAGCGCCTGTTGAGTTTGGAACAATATTGATGGCTGCTGCACGTGATCTTCTTAAATCGCCCTTTCTCTGAGGACCATCCAAAGTCATCTGATCGCCTGTATAAGCATGAATCGTTACCATGATACCGGACTGAACTTCCGCATACTTATTTAAAGCATCCGCCATTGGCGCCAAACAGTTTGTTGTACAGGAAGCTGCAGAGATAATTGTATCTTCCGGCTTTAATGTCGTATGGTTTGTATTGTAAACAATTGTAGGAAGATCATTTCCAGCCGGAGCGGAAATAACAACCTTGCGGGCTCCCGCATTGATATGAGCCTGTGCCTTCTCCTTAGACGTATAGAATCCGGAGCACTCCAGAACTACGTCAACGCCAAGCTCTCCCCAAGGACAATCATTGGCATCCGGAAAAGCATAAATCTTGATTTCCTTTCCATCAACTGTAATAGAATCATCACTGGATGAAACAGAATCAGCCTTCTCATATTTCCCCTGTGACGAATCATACTTTAAAAGATGAGCAAGCATCTTAGGGCTTGTCAAATCATTGATAGCTACTACTTCATAACCTTCTGCACCAAACATCTGTCTGAATGCAAGACGTCCGATACGTCCAAAACCATTAATTGCAACCTTAACTGCCATGTTATAATTCCTCCTAAATATAAATATTATAATTTGTTATGTAAAACCTGTTCACATAACAATTCATCATAAGCTGCGGAATATGTCAATCCACACATTCCAAAAACTATTGTACTCAATTATCATGCAAATTTCAAGATGATTTTTCAATATTCTGTCAGAATTACCGAATTTATGCATTTTATGAAATGTTTTCCGGCTCCCACAGACAGATTTTTCCGCTCTTTAACGATTCCTGCACCAAAATGCTCCTCTGATTGGAAGAACCTTTAAACGCCAGCCCCAAATCTTTTTTTTCAATTAAAAACTCTCCGTCTACAAGCACCTCTAAACAGGAAAGGATTTTAGAAGTTTCCTCCCATTCCTGAACCATCCTTCCCAGGATATCCTTCTCGTAATCATATCCGGTAAAACACCAGATGCCTTTTTCCGGATACCGTTCCCTGACCGCCTCCAGAAGCGGCAGCAGCCCCTTTTGGTTGCTGTGTTCCAAAGGCTCTCCGCCAAGCAGGGTAAGACCCTTGATATATTCCGGCTCCATATATGAAAGAATCTGTTCTATCGTTTCCTCCGTAAACGGTTTTCCATAATCGAAATCCCAGGTTTCCGGATTAAAACACTCTTTACAATGATGGGTACAGCCGCTCACGAAGAGCGAAACCCTGACTCCGGGACCATTCGCCACATCATATTGCTTAATATCCGCATAATTCATAGCAACCTCCATTCTGCAAATATCAGTTTGGAAAGCCTGTTTCTACAGATGGAGAACTCTCGCGTTGATCTCCTTTGTCTTCCCAACGTTCCAAAAATTTTCGCCCAAATAACCGCAGGTTCTCCGGGTAACATTCATTTTGCTTTTATCTTTGTTATGGCACTGCGGACATTCCCATTCCAGTTTGTCATTAATGATAATCTCTCCGTCATAACCGCATACATGGCAGTAATCGGACTTGGTATTAAACTCCGCATACTGAATATTTTCATAAATAAAACGAACAACATCTTCCAGCGCTTCCAGATTATGGCGCATATTCGGAATCTCTACATAAGAAATAGCGCCGCCGGAAGAAATTTTCTGGAACTGGCTCTCAAATTTAAACTTTGTGAAAGCGTCAATTTTCTCCCGTACATCTACATGATAGGAATTTGTATAATATCCTTTATCGGTAACATCCTTTACCTCGCCAAACTTCTTTTTATCAATCTCTGCAAAGCGGTAGCATAAACTTTCTGCCGGCGTCCCGTAGAGTCCAAATCCGATGCCGGTCTCTAATTTCCATGTATCACAGGCAAGACGAAGGCGCTTCATCAGGCGCAGCGCAAAATTTGTTCCTTTTGGATCGGTATGGCTTACGCCGGTCATAAGCTTTGTTGTTTCATAAATTCCAATATATCCCAATGAAATAGTAGAATATCCGTCATGAAGCAGTTTATCAATCTTTTCTCCCTTTTTCAGCCTCGCAATCGCACCATACTGCCAATGGATCGGGCTTACATTAGACAATGTCCCCTCCAACGCATGATGGCGACACATAAGCGCTTCAAAGCAGAGAGACAGACGTTCCTCCAAGAGCGTCCAGAACGCCTCTTCATCGCCGTCCGCAATCAGTGCGATCTGCGGCAGGTTGATGCTGACCACACCCTGATTAAAGCGTCCTTCAAACTGATACTTGCCGTCTGCATCTTTCCACGGCGTCAGGAAACTTCTGCACCCCATACATGAGAAAACATTTCCCTCGTAATTCTCCCGCATCTTTTTGGCGGAAATATAATCCGGATACATTCGCTTGGCAGAGCATTTTACCGCTAAACGCGTCAGATAATCATACTCGCCGCCCTTTAAGCAGTTGTGCTCATCCAAAACATAAATCAACTTCGGGAAAGCAGGCGTAACATACACGCCCTTTTCATTCTTAATGCCTTCAATACGCTGATTCAGAATCTCTTCGATGATCATGGCATTTTCTTCAATATATGGATCATCTTTATCCAGGTTTAGGAACAGCGTAACAAATGGAGACTGTCCGTTTGTAGTCATCAGCGTATTAATCTGATACTGAATCGTCTGCACGCCGGATTTTAATTCATCATACAGTCGATCCTTTACAAACGCATCCCTTACCTCTTTACTGACTTTGTCCCCAAACTTTTTATTATAATGCTTCTCATATTTTTTACGGCTCTTACGCAAATATTTGCCCAAATGCCTGATATCGACGGACTGCCCGCCGTACTGGCTGCTCGCCACTGCCGATATGATCTGCGTCATAACCGTACAGGCTACCTGAAAACTTTTTGGGCTTTCAATCAGCTTGGAATTCATTACCGTGCCATTCTCCAACATATCGCCAATATTAATCAGGCAGCAGTTAAAAATACTCTGCAAAAAATAATCCATATCGTGAAAGTGAAGAACCCCCTCCTCATGGGCTTTCACAATCTTCTCCGGCAGCAAAATACGCTTCGTCAAATCCTTTGATACTTCGCCTGCAATCAAATCACGCTGTGTAGATGCAATATAGGCGTTTTTATTGGAATTTTCTTCCATAACGTCCTTATTGCTGTTTTTAATCAGGCTCATAATCGAATCATCCGTTGTATTAGCGCGACGGACCATTTCACGGGTATAGCGGTAGATAATATACTTCTTGGCAAGCTCAAACTTCCGCTCGCTCATCAGTTTCTGCTCAATCATATCCTGAATATCTTCCACCATTAAATTGTCCATATGCAGATTTTCGATTCCCGCAACAATCGACTCAATCTTTTCATCTGAAACCTGTTCATAGCGGTCAACCTCAGCATTTGCTTTCTGAATGGCAATAATAATCTTATTGCGGTCATAGTCTACAATTCTTCCATCCCGTTTTGTAACCTTCATTCTTATCTCCCCTTCATTATTCCTGTTTCCGTACAAACAAAGGTTATTATAGCATTACTTGCCGAAAATGTCCACAAGATATTGTGATTATTTTAAACTTTTTCACTAAATATTGTGTAATCCCCCGTTTTCCTAAGAACTACTAATGTAGTCCATTGGACAGGATCTTTTGCAGATAAATTGAAAACGCAGATGGGATGCTATATTTTTGAACCATCTGCTCTACAGAGGAAAGCACAAAATCCCCCTGCAGCGCCTCCGGAAATTTTTTCAGGTGAATGAGATATCCGAGCATATGCCATTCCACGTGGGAAAAAATATGTTTCCCGCTTCCCAGCAGTTCTACCTGCTTCGCATCTACGCCCCATTCCTTTAAAAGCGGCAGAAGCCGCTCCAGGGAAAGTTTCCCCTCCTGTGACGGAAATTCCCAAAGCCCGGCAAGCAATCCCGATTCCGGCCTCTGCTGCAGCAGATAGTTTCCCTGATACTCTATCAAAAACACTGTTTTTTCTTCTATCTTTCTTGATTTCTTTTTCGCTTTAACCGGAAACGCCTGCATATTCCCCGCCTGATATGCTTTGCACTGTTCAGAAACAGGACATTCCCCGCAAAGCGGCGTGCCATTCGGAAGACAGATCACAGCCCCTAAGTCCATCAAAGCCTGATTAAAGGAACCCGCATCTTCCTGCGGCACAATATCAGCAATATCCCGCCGTATTCGTTCCCTGACCTTTCCTTTTGTAATATCACTGTCATCCGCGCGAAGCCTGGAATAGATACGATATACATTCCCATCCACTGCCGGAACCCTTTGTCCAAAGGCAATCGAAGCAATGGCTCCTGCTGTATACTCGCCGATTCCCGGCAGTTCTAATAGTTCTTCATAGGTTTCCGGAAACTTTTTATATTCCTCCAATATCCTGTTCGCGGCTTTTTTCAGATTTCTCGCGCGGTTATAATATCCCAGCCCCTGCCACAGTTTCATCAGTTCTTCTTCCGGGACGGCAGCCAGATCTTCTACTGTCGGCAGCCGTTTCAAAAAGCGCTCATAATATCCTTTTACCGCCTCCACTCTGGTCTGTTGCAACATAATTTCCGAAAGCCATATATAATATGGATTCTTTGTGTCACGCCACGGAAGACTGCGCTTATTTTTTGCATACCACCGAAGCAGCGGCTCAACAATCTCTTTCATGAAATTTTTTACCTTTCCTGCGTTATGCGTTTTGCATCCTCTGAGAGCCTTCGGATGCTGTTGATTTCCTGCCGTGATAGTTTCGTATACTCTGAAAGTTCCTCAATTGTCGGAACCCGCCCCATTTCTTCTGTCATATATTTCGTTGCTTCATGCAGTAAATTTGTTTTCGCAAGAACTGCATTCTCCCAATCCTTCGATTCTGTCACTTCATCTATATAACGTTCTATGGCATGGGAAACCTCTATTTCTAACGTTCCAAAAAACTTCTTCGCATCCAGGCGGCCATCCGGGCAGAAATAATCGCTGCGGTTTTCCTGTATGATGTTCACAGCCAGCATCAGACCTACATTGCCTTCAGCAATCATTTCATCTGCCGGCGCCCCTCTATCCCGGTACCGCTCCGCAATGTTGATAACCTCCTGCAGATATTTCTCCACAATCCGTTCTTTCATTTCATCGTTCCCTTTTAAAAAGGAAACAATCAACTCTTCCTCTTTTTTCAGGTCTCCTGAAATCCGCGCAATCTCACTCTGATATCGCCGCATATTATTTTCACTCTGCGTCCCTGTTTTTTTCTGCTCTGCCTTTCTACCGGGCTTCTTTTCCAATGCCGTTTTCCGTTCTTCAGGCTTCTCTTTCTGCTGGGGTACATACCGATACCCCTCAACCTGAATATGGTTTTCTCCCAGATATTGATAAATCGCCTGCATCTGCATGTCATCCAGTTCTTTTGACCCAAGATACGCCTTAATTTCCCCTTTTGTCAGCTTATTTTGCTGGGTCTCTGCAATCTTCCTGATTTCCTTCATCATATCCAATAGTTTTTCCTGCTCCCGCATATCTTACCATACCTTTCTACCATTTTTCCCTTACCGCTATCATACAACAAATACAATGAAAAGACCAGCATAGTCCTATTTGGAATTTTGCGCAGTAAAATAACGCCGCACCACAAGCGGCGCTATGACCACTCATGTTGCGGCGTTATTCATACATTCAATGAATTACCTGAAACAGACACTGTCAGCCATCCGCATCTGTTTTCACATCCGTCCTATTTAAGGGACTTTACGGTAAAGGAAACGGAAATGCTCTTCTTAGGCATCTTAACAGAAGTGCTACTTGCCTTTTTATTTGCATATGTGTTCCAAGTATTGATAACCTGTATCTGGCAATACTTATCAGACTTGCCCGGATCCGGTGTAATAACAGGATTCTTAATTGTCTTTACTTTCTTGCCGTCTACCTTAACTACTAACTTTGATACTTTAAACTTTTTCTTCATGCTGCCCGGAATGCTTGTGTCGATATATAAGCTGTTCCAGCCGCCGTCACTAGAAATAGCACCTTTCTTAAGACCTGTAAGACTTACTGTGTAAGTCTTTGATTTCTTAGACTTCTTTACTGTTGCATTCTTAAATTTAGCCTTCTTAGCCTTTGCATTTACTACATTCTTCTCTGTCAGCAACTTTGTAGAGAATCCTGAATCGTCATGGTTGTTGCGATGATTCCACTTCTTCGTTGCAAAGCATAAATATGCTGTATAAGAAGATGCTGCATCTGCCTTTGGCGCCGGAGCTACTGCCATAGAACCGGTTACTACTGCTGTTGCGAGAGCTACTGAAAATACTTTCTTAGCTGCATTACTGAATCTCATAATTCTTCCTCCTTATAATTAAAAATGATTTACGACCCGTACATATCAGTAAAAATACTTTTTTCTAATATGTACACACCGCTTCCAACTATTATACTAGCACTCTTGTACATAACTGTCAACTTTCCTGCAAAAAAAATATTATTTTTTTACATTTTTAACAAAGTTCTTTAAGAGCGCCGTATATTTTCTATTGCAATTCTACTATATACAATCAATATGGCAAAATTACAACAAAGTTATTACAAATTACCGCGCCATAATATCTGTAATCTCTGCTATATACATCATATGGTAATCCTGTTCTGCGTACCATTTTTCATCAATCGCCCGATCCCAAAAGTCTTCTTTCCGAATTGGGGTGCCTGACATGACACGGCAGATTAAGATCAGGCTGCCCTCATCAATATAAGGAACGCCATCATAATACCCTACGTGCATACCGGCTTCTCTTATCTTATCCTCATCCCTTCCGGAAACAGTGCCTAAAAACTTCATTTCTTTCCGATATTGTTCTGCAGGAAAACTAAGGGAAAACCTTCCCTCCCTGTCAATAAATTCCTTTGTAAAACGACTGTCGCGGATAAATACATATGCAACATTTTTTCCCCACATAATTCCGACGCCGCCCCAGGAAGCCGTCATGGTATTTGCTTTTCTTTCATTTCCTGCTGTAACTAACATCCAATCTTTTCCTATCATACGGAAAGGATTGATTTCCATCTGCTCTATATCAACTTTTTGAAAATCATGCATATCTTTTCCCCCCTTGATTAAAATATTCTTACGATACAGTATAGCGTATCAGAAACTGTTCTGCAACTTTATCTCCCCGAATCCTGTTATACGATGCCGGAATTATTTACGCGAAGCCTGGTTTCATGCTATAATTAGAATGATTCCGTGATTTTCAGACAGAATAACTATGACACTTCATCTGCGTACAGGTATTCTTATGCGCAGTTTAAGCATATACTATGATAAAACCGAAAATACAGGAGCTTCCGATAAATGAAAATTAAAAAACATAAACTTTTTCAAACGATTTATCATATCGCAAAAATGACAGGAAAACAATTCCGCAGCCGGGCGCTATCCGCTTATTCCGGGCAGACTGCTTTTTTTCTGATCCTGTCTTTTTTCCCATTTCTTCTTTTTCTCTTTACACTGCTCCAGTTGACGCCTCTTACAGAAGAAATGCTTACCACCCTGCTGCTCCAGCTTTTTCCAAGTTCTTTTCGCACCTTTATCAGCAATATCATCCACGATATCTATACCGTGGGAACCGGATCGGCTCTTTCCATTAGTATTATAAGTACTATCTGGCTCAGCTCCAAAGCATTTCTTTCTCTGATCCAGGGTTTCAATTCCATGTATCTGCAAAATGAGTCGCGAAATTATATCGTCATCCGGATTTTTGCTTTTTTATACAGCATTTTGTTTGCACTGCTGATTTTAGCGATCCTGACCATTTTTGTTTTTGGCAACTGGATACAAACGCATATCTTCAACCGATTGCCAATCCTCCAAACACTGACTGTAAAAATTATCAATTTACGTCTGGTCCTGGGATTTCTAATCCTGTTTACCGTATTTCTTTTTCTGTACCGCATTCTTCCAAACTGCAAATGGAAGCTTCGGTGCCACATTCCCGGCGCCCTGCTCGCCACATTGGGATGGTTAATCTTTTCGTATCTGTATTCTTATTATGTGGACCGCTTTAACAATTACTCTGCCTTCTATGGCACGATGACTACGATTGCCTTACTTATGATCTGGCTGTATGCCTGCATGTATATTCTGTTCTTAGGTGGTATCTTAAACGAAGTGTTAAAGAACCGTTCCAACTACCTGAAAGAAATACAGCAAATGGAGCCCCCACAGTAAAAGACTACGGCAATATACCTATTTTAACTTAGAAATAGGCGTAATATCCGCGCCTGCAAAATAGTGTGTTAAAATTTCCGGATATGTCTTGCCTCTTTTCGCCATTTCTGCCGCTCCGCACTGGCTCATGCCTGCTCCATGCCCAAATCCGCCTCCGATAAAGCAAAACAGTTTTTGCTTTCCCTCTATTGTCTCACGGATATAAAAAGCTGCGCTTGGCAAGAGATTCATAGTGGTCGCGGAAGCCCCTCTCTGATAGGAAATCTGCTCATAAAGCGGCGTCAGCGCTTTGCGTATATTATATTGCGTACATACTTTGACAACATTTTTTGTTCCGACAAACACAACTTCTGTTACCAGTCCGCTTTTCTTCCTCTCTTCTATCCGGATTTTTTTAACGGTTCCCAAAGGCTTTAACTTCTCCCGCCTGTAACTTCCATCAGCCTGCTGTGTCAGCACCTGTTCCGGACTGCTTTGGTAACAGGACTGCAGCATAGCGTCAATGCGGTTCGATAAACTTTTCCGGCTGATTATAACCTTCCATCGATACCAATCGGCAGAACTGTCATACGTTTCATACGGCTCTTCCTCAATAAATCTCTGAAACTCCCTCTCATCCGACAAATCGGGGTTTTGTACCTGCGTGCCACTTTTCGCCTCATCCGTAATCTGGAGCTTTTCCGGCAAATAGGAAATACGTGATTTTGTATTCCAGACATCCTGCCCGGATGCGGAATACCCCCAGGAGGTAGAATAGTAATATGCCACCAGTACCTTTCCCTTATTGGTAAGCACCAGTCCCTTTGTGGCATTGACCGCCTTACGGGATCTTTTATCCTCGGGTATATTATTATATACCTGAAACGCCACGCTGTCATCCAAATGCGCATGATATTTCTCATAACGGTTCGACCGAATCTGACGATATGTATAGCTTCTGGCGCAGATTGCCTGTGCCTTCAGCGCCTCCATCTTATTGCCTGTAGAAAGTTCGCTTGGAACAACTGCATATAAGTACTCCTCTAACGGCAGTTGATTGGTAAGCATCAGTCCCTGCTTTTTCCATGTTATCTTCATCGTCCCCCGATAGGAAGGATACCTGTTCTGCCGGGTAATGGACATCACCTTCAGCCTGGCATTCTTCGACGGTGTAAAGAGAATCTTTTTTCCCTTCAGCGCTTTATTGTCTGCAGAATATGTTACAGCTTTTCCCGCGCCGTATTCTTTCTTCACGCCATCTACCGTTACGGAAAATGGATGTTCCGATGTTATTTTGATCTTCTTATGAAACAGCGATGCAAAATTTGTACTCATAATGAGTACTTTCACTTCGGTATCTTCTGTAATTCGTTCTGTTTCCTTGGAAGCCGTCTTTTTTTCTTCCTTCTTTGTCCCGCTTTCCTGCCTGCCGCTTTCTTTCCCCGAAAAAAGTTCTTTTCTCTGCGCCTCCAAAAGAAGACAAAGAAAGACCATGAGAGAAAGACCTAAAATAACAATTAGCTGATTTCTTTTTTTTCTCTTCCAGTGCATATTACACCCATTCCTTCTTATTCTTTGTCCATACCACTTTATCTTATTCCATATCCTGTGTCAAATAGAACCGCTTTTCCAAAAATCAAGAAGGAATCGGCCAAAACCTACTGCAGCGCAATAAGTCCTTCCAAAGCTTTATCAATCACATTTTTTTCTGCAACAAACTGACAGACTCCGTCTACATCCACACGGTAAAAATTCACGCCGTCATACGGCAGGAAAGTTACTGTGGACGTCTTATCTTTCTCCGTAAATGTAACCACGGCAACCGGCGTATTGCTCCCTTTGACAGCCTCTTTTTTTATCACAGAAGCATACTCTATCTCTCCAAACGCCTGATATGCCTTCTGAAAGTTTTCTTCCTTCGATGCAGTTATCTTATCATTCTTTCCGCGGTATTGCAGAGAAATTTTTTGAATGGTATCCGTATTGACCGGACACGGCATTGCATAAACGCAGCTAAAAGCATCAATTTCGGCAATGCTTTTTACGGTTTCAGCCGATAAAAGATAGATGCCCGGATTCCCTGCCATTGTAACATAATAATTTTCCCCGGTATCATCCTTGCTGCCAATCAGAAGTTCTAAGTTGTGATAGACCTTATCTTCCTCTTTTATCTTTTCCTCTGCATTTTCTGCATCCGCCGACGGACTCTCTGTATCTTTTTCTCCGGTTTCCGAGGTTACGGTATAATATTTCACATGCACTGTATTATTTGGCGAAAGAAGACCATATTTTTTTAATTCCTCTTTTGTCGCCCGATAGCTGACTCCCTGTGTAAATTCCAATGCAGCAATTCCCGCAAAGGCATTTTGTAAACCATCCTGATCTCCCGCTACCGTCTGGCTATATGGCTCTTTAATATCCCAGCCATAGATCCCTTTATATTTGGCCCGCTTTGCATCATATACCGCATGAAATGTTGTTTTTTGTTTCTTCTCCGTAGAATATGCTGTAACATATTCCGCATTAATTTCCGGCAGTTCCGGCAGCTCCATCAATTCATTCCTGGAATAATCAAACTCATCCGTCATGCTGGACGGCACCACATAAATCGTTCTGCTGTCGCCCGAATAAGCATACCGTCCTTCTGCCGCTATGGATTCCATGCCGCAGGCTATTTTTCCCGTCTGCCCGTCCTGCGTTGTTACTTCAATTTGAAGCATCGGATTCTCAAGCTCATATTCCGATAGATCCCTGCAGTTCTCAACAACTTTTCTCTGCGCTGTGATTTCTGCTGCAGATTCCACCATAGTTTCGATTTTTGACTGATCGGCCGGAAAATCTTTATCACTTTCCAGCTTCCACTTGCCGTCTTCCTTTACAAACGTAATATCCGCCTTACTGTTTTTGTAATGAATCTTCGCAAGATCCTCTTTTTTCAGCGAATATAATACAATTTTATCCGCATCTTCCTTCTCTGCCTTTTCTTTTTGGTTCTGATATCGATTAGCAAAAAAGTAGATGCCGCACAGAGCCAATAGGATGACGCAAAGCGCCAGCACAGTCAGCCATTGTTTTTTCTTTTTTAACATCATTTTTCTCCCTTTCCGCTGATTTGGAAACGCACACTATTTTCTCCTTCTCACAAACCATATGCCAAATCCTGTAATCAATAATCCTGCCGGAAGAATAACAATCAGAACCGCCGCCCAGAAAAGCTGTGTCCCCGGCATGACAGAAATATAAGAATACGACATATTTTTTGGCGCAATGGAAACCTTTTCCGTATCCGAAGCAGCCAATGAACTGATTGATTTCTGAAACACATCGCTGTTGCTCAACTGCGTAGTAGCTGTAAACTCGTCAATAAAAGCAGTTGCAGAGGAATATACGATTAACGACGTTTCTTTTCCTCCGTCCAAACTTTCCGTTACCGATAAACCGACCGAAAACGGTCCATCAATATCGCCATCCTCTTTTTCAATCGTCTCTGCAGACATATCTGTTTTTATATAGGAACTTTCTGAAGTATCCATAATATCCGTAATCGTTACGGAACTGCGTAAGGCGTCCCCACCCTCTGCAGCAAGGCCGGCTGCGTTTGGAAAGATAATATATCCTTTCAGTTCACTAAGCGGCGTGTATTCACTATTGACAGAAGGCAGAATAGCATTTGGATAGGATGCATAATATCCTGCCCCCTCAAAGATTACGCCCTTCGTCCACCGGACACCATAGTAATTTAATATCTCCTCTACATTTGGCAGTTCGTTTTCCGTATATGCAAGATTAATCATGGCATGACCGCCTGCCTTGAGATAATCCAAAACCATCTTCTTTTCTTCCTTTGTCAGGTCAGTAGAAGGGCCATTGAGCAGAAGAATATCACAATCCTCCGGAACGGCTTTGCGGGATGCCAGTTCTAACTCTGCCGTCTCAATATCCATTTTTTCCAGAGCATCGGTCAGGCTGCTTCCGAATGTCAGCTCCGAATGCTTTGTCATAATATACATCTTGTTTTTCTGACCTGACAGAACACTTTGAATGGCAGATGTAATCTGTCCCTCCGCATCCAAATAAGTATCAGAATCCTCAGAACCATATGCCGTATAGCTCTGGTTGGAAGAATACATATCGTCATACGAGATGTATTTTGCGGCTTTTGTCTTTTCATTCTCTACAATCACATCACCGTCCGCAATCTCACTGTCAATTCCGTGATTCGAGGCAAAGCCCGGATTGACTACAGGATCTACCTTTTTTAAAGAAATATGATCCGACGCCTTCCCATATTGCTTTAAAACATTATAGATGTAATCCTCTTCCTTACCATCTTCCACCATATAATAAAGCGTAACATCCTGTTCCATTTTATTTACTACTTTTTTCGTTTCTTTCGTCAGCGTAAATAACCCATTTTTGCTCAAGTCCGTCGTCAAATCCAACTTTGAAAATACTAAATTTATAATCACAACAATTGCAATCACTAAAACCGTCAATAAAGAGCTGTATGCCCCCGCTTTAAACTGACGGCTTTGAAAGGAACCTTTCACATTGACAGTCCTTCTTCTTTTTTTGCCTTCGCCCGCTTCGGAGCCCGCTCCTATTTCTGAATTTTTTTCTTTATTCATAAAATCTCCATTCCTGCACCGATTTTCGTGCATTATTAATTATTACCACGGCAGTACGCCTCTGTCTTTCACTACCTGCTTTGCCTGTCTGCATAAATGCCATATCAGCTAAACCGCTTCCTCTTAATCATCTGAATTGTCAGAAAAACAAACAACGCGGAAATACTGACATAATAAACAATAGCGTCATAATGCAGAATCCCCAAACTAAACTCGTCAAAACGCGTTGAAATGGCTAAAACATTCAAAATATTCGTTACAAGGCTTTCATACAGCGAGGCCTTCGCAAAATAAACAATCCAAATTGCCAATTCTCCCAATACAGCGATTGCCGCCATTACAACAATATTCTGCATGATATTGTAAGCAATAAAAGAAACAAGCAGCCATACAAAAGCCAGAATCATACACTGCGTCAACGCGTCTGTCGGAAGCATACCGGTAATATTGCTCATTAAAAATGTCATCAGCAGTACAATAAAAGAAACAACTGCCGCAATAACCTGACTTTCCGTCAAAGAAGAAATAAATACGCCAATCGCAATACAGGCTGCCCCAAACAGGAAAAATCCAATGATGCTGCTGTATGCAGAAGCCAGCCTCACATCACTTCCATACTGACAGAGCAGCAACGGATAAAAGCTAATCACACCAACGCCTATCAAAAACAAAGTTAAAACAGCAAAATACTTTGCCAGAATAATCCTTGTAACAGAAACCGGCGCCGTATACAATAATTGGTTTGTCTTCTGGTGGTTTTCTTCCGCCACGATCCGCATAGTCAGAATTGGTATCAAAAGCACAAACAGAAAATAAATACTATCTAACGTCATCTCAAAATTTCCCAATCCGCCAGCAAGATTATACGCCCAGGTATAAATGCCGACAATGACCAGAAAAAATGCTAAAAATACAAAGCCGATCATAGAATGAAAATATTGCATCAATTCCTTTTTATATATTGCTAACATTTATTCAACCTCCTCTTTCTGACTATCTTCTTTGCCCGTTCCCGCGATTCCGGCATCCGTTTCTTCCGGTTCTCCGTCTTCTTCTCTTTCCTGACCAGTGACCGGTTCTCCATCTTCTTCCCTTTCCTGACCAGTTACCGGTTCTCCATCTTCTTCTCTTCCCTGACCAGTTACCGGTTCATCCGATTGCCAAGCTTCGCCCTGCGTAAGGGCCAGGAAAGCGTCCTCTAATGTTGTATCGATTGTGTGCATTTCCATAATAGGACAGGATATCTCCGCCATCGCATAAAAAACAGCTTCCCTGACATCTTCTGATTTCTCAGTATAAACCGTCATTTGCACAATTCCCTCTTCCGGCTCTTCTTTTTCGTATACGATATCTGTAATCTGAGGAATATTTCGAAGCGCCGTATCGATCTGCATGCGTTCGCCTTTTGCCTGAAGTTTGATCCCATTATTCCGGAGCATTCTCTTCGTAAGATTCTCCGGCGTATCGCAGGCAATCATCTTTCCCTTATTAATAATGATAATTTCATCGCAAACTGCCGAAATTTCCTGCATAATATGTGAACTTAGCAGCACGGTATGATCCCTGCTCAGTTCCCGGATCAGTTCGCGGATTTCTATGATCTGTCCCGGATCTAACCCTACCGTAGGTTCATCCAGAATCAAGATATCAGGCTGTCCGATCATTGTCGCAGATAAACCAACCCTCTGCTTATACCCCTTTGACAAGTGGCGGATCAGACGCTCTGCTACCTCTAAGACCTTTGTCTTTTTCATAATTTCATATATTTCCAAATCTCTTTCTTTTTTTGAAACTTTTCTTAAGTCTGCTACAAACTGGAGATACTCCCTTACCCGCATGTCGGGATATAATGGCGGAATTTCCGGCAGATAACCAATCTTTTCCTTGGCTCTTTCCGGCTCTTCCAACATATCGATCCCATCGATTAAAACCGTTCCCTCTGTCTGCGCAATATACCCTGTTATCATATTCATGGTAGTAGACTTCCCTGCGCCGTTTGGTCCTAAAAAGCCCACCACTTTTCCCGTATCGACTGTAAATGTCAGATCATTTACAGCGATATGGTTCCCGTATCGTTTCACAAGATTCTTTACCTCAATCAAAATTTTATGCCTCCTCCATCTATTATTCTAGAAAAACTATAACATTCTTTTGTCAAAATTATGTGAACAATCTTTGACCGGCAAAAGAATTGTCCCAAAGAGCCTTTATACGAGAAAAAAGGACAAAATATGTCATTTCCCTACATATACTGCCCTTTTGGGTTCTCTTTTCGTTTTTCTTTGATCAGCACTTATCCGGCTCTGGATAGTCCTCTCCAAAAGTCTCAACGGTTACCTTAGTCATGACCTGTTTTTCCAATGGCGCATCCATATAGTTGGTCTCTGTTTCGGCTATTTTATTGACAACATCCATGCCCTCCGTTACCTTTCCAAATGCTGCATACGCTCCATCCAGATGCGGCGCATCCTTATGCATAATAAAAAACTGGGAGCCTGCAGAATCCGGCATCTGAG
The DNA here is from genome assembly GCA_947630925.1 of uncultured Lachnospiraceae bacterium. Classification (GTDB taxonomy): domain Bacteria; phylum Bacillota; class Clostridia; order Lachnospirales; family Lachnospiraceae; genus Butyribacter. The sequence goes on from CANRJM010000003.1 coordinate 183,980, forward strand.
ATCTTGCCATTGAAAGAACGCCTTCCGTATGTTTCAGAGTATTTTGAAAACCATTCTGTTCAAATTCGCCTTTAATGGAATATCCCGGTCCCCCGGTACCAACACCGTCCGGATCGCCGCCTTGAATCATAAATCCCTCAATGACCCTATGAAAAATAATGCCATCATAAAACCCCTTGCGGACTAATGAAATAAAATTATTAACTGTATTTGGAGCAATCTCCGGATATAATTCCGCCTTAATCGTCCCTGCATTTGTCTCAAACGTTACCACTGGATTTTTTGCCATGATAATCATCTCCTTCCAAATATTTCCAACATTCCAACGACTATTATCATAACGAATCAGAGTATGCTTGTAAAGCAGAATTAGAAATATTTTTGAAATTCCCTTTTTTGTATCTGGCATTTCTAAGCAATGTTAATATCTGATTGACAGAACCTTTCTTTTTTACTAAAATAACTACAATACTCTTTACCGAATGATGGCAGGTAACATAACGCTTACCCATTACGTGGCTATTTGTGCCGAGAACGTCACAAATACGTCTTGAGCCGATTAGAGAAACTCCTGCCAGCTTTCTCTTACGGTTCCATAAACAGCAACGTTCTCGGAATGGAGGGTATATGGATAATATTATTTTAATAGGAATGCCCGGTGCAGGAAAAAGCACTATAGGAATTGTTTTAGCCAAAAAATTAGGATATTCCTTTATTGATTCCGACTTATTAATACAGGAGCGGGAAAAAATGCTGCTTCCTGATATTATAGAGCAAAAGGGAATCGACGTATTTAAACAAATTGAAAATACAGTAAATATTACGATTGACACGAAAAAAACGGTCATCGCCACCGGAGGCAGCGCCATTTACGGGATGGAAGCTATGATGCATTTTAAATCTCTTGGAACCATCATCTATCTCAAACTTCCATATGACGAATTGGAAATCCGCTTAGGCGATTTAGAAAGACGGGGCGTTGTCATGAAACCCGGACAGGATTTGATTGAATTATATGAAGAACGGACTACTCTATATGAACGCTATGCAGATCTCGTGATCGACTGTTCCAAAAAGTCAATCCGCGACATCGTAGAGCGACTTTATCTGGAATTTAGTAAATCATAAAGCAAAATGACGAAATCAAAAAAAGGGCAAACTCAACGCTTTGCCCTTTTTTTGATACCTTCAAAACTGCATACCGCTCTCTCCTTACCCTTTGGTTAAGCCCTCGGCCTATTAGTGACAGTCCGCTCCATGCATTGCTGCACTTCCACTCCTGCCCTATCTAC